>NZ_JBIUSD010000022.1:0-102731 GCF_044741185.1 Streptomyces sp. NPDC088197
CCGCGCTCTGCCGGAGGCGTACCGGGAGCGAACCGGCCGCCTTACGGGCCGTGCCCGCCGCGGGTATCGCCGCCGCCACGGTCCCGGCCGCGGGCCAGGTCACCTTCGGCGCACCCTTCCAGGCGTGCTGCGCGGCCTCGTCCGTACGCGCCTTCGGCTTCGCCCCGACCGGTGTGGCCGGAACCGGGTGCGGCTTGGACAACTTGAGCAGGCTCAGTTCGGCAGCGGCCGCCACAGGACCGGCCAGCAATCCGAGCAGCAGATACACGACGAGCGAAAGACTCACGGCATAGGCCGCTCTTTGCCGACGTGTCCTGGCCCGTGCGGGACTCCGCTGAAAATGGGTCCGCAAAACGGACACTTTACCCCCCCAAGGGCTCACGCAGTGTTGACGATTCGGCTGACATTAGCACCCGCAAAGAGCCGTCAAAGAATCAGGCCGACCGCGAATTCTTCGCTTCGATTCCCATAGCACAAGAATTTGAATATTTGACAGGCTTCACCGCTTACCGGTGCTAATGGACGCCTATGCCCAACTTGCTCCGCCATCGTGAGCTGCACAGATGACCAGAAGGACTCCACGGGCGGTCCAGACTGGCTTGATCCATGTGCATACTCAATGCACGCGCAGACCCGCCTCCGAACGCGGGTGACCGCGCGGTTTTCTCCGATGCCACACGACGATCCGTGCTTCACGTGGCAACTGAAAGGATCCTGGTTTGAAGTATCGAAGGGGAGCGATGCGCACAGGAAGGTGGCGAATTCCACTCGCTGCTCTCGTGGTGGCCGCCGTGCTGTCTCCGGCGGCAACTGCCCTACCCGCTCAGGCAATTGACAGCATGTCATCCACGGCCACCGGGGGGACCGGGACGACCGATGAGGTGTCCGAGGCCGTCGCCCGTGCCGCCGAGACCGGGCAGCGGGCCGAGGTGCTCTCGGAACGCACCGAGACGGCACAGCTGTTCGCCAATCCGGACGGGACGTTCACGCGCGACCAGTACGCGACCGAGCAGCGCGTCCGTCAGGGCAACAAGCTGGTCGACATCGACACGACACTGCACCGCGGTACGGACGGCCGGATCGCGCCCGCGGCGACCGCAGTCGGTCTGGAGTTCTCCGGCGGCGGCACCGCTCCGCTGGCCACCATCACCCGGGACGGCCGCAGCATGTCGCTGTCCTGGCCCACGGCCCTGCCCGCGCCAACGGTCAACGGCGACAGCGCCACGTACCCGGAGGTGCTGCCGGGCGTGGACCTGAAGGTGCGTGCCGGGACATCGGGCTTCGGCGAGCTGCTGGTGGTCAAGTCGGCGGAAGCGGCGGCCGATCCGACGCTGAAGACGCTCAAACTCAAGCTGGCCTCCGACGGCGTCGACATCAGCACCGACGCCACCGGCAATCTGCGGGCGATCAACCCTGCAGGGCAGGAGGTCTTCACCGCGCCCGTCCCGCGCATGTGGGACAGCTCCACCGCACCGGCGGCCGCACCCTCGGCCGGACAGCGGTCCCGGCTCGCCGCGTCTGCGCAGGACACGCCCGGACCCGCCGTCCCCACCGACGAGTTCGAGCCCGGCCACGGCTCGCAGCAGGCGGCCGTCCCGATCGACGTCACGTCCTCCACGGTGACGTTGACGCCCGACCAGTCCCTGCTGACCGGCGACGACGTCACGTACCCCGTCTACATCGACCCCACGATCGGCGGCTCCAAAGAGGCGTGGACGATCGCGTACAAGAAGTACCCGACGGGCACGTTCTACAACGGTGCCGGCTGGGGCGGCAGCGGTTCCTCCACCGGCGACGCCCGGGTCGGCTACGAGAACGAGACCAACGGCCTGGCCCGCTCGTTCTTCCGGATGGACTCCAACAACCTCTGGAACACCAACAAGGCGATCACCAAGTCCACCTTCCGGATCAAGAACTCGTGGTCATGGTCGTGCAACGACGCGAAGGCGGAGACGTGGCTGACGGGATCGATCTCCTCGTCGACCAGCTGGAACAACCAGCCGTCGTGGGCCACCAAGCTGTCCACCAGCACGGACTCCCACGGCTACAACTCCTCCTGCCCCGCTGGCAATCTCGCCTACGACGTCACCGCCGCGGCCAAGGAAGCCGCCACCAAGCACTGGCCGAACATCACGCTCGGCATGCGGGCCACGAGTGAGACCGACATGTACGCGTGGAAGAAGTTCACGGCGAGCACCGCGGTGCTCTCCACCGACTACAACACCTACCCCGGCAAGCCGTCCGGCCTCTACACCAACCCGTCCTCCGGCAACGACTGCGGGGCCAACAGCACGTACACGACCATCGGCAACACCGATGTGACGCTCGGCGGCACCTTCTCCGACCCTGACGGAGGCACCATCAAGGCGCACTTCAACCTGTGGCCCACCGGTCACGGCGGCGCCACCAACGAGGTCAACACAACGGTCAGCGTGACCTCGGGCAAGAGCGCCAGGCTCGTCATCCCCAAGGCCACCCTGACCAAGCTGCTCAAGGACGACGGCATCACCGGGGCGGGCAACTTCAGCTGGCGCGCCAGCGCCGAGGACAGTTCGCTGAGCGGACCGTGGAGCACCAACTGCCACTTCACGTTCGACGCCGCCCGGCCCAGCAACCCGCCCAGTGCGGACTCCCAGCAATTTCCCGAAGCCGTGGACGGCTGGCCTGCCACCACCGGCCGGTCCCGCACCGAAGGCACCTTCACCCTCAGCAGCGGTGGGATCGCGGACGTCGCCAGTTACGAGTACTGGACCGACTGGGACCCGACGGTCCGCAACGCCGCACCCAAGACCGCGGGCGGCTCGGTCGACATCAAGCTGACACCGCCCGCCGCCGGCGCCCACACGCTGGCCGTGCGCAGCCTGGACAAGGGCGGCAACAGGTCGGACACCTTCTCCTACCGCTTCTACGCCAACGGCCCGGCCACCCCGGACAAGGCAGGCGACCTCAACGGCGACGGCACCTCCGACATGTACGGCGTCACCACCGACGGCGATCTGCGCTTCTACGCGGGCCAGGGCAGCGGCTTCCTCGCCCCGTACACCGCCGGCGGCGCCACCGACTTCAACGGCGCCTCCATCACCCACCGCGGTGACTGGACCGCCGACGGCTACGAGGACCTCGTCGCTCTCCTTCCCGGCACCGACGGAAAGTCGCTGGAGGTCTTCCCCAACAACGGATTCGGCTACGCCTGCACCGCCAGGGACGAACAGGCCGACGGACAGTCCCAGTCCTGCCTCTACGACGAACAGCAGCTCAGCGTCTACGACCCGGCCAACGACCATTTTTCCGACGCCGACCAGATCCTCGCGATCGGCGACGTCGACGGCGGGCTGGACACCGACGGCGACGGCACCATCGACGTGCCTCCGCACCCCGACCTGCTCGTGAAGGAAGGCGACCTGCTCTGGCTCTACTTCGGGTCCGACTCCTTCTACCTCGACGAGACCACTCCGCCCGTCCTGGTCGGCAACGGCAGCTGGTCCGGCTTCGACCTGACCGCGCCCGGCGACCGTGTCGGCGACGGCCACGTCGACCTCGTCGCCCGCAGCAAGGCCAACGGTGACCTGCGGTTCTACAACGGCACCGGAACGAACGGCGACGGGCTCGGTTCGGCTCCGACCGTGATCGGCACCAACTGGACGCCGGCCAACCGCCCGCTGCTCACCGCGGCCCCGGACGCCGACGGGGACGGCAAGCCCGACGTCTGGTCCTCCGGAGGAGACGGCAAGCTCTACTTCTACTCCGGCATCCAGGGCTCCGGCACCGCGGTCGGCACCGCCGGCTGGAACGGCTTCCAGCAAATCGCCTGACCCGAAGTCCGCACTCCTTTCGCGGCGGGCCGCACCGCGGCCCGCCCCTCCACCTCAAGGAATCGCACGTGAAGCACGTCTCTCACCGCCGCGTAGCGGCTGCGGCCGCCGTGGCTCTGGCTGCGGGCACCGCCGTGAGCCTTCCGCCCGTCGCCGCGGCGGACGCACCGCCTTCCGGACCGGCGATCGCCGTCGGTGACGCGCACATCGCCATGTACGGAGAGCCGGGCGATCTGGACGTCACCGTGACCGCACCTCCGGCCGCGGATGCCTACATACGCCTGGACCTGCAGGACTCCGGGCTCGATCAGCTCCGCGTCACCGACGACACGGGCAACCCCGTACCCGTGGTGCGGCGGCCCGGCCTCGCGGCGACCGTCACGATCGGCGACACCGACAGCGATCACAACGGCATTCCCGGCGCACCGCTCCAAGCGGGTACGGTGCATCTCCACGTGTCGGCCGGATACCCGATCGCGGAGGCGATCCCGGTGACCGGCTCCATCATCGCCGGCTCCGACGGCAAGGTCGTCGCACACAGCACGATCGCCACCAACGGCGGCATCTTCATCGCCCAACCCCACCTCTCGGCCTCCTGGACGTCCGCGAGCGGCACGCAGGTGCCGTGGGGAGCCGCCGTCCCGATCGCGACCGGCGACACCCGGGCGACGACGGCAACCGTACGGACACGACGGGTAGGTACGGCTCCGGCCGCCTCCTCGACGCGATGGACACTGCCTGCCGACGCGATCACCGCCGCCAAATACACCGCCCGGCAACTCGCGGCCGGACTGCACGTCGCCTACGCCACCGACGGCACAGCCTTCCGCACCGCCTCCTGGAGCATCACCGACGACGGATCCCTCACGCTGCAACTGCCGGCCCATCAGTGGGACGCCACGGCGGACGGCGAGCTTCTGGAGCGCCTGGAAGTCACCAGCGACTGGGGGCTGCCCGCCGGTACGCTCGACGGCCGCCTTGAGACCATCGGCGCCGACGGCCGCCCCTACGACAGTGCGGCCACCCGCCTGACGCTGACGGCCGACACGGTCCCCGCCGGCCACCGCGCCGCCTTCTACGGCCGTGACAGCGCCGGGACCCTGTGGCAGTACCAGGCCACTCCCGACCCGGCCGCTCCCGGCAAGCTCGGGCCCAGGACGCGGGTCGGCCCCGGCTGGAACACCTACACCACGATCGCCCCGCTTGGCTCGCTGACCGCGGCCGGTACCGGAGACCTGGTGGCACGCGACCACGACGGCGTGCTCTGGTACTACCGGGGCACCGGCAAGTCCGGCGGCCCGTTCTCGGCACGCACGCGCGTCGGCTCCGGCTGGAACACCTACACCACCATCGTCGGCGCGGGAGACGTCAACGGCGACGGACACCCCGACCTCATCGCCCGCGACCACAACGGAACCCTCTGGTACTACCGCAGCACGGGCGATGCCAAGGCGCCCTTCGCACGCCGGACCCTGGTCGGACCCGGCTGGAACACCTACACCACCATCGTCGGCGCAGGTGACGTCAACGGCGACGGACACCCCGACCTCATCGCCCGCGACCACAACGGAACCCTCTGGTACTACGGCGGCACCGGCAGGACCACGGATCCGTACACGCGCCGCACGCAGGTCGGTCCCGGCTGGAACACCTACAGCCGCATCGTCGGCGTCGGCGACATGACCGGCGACGGACACCCCGATCTGCTGGCCGCCGATTCCGCAGGGAAACTCTGGTACTACCGCGGCACCGGCGACCCCAAGGCGCCCTATGCGCGCCGGGTCCAGGTCGGCACCGGCTGGAACATGTACTCCGTCCTGCTCTGACCGCGTCGTCGAACCGGACCTCGTACCCGTGGGTTCCTCTTGGCGTCCTGACAAGGACGCCAAGAGGAACCTGCCGACCGGATCTTTGCTTGGGCTCCCGCCCCGCAAGAAGGCCCTCGTCGGTCAGCATGGCACGCGCCACGTTCATTCATCGCGCCTCACGCCGATGGCCTCATGCCGAGACCGTCGGCAGCGTTGCGCAGTCCCTCAGCTACGTACTGGAGATCTTCACTGCCCACAGCGCTCACCATTGCCGTCGCCACACCCGACCAGGCGGATGGGCAACGGGCGGATGTGCTCGCGGTTCGTCATCATGATTGCGGCCGTGTGCGCGGGCGCTAGTACATCCGCGTATCCACGATTCACCGTTGAATCTCATGCATAGCGGCTGCGATGAGCTGGTTGGCCTCTTGCTGGTAGCCCTGGAGCGGTTTGGCGTAGACGCGGTAGAGAACGGTGTGGCTGTGCCCGGCACGCCGGGCGGCTTCGGCGGGTGGGATCCCGGCGGTGATCCACGAAGAGATGCCCGCGTGGCGTAGGCAGTAATGGACCTCGGCAAAAAGGCTTTCTACATCCTGTGCGTGCAGTGTGTCCTGTCAGGCGTCTTGCCAGATGCCGCAGTATTCGGTGGAGCGGACGCGTCCGCCGCGTACTGCGCGGAAGAGTCTGCCGTCGGGTGCGGTGCCGCAGCGCTCTTGACGTCCGGCAGGAGCCCGGCGTCAAGGAGGCCGGCGTCGGCGCTGACGCCGGCCCTGGGGAAGGGCCGGGCCGCCGCGGCCGCCCGGTGCGGAGGCCGGCCGCAGGAACTCCAGGGGCCGCCGGCCGCGGGGCGGACCTGGCCGGCGGCGTCGGCGGTGGCGGGGTCCTGCCGGACGTGCGGCCCCCGCTCGTCACCGGCCGGCTGGCAGCTGCCGCCCGGGCGCGGTGCTACTCCTGTGCGAGCGTCATCGCTTCGGGGCCCTTGCCGGAGGTGTCGGCGCAGCGGAAGTGTCCTTCGCTCTGCTGTTCGCCGGCGGCCAGGGCCAGGCAGCGGCCCAGGGCGAGCTGGCCGTAGAAGTCCGGGTGCAGGCTCTCCTGGCGCTCGCCCTGTGCGAGCCCGGTGACCAGGAAGCGGACCCACTCACTGGCGGCGGGGGCGGGCGGTTCGCCCGCGGTCGCCTGGCGGGCCTGGTCGGCACAGACCTCCCTGCCCTGGAAGGCCGCTGACAGGTCGAGGAATTCGGTGTGCCGCGCGGTGGCCACCTGTGCGAGTTCCGCGGTCATCTCGGGCACCAGGGTGTCGTGCGCCCAGTCGAGGTCGGTGTCGGAGAACGGGCAGCCGCCCGTGGTGAAGCGCTTGTAGCCCCTGGCCGGGTACCGGTTCCGGGCGGCGTCGGGCAGCGGGGAGGGGTAGGACTGCAGGACGAGCCGGTAGGAGCCGTCCTGCTGTCCCGCCTGGCGCATCACCGCACGGATGCTGTCCACGGCTCTGCCGGCCTCCTCGCGCATCCGGGCGAAGCGGCCTTCCACCGCCTTCTGCTGGGCGGCGGCGCAGGTGTGGCTGCTGCCCGGCTTCAGGAACTCCTTGGCGCACGCGAGGATGACGTCCGAGAAGCCGATGTCGTTGCCGCCGACGGACAACGCGATCAGCCTCACCCGGTGCCCGGCGGCCACCGCGCGCAACTGGTCCGCCTGCGGCTCCTCGCCCTTGAACCACTCTCCGCCGTCCGCCTTCGCGTACACGGCCCTGGCCAGGGCGCCGGAGCAGGCGAGGTTGACGCGTTCGGGGGCGCCGTCGGTGAACGGCGCATTGTCGATCTCCGCCGAGTCGGAACGGTTGCAGTGGTCGGCGTAGCTTGCCCCGTACACCAGCGCGGGCAGGTAGGCCCCGTTCCGGTAGGCCCGGTCGGTGCCGTTCCGGCTGCCGGTCACCGCGGTGCTGTTGCCCTGCCAGCGCCCCGCTTCACCCGAGATGAAGCTGTCACCCATCGAGACCACGAGACCCCGGTCCCCGGCCGTCCCCGGCGCTGTCCCGGCGTGCGCCCGTGCGAGGCCAGCCCCGGCCGTCATCGCGCAGACGGCCGCGGCCAGGCCCACCGTTGTGACTGTTCGTGTGCGTCGTGTCATACCCCGACAGGTACGTCCCGCCCCGCCCGCCCCGGAGACAACACGCCGCGCCCGTGCGGGCCCGGCAGCCGATGGCCCACACGGGCCGGCTACTGGAAGCCGAGCCCGACGGAACCGATGCCTGTGGACTGTGCCTCAGGGTCCGCCGCGCGGCGGACCGCGGGCCCCTGAAGCAGACCTCCCAGAAGCCCCCAGAGGCGATGCGCCGGAGCCACCGCCCCGTGGCACCCCGCAGGCCTGCGCGTCACCGGGCGGCCCAGGCCCCGGGGGGGCAAGTGCCGGGGGGGGGCAGGCACCCGGCGATCCGGCGGATCCACCCGCCACCCGCGCGCCCGCCTGTCCGTGCGGGCGGGCGGCGGGCGGCGGGCGGCGGCGCACCCGTTACCGGGCGCGGGCCTCGGTCACGACGCCGCCCGACAACGCGGCTATCTTCACCCCGCGCTGTCACCCCGTCCCGGCGCACCTCGCACACCCGGCGCACGGCGACATCCTTGCCGCGGGGCGCCCACGACACCGGGGCAGCCGCATACCGGACACAGCCCGGAGCAGGACAGCAGCCCACCGCGAGCCGCGTACCGGACATGGCCCGAACAAGCAGGGCACGGCAGGCCGTCCGCGCCCGCACCCCCGCGCGTCGGTGACGGCGGCGCGGCAGCAGAACTCGACAGCGTTCGGCAAGGGCGCGGCGCAGACCGCTGGGGTCGCGGCCTATCAGGCCGGCCGCACGGGTGACCGGTCTGCCGCCTCCGGGCGGCCAGAGCGACCACGCGCGCAGCACGAGGCAGATCCCGCACCCCGCATCACACCCGCCTGCCCCGCCCCCGGGAACACAGGGGGCGGGGCAGGCACGACAGTCAGGAAGAGACGGGGTGGCCTCCGTCGCCTTCGATGACGGTGCGTCCCGCTTCCCCCGCACCGGGCTCTTCAACGATGGTCACGTCCACCGCGCCGTCACCGGTCGTGTCGAACTGGTAGAGGTCGGGCTTGCCGTCACCGGTGGTGTCGGTCATCCATACGTCGGGTTTTCCGTCACCGTTGGTGTCGACGCTGAGGAGGAGGTGGTCTTCGGCGGGTGTTCCAGTCGTCTCATCGGCCATAGCGGCCGGATGCCCCCGCGCCTGACCCCCAAACCGCTGGCGAACCCCCGGGAAACCACCTGGAAGGACGCACCGCAGGACTCCGTCCCCCTGCACGGCGGCGGCGTCAACCCGGTGGACGGCAAGATCCGCTCCGGCACCATCGAAACGGTCTACCCACCACGCTGCCCGCCGCGCCCCGCGGGGAGATCGCCAGCGCGGCCGACGCCGCCGGGCAGGACGTCCACACCCTCAGGACCCGCGACGAGGCCCTGGGGCCGGTCCGACACCGGCACCCACGCCCAGCACGCCCTGGCACCCAAGCCCGCCGGCCAACAACTCCCCGCACAGCCCCAGACAATCCGCCGGCAAAGGGCACCCGCCCCGTACTGCGGAACCCGACAAGGAACGCGTAGCGGCCACACAGCGGACAGTGGCCGGGCGCGGATACCGGCCCCGGCCCGCCAGTTCGGACTGTCGGGCCTGCAGGCGCCGTCGTTCCTGCCGGAGGGCCACGCGGGCACCGGACAGCACCGCCGCCTTGCCCCCGAGTCGTTCGACGGACAGCGCACCGTGCACACCCAGTTCGGCACGCAACGCCTCCCGGAGCAGATACACCACGCCGGACGAGGACCCCGCGAACCACCCCTTCCCCCGCACAAACCGCGCCTCCGCACGGTGGAAAGGCCCCCCTACCGGGAGAATCAGCCGCAGGCGCCGGACGAGGCCACAGCCGGCACCCACGCACCGGCTGACCTCATAGCCCATCTCAAGAACCGCCGCACCGAGGACCATCCGGGCCCGGACGTACCGGTCGTAACACACCTGCCGCGCGGCACCGACGGCGTCCGCGACCACGGACTCCTCACCCCTGACAGCAACCACCACGTCCCTGCCCCCAGCGCGACACGCCCGGACAGCCGCACTGAGCCCGGCATAAAGTTCTCGGTTGCTCTGAACGGCCTGGCCCTCCCCCAACGCGCCCAAGGACACACAAGGACACCCAAGGACACCAGACCGCACGCTACCGCCGAGAGGCTTCCAGTCCCCACCACCCCGGCCCGACACCGAGCCGGGCCCGAGCTCGGGCCCGGGAAGCCCAAATCCGGCGCCAGGGAAGCCCAGCTCCGCGACCGGCCAGACGAGCCCGTGCCTGGAGGCGCCGAGCGGGCCGGGCCAGGCTGGTAGCCCCCGCTGTCCTGTGACACCGAAGCTCGGGCGCGTGCCAACACAGTCGGACCGGGAGTCCTTCGCGTCAGCGGGGTTCGAACCGCCGCAGGTCAACTCCCGGCATTGGGGACCGCATTGTGTCCGGCCACGAGGGGGGCGCCCTGTGTGTGTTCGATCGCGGCGG
Source organism: Streptomyces sp. NPDC088197 (assembly GCF_044741185.1). Taxonomy (NCBI): domain Bacteria; kingdom Bacillati; phylum Actinomycetota; class Actinomycetes; order Kitasatosporales; family Streptomycetaceae; genus Streptomyces; species Streptomyces sp. NPDC088197. The sequence continues at coordinate 10,175 of NZ_JBIUSD010000022.1, forward strand.
ACTTCTTCGCGGAGTCCGGTTAGGTCGGTCAGCGGCGCACCTGGTAGCGCAGGTGAAGGACGCGGTTGCCCTGGATCACCACGTCAGGGTCTTCCAACAGGTGCTGCGCGGGGGCCGACCCGAAGTAGCGCTTGCCGGAGCCGAACACGACGGGCACGACGTCCATGCGGATTTCGTCGACCAGGCCGGCGGCGAGCACCTGGCCACCGACGTCGCCGGCGGCGACCTCGACCAGGCGGTCACCCGCGAGCTCCTGTGCCTTGGCCACGGCTGCCTCGACGCCGCCGACGAAGTGGAAGGGCGCCTCGGGGTCCCAGCCCTCGGGCATCGGCCTGTGGGTCACGACGACCACGTGGTCGATCCCGCTCGGCGGCTTCCCGTCCCAGCCGTCCGTCAGGTCGAAGACGTGGCGGCCGACGACGGTGACTCCGATCTGGTCCCAGTACGGCCGGATGTAGTCGTAGGACGCCTGCGACACCGTCAGCACGCCGCTCTCGTCCAGCGGGACGTCACCGCTGGACAGCCAGTCGAACAGCGGTCCGGGCTGGTCTTTGTCGTCGGCGACGAAGCCGTCCACCGACACCGAGCTGTACATGACCACCTTGCCCACGGGGCTCTCCTCTGCTGTTGGGGTGCCGCAAAATTAGCGTGTCGTGAACTGTCGCTTCCGGGCTCGCCGTGCCTTGATCCCGGTGAATCCACAGCCAGGAAGCCCGACCTGCGGCGGCCCACACTCGCCGTACGCTTGTTGTTCAACCTTCGCGTGGCTCTCGGCGGGGATGGCAGGGGGTCGCACACGAGGCGTCGAATCGGGGTGCGCTAGCTCCGTGGGCAGTTGCATACTCACTGCATGGCCTCGTCCTCCGGTCGGTTCCGAGATCCGCGCAGCACCAAGTACGACTTCCTTGGCTCGATCATGGTGCGATGCCCTGGCTGCGCGAAAGCCGCCCTTGTCATTCCAGCGGCCGACAGCTCTGGCTGCGGAGGTCGGACCCTGTTCAGGCCGAGGCGTCTGGTCTGCCATAGCTGCGGCTTGTCACGGCTGTGGAGCGGCCGTGCTGTCGCCCTCTCCCGGGGCACCGCCGCGCCAGCGACGGATCCATACTTCGGCGTGCCGTTGTGGCTCCAAATTGAGACTCGACACGGGTGGTTGTGGGCCTACGACCTGGAACACCTCGACTTGCTGCGGCGCTTCGTCCAAGCGTCGCTGCGCGAACGAGCGCCCTGGTACGACACCGGGAAGAAGATGACGTTGGTCGCCCGTCTGCCAGTGTGGATCAAGCGCGCGAAGAATCGGGACGAGATCCTGCGCGGCATCGCTCGAATCCGCGCATCACTGGTCTGTGCCTGACGGTCTCCTGCCAGCGCCAGGAGCGTTTCCACCTTTTCCGGAAAGCGGCGCAGCCTTGGTGTGATCATGTGCGTTGTCGATCATGCCAAGGCCGCGAGGTGAGGCTGCTGCACGACGCTGTCCGCGTCGAGTCCCTGGCTGGGTTGTCCCGGTTCCGGACGGACTGCTAGGACTGCCTGACCGCCCGTGCCGACGCGCTGTTCGACCTGGCCGACGCGGTGCTGTGCACCGACGGGCCGGTGCGGTCGCTTATCGATCTCGCCCTGGCGCCGGAGCATCGCCGGGAACATGCTTCCCTCTACGCCGGGCTGAACCGCGGCGGGCTCGATGTCACCCGGCTGCGGGCTCTGGCCGGGGCGCCGTTGCCGCGAGCGGCCGGCGGGCGGCTGGTCCTGGCCGTCGACGTTTCACCGTGGCTGCGGCCGGACGCCGGCACCGTGCCGGACCGCTCGTTCTGCCACACCTACGGCCGCGGCGGCGCGAAGCATCAGACGATGCCCGGTTGGCCGTACTCGGTCATCGTCACGCTGGAGACCGGCCGCACCTCCTGGTCCGCCCTCCTGGACGCGGTCCGTCCCACCCCCCGGCGTCGACCTTGCCGCCACTACCGCCGCCCAGGTCCGTGACGTCATCGAGAGCCCCATCGCCGCAGTTCAGTGGGGTGAAGGGGATCCGGACATCCTGATCGTTCCGGACGCCGGCTAGACGCGCCGCGCATCGCCTACCCGCTGTCCGGCCTGCCGGTCGAGACCCTGGGCCGACCCCGTTCGGACCGGGTGATGCGTCGGCCGGCACCCTCGTGGGAGGAGTTCCACCGAGCACACCCGAAGGGCGACCGGCTGCCCAAGCACGGCCGGGAGTTCATCTTCGGCGACCCCGCCACCTGGGGCCAGAAGTAGGCCGTCACCGACACCCGGCTCCACGGCACGGCAGCCGCCCAGACGTGGGACCGGCTGCACCCCAGGCTGACCCAGTGGGCCGCATGGCTCGCCGCGCCACGACGTGGGACGAGTCCTCACCGGCAGCGAGGCATACCAACGACCGGCCCACCACAAGGTCGGCACCAAACCCCGGCGAACTGGTTAAAAACAAGGTAAGAGCCTGCTCCAGAGCCAGTCATGACATAACGCGGTGCGTCAGGCTTCGGTGGCCTCGGTTGGCATCCCGCCGGAGCGATCAAGATGGTGAAGGAGCAGGGCGAGTGACTGCTGCGGGTCCTGTCCGGCGGTGTCGATGACGAGGTGTTCCCGGTTCCACGGCTCGTAGTCGCGGTTGAGGACCTGCTGCCAGTCGGGCAGGGGCAGGTCGGGGATGTCGATCGATCGTGTGGTCACGCGCTCGCGGTGCTCGGCAGGGTCCGAGCAGATGACTTCCACTTCGACGACGGGGACGGCCGCCCGGGTCCCCGCGCTCTGCCAGCTGTCGCGGGTGACCGCCATGGGGTTCACGGATTCCGCGATCACGGTCAGTCCTTGCCCGAGATGTTCCTCGGCCAGGGCGTATCCGATGACGTAGCCCGCCGGTCCGACGGGGTGCTGTGCCAGCCCCGAGCGGACGATGGCCTGTTCGATGGTGTCGATACGCAGGTGGACCGCGCCGATGCGCGCCGCAGCCAGCCGGGCCAGGGTGGTCTTGCCGGTGCCGGGGAGTCCGCCGATGACAATGAGCATGCCCCCATCCTGCCGGAACCGGAAAGCCACGAAGCAGGCGGTGCCGTGGGAGCGCTCGTGCCGGTCCGGGACCCTGGCCCGACCCGTCGCGGCCGAGCCTCTCCTCCTCGCAGGCGACCTGCCGGGCAACGAACGCCACGGTCGGCGTACGGGGAGACGGCGGCAGGGACCAGGCCCCGGAGTCCGGCCCCTGGCACTCGGCGAGATCCGGGCGGGTGTAGCGCTGCCGCGCCCACCGGGGAAACGGGGCCCTGTTACATGGGCCGGACCGTGTGTACGCCCCCGGCCATCCGGGTGCACTTACCGTTGTTGCCCAGGCCCTACCGGACCCAGATCTTGCGCACGCTGGAGGCCTAGCTGAAAGACTTGCCCAGGGTGTGGCCGGCCCCCGCGACGTACACCCACTCATCCCGGTCCCACCGTCGGCGTACGTGGCGTGGAACTGCGCGCAGGCCCCCTTGCCCTCGCCCTCGGCGTCCTCGACGGTGACGCCGATCTGGACCATGCCGCTGCCCCGGGGCGCATCCCTCCCCGTGCGTGTAAGCCCCCGCGATGTCCCCGGCCGTGCCGCCGGTGCCCCAGCCCCAACTCCCGCAGCCCGCGGCGGAAGCGCTCCGTGCGGGGCCCACGATGAACGCCCCGCACACCGGAGCGAGCGCGCCGATCGACGCCGACGCGGCCTTGAACATCAGTGCTGTCATGCCCCTTTTCTCCATCAGGAGAATGCTGCCCCGGGGTCGTGGCGGCGCAGGGCGGACCGCACCGCCCGGCTTTCTGACACACTCACCGGCCGCCCCACCCCCTGACCCGCACAGATACCGCCCCACATCACGAAGCCACGGGACGCCGCACACAGCACCACCCACCGCGAATCAAATACGACAACCACCACCACAACAACAACACACCCCACAGCAGCCTCAGCAGGACGGGACCGGCTGGGTGAGATTCACCGGATTACCGTCAGGATCTGAGATATGGGCGACACGTTGTCCCCACGGCATGTCGGTGGGGCCGCCGCGGACCGAGCCGCCCAGCGCCTCCACCCGCCCGAGCGTCTCCTCGACGTCGGCGACCCCGATGCTGAGCAGGATCCGCGGCGCCGCAGGTGTACCCGGGTCCGCCTTGGCCACCAGCCCGAGGTCGGTGTCGCCGATGCGCAAGCCGAGGTAGAAGGCCGGGCCTTCCGCCGGCTCCCGGAAGATCTTCTCAGCGCCGAACAACTGCGTATAGAAGCCGAGCAGAACGTCCTGGTTCGCGGTCACGATCACGGGCTGGATGGTGGACATGGCACTCCTGTCGAGAACGGTCGTGTCGCTGGGTAGACCGTTCGGCGACGGCGAACTCATCGGACCCAGCACGCGGGCGCCCGGACCGGCGCCGGGCGCCCGCCCACCGGATTCCCCTACCGCCCCGCGCCGCCGCCGGGCAGGACCGGGCGGCCCCCCAGCCAGACACGGGACGGGGACAGGGACGCGTCCAGCTCCACCAAGTCCGCCCGCAGGCCCGGCCGCAGGACGCCGCGGTCGGACAGGCCCAGCAGCCGGGCCGGGGTGGTGGACGACATGCGGACGGCGTCCGCGAGCGGCACACCCACCGTAGTGACCGAGCGGCAGAACGCACGGGACACGAAGAGCGTCGAACCCGCGAGAGTGTCCGTGCCGCACAGCCGGGCCGCGCCTCCCGACACCGTCACCTCACGGTCCGCGAAACGGTACGTGCCGTCGCCCATGCCCGCCGCCGGCATCGCGTCGCTGACCAGGAGCAGGCGGTCGGCGCCTGCCGTGCGGTGGGCCAGGCGCACCGTGTCGTCGGCCAGGTGGTGGCCGTCGACGATCAGCTCGCAGGACAGCCGGGGGTCCAGGAGCGCCGCCGCGACGGGGCCCGGTTCCCGGTGGTCCAGCGGGGGCATCGCGTTGAACAGGTGGGTCACCGAGCGGGCGCCCGCACCGACCGCCCGCGCGAAGACCGCCGCGGACGCTTCGGTGTGGCCGAGGCTGATCACGAGACGATCGGCGTACTCCCTGATCAGCTCCAGCGCACCGGGCAGTTCCGGAGCCACCGTCATCGACACCGCATGGCCCCCGGCCGCGGTCAGCAGCCGCTCGACCACCGCACGGTCCGGCGCCCGCAGCGCGTCCGGGCTCTGCGCGCCGCGGCGGCCCGGCGACAGGAACGGGCCCTCGAAATGGATGCCCACCACGTTGGGCGCGGATCCGTCGTCGATGACCGAGGCGACCGCGCGCGCCGCCGCCTCCATCGCGGGCAGGGCGAGGCTGGCCACCGACGCGAGCATCGACGTGGTGCCGCGGGCGAGGTGCCCGGCCGCGGCGATCCGTACGTCGTCGGCGTTGCCGGTATAGACCGAACGGCCCGCCCCGCCGTGACAGTGCGGATCGACGAACCCCGGCACGACCAGCCGCCCCCGCAGATCCACCACCGGCTCCGGCACCGGGGGCGGACCGCCCTCGCCCATGGCATGGATCAGACCGCCGCGGACCAGCAGCCACCCCGGTGTCACAGCGCCGTCGGCCCGCACGAAGCGCCCGCCGGTCAGCACCTGCCCGCCGCCGGTCACCCGGCCGCCAGCAGCACGTCCACCGCTGCCCGCGCACACACCCCGGAGGCGCCGAACGTCCGCACCCAGCCGCGGAATCCGCCGAAGTCGTCGCCCGGCACGCCCATGTCGACCACGACGCACTCCGGCCACCGGGCCAGGACCTCGTCCAGGACCGGCCGCTGCCAGGGGAAGCGGTGCGGGCTGCGGACCAGCAGCACGACGTCGGCGTCCGGCCCGAACTCGTCCAGGTACAGGCCGATCTCGGCCCTGATCACTCCCTCCGCGTTGTACGTGTCACCGGCCACCGCCACCGACTCCACCTCAAGACCCGCCGCCCGCAACGGCTCCGCGATCCCCCACGACGCACCGCCCTGAGCGGGCGAATGCGTCGGGTCCAGCCGGACCACCATCACCTTCCGGCCGCGCAGCGCCGGGTCGCCGTGGACCTCGACCACCTCGCGCGCCAGCCGCGCGCCCACCGCGTCGTCGTGCACGGCGCCGGTCGCCCTGGGGCGCGTGCCGAGCTTGCCGATACGGGCGTTGGCCTCGCGCAGCCGCTCCTCCGGGAGCCTGCCGTCCTCGACCGCCGCGACCAGGGCCGCGGCTGCCGCGTCCACGTCGTCGCCGAACGCCCACGCGCCCAGGCACAGCGCGTCCGCGCCCGCCGCGATCGCCCGGACCGACGCCTCCGGCAGCCCCGCCACATCGCTGATGCCGCGCATCTCCAGCGCGTCGGTGATCACGACCCCGTCGTACCCGAGCTCACCGCGCAGCAGACCCGTCAGAACCGCCGGGCTGATCGTGGCGGGCACCGTGTCGAGCTGCGTCAGCAGCACGTGGGAGACCATGATGCTGTCGACGCCCGCCGCGATCGCCGCTCGGAACGGGTCCAGATAGTGGTCGACCAGCTCCTGGCGGGAGAGGTCGACGGTGGGCGTGCCCAGGTGGGCGTCGGTGGAGCTCAGCCCGTGGCCGGGGAAGTGCTTGGCGCACGCGCTCACCCCCGCCGCCTGGAGACCCTCCACCCACGCGGCGGCGTGCCGGGCCACCAGGGTCCGGTCCGCGCCGAAACAGCGGATGCCGTTCGGGCTCAGGGGATTGACCGCGGTGTCGACGGCGGGCCCCAGGTCCCAGTCGATGCCGGCCGCCACCAGCGACAGCCCGATCTGGTACGCCGCCTCTCGCGTCGACTCCGGATCGTCCAGCCGCCCCAGCGCGTGATTGCCGGGCACCGACGTACCCCCGTACGACTCCAGCCGGTTGACGTCACCGCCCTCCTCGTCGACGGACAGCAGCACATGCTCACGCAGACCGTGCAGGTCGGACGTCAACTGCCGGATCTGCTCGGCGGAGGCGATGTCCTTGCCGAACAGGACGAAGCCGCCGAGTCCCTCCTCGACACGGGCGCGGGCCCACCGGGGCACGGTCTTGCGCCCCAGCGCGGGGAACAGCACGCCATGGGCAAGGCGTGACAGCTCGGTCATGGAATCCTCACTCCTTCGATCGGTAAGCCCTACAGCGAAAGCCGGTCCGGTACACGGCACGCGGGTCATCCCTTGACCGCGCCGCTGGTCATCCCGCCGACAAGACGGCGCTGCACCAGCAGGAAGAAGACCAGGACCGGCAGCGAGAAAATGGTGGAGGCGGCGATCATCGCGCCGTAGTCGACGCTCTCCGACGTCTTGAACGACACCAGCCACACCGGGAGCGTGTAATTGCCCTGCGATTTCATGATCACGTAGGCGAACAGATAGTCGTCCCACGCGTTGACGAACGCGAAGATGGATGTGGCGACGATGCCCGGCATCAGCAGCGGCAGCAGCACCCGTACGTACATCTGGAACCGGCCGCACCCGTCGACCAGCGCCGCCTCCTCCAGTTCCACCGGGACCCCGTCCACGAAGCCGCGCAGCGTCCAGATCGTGAACGGCAGCACGAACGTCATGTACGTCAGCACCAGGCCGGGTACGTAATCCAGCGCGTTGATCGAGCGCAGCATCAGATACACCGGGATGACCATGGCCGCCGCCGGAATCATCTGCACCAGAACGAGGATCGCCAGCAGCACCTTCCGCCCCGCGAAACGGAAACGGGCGATGGCGATCGCCGCGAACAGCGCGATGACCAGCGACAGCACCACCGACGACAGGGTCACCGTCAGCGAATTGCGCACGAACACCCAGAAGTGCGGTTTGGCCAGGGCGCGTTGGAAGTTGCCCAGGCTGATCGGCCAGGGAATGAACTGCGGCACCGCGCTGAGGATCTTCCCGCGCGGCTTCAGCGCGGTGGCCACCATCCAGTAGACGGGGAAGAGCATCACCGCGGAGATCACCACGGCGATCGTGTTGTTGACGCTGCGGCGGCGCCGCGCGGGGGTCATGCGCATACTCATGCCGTCTCTCCCTGGTCGTCTCCCTGCTTCGCCGTCCTGCGGACGTAGGCGACGGAGAACACGGCGAGGATCAGTACGGTCACCACCGCGATCGTCGCGCCGCTGCCGTAGTCGTTGCGGCTGAAGGCGGTGATGTACGCGTACACCCCGAGCGTCGTGGTCTGCCCGTCGGGCCCGCCCTGCGTCAGCACCCAGATCGGGGTGAACGAATTCACCGACCAGATGACCTCCAGCAGGGTCAGGATCGCCAGCACCGGCCGCAGCACCGGAATCGTGATGTGCCGGAATGTCTGTAGCGTCCCCGCACCGTCCAGGCGCGCCGCCTCGTACAGCGACTCGGATATCTGGCCGCGCGCCGCGAAGAGCGTCAGCGCGACGAACGGCAGGCCCTTCCAGACCGTGAGCAGGATGACGAGCCCGAGCGCCTGGTGGGGGTGGGAGAACCAGTCGTACGCGGTGAGGTCTCCGAAGACCCGCACCTTGGTCAGCAGCCAGTTCGCGACCCCGTACTGCGGCTGGTACATCCACTGCCACACCAGCGTCGCCGCGACCATCGGCATCGCCCACACCAGGACCAGCGACACGGTCGTGACCACGCGGGCCCACGCCGAGACGCCGGTCAGCAGATGCGCGATCAGGAATCCGAGCACCATCAGCAGTGCCACGCACACCACGGTGAAGACCACCGTGCGCAGCAGGACCGAGCGGAAGTCCGCGTCGGAGAACAGGTGGGTGAAATTGTCGACGCCCACGAAATCGGCGTGCCCGGTGAACAGCGACCGGGGGCCGAAATCCTGCGTGGACAGCACCAGCAGGCGGAGCAGGGGATACCCCTGGATCAACAGCAGCGCGACAGCCGCGGGGGCGATCATCGCCCACGGCAGCAGACGCCGCCGGGCGGCGCCGCCCCGGGCCTGCGGCCGGGGGCGGACACCGGTCGGAGCGCGCCGGGCGCTCCGCTTTTCGGTCATTGCCATCGGGTTCCCCGAGGTCCTAGTGGAGCGAGTTGAATGCGTCGGTGGCGTGCTTGTCGTAGTCGGCGGACGCCTTGGCGATATCGGCGCCGCCCGCGATCTTCGAGAAGAACTGCTCGTTGTACCGCTCGGTCTCCAGCGTCGCCTCGCCCGGACTGCCCGGCAGCGGCTGGCTGATCTCCGCCGCCTTCGACGCGACGGTCAACTGCTCGGGAACACCGGTCGGGGTGAAGTCCGGCGAGATCGGCAGCAGATTGAGGGTGAGCGCCATCTTCTGCTGGAACTGCTTGCCGGTGATGATCCGCAGCCAGTCCTGCGCGGCCTTCTTGTCGGGGCTGTTGGCCGCGATGCCGATGGTCGAGCCGGACACGATCACCGGCATGGTCTTTTCCGCGGTGTAGCCCGGCATCGCGAAGAAGCCGATGTCGTCCTTGAGCGCGGGGTTCTTCTCCAGGACCGCCGCGGGCTCCCACGCCTTGACGTAGACCATCGCGGCCTTGCCGTCGGCGAAGAGCTGGTCCTGGTCGGGGCTGTCGGTGTTGACGCCGACCGAGGACTTGGTGGAGCAGGTGTTCTGGAAGGTGCGCCACGCGGCGAGGCCCGCCTGGTTGGCCGGTGAGGACATCTCGGCCTTCCAGGTGCCGTCCTTCTGCGTGGCGATGGTGCCGCCCTTGCCGAACAGGAACGGCATGCCGTTGAACCAGTACTGGCCCGGCAGGTAGAAGCCGGAGAAATTCGCCGTCTTCTTGTTGGCCGCCGCCAGCTTCCCGCAGTTCTCCTGGAGCTCGGCGACCGTCGTCGGCGGCTGCTGGATGCCCGCGTCGGCGAAGAGCTTCTTGTTGTACATGACGACCTTCGTGCCGCCGTAGAGCGGTGTGGCGTAGAGCTTGCCGTCGTACTGCGACGGGCCGGACAGCCCCGCCAGCCACTTCGCCGAGTTCTCGAAGCCGGCCTTCTCGGCGGTGAGGTCGGCGAGGCCCCCGGAGTACGTCTGAAGCGGGGTCTGCGTATTGCCCATCTCCACGATGTCCGGCGGATTCCCGCTGGCCAGCGCCGTGGTGATCTTCGTGGCGATGCCGTCCCACTGCTGGATCTGGACATCGACCTTCATGTCGGGGTGCTGCTTGGCGAACGCGGCGTTGACGTCCTTGATGAGCGCGTTGTCACCGGGGCCGCCGGTCATCATCCAGACCGTCAGCTTGCCGTCGGAAGCGGCGTCCGCGCCGCCGCTGCCGCCACAGGCCGTCAGCGCGAGCGCCATGACCGGGACCGACGTGACCGCGTACCGCCACCGTGCACGGTTCATCCTTCTCACCTTTCTGCTGCTGGGGTGGGCTGGTCGCCCTGCGTGGTGCTGGTTGTGGGGCATGCGCCGAGCCGTTCGAGCACCAGGTGCCGGTCGACGTCGATGCCCGCGATGTGCTCGGCGCTGATGCCGAGCGACGTGTAGTGCCGGTCGAGGGAGGACGCCATGGCGCCGAGGAGCCCCGCGGAGTCCCCCAGGTCGGAGTGCCTGACCGCGCTGCGCACCCCGACGGTCTCCGCGACCTGGTCGCTGATGGCCGTGAGCGCGTCGGCGCCGAACGACTCGGAGAATCCGCCGGTCAGCACCACGGTCTTCGGCTCGTAGGCGAGCGCGACGATCGACACGAGGTGGGCGAGCGAGGCGTGCACCTCGGCGAGGAGATCGGCGTACGTCACCGGGTCCGCGAACAGTTCCTGGGCGCCGCGGACCTGTACGCCGCGGGTGGCGGCGTACGCGACCAGGTCCGCGCCGGACAGCAGATCGCGCAGCCGCTCGGCGCGGCCGGGCAGCGGGAGCCGTCCGAACTCGCCCAGCAGCCCCTGCTCGCCGAGCAGGACGCGCCCGTCGATCGAGACCGCGGAGCCGAGGCCGGTGCCCATCGCCAGCAGGACCGCGGTCTCCCGGTCGGGGAGCGATCCGTACTGGAGCTCACCGAGCATGGCGACGTTGGAGTCGTTACCGACAGTAAGCGGAACTCCGACGAAGTCGGAGACCGCGTCGATGAAAGCGGTGCCCTTGATCTGGCCGAGATTGTGCGACGCGAGGACGGTCGTGCCGTCGCCGCTGACCACACCGGGCAGGCCGATCGTGACCGCCCGCAAAGGCGCGTCCTCCCGGTACCGGGTGACCAGGCCGGTGACCCGGTCGGCCACCCACCGGGCCAGCTCCTCGTCGGTCGCGCCGCGCGGAGTCGCGTCCCGGCTCCTGATCACCGCGCGGCCCAGCGCGTCGGCGACCACGACCCGGCAGTTGGTGCCGCCGAGGTCGATTCCGCAGACCAGAGCCGAGTCGGCGTTGAACCCGACTGCGGTGGACTGTCTGCCGGGGCCTTCGCGCACCAGTCTTTCGCCCTCGTGGACGAGCCGGTCCTCCATCAGGTCGTCGACGATCCGGAACACGGTCGCCCGGCTCAGGCCGGTGGTCGCGATCAACTGCTGACGGTCCATCTGGGCACCCGAGAGCAGCGCCGCCAGGACCGCGCTGCGGTTGGACGCTCGGGGTAGCGAGGTAGTTGCCACAATTCCTCTCAGGCTGAGATTAATTCGATGCGCTTACTGTAGCGACCAATCGGCGAACAGATCCAGACATGCGGATCACATTCCGGTAAAGCACGAGTGGTCACGGATGGTGACGGCTCCGAGATGCGGCGGTGCCGCGGAGGCGTGCGGGGTGCGTGATGGGACCGGGGCCGGAGCGCGCAGTTGTTCGGGGGGAGTTGACGGCCGGGCGGAAGCGCGTCGGGGAGCGCGGGGTGTCTGACGCGTGGAGCCAACGCGGGCCTGGCGCACCGCAGGTCGGCGTCGCCATGTACGCACGCGCACCGGGGAGACGTCCGCGCCGCCCGCGGAAGGGGGTTAACCCCACCCCGAGTTGGAGGCTGGCCCCACAGACCGGCGGGGCGCGGTCTCGATAGCTTCCGGTTGCGGGGATCGCGGAGGAGACGCGGCTCCCGGACCTCGCGCGGAACGGCGCTCGCTCCTACTCGGGAAGATCTACATGAACAGCTTGGGACTTCTGCCCCGCTTGACCGCCACGCCCCGACGGCAGGCCGGGGCGCTGACCGCCTTGACCGGGGCGCTTCTGGTCGCCTTCTTCATCGCGCCGAACGCGCTCGCCCGCAGTTCGGTCAACACGGGGAACGTCAGCGACATGTTCCGCCGCGGGATGGTCGCCTACTGGGGCTCGGGCAGGGAGGGCTTTCCGGGCCAACTGGACGCGACGGTGAGCTTCTGGTTCCGCTTTCACGTGGTGAAAGCCGGTGTCTCGGCGCTGCTCCTCGCCACCGTCGTGGCGCTGGGCGTCGTCCTGTGGCGCCAGGCCAGGCAGCGGACCGGCGGGCGTGTGGGACGCCTGTCCGTCGTGGCGCCCGGGGCCGTCGTCACGCTCCTCGGGCTCTTCGCCCTGGTGGCGCTGGTGGCCAACGTGCAGGGCGCGACGGCGCCGTTCGCCTCGCTGCTTCCCATGCTGACCGGGGGCGGCACGGACCGCGCACTCGACGGAACCCTGACCGACGTACGCAGGCAGCTCGCCGACTATCCCGCCGGTCAGCACTCCCCCGCGCTCACCGTCATGGTCAACGACTTCGCCGTCTACCACGCCGTCCTGGCCGCCATGGCCGCGCTCGTCGCGCTCGCGGCGGCGGTCGGATGCGTCCTGCTGTGGAGGCGGTCCAGGGCGGCGGCCGACGCCCGGTCGAAGCGCACGATGACGTTCGGCGTCGCCGCCGGCGCGGCGATGACGCTCAACGTGCTCGTCATCGCCTTCGCGAACGCCAGCAGCGCCGCGCACTCGCCGCAGGCGCTGGCCGACTTCTTCGCCGGCGGGTGGTGACCCGTCCGGGGCGACCGCCGCTGAGGTGGGCCGCCCCGGACACGCGTGTCACGTGCTGGTGAGTTCACCGGTGAGATTGCCGTGCATCTGGGCGCTGGCCCGGTTGAGGCCGACGATCTCCACGCTCTTGCCGCGGGCGGCGTACTTGGCGGTGACCGTGTCCAGGGCCGCGACGGAGGAGGCGTCCCAGATGTGCGCGTCGGTCAGGTCGATGACGACGGTACGGGGGTCGGCGGCGTAGTCGAAGCGGGTCACCAGGTCGTTGGCGGAGGCGAAGAAGAGCTCGCCGGTCACGGCGTAGACGACGCTGTCGCCGTCCGGGTCGGTGACGGCGGTGACCTCGGTGAAGCGGGCGACGCCGCGGGCGAAGATCACCATGGCGGTGATCGTGCCGACGACGACGCCGATGGACAGATTGCTGGTCGCGACGACGACCGCGACGGTCACGGCCATCACCACGGTCTCCCCGACCGGCATCCGTTTGAGGGTGGCGGGCTTGATCGAGTGCCAGTCGAACGTGCCGACCGAGACCAGGACCATGACGGCCACGAGGGCGGCCATGGGGATGTGGGAGACGACCGGGCCGAGCACGATGCACAAGATGAGCAGGAAGAACCCGGCCAGGAAGGTGGACAGGCGGGTCCGCGCGCCGTTCTTGACGTTGATCATCGTCTGGCCGATCATCGCGCAGCCGCCCATGCCGCCGAAGAAGCCGGTGACGATGTTGGCGACGCCTTGCCCGATGGACTCACGGGTCTTGTTGGAGTGGGTGTCGGTCATCTCGTCCACGAGCTTGGCGGTCATCAGCGACTCCATCAGCCCCACCAGCGCCATCGCCAGCGCGTAGGGGGCGATGACGGTCAGGGTGTGGACGGTGAAGGGCACGTCCGGCAGTCCTGGCACCGGCAGCGAGGAGGGCAGTTTGCCCTTGTCCCCGACGGTGGGCACCGCGATACCGGCGGCGACGGTGACCACGGTGAGGATCACGATCGAGACCAGCGGCGCGGGCACCGCCCTGGTCAGCCGGGGGAAGAACACCATCATCGCCAGACCGGCCGCGACCAGCGGATAGACCTGCCAGGGCACGTCGTGGAGGTTGGGGATCTGCGCGGCGAACAGCAGGATGCCGAGCGCGTTGACGAAGCCGACCATCACCGCGCGCGGTACGAACCGCATGAGCGTGGCCACGCCGAGCGCGCCCAGCGCGATCTGGATGATCCCGGCGAGGATCACCGTGGCGATGAGGTAGCCAAGGCCGTGCTGGCGGGCCACGGGAGCGACGACGAGCGCGACCGCGCCGGTGGAGGCGGAGATCATCGCGGGCCGGCCGCCGACGAACGCGATGACCATCGCCATCGTGCAGGCGGCGAACAGGCCGACCTTGGGATCGACGCCCGCGATGACGGAGAACGAGATCGCCTCCGGGATCAGCGCGAGTCCGACGACCAGACCGGCCAGGACCTCGACGCGGAAGACCTTCGGGGACAGCCACGGGGGCGGGGGCAGAGCGCGCAGGCGCGCGGACGGGAACGGGAAGGAGGTCGGCAACACCGGGGTGACCTGTCGTGCTCGGGCGCGGCCGGTCGGGGCAGCGCGGTCGTGGGGCGCAGGGCCGGGACGGCGGTGCGCGGATCGCCCGTCGGCGCGGGCGGACGTCCGGGAGCGCGGCCGAGCCGCACGGCAGTTGGCGGAGGCGACTCAGTACGCTGGTGATGTCACGGCGGGCAGCAGGCGGCGTACGGCTGTGGCATGCGCACGCTTCGTCTCTCCTGCTCGCGAAATGAGCGGGGGCGTCGTCGGCCCCGACACGGCGGTGGGCGGACACGACGGAGCCGCGCACCGTTGGGGAACGACGCACGTCGTCCTCAACAGCAGCGACTCTACCCTAACGTTAGGGTAGAGATGGGTTCAGGGCCGCACGGGACGCGGCGGTTCACCACCGGGGCGGCGTCCCGCGACGAGAAGGGGCCGAGAAGACGGTCGTGGGCAGCACACACATGCAGATCGGCGAGGTCGCCGAACGAACCGAGCTGTCCCTGCGGACGATCCGGCACTACGAGGAGGCCGGACTGGTCACCCCCTCCGCCCGGTCCCAGGGCGGTTTCCGGCTCTACACCGAGACCGACGTCGCCCGCCTCATGGTCATCCGCCGGATGAAGCCGCTCGGCTTCACCCTGGAGGAGATGCGCGACCTCCTCGACGCCACGGACCGGCTCGACGCGGCGGACCTCGCTCCGGGCGCCGAGCGCGACGCGCTGCTGGAGCGCGTCAGGGCCTACGAGCAGGCCGCCGTCCAGAAGATCCACGATCTGCGCGTCCAGTTGGCGCGCGCCGAGGACTTCGCCGCGACCCTCCGCGTACGCCTGGACCGCGCCCCCCGGCCCTGACCTCCCGTCACCGCCCGTCCGGACCCGGAGCGGTCCTCGCCGTGAGCGGCCCCCAGGAGGGCGCTCGCCTACCTCTGTCCCGCCGTTCGCGCGTCTTCTCGCCGGCGCCCGGGCCACGACGTGAGACCACCGAGTAGTACGTTTGTACTTGTACATCCGTACTACTCGGGAGGCGTCCGGCGTGCCGTACGTATTGCTCGGTCTGGCCATCGTGGCGGAGGTGCTGGGCACCAGCCTGCTCAAGAGCACCGAGGGGTTCACCCGGCTGTGGCCGACGGTGGTGTGCCTGGTCGCGTACGCGGGCGCGTTCGTCGCCCTGGCGGTGGCCGTGCAGAAGGGATTGCAGGTCAGTGTGGGGTACGCCGTGTGGTCGGGGCTGGGGACGACGCTGATCGTCATCATCGGGGCGCTCTTCCTGGGCGAGCCGGTCACGGCGGTGAAGGTCCTCGGGGTGGCCCTGGTGGTCGCCGGGGTAGCGGTGCTGAACCTCAGCGGTGCGCATTGACCGGGCGGCGCGATCCCGAGGGGCGTCGGCGGCGGATCACCGAGGCCGCGTGCCAGGTCATCGCCGAGTCCGGGGTGGGCGCCGTCACGCACCGCCTCGTCGCCGCGCGCGCCGGGGTGCCGCTCGGCGCGACCACGTACTACTTCGCGAGCCTGGACGACCTCACCGCCGCCGCGCTCCGCTACGCCGCCGATCTCTCGGCGCAGGAACTGCGCGCCTGGGAGACGGCTCTCCACGACAGCGCCGACGTTCCGGCCGCGCTGGCCGAGCTGACCGCCGCGTATCTCGCCGACCGTCCCCGCGCCCTGACCGAGATGCAGCTCTACCTCGCCGCCGCCTACCGCCCCGAACTCCGCCCCGCCGCCCGTGTCTGGGCCGACGGCCTCACCGACATCCTCACCGCGTACGCCACCCCGCGAGCCGCGCGAGCGGCCGTCACGTACCTCGACGGCGCTCTCCTCCACGCCCTCACCCGCGACGAGCCCCTGAGCGCGGCTTCGCTGTCGGCGACCCTCGCCGCCCTGCTCGGCTAGGGGGAAGGGGTCAGGCTTCGGTGTGGCCGGACCACCAGCCGAGGACGTGGCCGATGTGGCGGACCATGAGGTCTTCGCACGCGTCGGCGGAGCCCGCTTCGAGGAGGTCGAGCATCTCCAGGTGCTCGCGGGCGGATGCCTGGAGTTCTTCGGTGGCGACCAGGTCGGCGAGGCCGGTGAGGCGGGTCTGGGCGCGGAGGTCGGCGACGATGTCGTGCAGGCGCGTGTTGCCGACGAGCTTGAGCAGGGTGAGGTGGAAGGTCGTGTCGGCCTGGAGGTAGCGGGCGAGGTCGCCGTCACGGGCGCCGCGCACGATCTCCTCGGCGAGGCCGCGCAGATGGGCCAGGTCGGTGGGGGTGAGCCGGCCCGACAGGCGGCGGACCGCCGGGGCTTCGAGCAGTTGGCGGACGTCGACGATCGCGCGCAGATCGTCCTCGCTCACGGCGGTGACGCGGAAGCCCTTGTTGCGCAGGATCTCGACCATGCCGCGCTTGGCGAGGTTGAGCATGGCCTCGCGGACCGGGGTGGCCGAGACGCCGAAGCGGGCGGCGAGGGTCGGCGCGGAGAACACCTCGCCCGCGGGCATCTGACCGGAGACGATGGCCGCGGCGATCGCCTCCTCGACCCGCTCGCGCAGGCTGGTCGAGGGGGTGAGCAGCCCCAGAGATGTGCTGTCCTCAATCGCCATGATCGTCCCCATCACCAGTCAACAGCCATTCCCTGTCAGTGCAATGGCACATCTTACCGATCGGTCAGGTCCCGCACGCGGCGTGTGTCGGGACGACCGTGTCGAATGCGGCGGCCGGAACGCCCCGGCCGTCGGGGCGTGGCCCGCGCACGGTGAGTCCGTCCAATCCGGCCGCTGCCGCGTCCTCGGCGAACCGGCGGTAGGTGTCCCGGTCGTGGAACGGACGGGTCCCGTCGAGTGCCACCTGGGCGGTGCGCCGGATCTGCTTGCCCGGCGCCATGGCGGCGATCGCCGTGTCCGGATTCCGGTGCCGCCCGGTGACCGCCGCCAGCCGCTGTCAGGCGGAGCGGTGTCCCCAGTTCTGCGACGCACCCGCTGCCGCGCGCCGCTGGGGAACCCGCCAGGGGTTGTCGTCGCGCAACGGCGCAGGCAGCAGCTCCGGCGGGCAGTCCTGGAAGACCACGGGGCGCAGGAAGCGCTGGATCGCGGCCGTGCCGACGGACGTCGTCGCCGGGGCGGTGGTGGCGGGAAATGGCCCCCCGTGCTGCATCGCGGGGGTCACCGCGACGCCGGTCGGCCAGCCGTCGAACAGCAGGCGGCCCACTCGTTCCCTCAGCACCGCGACAAGGCCGCGCAGCCACGCGTCGCTCTCCCCCGCGGCGCGGTGCACCGTGGCGGTGAGCGCGCCGGGGAACAGCTCCCCGACCGCCGCCACCAGGAGGTCGAGGCGGTCGGGGTCGTAGCGCACGACGACCGACAGGGGGCCGAACGCCTCGTCGAGCAGTGTGGCGCGGTGCTTCAGCAGATCGCCGAGTCCGACCTCGACCAGGGTCGGTGCGGCCAGGCTCCGGCCGGATGCCTCGACCTCCACCGATCCCTCGGCCAGTACGGACACGCCCGGGGTCGCGAGCACGGCGGCGCGGCGCGCGGTGTAGGCGGCGGCCATGCCCTCGTGCAGCAGCGGGTGGCCGGGCACCGCGCCCGCCGCCGAGCCGAGCGTGTCGGCGAGGCCGTGGCCGTCCGGAAGGAAGAGGAAGCCGGGTTTGGTGCAGAGCTGTCCCGCCGAGCCGGACACGCTGGCCACGAAGCCGGTCGCGAGGGTGTCGGCCCGCTCGGCCAGCGCGCCCGGTGTCACGACGACCGGGTTCACGCTGCCCAGTTCGCCGTAGAAGGGGATCGGGCGCTCACGTCCGGCGGCGATCGCGGCGAGCAGTCGGCCGACCTTGTAGGAGCCGGTGAACGCCGCCGCGGCGATCCGGTCGTCGTCGCGTAGCAGCCGCACGGCGGCGTCCTGGTCGTGGACCACGTCGAAGGTCTCCGCGGGCAGGCCGGCCGTGGCCACCGCGGCCCGCACCTTCTCGGCGGTCAGCGCCGACAGCCGCGGGTGGCCGGGGTGCGCCTTCAGGATCACCGGACAGCCGGCCGCCAGCGCGGAAGCCGTGTCGCCTCCGGCGACGGAGAACGCGAAGGGGAAGTTGCTCGCGGCGAACACCAGCACCGGACCCACCGGCAGATTGAACCGCCGCAGGTCGGGACGGGGGCCCAGGACGAAGTCCGGGTCGGCCGCGTCGAGCCGCACGTCGAGGAACTCCCCCTCGGCGCACACGTCGGCGAACATCCGCAGTTGTACGACCGTGCGCTTCAGCTCTCCGGTCAGGCGTGCCTCGGCCAGTCCGGTCTCCGCCATGGCGAGCGGGATCAGCTCGTCGGCCGCGGACGACAGCGCGTCCGCGATCGCGTTGAGCAGCGCCGCGCGCTCGGCCGGGGAGGTCTCGGTCAGATCCATGCCGCCTCCTCGGACGGCGCGAGAGCTGCTGGACACGGGCCGGCTGCCGGGCGCAGTCGTCGTCGCGCCCGCATGTCAGGCCGCTTCCGCGGACAGCGCTTCGATGCCGGAGATCGCGCGGTCCATCGCGGCGCGCACCTGCTTCTCGTGGTCAGGGGTGAGCGGTCCGCGCGGCGGGCGGCACGGGCCGCCGTATCGGCCGACCATGTCCATTCCCACCTTGATGGCCTGCACGAATTCCGTCCGCGAATCCCAGCGGAAGACGGTGACCAGTTGCTTGTAGAGCTCCCGGGCCTGGTCGTACCGCCCGGCGACCATGTGCTCGTAGATCGCGACGGACTCGGCGGGGAAGGTGTTGGGGAAGCCCGCGAACCAGCCGACGGCGCCGTCGAGCATCAGCTCCAGGAGGACGTCGTCGGCGCCCGCGATGATGTCGATGTCGCAGAGTTCGCTGATCTCGAAGGCCCGCCGGACGTCGCCGCTGAACTCCTTGACCGCGACCACCCCGTCGATCTCGGCGAGTTCCGCGATCAGGGGCGGCAGGAGGTCGACCTTGGTGTCGACCGGGTTGTTGTAGATCATCGTCGGCAGGCCGACCCCGGCGATGTGCCGGTAGTGCTCGACCACCTGCTCGTCGCTGGCCCGGTAGAGGGTGGGCGGCAGGGCGAGTACGGCGTCCGCGCCGTCTGCCTTGGCCAGTTCGGCCCAGTGCTCGGCCTGGTGCCAGCCCGCGCCGTGCACACCGGCCAGTACCAGTCCGCGCCCGCCGACGGCCTCGACGGCCACCTGCACCACGCGGCGGCGCTCCTCGTCGGTGAGCGACGAGTACTCGCCGAGCGAGCCGTTCGGCCCGACGCCGCGGCAGCCGTTGCTGATCAGCCAGTCGCAGTGCTCCGCGTATCGCTCGTAGTCGACGGCGAGCCCTGCGGGGGCGGAGCTGTCCGGCTTGTAGGGCAGCGCCGTCGCGACGATGACGCCGCCGAGGTCGAAGTGCTCACTGGTCATGGTCTGCCTTTCATCGGTGGGGTGTTCTGAGGGGGTCGGCGGGAAGGGGGGTGGTGGTCGATGGGGCCGCCGCCGGCTGGACCGTGGCGATGTCGCCGAGCCGGACCGGTACGACGATCGGGCGCTGGGCCATACGTCCCTGGTCCAGCGGCGCGGTCGGCAGGAGGTCCTCGACGTTCCGGCCGCAGGTGCGGCCCTGGCACATGCCAAGACCCGCGCGGGAGCTGAGCTTGAGGGAACGCAGCCCGCAGCTCCCGGTGGCGGTGGCCGCGGCGCGCAACCGCTCCGCGGTCACGTCCTCGCAGCGGCACACGACGGTGCTGTCGTCGACCCATGACCGCCAGCCGGGCCGGATGCCGTGTGCGCGGTGCATGCGGTCGGCGAAGGCGCGGTGGCGGGTCACCTCAGCGGTGCCACCGGCCCGGCCCGCAGCGGGCCGACCGGCGGCAGCCCGACCGGCCGCGGCTCGTCCCGCCGCCTCGCCCTCGGCGAGGGCCAGGTCCGCGCCGCCGATACCGGTGATCTCACCGGCCGCGTAGACACCGGGTACGGAGGTGCGCTGTTCGTCGTCCACGCGCACGCTTCCGTCGGCGGTGAGCGCGCAGCCCGCCGAGATGGCGATCTCGGTGCGCGGGACGAACCCGTGGCCGACGCACACCGCGTCGACCTCGATACGCCGCTCGGTGCCCTCGCGCGGTGTCCAGTCGTCGGTGATCCGGGCGACGGTGACGGCTGTCACCCGGTCGTCGCCGTGCGCGGCCACGACGGCCGCGCCGGTGCGGTACGGGACGCGCCGTACGGCCAACGCGCCGACGTATCCGCCGAGTTCGGCGGACTTGGACAGCACGTCCTTCGGGCGCATCTCGTACGGGCGGGGCAGCCAGCCGCGGGCGATCCGCCGCCAACTGCTCGCCTCGACGACGCCGACCACGCTCGCGCCCACGTGGAGGAGGCCGGTGGCCACGGGAAGCAGGAACGGACCGGTGCCCGCGACCAGGACCCGCCTGCCCACGGCGACGCCGTCGCCCTTGGCCATCGCCTGCGCGGCGCCCGCCGTGTAGACGCCCGGCAGGTCCCAGCCCGGGAACGGCAGCGTGCGCTCGTGCGCTCCGGTGGCGATCACCAGGGCGCGGGGTTCGAAGACCCGGCGGCGCCGGTCAGCGCCGTCGGCCGGGCCGACCAGCGTGTGGACGACCGGCGGCCCCGCGTCGCGGCGGTCCACCGCCCAGACCTGGGCGCCGGTGACGATCTCGCAGTCGGCGTCCCGCGTCAGCGCGGCGCGCAGCGCGGTGAACCGGGACCACTTGTGCTGCGGCGCGTGGCTGTCCGGGGCGGAAGTCCCGGCCGCCGCGTGGCTGTCTTCGTCGGAATTCCCGGTCGGCGCATGGCCTTCCGGCGCGGAAATCCCGGTCGCCGCGTGTCGCCAGAACTGGCCGCCCAGGACGGCCGACGCGTCGAGCAGGACGACCCGCGCCCCGCTGAGCCGGGCCGCCCGAGCCGCGGCGAGCCCTGCCGGTCCCGCTCCGATCACCAGCACGTCAACGCTCGACATCGCTCGCCCCCGTCTCGACGATGTCGCCGTCGGCCACCAGCCGTTGGCAGGCCCGCACGTCACCGAGGCCGTTCACCGTCACCAGGCAGTCGAAGCAGACGCCGATGCCGCAGAACAGGCCGCGGGGCCGACCGGTGCCGGCGGTGGTGCGCCAGGAGACCCGGCCCCGCGTCATCAGCAGTCCCGCGATGGTCTGTCCCTGCGGGGCGGACAGCCGTTCGCCGTCCAGCGTCACGGAGATCTTCATCCGGTGGTCTCCTCCTTCAGTCCCAGCGACGGTCGGGTCACGGCGTACGGGGCGGCCGGGATCTCGGGCTCCGCGCCGGTCATCAGCGCGCCGATCAGTTCCGCTGTGCCGGGCGCGAGCCCGATGCCCGCGCCCTCGTGTCCGGTCGCGTGCCACAGTCCGGGCAGCCGGGGGTCGGGCCCGATGACCGGGAGGTGGTCGGGTACGAACGGCCGGAAGCCGCCGTACGCGCGCATGACCGGAACGTCGGCCAGAAAGGGGAAGAGCAGCATGGCTTTGGCGGCGAGTTCGCCGACCACCGCGGCCTCGATCCGCTCGTCGAATCCCCGGCGCTCGCGCGAGGAGCCGATGAGTACGGTCCCGGCCGCCGTCGACTCGACGACGCTGGACGTCTGGAGGGCCGCGTCCCCCGACTCGACGGCTCCGACATAATCCGCGTCGTACACCTTGTGCCGGACGCGGTGCGGCATGCGCGCGGTGACCAGGACGGTCCCGCGTCGGGGCAGCACCGGGAGGCGGACGCCGAGTCCGGCCGCGACCTCGGCGGACCAGGGTCCGGCGGCCACGACCGTGTGCTCGGCGGCGAAGCGCCCGGCCGTGGTCTCCACACCGACGAGCCGTCCGCGGTCCACGACGCCGCCGAGAACGGTGACGCCCTGTCGTACCCGTGCGCCGTGCCGACGAGCAGAGGCGAGCAGCGCCTCCGTCGCGACGGCCGGTTGGACCTGGGCGTCGCCGGGATAGAAGACGGCCGCTTCGACGCGCGGCGTCAGGTCGGGTTCCAACTCGGCGGCCTCCGCCGCCGTCACCGCACGGGCGTCCACGCCCGCCTTCCGCTGGGTGGACGCGAATGCCAGGAGCGCGTCCGCCCCCTCCCCCATCGTCGCGACCACCAGGCCGCCCTTCGCCTCGAACTCGAGGTCGGGGAAGCCGGGCCCCAACTCCTCCCCCAGTTCGGCGGCGAATTCGGTCCACAGGCGGCCGGACAGCACCGCGAGGTCGAGTTCGGCGCCGGGGCCCTTGTCAGAGACCAGGATGTTGCCCTCCCCGCTGGACGACGTCCCTCCGGCGGACGCGCCGCGGTCCAGGACGGTCACCCGGAATCCGCCCATGGCCAACTTCCTGGCCACGGCGGCCCCGATGATCCCGGCCCCCACGATGACGACGTCCGCACTCCGCATTTCAGTAGCATGTCACATGTCACGCGTCATTGATAGACGTGGCTCAGGGCGATACGCGCAGGCCACCGGACGCGCGGCCCGACGCGGGGATGACGGAGAATGCCAGGGCGGCCAGCAGCGCCGTGATCGCGGCGAGGGCCAGCGAGCAGGAGAGGGACCGGCTCGCCAGGGGTCCGGCGGTGGCCGCCCCCAGGGCGAAAGCGGTGATCTTCAGACTGGCGCCCGTGGTGAAGATCTGGCCTCGCAGGTGCGCGGGGGCCTCGCGGTGGCGGACGGCGAACAGGGCGGCGAGTTGGGGGCCTTCGCCGATTCCCGCCAGGAGGAAGGCCGCGACGAGCGCGGCCGGGTGGCCCCCTACGGCCAGGGCCCAGGCGGCGGACTGGACGAGGGCCCCGGCCCAGATGATCGCGTCGGGGGCCGCCGCACGGGGAAAGCGGGCGAGCGCGGTGGTGGCCAGCAGGGCGGAGACCGCCGCGCAGGAGAGCAGGAGAGCGCCGCGGCCGGCGCCGCCCAGGCCCCGCTCGCCCAGGAGCGGGAGGCAGGCGGTCACCATGCCTTGGGCGACGCAGGAGATCACCGAGGTGAGGGTCGCCCGGGCCAGCGCGGGTCGGCCGAGGATGACCCGGGTTGCGGCGGCGAGGTCGTGGAGCACCGACGTGGCCCGGACACCACGTGCCGGACCCGGGCGGCCGGGCAGCGTCCACGCGGCGGGCAGCGCCAGGGCGATGAGCGTGAGGGAGACGACCACGGCTGTCGAGGCGCCGAGCGCCACCGCCACACCGCCCGCGAGAGCCGGACCGGCCAGGCTCGCGGCGCTGAAGGTCATCGCGTCGAGGGCGTTCGCGCGGTGCAGGCGGTCGCCCGTTGCCACGCGCGGGAGTTGGGCCGTCCATCCGCCGGACAGGGCAGGTCCCAGCAGTCCGGTCGCCACGGCGATCACGATGGTGACGGGGAACGGCAGGCGGGCGAGCCCCGCGAGGATCACGCCGAGCCCGGTCGCGTAGAAGGCGAGGGCCCAGGCGAGCAGGCGCCCCGGTCGTACGGCTCGGTCGAGGAATGCGCCGAGCAGCGGCCCGCCGACCGCGGCGGAGACCGTGATGCCCGCGAGCAGCGAGGACGCGGTGGTGGTCGAACCGGCGAGGGCGAAGCCCGCCAGCATCAGGGCCGGTCCCGACATCTCGTCGCCGGTACGGGCGGCGACCGCTCCGGTGAGATAGCGGCGGAGCGTGTAACGGTAACTCATCTCCAGGACGTTACGCAGGTAACTCAAATATCGGCAAGATGCGTTACATTCGACAGATGTCCTCCCACAGCGACGACTGGTCCACCCGGCACTCGGTGCTGGCCACCGCGCGGCGGACGGCCGCCCTGCTCAACGTCCTCGCCGACGAGCGCCCCGACCCGGCCGGGGTCGCCGACACGCTCCGCGCGTACGGCGAGGCGGAGCCGATCGACCTGACCACCGGCGACGTCGCGGCCATGCGCGCGGCCGCCGCCCTGCTGCGACCCGCCTTCGCCGCCGAGGACGCCGACGCCGCCGCGGCCGTCCTCAACCGCCTGCTCAAGGACCACACGGGACCGCTGCGCCTGTCCTCGCACGGCGGCGGCACGCCGTGGCATCCGCACCTCGACCACGACGACGAAGCCCCCTGGGACGAATGGCTCCTCGCGTCGTCGTGCATGGCCCTGACCGTTCTCGTCTGGGACCGCCAGCGCCCGCCCGGTGGGATCTGCTCCTCCCCCAGTTGCCGGAACGTCTTCCTCGCGCAGGGCAGCGGTCCCGAACGCCGCTACTGCTCCCGCCGATGCGCGACCCGCGAACGCGTCGCGGCCCATCGGCGCGCGCACGCCACCGGACAGTCGGGCGAGGTCACGTAGCGCGTCGCGGGCGCCGACCGGCGGACCGTCCGCGCGCTCCGGGGCGCGAGGACCGGCCCCGGACGGGCGGCCGGCGGTGGCGGTGGCGGTGGCGGTGGCGAATACCCAACAGCCCGTGGCGGCAACGCGGTTGGCTAGAGTCGGCGCATGAGCGCTTCCTCACCCGCCGACCTGGTCCGCGCGTTCCACCGCGCCTTCGGACTCGACGTCCGCGATACGCCGACGGAGGTGTCGCCCGCTCTCGCCGCGCATCGCGGGGAGTTGCTCGCCGAGGAGGCGACGGAGGTCGCCGAGGTCTCGGTGACCGGTCCGCTGGACCGTCTGGCGCACGAACTGGCCGACGTCGTCTACATCGCGTACGGCACGGCCCTGGTGCACGGGATCGACCTCGACGCGGTCATCGCCGAGATCCACCGGTCCAACATGACCAAGCTGGGCCCCGACGGACTGGTCTCGCGCCGGGCCGACGGCAAGGTGCTCAAGGGGGAGCACTACGAAGCCCCGGACGTGTCAGCGGTGCTGCGCCGCCAGGGCTGGGCGCCCGGCGGCGCGAGTTGAGGACTCCGGGAGAATCGCCGTCCATGGACGCCGACAGCGCGAGGCCGCACGCGGGACGCATGCTCGACTTCTACCTCGGCGGCACCCTGCACACCGCCGCCGACCGCGCCGCCGCGCGGCGAATGCTGGAGGTCAATCCGCATCTGATCACCAGCGCGCGCGTGAACCGGCGGTTCATCGACCGGTCGGTGCGGTATCTGGTCGGCTCCCGCGGGATCACGCAGTTCCTCGATCTGGGGTCGGGCATCCCGACCCGTACGCCCGAATACCCGAATCTGCACGAGAGCGCGCAGGCCGTCGACCCGGCCTGCCGTGTCGTGTACGTCGACAACGACCCGGCCGTCCGCGCGTACGCGGCCGAGCTGCTGACCAGCACACCGCGGGGCCGGGCCGTGTACGTGGAAGCCGATGTCACCGACGGCGCGGCGCTGTACGAGCGTCCGGAGATCGCCGGCGTCCTCGATCTCACTCGGCCCGTGGCGCTCGGCATGAACGCGCTGCTGCACTTCTTCGCGGACGACGCCCAGGCGCGCGGGCTGGTCGAAGCCTTCACCGGGCCGTTGGCGGCGGGCTCGCATCTCACCCTCACGCACATCACGCGCGACTGGGCGCCGGAGGTCATGGACGCCCTCGTCCGGCTGTACCGCGAGGACGTCACGGACGGCGGCGCCCGCTCGCGCGCCGAGATCGAAGCGCTCGTCGGCGGACTCGACGTCGTCTCCCCCGGTGTCGTCAATCCTGCCAACTGGCGCCCCGGCCCCGGCGACGCCCTCGTACCGGCCGAGCAGGTCAACCTCTACGCGCTACTCGCCCGGGTCACTTAGCCCCTGGACCTCGGCGTACGAGGGGGCGGTGAGATCCGTCGGCCGCCCGTCCCGAATGGCCGTCGCGGTGGAGACCGCCGAGGCCAGGGCTCCTCGGTAGAGGAGGGAGCCGAGGCTGACCCTGCGTACGCCCATCGCGGCCAGTTCGGCGAGGGGCGGTCCGCTCGGCGCGTACAGGATGTTCAGCGGTACGACGAGGGACGACGTCAGGGCGGTGATCTCGTCCGGGTCCGACAGTCCGGGGACGAACACCCCGTCCGCACCGGCCTGTTCGTAGACCGCGAGGCGGGACGGGGCCGTGTCCTGCTCGCGGCCGAGCCAGTGGGTGTCGGTGCGTGCGTTCACGAACAGCGCCGGTACGGCGGATTTGACGGCGGCGATCTTCGCGGCGTGCAGGGCGACGGGGGCGAGCGTGCCGTCGGCGCGGCCGTCCTCGAGATTGATCCCGGCCGCGCCCGCCGCGTACAACCGCTCGGCCAGTGCGACGACTTCGACCACGTCGTCGCTGAAGCCGCCTTCGGCGTCGACGGTGAACAGGAAGGAGCCGCGGCCGAGTCGGCGGGCCAGGGCCACGGTCGCGTCCGCGGTGGCGGCGGCGCCGTCCGGCAGGCCGAGGGCCGCGGCCACGCCCAGGCTGGTGGTGCCGATGGCGGGAAAGCCGCCCGCCGCCAGGGCGGCGGCGCTGGCGTAGTCCCAGGCGTTGGGCAGCAGCAGCGGGGCGGCCTGGTGGTGCAGGCGGGCGAAGGGGGTGAGCGGGCGCCGGAGCAGCCCTTCTGCCAGGGCGAGCGCGTGTCGCGATGACTCCTCCGCCACCGCGCCGGGCTCCGGCATCCCCAGGGCTTCGGCCAGGACACGCACCACCCGCACTCGGGTCTCGCTTTCCGAACCTTTCGAGTCCTCCGAACCTTCCGAGCCCTCGGCGGCTGCCGCGTCCCGTAGCGTCACGGGTTCCAGCCGCGCGAGTTCCGCCTCGACCAGAGCGCGCCGTCGGCGGTGCGTCCGCCCGGAGCTGAAGCGGGCGGCGGCGGACCGCAGCCACGCCACGCTCGCCCCGGCGGACCCGACGTCCCCGGCCGGCGGTTCCGGTACGAGCGCCGGATCGGCGAGCGCCGCCCGCACGTCCGCCCAGCGGTCGAACTCATGCGTCTGATGCCTCATGGCCCCGACGCTACGACCGGATCGTTTCGGCGCCGGCCGAAGCGTCCCCGCCGCGCCGCGGCACCCTCGGCGGCCCGACGCGGACGCCGGCACACCACACCCGGCGGGCGCCCTGTCAGGTGGGCGCCCGCCGGGGGGACTGAGGGGCCCGAAGGCCGTGGGCGGGGTGCGGAGTGCGGAGTGCGGGTCGGGAAGCTACTCCTTGACCGCGCCCGAGTTCGCGCTGCGGACGAAGTGCCGTTGGAAGACGAAGAACAGCAGCGCGACCGGGATCGTCGACAGCAGGGCCGCGGTGAGCTTCAGCGGATACTGCGTACCCGCGCTGAGGCCGCCGGAGACCAGGTGGGCCAGGCCCGTGGTGAGGGTCTCGTACTGCGGGGACTGGGTGGCGACGAGGAAGTGGGTGAACTCGTTCCAGGAGCCCTGGAACGACAGGATGGTCAGCGTGATCAGCGCGGGCTTGGCCATCGGCAGGACGACCGACCAGAAGGTGCGGAAGACGCCCGCGCCGTCGATCCGCGCCGCTTCCTCCACTTCCTTGGGCACCGACACGAAGAACTGCCGCATGATGAACACCCCGGCCGCGTCGACCAGCAGCGGCACGATCATTCCGGCGTAGCTGTCGAACATCCCGAGCTGGTTGAGCACCAGGAACTTCGGGATGAGCAGGACCACGCCGGGCACCGACATGATCGTCAGCAGCCCGTTGAACAGCAGGTTGCGGCCCCGGAAGTCCAGCCGGGCCAGGGCGTATCCGGCGAGCGAGTCGAAGAAGACGCGTCCGGCGGTGATGAAGACCGTGACCACGATCGAATTGGCCAGCCAGCGGGTGAACGGCACCGCGTCGCCGGTGCCGCCGAGGCCGAACAGGCGCCGGTAGGAGTCCAGCGAGAACGGGTTCGGCAGCAGCGACAGGGGATGGGCCGCCGCGTCCGGGTCCGTCTTGAGCGAGGTCGCGATCTGGACGAAGAACGGCAGGGCGTACAGCAGTCCCATGCCGATCAGCAGCCCGTACACCACGATCCGCAGCACCCGGCTGCCGGACGACCGGCCGCCGGGACGGCCTTTCGCCGACCGGCCGGATGAGCGTCGTTCCATCGTCCCGGCGCTCATGACGTCCTCCCTCGCACCAGCCGCGCCCGCAGTCGGCTGAATCGTGTGACCGCGTCGCGGTCGCGCAGCAGGACGCGCTGCACCAGCGTCATCACCAGGATGATCGCCAGCAGCAGGAAGGCGATGGCCGCCGCGCGCCCGTAGTCGGCGTCCTGGAATCCCGCGGTGTACGACAGGTAGGCGGGGGTGAGGGTCGTGTTGGCGGGTGCGCCCTGGCTCATGACGTACACCGCGTCGAAGACCTGCCAGGTGCCGATCAGTCCGAGGGTGACGACCAGGAAGAGCACCGGGCGCAGCGCGGGCAGCGTCACGTTGCGGAACGACTGCCAGCGGTTTGCGCCGTCGAGCAGCGCGGCCTCCTCCAGCTCCGCGGGTACGTCCTGGAGCGCGGCGAGGAAGATCAGCATGTACGTGCCCGAGCTGGTCCAGATCGCGAGGATGATGATGGTGCACATCGCGATGGAGGGTCCGGCCAGCCAGTCCCACCAGGACAGTCCGAGGAAGCCGTGCGCGGCGAGCGCGGGCACGGGCTTGTCCGGGTCGACGATGCCGAGGCCGCCGAGCACGGTCCACACCAGGCCGTGCGCGTCGGTGAACCACTTCGGTCCGGTGATGCCCACCCACTTCAGCAGCGCGTTGACCGCGCCGCTGCCCTGGAAGAGGAACAGGAACACCGTGGATATGGCGATCGAGCTGGTCACGGACGGGAAGTAGAAGACCGTGCGGAACAGGCTCTTGCCTTTGACTCGGCGGCTGTTGACCGCCACGGCCAGAGCCAGGGCCAGGGCCGTCTGGACGGGGACGACCAGCAGGACGTAGTACAGATTGTTGCGGATCGACGTCATGAAGAGCTGTCGGTCCTGACCCGGCCGGGTCAGCAGATCGGAGTAGTTGCGCACCCCGACGAAGTCGGCGGCGCCGCTGAAGGGGTTCGACTGCCCGTTCCAGTGCAGCAGGCTGACCCACAGCGCCATGCCGATGGGCAGGAGCAGGAAGAGGCCGAGCACGACCACCATCGGGCTGACGAACAGCCAGCCCCACAGGCCCTGATGCCCCTTGATCGCCCGGTCGCGGCGCCCGCCGCCGAAGCGGGGACCGCGGCGCGTACCGGCGCCCGCCGTCCCGCCGCCGCGGGCGCCCCGTGTGCCCGTGCCTCCCGGCGGGGCTCCCGGCCCCGCCGGTGCGGCGACGGCGCCGCTGCCGTGCTGGCTCATCTCTTTCTCCTCCTGCTCCTGCCCCCGCGGTGCTGCCCGGCCGGTACGGTCAGTTGTCGCTCTTGAGTACCTGGTCGCCGTTGGTCTGGAGGCTGGACAGGATCTTCTTGGGATCGCCGGTGGCCAGCCCGGACAGGTCGGTGTCGAACTGGGCCAGGACCTTGGTGAAGCCGGGGACGGTCACCGGACCCTGCGCGAAGGCGGTGCCGTCGGCGAACGCCACGCTCGCCGGGTGCTTCTCCTTGAACGTCGCCAGCGCGCTGTCGCGCGAGGGCAGCACACCGATGGCGTCGGCGAAGGACAACTGCTGGTCGACGGTGGTGAACGCCTTCACCAGATCGACGGCCGCGTCGTGGTGAGCGCTCTTGTTGGCCACGCCCCAGCAGTTGCTGAAGGACAGCGTGCCCTTGCCCTTGGGACCCTCGGGCAGCGGGACGACCTTGTAGCCGACCTTCGGGTAGTCCGCGGTCATCGCGCCGGTCAGCCAGTTGCCCTCGATGGTCATCGCGGCCTTCTGGGTGCCCAGTGCCTCACCGCCCCAGCCCGTGTCGACCTGCTTGGGGAACTTCATCACGCCCTCGTTGAGCAGCTTCTTCACATACGTCAGCGCCTCGACGTTCGCGGGGCTGTCCGCGGTGACCTTGCTCTGGTCGGCGTTGGTGACCCAGCCGCCGGCCTGCTTCATGAAGGGGCCGAGCTGGTTGTACGAGGCGTTCACGACCAGACCGGTGGTCTTCTTCGTCGTGAGCTTCTTGGCGACCTTCTCCAGGTCGTCCCACGTCTTGGGGTAGTCCGCGTCGGTGAGCCCGGCGTCCTTCCACATGGCCGTGTTGACCGCGAGCGCCAGCGTGGAGCTGTCCTTGGGCGCGCAGACGAACTTGTTGTCGTAGGTGAAGGACGCGCGTAGCGCGCTGTTGAAGTCGTCCTTGTCGGAGAGCTGGTCACCGTAGGCGTACAGCGAGTTGCCCTTGGCGTAGTTGGCGAAGACGCTGGAGCCGACGTAGAAGACGTCCGGCGGCTTGCCGCCCGCCAGGGCCTGGCCGAGCTGCTGGTCGAGGTTCTGGGCGGCGATCACCGAGACGGTGTTGCCGGTCTTCTTCGCCCACGCGGTCGCGGCCTGCTTCACGGCGTTGGTCTCGTTGTCGCCCGAGGAGCCGATCATCACCGTGAGGCTCTGCTTGCCGCCCGAGTCCTGCTTGCCGCTGCTGTCGCTGCCGAAGTTGGACGAACACCCGGCGACCAAGAACACCCCGCACACGGCGGTGGCGGTCGCGGCTCTGCGTACTGTCATCGTTTCTCTCCAGGACTGTCCGGATCATCCGGAACCTACGGAACTCCGCGAGCCGGGCGATGAGGGCGCCCGATGCGGTGGGCCAGCGTGGCCGTGCCGCTTTATCGCTTTGTAGCTTTATGGCGTGACAGACGTGTCCGGTCTGCCAGGTCAGGACCGTGGGGCGCGGTCCATGTCACCCCACGGTCCTTCAACCCTTCGGACCAGGCGGTCCGTCGGGAACTAGGGGGCCGACTGCCGGTCGTCGGGCGACGTCGCGGCGGACGGTCCCGCCGCGGAGCTCTCCCGGACGATCAGCTCCGGCGTCAGCAGCACATGCTCGGGATCGGCCTGCGGGTCGCCGATGCGCGCCATGAGCAGCCGGGTGCAGACCCGGCCGACCTCCTCCAGCGGCTGACGGACGCTGCTGAGGCCAGGACTGAGCAGACCGGCCGCCGGGGAGTCGTCGAAGCCGACCACCGCCACGTCCCGGCCGGGGGTCCGGCCGCTGTCCCGCAGCGCCCGGTAGCAGCCCAGTGCCAGGGTGTCGCTGGCCGTGACGACCGCGGTCACGCGGGGCAGGACCCGCGCCACCGCGTCCCGCGCCGCGTTCACGTCACCCACCGAGGAGACCCGCAGGTCACGCACCGGCAGGTCGTGGCGCCGCATCGCCTCTCGCCAGCCCGCGGCCCGGTCGTCGCCGACGCCCGAGCCACGCGGCCAGCCGAGGAAGGCGATCCGGGTGTGTCCGGCGGCCACGAGCTGGTCGACGGCCGCCGACGTACCGTACGCGCCGTCCACGTCGACCCAGTCGCCGGTGTCACGGGCCGACCAGGACCGGCCGAACGCCACGAAGGGTACGCCACGTTTCTGCAGCCAGGCCGGGCGCCGGTCGCCGCGGTGGGTGTTGCTCAGCACGAACGCGTCGACCGAGTGGTCGCGCAGCAGCGCGTCGTAGCGGTCGACCTCGTCGTCCGCGCCGGACCGCGCCGCGAACAGCAGCACACGGTACCCCGCCTTGTCCGCGGAGTCCGACAGCGCGTGCAGGAAGTCGTCGAGCACGGGGGTGGACTCCCCCGCGAACGTCGGCTGGATGGCGTAGCCGATCAGCCGGCTGGACCGGGTGCGCAGCGAGCGGGCGGCCTGATGCGGCCGGTAGTCCAGCTCGCTGATCGCCTCACGGACCCGCTCCAGCGTGCGGGGCGCGAGCAGGTCGGGCGAGTTCAGCGCGTTGGACACGGTCTGTACGGACACGCCGGCGCGCTGGGCGACCAGAGCCAGTGTCACCGGCTTGTTGTTGCGCCCGCCTGAGCTGGTCGTACGCGGCACCACGGCCTCCGTTGTCCATGCGCCGCACCACTCGAAATGCGGCGCTGCATCTTCGATGGATCGATAAAACTCCCTTTCACTGCTGGTTGGCAAGGGTTAGAGTGAATTTTGATCGATCCAAATTCTGAGGCACCATCTCGGTCCACCGACGAGAGGCACCACCCTGTGAACACGGCCGTCCAAGGGCACAGCACCGCGAACCCGTCTCCCACGGACGTCGTCACCGAGGGCTTGCAGCCCTTCCTGCACGACGCCTGCACCACGCTCTACGCGCCCAGCCTGGTGCTGTCCCGACCAGGCGGGGACATCTCCGCCGGTGCGGACGGCTTCTTCCACGGCGACCGCCGGGTGCTGTCGAGCCTGGCGGTCCGGGTCGAGGGCGTCCCCCTGATCCCGGTCGGCCACACCCTCGGCCCCGCCGACAGGACCGCCTTCCGCGCGATCCTGCGCGGGGTCGGGGAACACACCGCCGACCCCGCGGTCACGCTGCGCCGGGTCCGCTCGGTGGCGCCGGGCACGCTCCGCGAGGAGCTGGAGATCGTCAACGCGGGGCTGCGGCGGATCCGTCTCGACGTGGTGGTCGCCGCGGCCACGGACCTGGCGCGGATGACCGACGTCAAGTCCGGGCGCACGGTCGCCGCGCTCCCCGCGAGGGCCGAGGACACCGGGCTGACCTGGGGCGACGACGAGCTGACCGTACGGCTGCGGCCGGTGTCGGTGGCCGTGACCGCTCCCGGTGCCGGTGCCGGTGCCGGTACGGTGTCGGGTCCGGCGTCCGGCCGCCCGCCGATGCCGGAACAGGACTCCGGCAACGGTTCAGGACCGCGCGAGCCGCTGGTCGACGCCGACAGCGGTGAGCTGCGTTACACCGTGGAGCTGCCGTCGGGCGGCACCTGGCGGGCGACGGTCGAGTGCGGTGTCAGCGACGCGGAGCCGGACCAGTTCCCGGCCGTCGCGCGGGACGCCGTACCGTGGTCGCCCACCGAGCTGCGCAGCGCCGACGGCCGTCTGGACCGGCTGCTGGCCCGGTCGGTGGGCGACCTGGAGCGGCTGCTCCTGTCGGACCCGCTGCACCCCGAGGACCGTTTCCTGGCCGCCGGGTCGCCGTGGTTCCTGACGCTGTTCGGCCGGGACTCGCTGTGGGCGGCGCGGATGCTGCTGCCGCTGGGCACGGACCTGGCCGCGGGGACGCTGCGCACGCTGGCCCGCCGCCAGGGCACCGTCACCGATCCCCGTACCGAGGAGCAGCCCGGCAAGATCCTGCACGAGGTGCGCCGCGAGACCCTGCACCTGGCCGAGGGCGCGAAGCTCCCGCCGGTGTACTTCGGCACCGTGGACGCCACCCCGCTGTGGGTGATCCTGCTGCACGACGCGTGGCGCTGGGGTCTCGACCCGCAGCAGGTGCGCGAGCTGCTGCCGCACGCCGAGGCCGCCCTGGAGTGGCTGGCCACGTATGGCGACGCGGACGGCGACGGGCTGCTGGAGTACATCGACACCACCGGCCACGGGCTCGCCAACCAGGGCTGGAAGGACTCCGGCGACTCGATCCGCTGGCGCGACGGCCGTCTCGCCAAGGCGCCGATCGCGCTGTGCGAGGTCCAGGCGTACGGCTACGAGGCGGCGATGGCGGGCGCGGAGCTGCTGCGGGCCTTCGACCGGCCGGGCGCCGAGCGCTGGGAGCAGTGGGCGGACCGGCTGCGCAGCCGCTTCCGGGAGAGCTTCTGGGTCGAGGACGAGCAGGGCCGCTACCCGGCCGTCGCCCTCGACGCCGACAAGCGTCCGGTGGACGCCGTGACCTCCGGCTTCGGCCACCTGCTGGGCACCGGGCTGCTGGACCCGCGGGAGAGCGCCCTGCTGGCCGCCCGGATCGCGGGACCCGAGCTGGACTGCGGTTTCGGGCTGCGCACGCTGAGCACGGACTCCACCGGTTTCAACCCGTTCGGCTACCACATCGGCTCGGTCTGGCCGCACGACACCGCCATCGCGGTGCACGGCCTGGTCCGCGCCGGATTCCCCCGCGAGGCCGCCAAGCTGGCCGAGGGCCTGATCGCCGCGTCCGCCGGTTTCGACGGACGGCTGCCGGAGCTCTTCGCCGGGCACGGCTCCGAGCTGGACAGCGCGCCCGCCCCGTATCCGGCGGCCTGCCGTCCGCAGGCGTGGTCGGCGGCCTCCGCCGTCCTGCTCGTCCAGGCCGCGCTCGGGCTCGAGGCCGATGTGCCCGGCGGGTCGCTGCGGATGTCCCCGCTGGCGGCGGGCCGTCTCGGCCCGCTGACCATGAGCGGTCTGCGGGTCGGCGAACAGCCGCTGGCCGTGCGGCTCGACGCGGACGGCCGGGCGGGGGCCGACGCTCCCGACAGCCTGACGGTGGAGGGCGCGGACCGCTTCGGCGCGGCGGGCTGAGCGCCGCCGCGCCCGCGTAGCCGCGAGGGGTCGTTCCTTCGGTCACTGCCCCCGGTCGGTGGGCTTCGGTCCCGGTCCGGGGTCGGTGTTCTCGGCGGTACGGGCAGGGAGCGGGGTCCAGGCGGCGTCGTGCTCGGCGCTGCGCTGGACCGCGTCCAGGACGAGCTGGACCTCCAGGGCGTCCGCGAAGGACGGCTCGGGGTCGCGCCCCTCCGCGATGGCGGTGACCAGGTCGCGGGCCTGGTGGGTGAAGGCGTGCTCGTAGCCGAGTCCGTGGCCCGGCGGCCACCAGGCCGACAGGTAGGGGTGGTCGGGTTCGGTGACCAGGATGCGGCGGAAGCCCTGTTCCGCCGGTGGCTGGGCGGCGTCGAGGAACTCCAGTTCGTTGAGGCGTTCCAGGTCGAAGGCGGCGGAGCCGAGGGAGCCGTTGATCTCGATCCGCAGGGCGTTCTTGCGGCCGGTGGCGAAACGGGTCGCCTCGAAGGTGGCCAGCGCGCCGCCGTGGAAGCGGCCGAGGAACACCGTGGCGTCGTCCACGGTCACCTCGCCCCGCGCGGCGGGCACGGCGCCGGGCAGCGGTCGTGTCGGCACGAAGGTCTCGCTGAGCGCGGCGACGCCCGACAGCCGGTCGCCCGTCAGGTGCAGGGCGAGGTCGACGATGTGCGAGCCGATGTCGCCCAGCGCGCCCGATCCGGCGTGCTCGCGCCGCAGCCGCCACACCAGCGGGAACCGCGGGTCCACGATCCAGTCCTGGAGATACGCGGCGCGTACGTGCCGGATCCGGCCGAGTCGGCCGTCGGCGACGAGGCGGCGCAGCAGCGCGAGCGCCGGGACCCGCCGGTAGGTGAAGCCGCACATGGCGCGGACGCCCGACTCCCGCGCCCGGTCGGCGGCCCGGCACATCGCGCGGGCCTCGGCCACCGAGTTGGCGAGCGGCTTCTCGCACAGGACGTGCTTGCCCGCCGCGAGCGCGGCGACGGCGATCTCGGCGTGGCTGTCGCCCGGTGTGCAGATGTCGATCAGGTCGATGTCGTCGCGGGCGATCAACTCCCGCCAGTCGGCGGTGCTTTCGGCCCAGCCGAGCCGCTCGGCGGCGGTCGCGGCCCGCTTGGGGTCGCGACCGCACAGCGCCGCCATATGGACGCGGGCGGGCAGGTCGAAGACATGGTCGACGGTACGCCAGGCCTGTGAGTGCGCGGCGCCCATGAAGGCGTGCCCGACCATGCCGACGCGTAGCCGCTGAGTGGTCATGTGGTCTCCCTGCTCATCGGGGTTCGGCGCGCGCAAGCGCGCGGTGAAAGGAAGGGGAGCCGCCGGGGTCAGAAGCCCAGCGGCAGGTAGTCCGCCACGTTGGACTGGGTGATGGTCTCCGAGGCGAGCCGCAGTTCCTTGGGCACGCCCAGCTCCGTCAGGTCGGCCATGCCGCGGTTGTTGGCCAGCAGCCGGGCGAGCGAGACAGCCGAGCCCGCCATCGTCGGGCTGTAGGTGACGGTGGCCTTGAGCACCGTGTTGTCGTCGCGGATCTGCTCCATGACCTTGCGCGAGCCCGCCCCGCCGACCATGAAGAACTCGTCCCGCCCGGCCTGCTTGACCGCGGCGAGCACGCCGACGCCCTGGTCGTCGTCGTGGTTCCACACCGCGTCCAGCTTCGGCGCCGCCTGGAGCAGGTCGGAGGTGACCTGGTGGCCCGAGTCGATGGTGAACTGCGCCGAGACGCGGTGCTTGACGCTCATGCCGTACGTGGCCAGGGCCTCCTTGAAGCCGCGGCTGCGGTCCTGGGTCAGCGGCAAATTGTCGATCCCGGCGATCTCGGCGATCGTCGCGTTGGTCTTCCCGTCCGCCTTGAGGCGGCTGCCGATGAAGTGACCCGCGGCCACGCCCATACCGTAGTTGTCGCCTTTGATCAGGACCCGGAACGCCTGTTCGTCGGAGAACTGCCGGTCGAGGTTGACCACCGGGATACCGGCCTGCATGGCCTTGCGTCCGGTGGCCGTGAGTTGGGCGCCGTCGAAGGGCAGCACCACGATGACGTCGGGCTTGGACTGGATCAGCGTCTCCATCGCGGTGCCGGGCACACACGCGGGCCCCGCCGGAAGGGGGAGTTCCGACGGGGCCGTTCGGGAGGGCGCGGGAGGTCAGAGGGCGGCGGTCTCCTTCTTGACCAGAGCTCCCTCGGGCGCGGACCGATCGGGCGCGGACTGATCAGGCGCGGGCCGGCCGGGAGCGGGCTGGCCGGGCGTGGCCGACGGCGCGGAGGCGTCGTCCTCGTCGGACAGGGTCGACTCGTCGAAGGGCAGCTCTCCCGCGAAGACCCGCCGCGCGCGGTCGCGGTCGAACTCCTTCGTCCAGGTGCCGATCAGGACGGTGGCGACGGCGTTGCCCGCGAAGTTGGTCACGGCGCGGGCCTCGCTCATGAAGCGGTCGATGCCGACGATCAGACCGATGCCGTCGACCAGCGCGGGACGGTGCGACTGGAGTCCGCTGGCGAGCACGGCCATGCCGGAGCCCGAGACACCGGCGGCGCCCTTGG
The DNA here is from genome assembly GCF_044741185.1 of Streptomyces sp. NPDC088197. Taxonomy (NCBI): domain Bacteria; kingdom Bacillati; phylum Actinomycetota; class Actinomycetes; order Kitasatosporales; family Streptomycetaceae; genus Streptomyces; species Streptomyces sp. NPDC088197. Next base: position 47,136 of record NZ_JBIUSD010000022.1, read on the forward strand.
AGGCGATCATCATGAACAGCAGCAGCGAGATCTGCTGGCCGAGGGAGAGCGGCTGGTCCATCGCGTCGGCGATGAACAGCGACGCCATCGTCAGATAGATCATCGTGCCGTCGAGGTTGAAGGAGTAGCCGGTCGGGACCGTGATGCCGACGACGGGCCGGCTCACCCCGAGGTGTTCCATCTTGGCGATCAGCCGCGGCAGCGCCGACTCCGACGACGACGTGGAGACGATCAGCAGGAACTCCCTGGCGAGGTAGCGCAGCAGGTGGAAGAGGTTGACCTTGGCGAACAGCCACAGCACCGCGCCGAGGACGGCCACGACGAAGATCAGACAGGTCACGTAGAAGCCGATCATGATCGTGGCCAGCGCCTTGAGCGCGTCCACGCCCGCGGAGCCAACGACGGCGGCGATCGCGCCGAACGCGCCGACGGGGGCCGCCCACATGATCATCGACAGGACGCGGAAGACCAGTTTCTGGATGTGCCCGACGCCGCGCAGCACGGGCGCCCCGACCGGTCCCATGGCCTGGAGGGCGAAGCCGACGAGCAGCGCCACCAGCAGCGTTTGCAGCACCTGGCCTTGCGTGAAGGCGGAGACCAGGGTGGTCGGGATGATGCCGAGGACGAAGTCCACGCCTTCGGTGGGGGCGTCGGTGGCCTGGGCCTGGCCCGCGTTCTTCAGCGCCTCGGTCAGATGCAGCCCGCTGCCGGGGTGCAGGATGTTGCCGACCAGCAGGCCGATGGCAAGCGCGGCGAACGACATGGTGACGAAGTAGCCGAGCGCGAGGCCGCCGACCTTGCCGACCTTGGCGGCGTTGCGGACGGATCCGATGCCGAGCACGAGTGTGCAGAAGATGATGGGCGAGATCATCATCTTGATGAGATTGACGAAGCCGGTGCCGATCGGCTTCAGCTCGACGGCCACACCGGGCGCGAGGAGGCCCAGCACGGCGCCCGCGATCGTCGCCAGGATGACGGCGGTGTAGAGGTAGTGGGTATGGTCTCGACGGCTCGTGACGTCGCTGGGGGCCTGGGCTGACACCTTCGTCTCCCTCGGTCCGCGGGCGCCGTCCCGAGCGCCCGCGATCGGACAGGTCCCGGTGACTATGCGCTCGGGGCGTGAGCCAGGTCACGTTTGCGTTCATTGAGTTCGCGGGTTGGCGTGCAGACTGTTGTGCATGCCCGCCATACCCCCCACGTCGAGCACGGCGGCCGGACCGACGCACCAGTCCGGCGCGGCGAGCCCGGCCGGCCGGTTCACCGTGCCCGGACTGAGCGGCTTCCGCCGCACTCGGACCCGGCCGCGCAGCCTGGCCGGTCAGCTCTTCGCCGTGCAGGTGGTGATCGTGGCCCTGGTGGTCGGCGGCTGCGCCGTGCTGGCGTACGTCAACGCGGGCAGCCGGGCCGAGGACGCGGCCCGTGACCGGGTCTCCGCCGCGGCCACCGCCGTCGCGGACTCCGACACCGTGGTGCGGGCGGCGCGCTCCGCCGATCCCACCGCGGCCCTCCAGCCGTACGCCGACCGCGTCACCGCGGACGCGGGCGTGGACTTCGTGACGATCATGGACACCCACGGCATCCGCTGGACCCATCCCGACAGGTCGCTGATCGGAAAGCACTTCCTCGGCCACATCGGCCCCGCCCTGCGCGGGCAGACGTTCACCGAGACGTACACCGGTTCGCTCGGCGCCTCGGTACGCGTCGTGACGCCGGTCCGCTCCGGCGACCGGATCGTCGCGCTGGTGAGCGTCGGCATCAAGGTCGACACCATCAGCCAGCAGGTCCGCAAGCAGCTCACCGCCCTGGTCGCGGTGGCGCTGGCCGCGCTCGTCGTCGGCGGCCTCGGCACGTATGTGGCCAACCGACGGCTGCGCACGCACACCCACGGGATGGCCGCGACGGAGCTGAGCCGGATGTACGACTATCACCAGGCGACGCTGCACGCGCTGCGCGAGGGCCTGATCCTGCTCGACGCCGACCGCAGGGTCGCGCTGTGCAACGACGCGGCGCGCGAGCTGCTGAGCCTCGGCGAGCAGGAGGTCGTCGGCCGGTACGTGGACACGCTCGGCCTGCCGGTGTCGCTGACCGGCGCGTTGCTGGCCGCCGAGTCGCGGGTCGACGAGGTGCACCTGACGTCCGAGCGGGTCGTGGTCGTGAACACCTCGCCGGTACGCGGCGGCGAGCGCCGCGGCACCGTGGTCACCCTGCGCGACCACACCGATCTCCAGGCGCTGACCGGGGAGTTGGACTCGGTGCGCGGCTTCGCCGAGGCGCTGCGCTCCCAGGCCCACGAGTCGTCCAACCGGCTGCACACCGTCGTGTCGCTGATCGAACTGGGCCGCGCGCAGGAGGCGGTGGACTTCGCCACCTCCGAGCTGGAACTCGCCCAGGCGCTCACCGACCGGGTGGTGGCGGCGGTCGGCGAACCGGTGCTCGCGGCGCTGCTGCTCGGCAAGGCCGCCGAGAGCCACGAGCGCGGGGTTGAGTTGACCGTCACCGAGGACAGCCGGATCGACGACGGGGTCCTGCCGCCCGCGCTCACCGCCCGCGACCTGGTCACCGTGCTGGGAAACCTGATAGACAACGCGATCGACGCGGCCGTCGAGGGCGCCGCCCGCGGCGGCGGCCGGCCGTCGGTCACCGTACGGGCCAAGGTCGAGGACGACGAGCTGCTGCTGAAGGTCACCGACTCCGGGCGCGGCGTCGACCCCGCCACCATCCGCGAGGTGTTCCGGCGCGGCTGGACCACCAAGAGCGAGGGCCACGGTCTCGGCCTCGCCCTGGTCGAGCAGGCCGCGCGCCGCGCGGGCGGCACGGTCGGCCTCGACCGCGCCGAGGGCGGCGGCGCGGAGTTCACCGTACGGCTGCCGCTGGGGCAGGAGGCACGCGCGTGATCAGGGTCCTGGTCGTCGAGGACGATCCCGTGGCGGCCGACGCGCACCGGATGTACGTCGAGCGGCTGCCCGGCTTCGCGGTGGCGGCCGTCGTCCACACCGGCGGCGCCGCCCTGCGCCTGCTGGACCGGCAGCCTGTGGACCTGGTGCTGCTCGACCTCCATCTGCCGGACGGCCACGGTCTCGACCTGGTACGACGGATGCGCAGCGCGGGGCAGAGCGCCGATGTGGTGGCGGTGACCTCGGCGCGGGATCTCGCGGTCGTACGGCAGGCCGTCTCGCTCGGGGTCGTGCAGTATCTGCTCAAGCCGTTCACCTTCCCCTCGCTGCGGGACCGGCTGGAGCGCTGGGCGCGCTACCGCAGTGACGCGGCGGGCGGTGAGGCGTCCGGGCAGGACGAGGTGGACCGGGTGCTGGGGGCGCTGCGCAGTCCGCAGGCCACCGTGCTGCCGAAGGGGCTGAGCGGTCCGACCCTCGAAGCGGTGACCTCGGCCTTGCGGGCGGCGGCGGACGGCGGCTTGTCGGCGGCTTCGGCGGCCCAGGCGGCGGGGGTCTCGCGCATCACGGCCCGCCGCTATCTGGAGCACCTGGTCGACACCGGGCTCGCGGTCCGCAGCCCGCAGTACGGGCAGGTCGGCCGCCCGGAGCTGTGTTACCGCTGGTCGGACGGGGCGAAGCCGTAGGGCGGTACGCCGGGACGGTACGGTCCGGGCCGGTCAAGGACGGTGCGGGCCCGTACGGGCCCGGTCGGTGCGGCGGGTGACGGGCGCGGCGGCGGGCGACGTACGGTGATCATGCGGGTGGGCGGGATGTCGCGGGCATACGCCCGCGCCGCACGGCCGCAGCCGTCCTCGTCGTCGCAGTCGCAGTCGCAGTCGCAGTCGCAGTCGCAGTCGCCCCACGGTCAGGAGCCGTCGCATGGTCACGCAGCCGCCGCCGTCGCTCGCCGACGTACCCCACCGAATCGGCCTCGGCCTGGCCGCTCTCGGGCGGCCCGGATACATCAATCTCGGCCGGGAGCGGGATCTGCCGCCGGGCCGGGACGTGGCGGCGATGCGACGCCGTACGCACGAGGTGCTGGACTTCGCGTACGCGCACGGCGTGCGCTACTTCGACGCGGCGCGCTCGTACGGCCGGGCCGAGGAGTTCCTGGCCGAGTGGCTGGACGCGGGCGGTGACCGGCCGGAGGTCATGGTCGGCAGCAAGTGGGGTTACACCTATACGGCGGACTGGCGGGTCGACGCGGAGACCCATGAGGTCAAGGACCACAGCGTCGGGGTCTACGACCGTCAACTCGCCGAGACGCGCGGCCTGTTCGGCGACCGGCTCGACCTCTACCAGGTGCATTCGGTGACACCGGACAGCCCGGCTCTCACCGATCCCGTCCTGCACCGGCGGCTGGTCGCGCTCGCCGATCAGGGGGTGGCCGTGGGCATCTCGACCAGCGGGCCCCGGCAGGGTGACGCGATCCGCGCCGCTCTCGATGTCGGCGTCGACGGGCGTCCGGTGTTCGGCAGCGTCCAGTCCACCTGGAATGTCCTGGAGCCGTCGGCGGGCCCCGCCTTGGCGGAGGCGCACGAGGCGGGTCGTACCGTCATCATCAAGGAAGGTCTCGCCAACGGGCGTCTCGCCGAACGCGACCCGCGACTGGACGCGGTGCTGGCTCCGGTCGCCGAGGCGACGGGAGCCTCCTACGACGCTCTGGCGCTGGCCGCCGCGCTGCGTCAGCCGTGGGTCGACGTGGTGCTGTCGGGAGCGGCGACCGAGGACCAACTGGCCTCGAATCTGCGCGCGACCGACGTCCGTCTCGACGACGCGCAACTCGGCCGTCTCGTCACCGAGTTGGCGCAGACACCGGCCGCGTACTGGGATCACCGCTCGCGCATGCCGTGGAACTGACCCGGAACTGACGGGGTCACACATCGGCTTTCGGCAGCCGGAGTTCGAAGCGGGCGCCGCCGCTCGGCGCTGCGCCGACGGTGAGCGTGCCGCCGTGCCGGTGCGCCACGTCGCGGGCGATGGCCAGGCCGAGTCCGGCCCCGCCGTCGTCCCGGCTGCGGGCCTCGTCGAGCCGTACGAACCGCTCGAATATCCGCTCGCGCTCGGCCTCCGGTACGCCTGCGCCGTCGTCTGCGACCGCGAGCACGATCCGGCCGTCCCCGCGGCGTACGGACACGGTGACCTCGGTGCGGGCGTGCCGTTGGGCGTTGTCGAGCAGATTGCGCACGAGCCGGGCCAACTGGCCCCGTGACCCGTTGACTTCCGCTCTCAAGGCGGCGTCCTGACCGATGTCGACGGCGACCGGCGTACGGTCGGCGGCCCGCCCCTCGGCCTCCTCGCGCACCAACGCGGCCAGATCGACCGGCCGTTGCGTCGGGGTCTCCCCCGCGTCGAGGCGGGCGAGCAGCAGCAGGTCGGCCGCGAGTTGCTGGAGTCGCACGGTGTCCTTGACGGCGCCGGGGACGTCGAGCAACTGCGGGTGCGCGGAGCCCACTTCGAGCTGCGTGCGCAGGGAGGCGATCGGGCTGCGCAGTTCGTGCGAGGCGTCGGCGACGAAGCGGCGCTGCCGTTCGACGGACGCTTCGAGGGCGGTGAGCGTTTCGTTGGTGGTCCGGGCCAGCCGGGCCACCTCGTCGTGCGCCGCGGGCTCCGGCACGCGCCGGGAGAGGTCCTCCGAGGCCGTGATGGCGGCCATCTCGCGGCGGATGCCCGCGACCGGGGCCAGTGCGCGGCGGGTGACCAGCCAGGTCACGCCGCCGACGACCGCCAGCAGGACGGGCAGTCCCGCCAGCATGACCACGGTGGTGGTGCGCACGGCGCTCTCGCGCGCCGCGAGTGAGGCGCCCGCGTGGACCAGGACCGTCTGCCCCGCGAGGTCGGTGGCCTTGACCGTCGCGAAGCGGTAGGCGGCGCCGCGGCCGTCCAACGTGGCGTGTCCCGCGCCCTCTTGGACGGTGCCGCTGATCTCGCCGACGACGGGGTCGGCGGTGCCGGTGGGCGTGGCGTGGTCGTCGCTCCCCCGGCCGCTGGGGGTCGTCTCCTGCGCGTCGCCGTCGCGCCCGCCCTTGCCCCGGCCACGGCCGCCGCCTGCGCCGCCGTGGTCGTCGGCGGTCCCGCTCGGCGACACGGTCGGTGGCGGCGTCGGTGCCGAGGTCGGACTGACGGTGGGTGTCGGCTCGGGCGCAGACCCACGCGGCCTGACGTCCGGCACGCCCGTGCCGCTGATCTTCTCCAGGGTCCTGCTCACGGCGAGCAACCGCCCGTCGGTGGTGGTCACTTGGACGGGCGCGTCGTCGGGGAGGGCGAGCCCTGAGTAGAGCGCGGCGTCCGCCTTGCGGGTCGCGACGGTCACGGCGACGCGGCGTGCGGTGTCGTTGGCCTGGCTCTGGGCCTGCTCGGTGAGGTTGGCGCCGAGCGAGAGGAGGACCGCGATCCCGGCGGCCACCATCGCCACGGTCACGACGGCGGTCGCGCCCAGCACCGTCTTGGCCTGCACGGAGCCGAGCGGGCGGCGCCTCATGACGTGACCAGGCGGTAACCCGCGCCGCGTACCGTCTGGATGGTGGCCGCGCCCAGCTTGCGGCGCAGCGCGCTGATGTAGACCTCGATGATGTTGGGGTCGCCGTCGTAGGCGAAGTCCCAGACGTGCTCCAGGATCTCCGGCTTGCCGACCACCTGGCCCGCCCGGACGGCGAGTTGTTCGAGGACCGCGAACTCCTTGGCGGTGAGCGCCACTTCGTCCTCGCCGCGGAGCACGCGCCGGGCGGAGGTGTCGACGGCGAGGCCGCCGACCCGCAGGACCGGCGAGGCACCGGGAGAGGCCCGGCGGCGCAGCAGTGCCTTCACCCGTGCGACGAGCACGACGTAGGAGAACGGCTTGGTCAGATAGTCGTCCGCGCCGGTGTCCAGGCCCTCGGCCTCGTCGTACTCGCCGTCCTTGGCCGTGAGCATCAGGATCGGTACGTCGTTGCCCGCGGCGCGCAGCGCGGCGCACACGCGGTAGCCGTTCATGCCGGGCAGCATGATGTCGAGGACGACGAGGTCGTAGGCGCGGTCTCCGGCCAGGTGCAGTCCCGAGAGCCCGTCGTGGACGACGTCCACGGCGAAGCCCTCGGCCGTCAGTCCCTTGGCCAGGGAGACGGCGAGTCTCTTCTCGTCCTCCACGATCAGCAAGCGCATGGGCCCACCCTCCCAAATCGAACCTGAAGCGATCTTCAGGTCGCTTCAGGCTGCCTTCAGCTTGCTCCGGCCATCGTGTTGGCACGGACACAGCAACGACACAGGCCGGGTACAGCCCGGCCGGGGAGGCTCCTCATGAAGCGCAACATCACCGTCGCCGCCGTCGCCGCGGCGGCCCTGCTCGCCGGTGGCGGCTACACCGCCATCGCCGCGGGTGACGACCACGGCGGCCGTGCGACGGCAGTCCCGAGCGCCACGTCCCCGCACGACGCGGGCGACGACCACGGCGGCGACCGCCGTACGCCGTCGACCGGTGCCCCGACGGGCGTCCCGCGCACCGGCGCCCCGACTCCCAGCAGCACCGGCCTCACGGCGGCCGAAGCCGTGACCGCCGCGCTCACGCTGTATCCGGGGACGGTCGTCTCCGTCGAGCGTTCCCGCGCGGACTTCTGGGAGGTCAGGGCGCTCGGAAAGGACGGCGTGCTACGCGAGTTGAGGGTGAACGGGACCTCCGGCACCGTCAGCCTGGACGGTCACCGTGGCGGCGGCCGGGGCGCGGCGACTCCCCGCCCGACGCGTTCGCCCGGGGCCGACGACCACGGCGCGGGCACCCCGAGCCCGACGCGTTCGCCCGGAGGTGACGACCACGGCGCGGGCACCCCGAGCCCGACCCGCTCCCCCGGAGCCGACGACCACGGAGGTGACGACCACGGAGGTGACCGGTCGGGCGACGGTCATGGGAGCGGGCACGGCGCGGACGACGGCGGTCAGCACCGGGGCCGAGGCGGCGACGACTCCTGAGCCGTGGGCGCGGCGGCGAAGCCGCCCTCGGGGGTCGGTTCCGGGGCGAGGAGGACGGCGGTGTCGGGTACGGCGAGGCCGGCGGCGGCGAAGGCGCGGCGGAAGCCCGCGATCCGGACGGTGTGCGCGGGGGTGGCGACGACGGCGACCCGCTCGTGGCCGAGGCCGCGCGGGTGCCGTCCCGCGAGGTGACCGGCGCCCTCGTAGTCGATGGTGACGACGGGGAACAGCTCGGGGGCCGCGTTCTCCCAGGCGCAGAGCACGACGGGGAAGCGCGTCCGCCAGCAGCGGGAGGTGGTCGATGAGGTCGCGGTCGCCCGCTATCAGCAGGGCGTCGACCGAGCGGCTGGACAGACCGGCCATGATCGCCTGTCCGCGCGCGTTCGCCGCGCCCGGTGTGGCGGCGGGCTCCGCGCACGGGTCGCGACCGGCGGGTCTCGGTAGGGTGCCGGGATGACCGAGAGCTGGGACCCGTCGGGCGACGGGATCGTACGGTTTCCGTCCGGTGCGCTGGTGCGCGGGCGCGGTCTGCGCCGACCGCTTCCGGCGGGCCCGACGCCGTCCTTCGGCGTCTATCTGCTGGGCGGCGAGCCGCCGTTGACGCGGTGGGAGGCGCGGTGGGTGCGCTGGCCGGATTTCCGGCTGCCCGCCGATCGACGGCAGGCGCGGGCGGCCTTCGAGGAGGCGCTGGCCCGGGCGGCGGACGAGCGGGTGGAGGTCGCGTGCGGCGGCGGCATCGGGCGGACCGGAACGGCCCTCGCCTGCATGGCCGTTCTGGACGGGGTCCCGGCGGACGAGGCCGTCGCCTTCATCCGCCGGCACTATCACCACCGCGCCGTGGAGACGCCGTGGCAGCGCCGCTTCATCCGCCGCTTCGACCGCGCGGAGCGCTGAGCGCGCGCCTGCGACGATCCCCAACGCGCCAGACCGGTACGGGAATCCGTCATCGCTTGTTCGCTGATCGTAACGCGGGCGAAATGCCGGTTTGATGTCCTGTCGAGTCACAGAACGGCCCGGTCCCCGGCCTCTTCGTGAGAGCCGTACCGGAGGCGCTCAGGGCTCGGGGGCTCGGCGGACCCAGCGGTTCCGACGGGTCCAGCGGGTGAGCGGGGGGAGGACGGCCCGGATGGCGATGGACAGCGGGTCGGCGGCATGGGCGGACGGACCTCAACCGCCGAGCGGCCGATGTCTGGTCAGTGTCGAACTCGGTATGGACCTCGGCGTCGAACTCGCCGTCACGCAAAGGGACATGCCCACGGCCTCGGTGGCCGACCGACCGGCGCCCGCGCTCTCGCTGGCCGTACGGACGCCGGGGCGGCAGGCCGTCCTGTCGGCCGCGCCCGGCGCGGCCCTGCCGGGTGAACACCGCGTCCTGGACGAGCACTTCGTGGTCGACGCGGACACCCACGAGGCGCCGAAGTGGCGGCAGCTCGCCGATGTGCTCTACGGGAGCAGGTCGCGCTCGGCAGGCGACGCGAGCCGCTGGCTGCTGGCCGTCACCGCGGCGCACGACACCTGCCGGATAGCGGCCGTTCCCTTGGTCAGGGACGGCGGTTGGGCGGTACTCGACACCACGGACCGGCAGATCACCTTCGTACCGGTGACGACCTCGCTGCGGCCCTGGTTACTGCCGTCGTGCCTGCTCGGCTGGCTGACGGCGGGCGGCACACTCCAGGAACTGGCCGCCGCCCGGCTGGACTGCTTCCCCGCCGAGTCGGACGCCCCGCGCCCCGGTGAGGGCTGAGCCCGATCCGGCTCTGCCGCACCCGAGGCCGGTGACGACACGCCCGCCCGTGTTCTCGGCCGCCGCGACCGGTGGGCCCGGAAAACCGTTCGACGGCTCCGCCGAGTACTGACACTGTGGCGGACCATGACCGACTTCGAGCTGCTGACCGCCGCGGACGTACAGCTCATGCAGGACATGGCGCAGCGCGTCACCGCCGTGCGCCCTGACCTGGTGAACACCGACGCGTCGTACGGCGAGCTGGCGTGGAACTGGGGCAAGGGGCACGCCGCCGGCGGCGCGAACTGGCCGCGGCGGCTGTGGTTCTCCGGCGGGGAGCCGGTCGCGTGGGGCTGGGCCCAGCTTCCACACCGGCTGCGGCGCAGCGACGGTTCTGTGCGGGATGCGACCGGCGCCTATCTGGCGTATCAGGTCCACCCCGACCACGCGGGACTGGTCGACGAGGTGATCGACTGGTTTCACGCCACGACGCCGGACGTCGAGCGGACGGTGGTGCCGAGCGGCGCCGACACGTTCGGCCTGGCGCGGTGGGCGGCGCACGGCTACGAGCCCGATCCGGCCTCGCTCGGCGAGAAGGGGTCCTGGACGCAGCTCAACGAGCGGGAGCTGACCGACGTCGAGGAGCCGCTGCTGCCGGACGGATTCCGGTTCCGCACCGCCGAGGAGGCAGGACCGCAGGCCGCGGTCCGGGCCCATGTGGACGCGTGGGCGCCCTCGACGTACACGGCCGAGAGCTATGAGGGTGTCCGGCGGGCGACGGGCTACCGCGCGGATCTGCACCTTCTGGTGGAGGCGCCGGACGCGACGATGGCGTCCTCGACCATCATGTGGTTCGACGAGGCGAACGCGACCGTCGAGTTCGAGCCGGTCGGCACCCATCCGGACTACCGGCGTCTGGGGCTGGCCAGGGCGATGCTTCTGCACGGCATGCGTCGCGCGCGGGCCGCCGGGGCCACGCACGCGACCGTCGCCTGCCTGGGCGCGCCGGGCTATCCGGCGGCGCGCGCCCTGTACTACGGCGTCGGATTCCGGGAGTTCTCGCGGGACGCGCCGCTGATCAGGGTCCGCGCCTCCGCCTGAGCGGTCCGCGCCGGGAGTCACCGGACCAGCGCGGCGATCGGCGCACCGACCGCCACGCGCAGCCTCCTCGACTCCCTGGCGGGCCGTCCGCCGGACGCACCCGTCCGGTGACTCCCGGCGGGATCAGAACAGCGCGTCGCCCTCGGACAGGCTCACGCGCCCCCCGGTGTCGAAGACGCCCTCCGACGTCCCCGCCGAGTACACGCGCATCTGCCCGGTGGTGGCGGCCACGAGATCGGGCAGCAGGTCACCGGTCAGGTCGCCGATGCCGAGGAGCGTGGTGAAGGGCGTCCAGCCGCCGGTGCCCGCCAGGACGCGGGCGCCGAGGCGGCCGTGCCCGTCGCCCGGATAGAGCCACAGCTTGCCCGTGGACAGCTCGGTCACGACGAGGTCGGGGCGGCCGTCGCCGGTCAGGTCGCCGGGGGCGGCGAAGGCGCCCATCACGTTCCAGCCGGGGCCGACGAGCAGGCGGGTGCCGAAGGTGCCGTCGCCCCGGCCGGGGTACATCCACAACTGGCCGGTGGTGTCGCGGGCCAGCAGATCGCCCTTGCCGTCGCCGTCGAGGTCTCCGGCGGCGGTCACGGCGGTCATCGTGTTCCAGCCGGGGCCCACCAGGAGCCGGGCGCCGAAGGTGCCGCGGCCGGTGCCCGGGTACATCCACAGCCGGCCGGTGGTGTCGCGGGCCAGCAGGTCCTCCGTGCCGTCGCCGTTGAGATCGCCGTGCCGGGTCAGCGCCGACATGGAGTTCCAGCCGGACCCCTCAAGACCGGCGGTGCCGTCGCCGGGCAGCCGCCACAGCTTTCCGGAGTACGTCCGCAGCAGCAGGTCCTCGCGGCCGTCGCCGTTGAGATCGCCGAACGGCTGGGCGGGGCGTTTGAAGACTCCGTACGGCGCGAACCACGGCAGGTACTCGGGGCCTCCCTGGCACTCCCGCAGGGTGTGCGCCCAGCGGAAGGAGCTGAGGTTGTGGTCGAGGGTGGCGCCCGGGCTGGTGAACCGCGACAGCTCCCAGCGGTCGTCGCCGGTGCCGGTGGTGTCGGCCTCGACGTCGTGGACGGCGTCGAGGTACTGGTAGTCGGCCAGGCTGTACATGCACAGGGCGTGGTAGCCGGTGCGGTTGTAGACCGAGGACGCCTTGTCGTCCCACGCGCCGAGGGTCGGCTGCGCGGCGGTGTAGGACGTCATGGTCCCCTGGCCGCCGGGCTGGTCGAACAGGCACAGGGCGCCCTGCGGGCACCGGTCGTAGCCGGTCGCGGCTTGCGCGGGGGCGACTCCCCCGGCCACAAGTCCGAGCGCGACGGCGGTGGTCAATAAGGTGGCGCGCAGTGAGGCGCGCAGTGAGATACGCATGACGGTCCCCCCAAGGAACATCCGGCCCGCCGGGCGGGTGCGGGCCGGGCACACCTTAGTCGTGCCCGGCCCGGCGTGTACGGCACTCGGCGGTACCGTTCCCCGCCCGGGAGGGGTGGACGGGGAACGGCGCTCATGGTCCGGCGGGTCCTGTCCGCCCTAGGTGACGGTCAGGCCGAAGACGTGCAGCCGGGTGCCCGCCTGATCGCCGGTGACCGTGGTCGGCAGGGTGACGTACGCCAGCGTCCTGCCCGCGGCCAGCGGGATCCTGGTGGCGTACAGGCTGACGGCGGTGTCGGCCGGATAGCCGCTGTTCGGCGGACGGTTCCAGCGGGGTGCGGTGGCGACGGGTTCGTCCTCGGGGAGCGGGGTGCTCGGGGTCCAGTTGGTGAGGGCGAGGGTGAACGGGGCGGTGCTGCCGTCGGTGTACGTGAGGGTGCCGGTGCCCGATCCGCTGCCGTTGTTCGCGGCGCCGAGGAACCACAGGGCGGATCCGCTCGTGTCCACCGCGATGTGCTGTCCGGCCGCGACCACGTTGTCCGCGCCGCCCGGTGCCGGGTCCGGCCAGGTGAAGGTGGCCGGGCCGTGTGCGACGGGCTGGCCCGGCTTGACGCCGACGTCGGCGAGGGCCTGGGCGGAGTAGCTGAATCCCGCGCCGTCGAAGTCGGCCGCGCCGGGGGCGGTCTCGTCGCCGACCCCGGTGTTGTCGTAGGCGGCGGCGAGTGATCCGTACAGCAGGGGCAGTGCGAGCGATCCGCCGTCGAGCGGGTGGTCGTGGCGGGCCACGGTGGCGGTGCCGGTGAGGTCGAGCGCCGCGGAGGTGGCGTTCGCGCCGACGGTGACGGTCAGCTTGGTGGTGGCGGTGGCGCGGGGGCGCAGGGTCACCCCGGCCCGGGACGGTGTGACGGTGACGCCGGTCGGCGCCTTGATGTCGGCGGCGACGGTGACGGTCTGGTCGGTCGCGTTGCGCAGGGTGAGGGTCGCGGGGAACACTGTGCCGGTGCGTGCCAGCTCGGTGGCGGAGGTCAGTCGCGCGGCCACCAGCGGCGCGGTGGTGACCTGTTGACCGCCGGAGACGCTGAATCCGCCGCTCGCCGTGGCCGTCGCGGTGAGCCGCCACAGGCGGTTCTGAGCGTCGGCGGGCGGGGTCACCAGCCATGAGGTGCGCGGGCGGGTGCGGGGGTCGACACGGTTGAAGGTGGCGGGCGTCAGGGCCCGTACGGTCCATCCGGCGGGTACGTCGAGGCCGAGCCGGACGTGCTGGAGCGTGCGCGTGCCGCCCGCGGTGAGGGTGGTGGTGACCACGTTGCCGTGGACGGGGTCGAGCGCGGCGGGGACCTGCGCGGTGACGGTACGGGCGCCGGTGGTCGTGGTGAGGGTGTGGGCACCGGTCAGCGGCAGATCGCGGGAGGAGTTACCGACGTAGATCCGGTACGTGCCCGGAATCGTCGTCCAGGCGTGGGCCTTGGAGTCCCAGGTGCGCAGGTCGTCGGGCGCGAGAGTGAAGGTGACGCGCCGCGACTGTCCGGCCCGGAGGGTGACGCGCTGGAATCCCTTGAGCTGCTTGGGGGGTTCGCCCGCGCCCGCCGGGTCGCCGACGTAGAGCTGGGCGACCTCGGAGGCGGTACGGGTGCCGGTGTTCTTCACCGTCGCGGAGACCTTCACCGGCCCGGTCGTGCCGGTGACGCCCGGTGAGACGGTGAGCCCGCTGAAGGAGAAGGACGAGTAGGTCAGGCCGTAGCCGAACGGGAAGAGCGGGGTGAGGTGGTGGGCGTCGTACCAGCGGTAGCCGACCTCGAGTCCCTCGCTGTAGTGGTAGTCGGTGGTGTTGGTGGCCACATCGACGGTGCCCGGGTAGCGGGACGGGTTAGCGGTCGGCAGTTGCGCCATGCTCGCGGGCCAGGTCTGGGGCAGCTTGCCCGAGGGATTGACGTCGCCGAACAGGACGGAGGCCAGTGCGGCGCCGTTCTGCTGGCCGCCGTACCAGGACTCGAGGACGCCGTCGACCTTGCCGAGCCACGGCATGAGCACGGGCGCGCCGGTGTTGAGGACGACGATCGTGTGCGGGTTGGCGGCGGCGACGGCGGCGACGAGGTCGTCCTGCGCGCCGGGCAGGGTGAGATTCTGCCGGTCGCCGTCCTCGCTCTCGTCGTCGTTGACGACGACCACGGCGACGCTGTCCTGTCGTGCGGCGGCCGCCGCGGCGGCGATGGCCGCGGTGTCGGGCACCTGCCAGCCCAGGGTGACCGAGCCGTTGCCCGGCGGGCTGGTCGGCGTCCCGGCGACCGGTCCCGTGGGACCGTTGACCGGCTGGTAGTTCTCGACCGTGATCGGGGTCCGCACGCCGCCCTTGAGACGGATGGCGGACACGCCGGGGCCGTACTGCGCCCAGTCCTGGAAGACCGGCTGCCCGTCGAGGGTCATCCGGATGCCGCCGGTGTTGGCCATCGAGAAGGTGTACGTGCCGGTGACGGGGGCCGTCAGGTAGCCCTTCCACCGCACGGAGAATCCGGCCGGGTTGACACCGGGGCCGGGCGCGGCCGTGTAGTGGTCGTCGACGGTCGGCTCGACGCGGGTGAGCGCGGGAGCGCCGGACAGGTCGAGGTTGTTGAAGTACTGCGTGGTCAGGCCGGGTCGGCCGTCGGCGGTGGTGAAGGTCGCGGCCGGTACGGTCGGCAGCTTGTCGGTCACGCCGGGGACGTCGACTCCGGTTCTGCCGATGGCGACCTGGGCGCCGGCGCCGTCCGCGCCGAAGGCGGTCAGTTCGGCGATCGACCACCAACTGTCGGCGGTGCCGGTCTGTTCGATCCTGATGTAGCGGGCCTGCCGGGCGGCGAAGGTCGCGGTGACGACCTGTCCGGTGCCGGCGCCCTCGGCGACCGGGTCGCCCCATGTGGCGCCGTCCGCGGAGAGCAGGACGCGGTAACCGCGGGCGTAGTCGGTGCTGTTGCCCGCGTCCAGGGTGACCTGGTCGACGCTGTGCGAGGCGCCCATGTCGACGCTGACCCACTGGCCGTCGGCCATCGGGGTGCCGCTGGACCAGCGGGTGCCCGCGTTGCCGTCGACCATGTTGTGCGGCTGGTCGGAGGGGCCGGCCGAGGAGGACGCCCGGGCGGCCCAGGCGCCGAGGTAGTCGACGCGGCCCATCGTCCCGAGCCGTTGGGCGATGCCGTCGGCGACGGTGACGACGGACGAGGCGTCCACGGGTACGTGCGAGCTGCCGCCGCCTCCGGTGATCGGCGCGTCCTTGGCGGCGGCGCCGATCACGGCGACCGTGGGCGTCCTGGCGGGGTCGAGCGGGAGCAGCCGGCCCGCGTTCTTCATCAGGACGGTGCCCTGCGCCGCGATGTCGCGCGCGGTGGCGACGTGCGCGGGGGTGGTCGCGGTCGCGGAGGGCGAGCCCGGTGCGGTGTCGAAGAGGCCGTAGGCGAATTCCTCGGTGAGCAGCCGGGCGACCTTGTCGTTGAGCACGGCCATGCCGACCTGCCCGGAGCGGACGGCGTCGGCGAGCGGCTGGCCGAAGTTGCCGGGGGCGGGCATGGTGAGGTCGAGACCGGCGTTGGCGGCCCGGACGGTGCTGCGGGCGCCGTCCCAGTCGGTGACGACGAATCCGTCGAAGCCCCAGTCCTGCTTGGCGGTCCGGTTCAGCAGATACGCGTCCTCGTTGGAGTGGACGCCGTTGACCAGGCTGGTGGCGGCCATGATGGAGGCGGCGTCGCCCTGCTGGACGGCCTGCTTGAACGCCGGGTAGTAGATCTCGTTGAGGGTGCGTTCGTCGACGATGGCGTTGCCGTTGTTGCGGTTCTGCTCGGTGTCGTTGGCCGCGAGGTGCTTGAGGTCGGCCATCACGCCCTGGGACTGGACGCCTTGGACGTACTTGGTGGCCATCGCGCCGGACAGGTAGGGGTCTTCACCGGCCATCTCGAAGACGCGTCCGCCGCGCGGGTCGCGCTCCAGGTTCACATCGGGTCCGAGGTTGACGCTGACGCCCTTGGTCTTCGCCTCGGCGCCGACGACCTGTCCGTACGCGGTCTCCACGGCCGGGTCCCAGGTGGCGGCGGCGGCGACCGGAGCGGGCATGGCCGTCGTGCCGCCCATCACCACGCCCGCTCCCCCGTCGTTGAGGTTCAGCGCGGGTATGCACAGCCGGGGCAGGGGGGCCACCACGCCCGCGTAGCCGGGGAGTTGGCTGCCGTGGGTCATCGACAGCTTCTCGTCGGTGGTCATCCGCGCGAGCACCTGCGCGGCCCGCTGTTCCGGGGCGGCCTTGGAGTGCAGCCAGGGACAGGCGGCCGTGCCGCTGTCGGCCGCGGCCTGTCCGGTGACGGCGGGCAGCAGTCCGGTGGCCGAGGTGAGCAGCAGGGCGGCGGTCAACGCCCGTACGAGCCTGGCGGGTCGGGCCCGTGCGGGCCGTCCGCCGTCGGGCTGCGCTGCGGGGTGTGCGGTCATCGGTGTCCCCTCTGGAGTACGTCGCGCGGTGCGCGGCCGTGGTGCGGCGCCGCCTGCCCGGTCAATCGATTCATTCCGTCGTCGCGCCGAACGGGCCCGCCTCACAGGGGCGGTGCGGGGCCGGTCGCCGGGCGCGGGCCACGGGGGACGCGCCGTATCCGAAGCGGGGCAGACCATATAACGATTCAACAGGAGCCGTGGAGAACCTAAGTCCATCTCAGCGGCCGGTCAATAGGCATGCGCCCGGAATTACCCGAAAGCCCACGACAAGGAAATTGAAACGTCTTTCAATGTCGACAACGATGTCTGATCCGATGGATCGGGTACACACCCCCGGATGGCGGCTGCACGCAACCGGGCCGCGTCAGAAGTATTGACGCCCCGCCGGGCGTTCTCATACGTTTCTCACGCCCCAATGGAGTGAATCGTTTCACTCACCGCAAGGAGTCCGATGTCCGGTTTTGCGCGGGAAAAACTGTCGTACGGGATCGCCGTCGCGGTGCTGGTGACGTCGCTGTCCCTGGGCGGCGCGCCCTTCGCTCGCCCCCCGGCCGCGCAGGCCGCGTCCGGCGGAATCTCCGTGGGTGAGCTGACCGCTGACGCCACGACGGATCCGCTGGGCATCGACGATCCGCGTCCCGCGCTCGGCTGGAAACTGCGCGCCGCGGCCAACGGCCAGCGGCAGAGCGCCTATCGGGTGCTGGTGGCGAGCGACCCGGCCCGGCTGAACTCCCCGAAGGCGGACGTCTGGGACAGCGGCCGGGTGGCGACGGACGATTCGACCGGTGTGCCCTACGGCGGTCCCGCGCTGGAGTCCTCGCGCACCTACTACTGGAAGGTGCAGGTCTGGGACGCCTACGGCCGGGCGTCGGCCTGGAGTCCGGTCGGGCGCTGGGAGATGGGCCTGCTGAACTCGGCGGACTGGAAGGGCGCGCGGTGGATCACCCCGGACACCGGCGGCGCCGCCTCCTGGTCGGACTTCACCCTGGACACGGACTTCACCATCAAGGCGGGCGCGGCGAGCGTCCTGTTCCGCGTCAAGGACAGCCGCGACTACTACATGTGGCAGATCAACGCGGCCTCGACGCCCGGCAAGGTGCTGCTGCGCCCGCACGTCCAGAAGGACGGCTCCTTCGCCACCCTCGGCGAGGTCGACCTCAGCCCGGTGGTCACCACGGCGAACGCCGGAGCGCCCCACCACCTGAGCGTCCGGGCGGACGGCGCCACGATCACCACCTCGGTCGACGGCACGCGGGTGGACACCCGGACCGACACCACCTTCACCGCCGGCACCCTGGGCTTCCGCACCTCGACCACCGGCCATGTCGCCGAGGACGCCCTGTACGACAACCTCGTGGTGCGCGGCCTGGACGGGGCCACGCTGTTCTCCGACGACTTCTCCACCTCGCCCGACCCGTCCTTCCCCGACTCGGCGGTCACCGACGGGCAGCTCGAACCCAAGGGCGACCCGGCACTGCTCGACCCGAACCCCGCGGCGCCCCTGCTCCGCAAGGGCTTCACCCTCGACGGCCGGAAGAAGGTCACCAGGGCGCGGGCGTACGTCTACGGGCTCGGCTTCTACGAGATGCACCTGAACGGCGCGAAGGTCGGCGACCGGGTGCTCGCACCGGCGAGCACGCCGTACGACCAGCGCGATCTGTACGCCACGTACGACATCACCGGCTCCCTCAAGCAGGGCGCCAACACGGTCGGCCTCTGGCTGGGCAACGGATACGGGCCACGGTTCAGCCCGTACGGCTTCCGCTGGACCGGGCCCAAGCAGGCCGTCGTGCTGCTCGATGTCCGCTACTCCGACGGCACCCGGCAGAGCGTCGTCAGCGACGACTCCTGGAAGTGGTCGACCGGCGCCGTCACCGCCAATGACCTCTACGCGGGTGAGAGCTACAACGCCCTGCTGGACAAGCCGGGTTGGGACCGCGCCGGGTTCGACGACTCCGGCTGGCAGCCGGTGCGGACGGTGGCGGCGCCCTCCGACAAGCTCGTCGCGGACACCATGCCGCCGGTCAGGGTGACGGACACGCTCCGCGCGGTGAAGCTGACGCAGCCTCAGCCCGGCGTCTACGTCTACGACTTCGGGCAGAACATCGCGGGCTGGGAGCGGCTGCGGGTGACGGGTCCCGCCGGGACGACCGTGCGGATGCGGACGGCGGAGGAGGTCGGCGCGGACGGGACGCTGGACACGGCCACCAACAGGTCGGCGGCGTCCACCGATTCCTACACCCTGGCGGGCGCCCGTACGGCGGAGACGTACGAGCCGCGCTTCACCTACCACGGCTTCCGCTATGTCGAGGTCACCGGCTTCCCCGGCAGACCGGCCCTGAGCAGCCTGGACGCGCGCGTGGTGCACGCCGACGTGGCCTCCACGGGCACCTTCTCCTCCTCCGACGCGCTGCTGAACCAGATTTGGCGGAACAACCGGTGGAGCGTCCTCAACAACTCGATGAGCGTCCCGACCGACAATCCGGTCCGCGACGAGCGGACTCCTCCCGGCATGGACGTGCAGGCGTATCACGACGCGTCCACCCGTGAGTTCGGCATGGACCGCTACTACGCCAAGTACCTCCAGGACATGCCGCCCGGCACGGCCCTGCCGAACGACGCGGGCAACGCGCAGCAGCCCGACATGGGCGGCGACCAGATCACGCTGGCGTGGACGCTGTACGAGCAGTACGGCGACCGGGCGACGCTGGCGGCCACGTATCCGGCGATGAAGGCGTTCGTCGACAAGAACGCCGCCGATGTGCCGGGGCACATCTGGCCGAGCGACCGGGGCTTCGGCGACTGGTGTCCGCCGGACCGCGGCGCCAACGCCAACGGCGGTCGCGGCGGGCCGAACGCGGGCGCCTGCACCAGCGAGGTGTCGGTGGTGAACACCGCGCTGTCCTACCTCCAGGCGGTGGATGTCGCCAAGTCGGCGACGGCGCTGGGCCACAGCGCGGACGCCGCCCGCTACGGGACGCTGGCGCGGGACATCAAGGACGCGTTCAACGCCGCGTTCCTCAACGCGGCGGGCGACACCTACGGGGACGGGCGGCAGACCACGAGCGTGCTGCCGCTGGCCTTCGGCATGGTGCCCGCGGCGCATGTGGCGGCCGTCGGACGGCAACTGGTCGCCACCATCACCGAGAAGGACGGCGGACACCTCGACACCGGCATCTTCGGCACCCGCTACCTGATGGACGCGCTCGCCGCGATCGACCGGATCGATGTGGCGATGACGGTGCTGGACCAGCGCACCTACCCCGGCTTCGGGTACGAGATCGGCCAGGGCGCGACGAGTTCGTGGGAGCAGTGGACGTACTACTCCAACATGGAGACCCACGACCACGCGATGTTCGCCGGTGTCAACGCCTCGCTCTACACGCGGTTGGCGGGCATCGAGCCGACCGGGCCGGCCTACCGTACGGTGACGGTCGCGCCGCGTATCCCTGCGGGGATGCGGCACGCCGCGGCCTCGATCGCCACCCCGCGCGGCACGGTCGCCAGTTCCTGGACCGTCGCGAACGGCCGGACCACGCTCGACGTCACGGTGCCGGTCGGCTCGACCGCGACCGTCCATCTGCCGCTGCCCGACGCACGGCATCCGCGGGTCGAGGCCACGCACGGCGCTCGGCTGCTGCACAGCGACGGCGAGGAGGCGGTCTACGCGATCGGTTCCGGCCACTGGCGGTTCACCGCGGCGGGTCGGTGAGCCAATCGCGGGCCGGAGCGTGACAGTCACGCCAATTCCCGCACGGCACGGGGACTTTGGGGCCATTGCGCGGCCGTCCCGAATTCGGCATGCTGAGCGCCGGATCACATGTGATCCACAGCGTTCCACGTCATGTGACGTATTTCGCAGCCGAATTCGGGGAGACCGCAGATGACCGCGTACGTCCTGCTGGAAATCCAAGTGACCGACATGGCCGCCATGGCGGACTACCGGGAGATCGCCCAGAAGGCGGTGGCCGAATTCGGCGGCGAGTACCTGATGATCAACGCCAGGCCCGAGGCGGTCGAGGGCACGTGGGACGGTGCCAAGGGCCTGACGCTGCTGTCGTTCAGCAGCGTGGAGCAGGCGCGGGCCTGGTACAACTCGGACACCTACGCGCCCGGCATCGAGATCGCCAAGAAGGCGACCGTGCGGCGCCTCGCCATTCTTCCCGGCTTCGGCGAATCGGTCTGACCGGTTCGGCGCCGTATACGGTCGGCACGGATCAGGGCAGTTCGAGCATCGGCTCGCCGCAGGACTGGCATTCGGCGTACACATCGAGGTCGTTGAGGATTTCGGCGTATTCGCCGTGTCCCTTGAGCGCGGCCGTGGCCGCGAGCAGATAACCCGTGGTGACCTGGTCGTGGTCGCCCGCCACCAGTGTCTCCCCGAGCAGGGCCAGCGCCTCGGGGAGCGCCTGCCGGTACGCCTGCGCGAGGTCGTCGGGCAGGCCGTCCCAGACCTGCCCGTACTCGCCCGAGCACATGGCGACGAGCCCGATCACGTACAGGTAGTCGTCCCTCTCGGCCGCCGGAAGGCCGCGCGCGATGGCGACGATGTGCGGCACGGCGGCGTACGCGGCGGGCCAGGCGGTGCCCTCGGAGCAGAGGTACGGCCACAGGTCGTCGAAGCGTTCGCGGTCGCCGGGGTGGTCGAGCAGGTGGCGCAGTTCGTCGGGCACGCATGGGGCGTCGGAACCGCCCTTGCCGTTCGACCGGTCGCGGTGGTCGAGCGTGGTCCAGCGGGGGTCGTCCAGAGGCAGCATGGCCAGGAGTGTAGAGGTCCGCACAGGGCGCGAAAGCGCCTAGGTGCGGCTGCCCGCCGTGCCCTAGCGTCGTGACCGCCCGCATGCCGTACGCGCCCGTGAGCAGGGAAGCAGAGGACGTATCGTGACCGTCATACCGCAACCGCCCGACATCCTCTCGCCGCAGTTCGCCGCCGACCCGTATCCGGCCTACCGCGTCCTGCGGGAGCACTACCCCGTCGTCTTCCACGAGGGCACCGGCAGTTGGCTGCTGTCGCGGTACGAGGACGTCGAACGGGCCTTCCGCGACCCGGTGTTCACCACCGACAACTACGCCTGGCAGCTCGAACCGGTGCACGGCGGGCGGACCATCGTGCAGATGAGCGGGCGGGAGCACTCCGTCCACCGGGCGCTGGTGGCACCGGCCTTCCGCGGCCGGGAGTTACGGGAGCGGTTCCTGCCGGTGATCGAGCGCAACGCGCGCGATCTGATCGACGCCTTCCGTGACGCCGAACAGGCGGACCTGGTCGATCAGTTCGCGACCCGCTTCCCGGTCAATGTGATCGTCGACATGCTCGGGCTCGACCGCGACGACCACGACCGCTTCCACGCCTGGTACGCCGCCGTGGTCGGCTTCTTCGCCAATCTCGCGCAGGACCCCGAGGTCGCCGAGGCCGGGATGCGCGCGAGCCGGGAGCTGGCCGCGTATCTGGTGCCGATCGTCCACCGGCGGCGGGCCGAGCCGGGCGAGGACCTGCTGTCGTCGCTGTGCACGGCGGAGATCGACGGCACGGTGATGACCGACCAGGACATCACCTCGTTCGTGAGCCTGCTGCTGTCCGCGGGCGGCGAGACCACCGACAAGGCGATCTCCGGGATGTTCCGCAATCTGCTGGCCAACCCCGAGCAGTTGGAGGCCGTGCGGGCCGACCGCGACTTGGTGGCGGCGGCCTTCGCGGAGTCCCTGCGGTTCACTCCCCCGCTCCAGATGATCATGCGGCAGCCGGCCCAGGACGTCACGCTCCACGGCGTCACCATCCCGGCGGGCGCGACGGTCACCTGTCTGATCGGCGCGGCCAACCGGGACGAGCGGCATTACGACAGGCCCGACACCTTCGACATCCACCGCACGGACCTGACCACCGCGAACGCCTTCAGCGCCGCCGCCGACCACCTGGCGTTCGCGCTCGGGCGGCACTTCTGCGTGGGCGCGCTGCTGGCGAAGGCCGAGGTGGAGGTCGGCGCCAACCAACTCCTGGACGCCTTCACCGAGATGGGTTTCGCCGACGGGACGCCGGCCCCGGACAGCGGGGTGTTCGTCCGCGGTCCGCAGCGGCTCGACCTGAGCCTCACGCCCGCGACGACCTGACCCGCAGCGCCGGACGCGGGCCGAACGGGCCGCGGCCCTGTCGCAGGGTCGCGGCGGCCCGCGCCGGGCGCAGGATGCCCGCCTGGAGGCGGCGGGCCGCGTCGATGTGGTCGAAGGTCCAGATCATCTTGACGGCGGTGGAGGTGCCGCGCCCGTCGTCGGCGGTGAGGTCGCGGCGTACGGCGTCGAGCAGCCGCCCGTCCGCGGCCTCGTCGCGGGCGGCACGGTCGGGGACGGCGCCGGAGCCCGCGAGGGCCCGCGCGGCGGCCTCGTACCAGTCGACCAGCAAGGTGCCCGCGTAGAGGATCTCGCCGCGGGCCGCCGTCCTGTCCTCCTGCGAGGTGACGGTCTCGCGCTCCCACAGGTCGAGGATCGCGTCGGAGGTGAGCCGCAGTGCGGCGACGCCGGTGATGAGGGTCGTCACGTCGGCCAGCGGGATGTGCTTGGTGCCGCGCTCGGCGAGGAAGCCGCGGAAGGCGTCGTCGAGGCGGCGCGAGGCGGCGGCGGCCCGGCGCCGCTCGTCCTGCGGGGTGGCGGGCGCGGGGGCGGCGGCGTCGCAGCGGGCGACGCCGTACTGGATGGCGCCGCGCAGATAGTGGGCGCCTTCCTCGTAGGCGTCGGCCAGTGCCTGGCCGAGGGCGCGTCCTGCCCCGCGTGGCCAGAACAGCGCCCCGGCCACCAGGGAGACCCCGCAGCCGAGGGCGACGTCCTCGACGCGGACGAGCCCGATCTGCCAGCCCGCGGGCTCGATGATGTTGTAGAGGATGAGCAGGACGGTGGTGAATCCGGCCTGTCCGGCGGCGAAGGAGATGGCGGCGGGCGCGAGTCCCGCGAAGGCCACGGCGAAGGGCAGCAGCAGCCACAGGGCGGTGGTGTGGGTGCCGACGCCGTAGACGATGCCGCCGCCGATGACGAAGCCGACGCCCGTGCCGAGCAGGCCGCGCAGCGCGTTCTGGCCGGTGCTCAGGGCGTTGGAGCGCAGCACCGCGAGGGTGCCGAGGACGACCCAGAACGAGTGCTGGACTCCGGTCGACTCGGCGAGCAGGACGGCCAGGGCGAGCGCGATGGCGCCGCGGACGCTGTTGTGCAGCCAGACGGAGTGGCGCTCGACGTGGGCCCCGGCGCGTTCCTGCGCGGAGGACAGGAAGGACGGCACGCCCGAGGGCCCGCGGCCCAGGACGTGGTCCCACCAGCCGCGGCGCAGGGCGGCGACGGTGAGGCCGATGTTGGTGGCCATGGCGGAGATCGCGAAGCTCATCTCCTGGGCGCGGAAGCTCGGTTCGAGGGCGCCGAGGATTCCGGCCATGGCGTCGTCGGCGGCAGGGGTGTCGGGCGCGCCGGACGGGCCCGGCGCGCCGGCGGAGCCTGACTTCGTCGTCCGGGGCCGGTGCAGCGGCAGATCGCCGGTGACGGCCGTCTCCATCGCCTCGCGGGCGGCCTCCAGCCGCCGCAGGTCCCGCTCCAGCTCCGCGGAGCTGTCGGAGACCGACTCCAGGCTGGCCGCGCCGTGTTCGAGCAGGGTCGCGGCGGCCACCTTCACGTCGCAGACGACCGCGTCCGTCGGCCCGGGCTCCTCGTCGAGCGGCATGCGCTCCAAGATCGCGTCGAGCCACACCACCTGGTCGACCAGCCGGACCAGCGTGCGCGCCGACGTGGACAGCCCCGTGGGGCGGTACGGCGTCCCGAAGAACGAGGTGCGCAGCGCGGCGACGGCGGTGCCCGCCTCGTCGGACAGCGCCCGGTACTCGGCCGCGCCGACCGGTCCGAAGCCGCCGCGGACGCAGTCGACCTCGGAGCGCAGCCGCCGGGCCAGCAGCGCGCACGCCGTGGCGGTGGCCAGCCGCAGCGGTTCGCGCCGGGGCGCGGGCCACAGCAGGCCGACGGCGATCACCGACGCCGCGCCGGCCAGCAGCCAGCCCGCGAGCCGGTCGGGCAGCGCGCTCACCGGGGCGGGCAGCGTCACCGGCAGCACGAAGGCGACCAGCAGCGCGGTCGAGGCGCTGGCCAGCACCGAGCTGACGACCCCGGCGAACAGCACGAGGAAGCCGACGACGAGGGTGACCAGGACGGCCAGCCACGCCGTCCGCGAGGCGAGCGTCCCGACGGTGACCAGGACCGCGCCCGCCGCCACCAGACCGGTCTGCGCGGCGAGCCGTTGGCCCATGGCGCCGCTGAAGTCGACGAAGAGCAGGCCGGACAGCGCGCCGAACGAGGCGAAGGTGGCCATGGCCGGGTTGCCGACGACCTTGTCGCACAGGGCGAACAGGGCGGGCATGACGATCGCTGCGCGTCCGGCGCGGCGCAGCGCGGACAGGTCCGCGTCGCGGGTGCGGAGCCAGTTCAGGACGTTCAGCACGGCGGTGCCCCGTGTCGTCGTGCTCGCCGCGCCGCGTCCGGTTCTGTGGTCATCAGCAGAGCATCGCACTCCGTACGGCCGCCCGCGGGCCCCCGGCGCGGGGTGTCGGGTCATACGCTGCGGAAGTGATTCTTCCCACCGCCGAGAGCGTGCGCGCGCTGCACGAGAAGTACGCTCCGACCCGTGAGTCCCTGTCCCTCGTCCGCACCCACTGCGAGATCGTGGCGCGGATCGCCCTCGACCTGGCCGCGCGTTCGCCCGAGCCGGTGGACACCGGGCTCGTCGAGACCGGTGCGCTCCTGCACGACATCGGTGTCTACCGGCTGGGCGACGACGCGTACGTCCGGCACGGTGTGCTCGGCCACGAGCTGCTGCGCGCGGAGGGCCTGCCGGAGGAGCTGTGCCGTTTCGCCTCCCACCACACCGGCGTCGGGCTGACGCGCGCCGACATCGAGCGACAGCGGCTGCCCATCCCGCCCGGTGAGTACGTCGCCGAGTCCGTCGAGGAGCGGCTGGTGATGTACGCGGACAAGTTCCATTCGAAGTCGAGCCCGCCGAAGTTCCTGGACGCCGCCGCGTACGCCGGGAAGGTGGCGCGGTTCGGCCCGGACAAGGTGGTCGCGTTCCGCGCGCTGATCGCCGAATTCGGTGAGCCGGACCTCGACCCGCTGATCGCCGAGTACGGGCACCGCGTCCGGCGCGGTGACGCGCGAAGGACCTGACCGGAGGGTGTGCCGGGGCGGCGGCCCGGCCGGGTGCCGTGCGGGGCTCGCCGGGGCGCATGGCAAACTCACCGGGGTCGCCGACGCGGCGCCGTACGTTCCGCTTTCCGGGACGGCCGGGGCGGGCACCACGTCGGCGGCGCGATGTCGCGGTGCGGAAGTGGGTGTGGCGATGCTGGCGGAGACGGTCTTCCGCAGCGAGGACCTGGCGGTCGAGGACCGATTCGACGCCTGGCGCGAGTGCATGAACCGTACGCACGCCCCGATGCGGCTGGAGAGCGAGTGCGCGGCCGACTTCAAGGCGCATCAGCGGCTGATCGGGCTGGGCGCGGTGTCGATCTGGCCCGCGACCTTCGAGCAGCTGGTCTTCCTGCGCACGCCGAAGCTGATCCGGCAGTCGGACCCCGAGGTCTACCACCTCTCGCTCCTGCTGAGCGGTGAGGCCGGGGTGTCGTGGGGCCGGGAGGAGAACTCCTACGGCGCGTTCGACATCCACACCAACGACTCCTCGCGGCCGTACGAGATCTGGACCGGGCACGGGTCGATCTCCTCGGTGGGCGTCGAGATCCCCAAGGTGCTGCTGCCGCTTCCGCAGCACCGGCTGGACAAGGTGATCGGGCGGCACATCACCGGACGCGAGGGCGTGGGCGCGCTGCTCGCGCAGTTCCTCACCCAGCTCGCCGCGGACACCGTGCCGTACGCGCCCTCCGACGGTCCTCGGCTGGGCGCCGTGCTGGTCGACCTGGTGGCGGCGCTCCTCGCGAACGCCCTGGACGCCGAGGCGGCGCTGACACCGGAGACGCGGACCCGGGCGCTCACCTTGCGGGTGAAGTCCTTCATCCGGCAGAATCTCCACGACCCAGAGCTGACGCCTCGTCATATCGCCGCGGTGCACCACATTTCGCGCAGTTACCTGCACCGGCTCTTCCAGGCGGAGGACGAGACGGTCGCCTCGTACATACGCCGCCTGCGGCTGGAGGGCGCACGCCGCGACCTGGCCGATCCGGCGCTGCTGGAGACGCCGATCCATCTCATCGCGGCCCGCTGGGGCTTTCCGCGGGCGGCGGACTTCAGCCGCGCCTACCGCGCCGTCCACGGGGCGGCGCCCACCGACCACCGCCAGCGGTCCGTACGTCCGGGTGCGGGTTCCTAGGGTGGCTCCGGCCGTTGTGGACGCATTGCCAAGTCGTCAGGCGACCGGCTGCTAACGACAGGCAGGCGCCGTGACCGGCAGGCTTGCCTGTGCATGCCCCAGGTCGGACCCGCCACCCGCGGACCCCGGCCACGGGGCGGCCCGTCCGTCGCCCATGAGGGCGGTCCACGGACGGTTCGCCGACAGACAGGAACCGATCATGCACCTCAACAAGCCGAAGGCGGCCCGCCGCCGCGCCAACTGGCTCCCGTTCCACGACGACGAGACCTAGCGGAATCCCGGACGGCAGGCGCCGGCCCTTCCTCCGCGCCTCGGCCGGACGGCCGGGGCGCGACGGCGGTTGCGGTCCGAATGACAGGGGCGGGAGCCACGGGGGTGTTCCCGCCCTTCGCCATGCCGTCGCCGGACGGTTTGTGTTATCCGGCCGCGTCCCACGGGGTCTCCGACGTGTACCGATGCACGTGGCACGGCTGGAGGCGGCACGATGGGACGCAGGCGGCGGACGAGATCCGTACGGGGCTGGTGGGGGCTGGTCGTGGCCGCCGTGGTCGCGAGCGGGGTGGTCTACTACTGGCCGTCCTCGCCGGGCGGTGACGGGTCCGCGAGTACGGAGGCGGTGACCCGCCAGGCCGCGGCTTCGGCTCCGGCGGCCCCGACCATGTCCGGGTCGCCGACGGCGTCCGCGGCCGCGACCCGCGCGTCCGCCTCGCCGTCGGCGACCGCGCGCCCGTCGCAGCGGCCGAGTCCCAAGCCGTCGCCGCCGAAGCCGTCCGCGCCGAAGTCAGCGGCGGCCGGGGCCGGTTCGGGCGGCGGGCGGACGATCACCGTCGTCAACCGCACGCAGGAGACGGTGTGGGCGATCGTCACCGGCACCGCCGCGTATCCGAACGGCCGGGAGCTGCGGCCGGGGCAGAGCACGTCCCTCACCGTGGGCAACAAATGGGGCGGCCGGATCTGGGGCCGTACCGGCTGCACGTCCGGCGGCCAGGGCGCGTGCCTGACCGGGGACTGCACGTCGCAGTGCTCGGGCGCCAACCCGCCCACCACACTGGGTGAGTTCACCTTCGACGCGTACGCCGGGCTCGACTTCTACGACGTGAGCATGGTCGACGGCGCGAATCTGCCGATGTACATCAACATCTCGCACACCGTGACCGCCGATCCGGTGAGTGCGACGGGCTGCTACAAGGGCGCGTGCACCAAGCCGGTGGACTGCCCCAGCGCCATGCGGGCCATGTCGGGCGGCCGGGTCGTCGGCTGCAAGCCGCCGTGCGCGGCCTTCGGCGGGGACACCTACTGCTGCCAAGGCGCGTGGGCCGGGCGGGAGAACTGCGTGCCGTCGAAGTGGCCGGTGGACTACACGCAGGTGTTCAAGAAGGCCGCGCCGTACGCCTATTCGTACGCCTTCGACGACGCGGCGACGATGTCGTGCAAGGGGCGGTGCGACTACCGGGTGACCTTCGGCGTCACCTGAGCCGCGCGCGCGGGGTCTCGCTCCACCGCTCCCCCAGGAAGTCCTTCAGCAGGTGGGTGACGGCGGCGGGCCGTTCCATGCTGGGCAGGTGTCCGGCCCAGGGCAGTTCGAGGTGGCCGGCGTCGGCGAGCAGTCCGGGCAGCCGGGCGGCGATCTGCCGGAAGTCCGCCAGGTCGTGGGCGCCGGAGACGACGAGGGACGGCGCCCGTACCGCCGCGAGGTCGTACGGCGGGCGGAGCTGGTCGAACTCCCCGGCGGCGAGCTGTACTTCGTAGGCGTTCCGCTGCTGGACGCGTACGGCCCGCCGGGCGGCCTCGTCGCCCTCGGGGCCGATCCAGGTCTCGACCATCAGCTCGACGGCGCCCGCGAGGTCGCCCGCCTCCAGCAGCGCCTCCTCGCGTTCGTCCAGCGCGTCGAGTTCGGCGGAGGCTTCGTGCCCGGCCAATCCCGGGCACAGCAGCACCATCGCGCCGACCCGCTCGGGGTGGCGCGCGGCGATCTCCAGCGAGGTCTTGCCGCCGTAGGAGGCGCCGACGAGCGCCGCCTGACCGATGCCGAGCGTGTCGAGGAGTCCGATCACGTCGTCGGCGTTGTTGTACGGCGCGTCCGGCGCGGGGGTCCGGCCGAAGCCGCGCAGGTCGCAGCGGATGACGCGGTAACCGGCGTCGGCCAGCGGCTGCCATTGCGGGTCCCACATCCGCCGGTCGCAGACCCCGGCGTGCAGGAATACCAGTGCGGGGCCGTCGCCCGCCGTGTCGTAAGAGAGAGTCATCCGGCAGACGGTACGCACCGCGCCGCGTGATTCCCTCCGGTTTTCGCTCTCGGCGACACTGTCGGCCGCCGCTGCCGGGGCCGAACATCCGGTGTCCGTCAGGCGCTTGCCGGACGCCGTGGCCGCGGGGCTCCGCGCAGAGCGCGCGACGAGGGCCGCGCAGCCCGGTGGGGTGCGCGGCCCTCGCGTGATTCGCCGTCCGCGTGGGTCAGTTGGGGTTCTCGGCGTTCGTAAGGGTCTCCCAGGCCACGAAAAGGTTGTTGGAACCGGCGGGCCGGTTGTTCTGCGTGAGGGTCTGCGTGTTGGTCATCGCGACCCCGCGCCGGGTGTGCAGCGCGTTGTAGCCGGTCTCGGTGATCGGGCCGAGGCCGCGGTTGACACTGCCATTGCACAGCCAGCTCGGCGGCGCCGTGCCAAGTTCGTACTTGGACTGGAAGCCGAGCGCCTGCCGCAGCCGCTCGCCGATGTCCGTGCCGTACAGGTCGTCGCCCTGGATGCGGCTGGTCTCGGCGATGTGCGAGATCGCGGAGATGCCGTATCCGGTGTGCGTGAAGTCGCGGCAGGTCTCCTGGGTCAGCCCGTCGACGAAGGTGGACTGCCCCTGCCAGTAGCTGACGATCTTGGCCTTGGTGTCGAGGTTCTGGCTCGGCACCGTCTTGGGGAGCGCCCCGTCCGCGGCGATGTAGACATAGGCCGCGGCGCGGGTGCGGAACTTGGCCATCGCCTTGTCGTAGTCGGTCTTGTCGTCGAGGAAGACGGAGATGCCGACGGCGGCCTCCATCATCGACAGCTCCCAGTTGCCGTTGCTGTTCGAGCCGTTGATGATCTCGGGCAGGTAGACGTTGCGGAGCATGGTGCCGAAGCGCCCGGCGTTCGGCCAGCCGCCGGTGTAGGTCGACTTGATGATGTCGGCGGCCTTGGGCCACGACGAGCCCGCCCAGCCGGTCTGCAACGGGGCGTTGCTGTTGGTGTGCTGGGTGATCGTCGCCGACCACGCGTCCATCAGCTTGATGGACTCCTGCGCGTAGCGCGCGTCACGGGTGAAGTACCAGGCCAGCGCGTCGGTGTAGGCCGCGATCGCGTCCTCGCGCTCGTCCGTGCAGCCGTTGTTGGGGTTGGAGTAGGAGCCGCACTCGACGTTCGCGCGCGGCTTGGGCGTACGGGTCAGCGAGGCGTACGAGCTGGCCATCATCTGGTTGTACGCGCTCTTCCACGGCTCGGCGTTGGCCTGCACCTTGGCGCGGGCGAAGTCGAGTTGGGCGGCGGAGACGGTCACTCCGGGGTGGACGAAGGCGGCCGGTGCGGCGCTGGCGCGCTGGGCGCCTCCGGGCCAGGCGGAGAAACCGGTTACAAGGGCCGCGGCCGCACAGGCGGCGGTGACCAGCAGAACGGGGCGCCGTACGCGGCGGCGGTGGCGCGCGGGCGAGGGCGTGGGGGTGCCTGCCATGCGGTGACCATCCGATCTTGAGTGGGGGGCTGTTCGTGAGCGGGCGCGTTCCCGGGTGAGCGCGTTGGTGAGCGCGTGTTCCCCGGTGTGCACCATGGCGTTCCTGAGTGTGAACCGAGCTTGCATTTCTGAACACTTGACTGACCGCAGACCATAGGTACGGACTAATACCCCCGTCAAGCCCCTGCGCGGTGCGGGAGTTGGCCGAACCCGGCTCGCGATCAGGTGGCGAGCGCCGCGAGTTCGGTCCCGGCGAGCAGGAATCCGCCGACGCCGAAGTCGGCCGTGCTGTCGTACGTCACGGGCTGGCTGGAGTCCGGCCGGTCGCCGACCTTCTGGATCCAGCCGAGGATGCCGTCGGGGTGAACCGCCGTGGCCAGCAGGCCGTTCCAGGCGCGCGCGGCGACCGGCAGGTACGTGGCCCGGTCGACGAGTCCCGCGCGTACCGCGTACGCGGTGCCGTAGGCGAAGAAAACGGTTCCACTCGTTTCGGGGCCGGGGAAGTGCGCGGGGTCGGCGAGGTTGACGTTCCAGAAGCCGTCGGAGCGCTGCACCGCGGCGACCGCCCGTACCAACTCCTTGAGCGTGGCGCGGTATTCGGCGGTGTCGGCCTGATCGGCGGGCAGCGCCTTGAGGGTCTTGGTGTGCGCGGCGGCGACCCAGCCGTTGCCGCGCGACCACAGCACGGGCTTGCCCGAGGGCGAGAGAATGCCGCCGGGCAGGAAGTTCTTGTCGCGGTACCACAGCCCGGTGGCCGGGTCGTGGAGACCGGGGCCGCCCTCGGCCGACTTGGTGTGCCGGTACAGGTCGTGCAGCTTGCGGTGGTAGTTCGCGTCACCGCGCAGCGCGCCCAGGCGGGCGAAGGGCGACATCGCCATGTGCAGCGCGTCGTCCCACCACCAGTCGTCGTCCTTGCCGGCCTGGTCG
Source organism: Streptomyces sp. NPDC088197 (assembly GCF_044741185.1). NCBI lineage: Bacteria > Bacillati > Actinomycetota > Actinomycetes > Kitasatosporales > Streptomycetaceae > Streptomyces > Streptomyces sp. NPDC088197. The sequence goes on from NZ_JBIUSD010000022.1 coordinate 78,589, forward strand.
GTGTAGACCATGCGGTGCAGGCAGGTCTCGATCGCGGTCAGCTTCGCCGGGTCGGGTTCGATCTCGTACAGGTCCAGATACACCTGGCCCGCGCACTGGTTGTCCGCGTTGCGGGTGGTCGTGCCGCCGTTGAGGCCGTAGTTGTTCCGCTCGGCCCAGGAGCGCGCATAGGCCAGATAGCGGGTGTCGGACGTCAGCCGGTACAGGGCGGTCAGGCCGCTGAAGAAGGTGGCGTTGGCCCACTGGTTGTTGCCGGGGTCGGTGTGGGCGCCGATCCAGTGGTCGGCGACGCGGCGCAGTGCGGTGACGACGGCCGCCCTGGAGGGCAGCACCGGGGAGGGCGGGGCGGCGGCAGAGGCCGCGGCGCGGGCGGTGGCGGGGATCGCGGTCGCGGTGGCGGTCGCGGCGAGTGCCGCACCGCCGATCAGGAAGTGGCGTCGGTCCATCGGAGTCTCCAAGTGCCGTGCGTGCTAGGTGCGCTGCGGGCATGGACGGCCGGTGGTGGCGTCGGTACGGCTCGGCTCTCGGCTCTTGATGCGGGTGACGCGCGGGTGGCGCGTACGGGACGCCCACTCACCGGCGAATTCAAGGACATGAACGATGAGTGTCCTTGTGAACTCAATGGAGCTTAGATGACCGCGCCCGCCGTACGTCAACCCCGGTCGCGCTGACTCCGGTGAGGTTCACCCCGGCAGTGAAGGGCGACCTGGCCGTGCGCACCGGCTCGGCGGCCGGACCGGGCGGGAGCCGGTCACTGGCGGCGGTGGCACCGGCGAGCGTACGGCCGACGGCGGCGGGGACCGCGTCGGGCGGCGCGCCCGACATCCGCTGCTGGACACCGCTCGCGCCGAGGTCGGCGGTCACTCGGGGCAGCGCGAGGAACAGCGAGGTCATGTCCGTCGCCACCAGCAGCGTCGGCAGGGCGAGCAGGGTCGGGCCCAGCCACTCGCGCCGGTCCGCCCGGCGCGCCCGTATCCCCGTTGTCCGGCATGTCCGCTCCTCCGCCGTGTCGGGTCTCTTTCCCGCACCGGTCGGAGCGGCGACGGGCTTCTTGAGGTCCGGCTGGAAGAATTTTTCGGAGCGGGCCGTATTGGAGCGGATCGGCACGGATCGAAACGTATCGGCACGGATCGGAACGGGCCGGAATTCGATGCGCCGCCGATGTCAAGAAGCCGTCCGCGGCTCCGACCGTGTGGTGCACGGACCCGGAAGGGGTTCGGCGTACGGCACACACGTACGACATACGCGCGGGACGTCCGAGCAGGACATCGGCGGACGGCGTCCACGCGGGACAGAGGAGTGGCGATGAAGTTTCTGCTGATCATGCACATGAACCCGGCGGTGTGGAACGCGCTGACCGAGGAGGAGCGCAACGAGGTCATGGGCGGCCACGACGCCTTCATCAACACGGTCACCGAGTCGGGCGAGATGATCCTCACCCAGGGCCTGGCCGACATCTCGCAGAGCGCCGTCGTGCGGGTCCGCGACGGGCAGCGGGTCGTCACCGACGGGCCGTACCTGGAGACCAAGGAGTACCTCGGCGGCTTCTACCTGGTCGACTGCGAGAACCGCGAGCGCGCTCTGGAGCTCGCCGCGATGATCCCCGACGCGAAGGTGGAGGGGCTGGGCATCGAGGTGCGCCAGGTGATGTTCTCCGGTGGACAATTGGAGATGTGAGCACCGACACCGTGACCGAGGACCTGCTGCGCGAGCTGACGCCGCAGGTCCTCGGTGTGCTGGTCCGCAGGCACGGCCAGTTCGAGGAGTGCGAGGACGCCGTGCAGGAGGCGGTGCTCGCCGCGGCCGTGAAGTGGCCGGCCGACGGTGTGCCGGACCATCCGCGCGGCTGGCTGATCACCGCTGCCTCCCGTCGGCTGATCGACCAGATCCGCAGCGACCACGCCCGCAAGGCGCGGGAGACGGCCGCGGCGGCCCAGTCCCCCGAGCGGGAGGCGGGCGTCAGCCCGGGTCCCGGCGAGGACGGCGCGCCGGAGGGTGACGACACCCTGATACTGCTGTTCCTGTGCTGCCACCCGGCGCTGACGCCCGGCTCGCAGACCGCCCTGACCCTGCGCGCGGTCGGCGGTCTGACCACGGCGGAGATCGCCCACGCGTTCCTGGTGCCCGAGGCCACCATGGCCGTACGGATCAGCCGGGCCAAGCAGCGGATCAAGGCGGCGGGAAGCCGCTTCACCCTGCCCGAGGCACGCGAGCGCGAGGAACGGCTGCGGGTCGTCCTGCACGTGCTGTACCTGATCTTCAACGAGGGCTACACCGCGACTTCCGGGGCCGCGCTGCACCGCGCCGACCTCGCCCGCGAGGCGATCCGGCTGACCCGTGTGGTCGATCGGCTGCTGCCCGACGACGGCGAGGTCGCCGGCCTGCTCGCCCTCATGCTCCTCACCGACGCGCGCCGCGCCGCCAGGACCGGGCCCGGCGGCGACCTGATCCCGCTGGACGAGCAGGACCGTACGCTCTGGGACGCCGACCTGATCGCCGAGGGCACCGCTTTGATCAGTACGGCCATGGCCCGCTCGGCGCTCGGGCCGTATCAGCTCCAGGCTGCCATCGCCGCGACGCACGCCGCCGCGGAGCGCACCGAGGACACCGACTGGCACCAGGTGCACACCCTGTACAAGATCCTGGAGCGGATCGCGCCCAACCCGATGGTCACCCTCAACCGCGCCGTCGCCCTCGCCGAGATCCAGGGGCCGCGGGCCGGGCTCGACCTGCTGGCCACCTTGGACGACGACGCCCGCGTCGAGGGCCACCACCGGCTCCATGTCGTCCGCGCCCATCTCCTGGAGCGCTCCGGCGACCTCCCGGCCGCCCGCGAGCACTATCTTCTGGCCGCGCGCGGCACGGCCAGCCTCACCGAGCGCCGCTTCCTGGAGTCCCGCGCGAGCCGTCTGAAGCCCGGCGCGCGCTGAGCGGGTGACAGCGGCGACGACCGCGTGCCCGACGGGCGTCAGCGGTGGGTCAGCTCAGCCGGGCGTCGGCGTAGACCGCCATCGCGTCGCGCTGGTACTCCGCCAGCCCGGCCGCGATCTTGTCGTACGCCGAACGGAAGCGCGGGTCGTCGGTGAACATCTGCCCCAGTCCCTTGTACGCGGTCGCGCTGGGGGTCCAGAACCCGCACAGCCATTGGTAGTGGGCATCCGTCTCGGCCTGCACCGCCGGGTCGGCCACTGGCGTGCCAACCGCCATGAAATCGGCCATGCGGACCATCCGCGCCGTGATCTCGCGCTGCGTCCGCTCCTGGTCCTCGGCCGTGAGCGGGCCGGCGATCCGCCGGGACCGCTCGTACTCGCGCGGCCACCGCTCGCGCGCCTCGTCCTCGTAGCGCGAGGCGTCGAAGCCCTCGAACAGATTCTCCGGCCTGTTGATCTCCGCCATGTCGTCCCCGTCCTTTCCTTCCTCCAACTCCGCGATGGTGCGGCCGACCGTGCGGACCAGGGTGTCGAGCCGGTTCCGCTCCGCCAGCAGACGCCGGTGGTGCTCCCGGAGCACGGCCACCCGGTCCGCGTGCCTGTCGAGGACCGCCGCGATGTCCCGCAGGCCCAGGCCCAACTCCCGCATCAGCAGGATCTGTTGCAGCCGCAGCAGATCCCGCTGCTCGTAGGAGCGGTGCCCGTTGCGGCCGGTCCCCGCAGGGGGCAGCAGACCGATCTCGTCGTAGTACCGCAGCGTCCGGGACGTCACTCCGGACAGCCGGGCCACGTCCGCGATCGACCAGGCCATCGCCCTGCCTCCCCTCGCCGGCCGGTCGTTCCGGCCACATGGACGACCGTAGAAGTTGACGCGGCGTAAAGCGCAAGCCGACAGCGGGCGGTGCCGACGACGGGCGGGTCAGTGCTCGGCCAGGGGCGGCGCGGTGTCCGTCGAGGGGGTCAGGCGCAGCGTGACGATCTCGAACGGTCGCAGGCGCAGGTCCACGGCACCGTCGCGGATCTCGGCGGGCGGCTGGTCGGTCAGGGGGCGTTCCAGCAGGTCGCAGGGGGTGGCGGTGTGGAGGGCGAAGCCGGGCGTGAGGGTGGTGCGGGTCCGGGCGCCGTTGGCTTCGTAGAGACGTACGACGATGTCGCCGCTCGCGTCGTCGGCGAGCTTCACGGCGCTGACGACGACGCCCTCGTGGCCGACCGTCGCCAGCGGTTCGACCGCGGCGGCGCCCGGCACGCGGCGCTCGGGCAGGTGGATGGCGTACCCCTCGCGGACGGCGTCGCCGATGGACGCGCCGGGAAGCAGGGCGTAGCGGAAGCGGTGCACGCCCTGGTCCGTCCGCGGGTCGGGGAAGCGGGGCGCGCGCAGCAGGGACAGGCGCACGGTGACGGCGGCGCCGGGGGCGCTGCCGCTCGTGGAGCGGGTGACGTCGTGGCCGTAGGTGGAGTCGGTGACCAGGGCCACGCCCCAGCCGGGCTCCGCGAGGTGCAGGAATCGGTGGTTGCACGCCTCGAAACGGGCGGCGTCCCAACTGGTGTTGGTGTGGGTGGGCCGATAGACGTGGCCGAACTGGGTCTCGGCCGCGTAGCGGTCGGCGTGGACGTCCAGCGGGAAGGCCACCTTCAGGAACTTCTCCGTCTCGCGCCAGTCGACCTCGGTGGAGACGTCCAGGCGCTTGTGCCCGGCGGTGAGGGTGAGGTCCTGCACGGCGCGCGAGTGGCCGAACGAGCGCTCGACCCGGACGGTGACGGCGTGGGCCGTCGCGGCGGTCACCTCGACGCGGTCGGCGGCGGTCAGGTCGGTGACGGTGTTGCGGTAGTACGCGTCCACGTCCCAGGCGTCCCACATGGTGGGGAAGTCGGGGTGGAGTTGGAGCAGGTTGGCCGGGCGTCCCTCGGCGAGGGTCTCGCGGTCCGCGGCGAGGTCGTGGACCGACACCACCAGGCCGCGGTCGTCGATCTCGACCCGCAGCAGGCCGTTGTCCAGTACGTGGCCGCCGCCGGGGCGGGCCGAAGCGGTGACCGTCCCGTCGACGCCGGGGTCGGCGACGGGCGCGGCGCCTCCTGCCGGGACACCGCCGCGGGCGTGCGGGGCCGCGTTGAAGACCAGGGCCCCCTCTCCCTCCTGGTCCCCCTCCCGCGACGGCCCACCGGCCAGGGCGAGTTGGGCGGCGTCGATGATCGACCGCAGCTCCACCGCGAGGGCCGCGTACGTCGCCTCGGCCTCGCGGTGCACCCACGCGATGGACGAGCCGGGCAGGATGTCGTGGAACTGGTGCAGCAGCACCGTCTTCCAGATCCGGTCCAACTCCTCGTACGGGTAGGGCAGTCCTACCCGTACGGCGGCGGTCGCGGACCACAGCTCCGCCTCGCGCAGCAGGTGCTCGCTGCGGCGGTTGCCCTGCTTGGTGCCGGCCTGGCTGGTCAACGTGCCGCGGTGCAATTCGAGGTACAACTCCCCGACCCAGACAGGCGGTTCGGGGTACTCGGCGCGGGCCTTGGCGAAGAACTCCGCCGGGGACTCCCACTCCACCCGGGCCGAACCCTCCAGGTCGCGCAGCCGGGCGGCCTTGGCGATCATCTCGCGGGTCGTGCCACCGCCGCCGTCGCCCAGCCCGGTCGGCGCCAGCGACCGCCCGGCCATGCCCTTCTCCCTGAAGTTGCGTGCGGCGTGGGCGACTTCGCGGCCTTCCAGGCCCGCGTTGTAGGTGTCCATCGGCGGGAAGTGCGTGAAGACCCGGCTGCCGTCGATGCCTTCCCAGGCGAAGGTGTGGTGCGGGAAGGAGTTGGTGCGGCTCCAGGAGATCTTCTGGGTCAGCAGCGAACTCGACCCGGACGCCCGGATGATCTGCGGCAGCCCGGCCGCGAAGCCGAAGGTGTCCGGCAGCCACACCTCGTCGCTCTCGATGCCGAACTCGTCCAGGAAGAACCTCTTGCCGTGCACGAACTGACGGGCCATCGCCTCGGAGCCGGGCATGTTCGTGTCCGACTCGACCCACATTCCGCCGGTGGGCACGAACCGCCCGTCGGCGACGGCCTGTCGGACCCGGGCGTAGACCTCGGGGCGGTGCTCCTTGATCCAGGCGTACTGCTGCGCCTGGGACATGGTGTAGACGAAGTCGGGCTCGTCCTCGATCAGGGCCGTCATGTTCGCGGTGGTCCGGGCCACCTTGCGGACGGTCTCGCGCAGCGGCCACAGCCACGCGGAGTCGATGTGCGCGTGGCCCACCGCGCTGATCCGGTGGGCCGACGCGTGCGCGGGCGCGGCCAGCACGTCGGCCAGCAGGGCTCGGGCCGCCTCGGCGGTGCCGCCCACGTCCTGGAGGTCGATCGCGTCGAGCGCCCGTTCCACCGCGCGCAGGATGTCCCAGCGGCGGGCCGAGTCGGCGGGCAGCTCCGGCATCAGCTCGCCCAGCACTTCGAGGTCCTGCACGAGCTCCCAGACCGTGCGGTCCAGCACGGCCAGGTCCATCCGGCCCAGGACGTACTGCGGCGCGCGGCCCGCCGTCGCCTTGTCGCCCAAAGCGGTCGGGCGGAAGGGCGGGTTGTCCAGCACGATCGGGTTGGAGGCGGCCTCGACGTGCAGCAGGATCCGCTCACCGCCGGTGACGGGGTCGCCGACGCGCACCCACTGATTGCGCGGGTTGAGGCCCTTCACCGGGGTGCCGTCCGGCCGGTAGACCAGGCCCTCGCACTGGAAGCCGGGGGTGTCCCGCTCGAAGCCGAGGTCCAGCAGCGCCTCGACGGTGCGGCCCGCCCACTCCTCGGGCACGGTACCGCTGACGGTGAGCCAGCTCGTTCCCCATGGCGGACCCCACGGCTCGCCGGGCGCGATCGGCCTGCGGGCCGCGGCGATGCCTTCGGCCACCGGGACCGGCTCGTCGGGCGCGTCCCAGATGCCGACGGTCAGCGGCACCCGCTCCCCGTAGACCGCGGGGCGGACGCGCTCGTTGAGGACGCGTTCCAGGCGGGACTCGATGAGGCTGCGGTCGTCGTGCATGTACGGGCTCCGGGGTGTGGTGGGCGGCCGGGTCGAGTGGCTGACGGACGTGGCGCGGTGGAGGCGGGGCTCGGGGACCGCGAGGCTCCGGACGGGCAACGCGCCTGCTTCCGGGGCGCGTTGTCCGTGGCGCGCGGCTAGGACACGTCCCGGTCCGGGCCGCGGTCCTCCCCGTGGGCGATGATCGTGGTGCGCACCACGACCCGGCGCGGCGGCAGCGCTCCGGCGCCCTGGCGGGCCAGGCGCTCGCCGAGCAACTGGGCGGCGCGGCGTCCGATCTCGTCGGGGTCGTGGTCCACCACCAGCACGGGCACGCTGAGCACGTCGGCGAGGTCGAAGCCGTCGAACCCCGCGAGCGTCGCGCTGGCGCCGTGGTGCCGCAACGCCCGGTAGGCGCCCAGGGTGTTGCGGTTGTCGGTGCAGAACACCGCGGTGGGCGGCTCGGGCAGCGCGAGCAGTTCGGCGGCAGCCGCCTCGGCGGAGGCGAGATCCTCCTGGCCGCGCTTGACCAGGGCGTCGTCGGGGTCGATGCCCGCCTTGAGGAGGGCCGCGCTGTAGCCGCGGTAGCGCTCGGAACCGGTGTACACCGAGGGCGGGTTGCCGAGGAAGCCGATCCTGCGGTGTCCTGCCGCCAGCAGTCGGCTGATCGCCGCGTACGCGCCGCCGAAGTCGTCGACCAGGACGCAGTCCGCCTCGAATCCGGCCGGGGGCCGGGCGACGGTGACCACGGGCGGGGAGGTGGGCAACTCCTCGGCCAGATACGCCTGGTCGGCCCCCGCCGGGACGAGGATCACGCCGTCGACCCGGCGCGCGGAGAAGTGCCGGACGGCGTCGCGCTCGCGGCCCGCGTCACCGGCCGTGTTGGTGATCATCACCCGCAGTCCCTCCTCGGCGACCGCCGCCTCGATGCCGAGCGCGAGCCGGGCGCAGGAGGGGTTGGCGAGGTTCGTGACGATCAGGCCGATGGTGCCGGTGCCCTGTCCGTGCCGGAAGTTGCGGGCCAGAGCGTTGGGCCGGTAGCCGAGCTGCCGTACCGCGGCCTCGACGCATGCGCGTCTGTCCGCCGACACCCCGGTGTCGCCGCGCAGGACGCGGGACACGGTCATCGCGCTGGCCTCGGCGAGGGCGGCGACCTGTTTCATGGTCGGTGGTGCGGTGGTGAGCGGCGCGCCGGCCACGGTGGTCTCCCTCTCGGCTCGTTGACTAGAGAATAGAGGCATCGTTGTCTTCCGGAACCTCGGCCGCGTACCGCGCCGCGCCGATCAGCCCGGCTTCGGCCGGCCGGGCCGCGGGCAGCGGCGGCGGGAGGCCGACGGGGAGCCCCGCGGTGAGTGCCGAGCTGATCAGATCCCAGGAGCCGGTCATCGAACCGCCCACCACGAGCGCGGTGGCGCCGAAGCGGGGGTGAGGAAGCCGCCGTCCCGGCGCCGGTTCTGGAAGACCGACCGGGCGCGGTTCGCGGCGTCGGCGGCGTCGGCCAGCTCCTGCGCGTCACGGGCGGTGAGCGCGAGCGGCTTGTCCACGACCACGTGCAGACCCGCCTTCAGAGCGCGCCCGGCAAGTTCGAGGTGCGTCTGGTGGGGCGTGGCCACGACCGCGAGGTCGTAGCCGTCGGCCGCCGCGAACGCCGTGTCGGCGTCGGCCACCACGCGGGCGTCCGGGTGGTCGGGCCGCGGCGGCGGCGCGGGCCGGATCGGAGGTGACGATCGCCCGGACCGTGTAGTGCGGATTCGTGGCGAGCAGCGGGCCGTGGAACACGCGGCCCGCCAGGCCGTAGCCGAACAGCAGGACGCGCAGGGGGTCGGACATGGGGCTCCTCATCGGACTCCGAGGACTTCGAGGGCTTCGAGATGACGGCGCGTCGGCCCCAGGCGGGCAGGTGTGCGGGATCGACGCGCGCGGCGATGGCGTCCACGTCGTCCCAGAGCGCGTCGGGCACCTCGGTCGCGTCGAGCGCGAGGGTCTGCTCGATCCGTTCGGGCCGCGAGGTGCCGATGACGGTGCTGGCGATCCGCGGGTCGCGCGTGGAGAAACGCACCGCCGCCGCTGCGAGCGGCACACCGCGGTCACGGCACGCCTCTTCGATCGCGCCGATGGCGGCGAGCAGTTCGGCCTCTCGCGGTAGGGGCACCGCCGCGAGCCGCCGACGCCGGTCGCCAGGATCTGGCCGCCGGACACGGCGGCGTTGACGACCCCGGCGTTCATCGACACCGCCAGGTCGATGAGCGGACCGGCGAAACGGTTGACCAGGGTCCAGCGGTTGGGGGGGTGAGCAGGACATCGAAGTGTCCGGTGCGCACATGCCGTTCGATCGTCGGGAGGTCGCCGCGGACGGCTCACGCGGTCAGGCCGGCGGTGGTCAGCCAGATGTGTTCGCAGGTCGCGGACGCCTCGCGCAGCTTTTCCGGGGACTCCCGCGAGGCGTGGTAGAAGGTCCGCTCGATCATCCAGCACAGGGCGCGGGCCAGGGCGGAGGACTGGTGGGGCGCGGTGCCCGGTGCGATTCCGGCGCGTTCCAGGACGGCCGTGATGGCCGTGATGAAGAGGTCGGCCGTGTGGTTCCACAGCTCGCCGATCTCCGGCACGGTCAAGGACAGGTCGATCGCGGTGCGCATGACCAGGCCGTGCGCGTTCCACAGCTCGACCGTGCGCCGCATGGCCGCCGCGACGGCCTGGCGCGGTTCGTCGGCCTGGGCGGTGGTCCTGGACCGCTCCCAAAGGTGCTCGACCGTTCTGGCCACGAGCGCGGTGACCACCTCCTGCTTGGAGCCGAAGTAGAAGTACAGCGCGGCGCGGGTGATGCCCGCGCCCTGGGCGATGTCGGCGACCGTCATGGCCTCGTGGCCCTTGGTCGCCAGCAGTGCCTCGCAGGTGTCGAGGATGGCGCGCTCCCGGACATCGCCCTTGCGTTCGGCGGTCCGGCGGCCTCGGGCGGGTTCGTGGCCTGGCATCAGAGCTGAGCGCCCTCGGCGAAGTCGGTCGTACGCGACAGCGTCTCCCATGCGCGGATGTCCTCGTCGACGGCCGTGCGCGCGGCGGCGACCAGGCGCAGCGCGTCCGAGCCCAGGACGAGGTGGGCGGGCGGCCGGTCGACCGACGCGATGTGCACGACCGCCTCTCCGGCCTTGGCCGGGTTGCCCAGTTGGTTCCCGCCGGCCTTCCGCCGCGCTTCGCGGATGGGGGTGAACAGCTCGTCGTAGTCGTCGACGGACTGCTCGGCGCGCGTCATGGACCGTCCGGCCCAGTCGGTGCGGAAGGAGCCGGGCTCGATCGCCGTCACATGGATCCCGAACTGTGCGACCTCCTTGCCCAGCGCTTCGAGGATGCCTTCCAGGGCGAATTTGCTGCCGCAGTAGGCGGACATGCCGGGCACGGCCATGAGCCCGCCCATGGAGGTGACGGCCATCAGGTGTCCGCGGCGACGGCGCCGCATGGGGGGCAGCGCGGCCCGCAAGGTGGCCACGGCTCCGAACACGTTGACCTCGAACTGCCGCCGCACCTCGGCCAGCGGCGTCTCCTCGAAGGTGCCCTCCAGGCCGTAGCCGGCGTTCGCGACGACGACGTCCAGCGGGCCGACGCTCCGCTCGACCTCGGCGACCACGGCCGTGACGGCGTCGCCGTCGGTCACGTCCAGGACGCGGCCGTGCGCGCGCTCGGATTCCAGCTCCTCGAAGGCCCGCAGGTCCTTCTCCGAGCGGACGGTGCCGACGACGGTGTGCCCGGCTGTCAGCGCGGCCCGGGCGAAAGCGCGCCCGAGGCCCGTGCTGACGCCCGTGATGAGCCAGTTCCGCGTCTCCATGTGCTCCTCCTCGGCGGTCACGCGGGGAGTCGACGTCCTCCCACATCGAAAAGTCTACACCGTGTCGATTTTTATCACCGCTGTGTCAATTCTGCCGTCCGGGGAGGGAGCGACCTTCCGGCGCTCAGGGCCTGCGCGTGCGGAAGGTGCCGCGGAGGTCGGTGACCCAGGCGTCGGGGTTCTCCCAGGGGATGAAGTGGCCGCCGTGGTCGTGGGCGTTCACGTTGACGTGGTGGAACCAGCGGGACTGCGGCCCCGTCTTGAACGCCTGGACGCGGTCGGCGGCGGAGTGAACGCCGGGCGGGTTCTCGTACGTCACGAAGGTGAGGCCGACCGGGGCCTCGACGGCCGGGGTGCGGTCGTGGGCGGGGGTCCAGGGGTAGCGGTTGGCGTTGGCGTAGTACCGCATCGACGTGGCGATGGAGTTGTTGACCCAGTAGATCGTGGCGTGGGTGAGCAGGTCGTCCTTGGTGAAGACGGATTCGAGGTCGCCGCCGTTGTCGCTCCAGGCGTTCCAGCGTTCGAGCAGCCAGGCGAGCAGTCCCGCGGGTGAGTCGCTCAGCCCGTGGGCCAGGGTGGCGCCGTCGAGCATGTGCGCCACCAGGTGGGTCGCCGAGCGGCGGTCCTGTTCGATGATGCGGGCGCGGATGTCGGCGGGCTGGTCGTCGGTGAGGGGCCGGTTCCGGGCGAAGTCCCAGGCGCGGGGGCCGGTGAAGAAGTCGAGGGGCAGCCCCGAGCCGATGTGGATGCCGTACAGCTCGTCGGCGTACTTGTGGCCGAGCTGGCTGGTGACGATCCCGCCGATGTCGCAGCCCCCGGCGGCGTACTTCTCGTATCCCAGGGTCTGGGTCATCAGGGTGTGCCAGAGGTCGGATACCTTCCAGAAGTTGACGTCGGGGAAGCCGGTGAGCGGGCCGGGGAAACCGAAGCCGGGCAGGGACGGCACGATCACGTCGAAGGCGTCGGCGGGGTCGCCGCCGAAGGCGGCCGGGTCGGCGAGCGGGTCGATCACCTTCGACCAGTGCCAGAACGTCCACGGCCAGCCGTGGGTGAGGATCAGCGGGATCGGGCTTGGGCCGCGCCCCGGCTTGCGCAGGAAGTGCACGGGGACACCGGCGACCTCCACCTGGTAGTGCTCGTAGGCGTTGATGGCGCGCTCGGCCGCCCGCCAGTCGTAGCCGTCCTTCCAGTAGGCGACCAACTCCCGCAGATAGCTGGCCGGGACGCCGTACGACCAGTCCTCGTTCCCCTCGTCCAGCGGCGGACGGGTCAGTTCGAGACGGGTGCGCAGGTCGTCGAGGACGCGGTCGGCCACATGGATCGCGGTGGGCTCCAGCGCGATGGGGTGCGCGGTGGTCATGGCGTCGTTCCTTCACCGGGTCGAGGAGAGCGGTGCCGTCGGCCTGTCGGGCCGACGGTCGTAGCGTTCCAGAACCGGGAACGGCGCTCCACCGCCACTCCCCCGCCGCGGATCTGCTCGCAGGAGCCGGGTTCAGCCGTTGACCTGCTCGAAGAAGTAGAGGAAGGCGCCCAGCCCGTGGAAGTCGTTCGTGGCCCGGGACCGGGCGGTGTAATACGCGTAGTCCCCGACATTGGTGCCGACCGAGATCGAGGTCAGATACGTCAGACCGTCGCTGTGCAGGGAGATCCGGTCCAATGCGCCGCGCTTTCCGGCGTCCACCGTGACCTGGTACGTGGCGGCGGGGACGTATCCGCGCTTGATCGCCGCGTCGGCGGTCAGGGTGAACATCGCCGAGCACGACGTCTCGGTCCAGTTCCCCGCGCTGCTCCCCTTGTCCACGACCTGGAACCACCGCCCGCTGGCCGGGTCCTGGTAGGCGGCGATGCCGCGCACCAGATCGCGTAGGGTCGCGGTCAACTGGGCGCGCAGCGGGTGGTCGGCCGGGATCAGGTCGAGGATCTCGGTGGCGGCGACGCCGTACCAGCCGACGGCGCGGCACCAGTATTCGGAGGACAGGCCGCTGGTCGGGTCGGACCAGGTCGCCGCCTTGGACGCGTCGTAGGCGTGCTTCAGCAGCCCGTTCGCCTGTTGCAGATGGCCGGCGTAGACCACGAGTTGCTTGGCCGCGATGTCGTAGGACTGCGCGCTGTCGCCGATGTACCTGCCGTACTGCGCCATGAAGGGGTCGGCCATGAAGGTGCCGTCGGACCAGAGCTGGTTGGCCCGGTCGGCGCTGTTGGCGTGCCAGAAGCCGCCGTCGCTCGTGGTCGGGTACCCGGCGCCGGGCAGCAGCCGGTCGTGGATCTGCTTGGCGGCCAGGCCGTACTTGGCCTCACCGGTCTCGCGGTACAGGGCGATCATCACCTGACCCGGCATCATGCTGTCCAGGCTGTTGAAGGTGATGCCGATGTGCCCCGAGGCGTCCACGAAGCGGTCGGCCCACGCCTTGATGTACGCGATCAGGGCCGCCCGGCGCGCGGGGTCCGCCGTGTGCCGGGCGACCTGGTACTGCCCCATCAGGTAGAGCGCGACCGGGTAGCTCCAGCCGCCGACGGTCGCGGGGGTGTAGCGCCGCATGGTGGAGTCGACCAATGCGTCGGCCCAGTCCGTGCCCCGCGGGTCTGAGACGGTCAGCGAGTCGAGGTTGGGCAGGCCGCCCGCCGTGGCGCCGGTCACGCGGATCGCGTTGGTTCCCGCCCGCAGCGTCACCGGTATCCGGGTGACGGCCCAGGTGTTCCAGTCCGCGGTCGCGGCGAAGGCCGGTGCGGAGATCACCGTGCCGTTGACGCTGACGGTGCCCGCGCGTCCCTCCCCCGTCCCGTTCGCGTGGCGCAGGGCCAGCGCGAAACCGCCCGCGGCCGGTGCGCTCACGCTGAACTCGACGTACGCGCCCGCCTCGTTGGCGGTGTTGACGAAGCCGGTCCCGGTGTATCCCAGGTGGTCGCGGTCCACCGTCCCGTGGAAGACGGTGGCGTTCTCCGCCTCGTAGAGCGATGACGCGGCGTGCGCCGAGCCCGACGTCACGCCGTAGCTCGCGACGAGCATGCCGATCACCACTGCTAAAGCCCTCATGCGCATGTGCGACTTCCTTACCTCGCGGGCCGACGGACCGACGGGGTGCCGGGCCGACGGCTGTCAGACGGTGAAGCGTGCGACGAAGGTCTTTCCGGCCGCTCCCGCGACCGCTACCGAGAGGCGGAGGTCGGGCGCTGTGGCGAGGACCGTCACCCCGGGGTCGACGGAGGTGGCGGCCGAGACGGCGCCGTCGACGGTGACGACGACCGACCCGGTGAGCTGCTGGGTCGGGTCGCTCACGGCCACGCTGAGCGTTCCGTTCGTCCGGTGCGTGACGACCGAGGCGGTCCTGTCGACCTGGATTCCGGCGGCCTTGGGCGCTCCGGCCTGCCAGACGTTGGCCATGGCCACGCCGGAGCCGGAACGGCTGACGGCCTGCACGGCGGCGGTGTTCGAGGCGACGGTCACGTCGTTCGACGCGGCGAACGCCGAGGTCTGGGCCGAGGTGGCGGCGGGCAGTTGGATGTAGCGGTAGCTGCCCGCGGTCGGGCTCACGCCGTGGTCGACCCACATGGTGACGAACCTGCGGGTGTACGCGGCGGTGTCGTCGTAGACGCCGCGGTGGTCCATGTCGGTCCACTTGCCGGTGCGGTCCTGGCGCAGGAGGGTGACGTGGCCGCCGACCGGGAAGACATAGCCGCCGAGGTTGTCCACGAAGATCGACCGCGGCTGGACCACCGTCGGCGTGTTGCTCGGCGTGGACAGGACAACGTTGCCATCGACGTGGATGTTCGCCTGCCCGTTGGGGCCGGTGTTGCGGTTCTCGATGACCGACTCGATCGTATGGCCGTCGTCGCTGGTGATCCCCGCGCCCAGGCAGATGACGATGTCGTCGACGCAGAACCACGACTTGTGGCCCTTGAGGGTCTGGACGGCGAACGACAGCCCCATACCGGCGGCCACGTTCCCGTCCAGCAGCGCGCCGCCCGCCCAGGTGTTGGTCGAGCCGCGGTTCGCGCCGAGCGCGAGGGTCTTGGTGTCGAGCGTGACCCCGGGCAGCCGGTACTTGTCCGCGGCCGGCCAGTATCCGTTCACCCAGTGACCGGGCTGCGTGGGCAGATACAGGTACGTGGCGCCCTCGCCGGTGTACCAGCCCTGGAGGTTCTCGTTGTTCGCGGACTCGTACGGCTTGATCCGCGTGCTGTCCATCGCGATGCCGAAGGCGAACGTGGGCCGCCGGTGCACGATCCGCGCCATCGAGGTCGACACGACGGAGGTGGTGGACTCCGCCGCCGCCGGGATGGCGCTGTCGGCGACGACGGCGCGGCCGAGCGCGATGGACGAGATCCGCACCTGTTCGAGCGGCGCCGCGTCGAAGGCGAAGAAGTCCTGGTAGGTGTCCGCGCCGATCCAGCCCTTGGCCTGCGACCGGACGGTGAGCGCCTGGTCGGCCGGGAAGACGCGGGCGAGTTGGAGCAGGGTGGCGGTGGTGAGGCGGCCGATACGGTGGTCGGTCTCGTAGAAGCGGGAGAGCGCGCGTCCGCGCACCATGTCCATGAACGCCCCGCGGTAGATCCACGGCCGGTAGTTCGCCTGCGTCCAGGTGTAGACGCGCTGCACCTGGTCCGTTGTCGCCGCCCACGGGGTGCCCTGCACGGTGACCAGCAGGTAGGTCAGGTACTGGAGCAGCGACACCCCGTAGGAGCCGTTGTAGGCGTAGACCGCGTGCTGGATGAAGCCGCCGTCGGGGTAGAAGCCGTCGCCGCTGGTGCTGTACGGGAAGAGGTGCGCGATCGCCGCCATGGCGCTGTCGATGACGGCCGCGTCCTGGCTCAGCGCGCCGCGCACGGTCGCGATGGCGCAGTTCCAGTTGAGGTTGGCACCGGTGGCCGTCCCGCCGTTGACCTTGGTCGGGTCGGGCGCGTAGCGGGTGATCGCGGCCATCGCGGTCGAGATCTGGCTCGCCGAGAGGTGGTCGTACAGGGCGACGCAGGTGTCGTTGAGGGCCAGCGGTATGCCGATCTCGAAGTCCCACCAGTTGTCGTACCGCGCGGTGACGCCGTACTTGTGGGCGAGGAACCAGTCGAGCGCGGATGTGAGGTCCGCCAGGAGCGTCGCGTTGCCCGCCAGCGACGAGCCCGGCGAGGCGTAGGCGAGGGCGAGTTGGCGCAGCCGTCCGATCACGTCGCGCTGGACGGCCGAGACGGTGGAGCTGTTCAGGTCCGCCCACAGGTAGGTGCGGGAGTTGGCGGTGTTCAGCGTCGACCACAGGCCGTTCGCCGTGTCGGCCATCGCCTGCGCGTAGGCGGAGATCACCTGGTCGGAGGCGTCGTAGCTGCCGATCAGCGTGGTGCCCCACTGGGTGCGGACCGTCGCGAAGTCCGAGGCCGTCGCCGCGGCGGCGCGGCTGGGCGCGGCGCCGGCGGTGCCGAGGAACCACGCGGGGGCCAGCGCGGCGCCGGCCATCAGGGCGGAGCGACGGGTGAGGCCGCGGGACGAGTGGTCAACGGACATGGAGCACCCTCACGGTTGGGGGGGAGGACATCGGCCACGGGAGCGGCGCGGCCGATCGGGAGACGCTCGGCGCCGTGAGGGATCGTGGCTTCCGGATTCCCGGAAGTCAAGGGATAATACGTATTAGTACGGGGCTCGGCGCCGACCGCCGCGCGTCCGACGGCCAGTCAGCGACCCGTCCAGGAGGGCTTGGTGGCGTGCCGGGGCGGCCGTGCCGGAGTGCCGGGCACGGGTCGCTCAAGGCCGAGGCCGGGGACGTCCTGCCGCCGCGCGCCGTGGCCGCCGAGCCGTACGGGGACGGCTCAGCGGAACAGGTCGAGCGGAACGGCGGCGGCCATCGCGGTGTGGCCCGCGTCGTTCGGGTGCAGGCCGTCGCCGCTGCTGTACGCGGCGGCCAGCTTGTCCGGGTCGGCCGGGTCGGCGGTGACGCGGGCGAAGTCGATCACGGCGTCGTACACACCGCTGGTGCGGATCCAGTCGTTGACGGCGTTCCGCTTCTCGCCGTTGGCCTGGCTCCAGAAGCCGAAGGTGTCGTCCTTGAAGGGCATGATCGTGCCGCCGATGGCGATCAGGCCCGCGGCGTGCGCGCGCGCCGCCAACTGCCCGTGCCCGGCGATCAGTTGCTCGGCCGTCACCGTCTCGGACAGCGGCGCCACGGTGCCCGGGTGGCCGAGGTCGTTCACGCCGATCAGGGTGATGACGTACGCCGCCGCGGGCTGGGCGAGCACGTCGCGGTCGAAGCGGCGCAGGGCGCTCGGTCCGAAGTTGAGCGCGTACGCCTCGGCCGGGTCGCCCGCGGGCGGATTGGGGTCGTGCAGCAGGCGGTTGCCGGAGATGCCCGCGTTCACCACCGCGCGGTCGGCGGCCGGGCGGGACGACCGCAGCCGCGCGGCGAGCTGGTCAGGCCAGCGCAGATCGGCGCCGACGGTGCTCTTGCCGCCGTCGGTGATCGAGTCCCCGAGCGCGACGATCGCGGACGCCTGCCGTCCGGACCGGACGCTGACACCGGAGACGAGATACACCGCCTGCGGCTCGGCGGTCGGCGTGACCGTCGTCGCGCCGGTGACGTTGCCCGCGGCCACGGCGTTCTTCTGGAGGGCGTACGCGTGCAGGCTGGTGGCCGCCGTACGCTCCGGCAGGTAGAGGCTCACGACCAGGTCGGCGCCGCCGGGCAGGGCCAGGTCGACGGGATCGCTGACGGCCGGGGCCCCGGCCGGGATCAGGACGGAACCGCTGCCGCCGAACGTCACCCGGCGGTCGGTGGCCGGGACGATCGCCGTGCCCCGCGTTCCCGCGCGGCGGGCGACCCGTACCTCGCCGATGGACGCGGCGATCTCACCGAATTCGTTCGTCAGCCGTAACCGGAGCGCGGAGCCGCCGAGGCTCAGACGCAGCACATGGCGGACCGTCTGGTTCTCCAGGTGTACGACGGCGGCCGTCGGCGCGGCGTTCGGCGACCCGGCCCAACTGCCGACCCACTCGGCCCCCGGGCCACCGGGGCGCGCGTGCGCGGGCTCCGCGGAGGCCAGGGATCCGGCGCCGGCCGCCGCCGCGGAGGCGGCGCCCGCGAGCAGCAGAGCCCTTCGCCCCACGGCGCGCCTCGGCGTCCCGCCCGACGGTGAACCCGACATCTGGCCTCCCCGGATACCAGTCGCCGCGCGCACTGTATGCGCCACGGTCCGACGCTATCAATGGGGCGTCGGACGGCCGGCGGGGAAAGGCCGGATGCCGTAACCAGCGGCGCCGGGCGTGCCGGGCTTGCTGAGTTTGCTGGGCGTGCCGGGCGTCAGTCCTTGGTACGGGCGGGCAGGCGCCAGCCGGGGCGTACGTAGTGGCAGGTGTAGCCGTCGGGGTAGCGCTCCAGGTAGTCCTGGTGCTCGGGCTCGGCCTCCCAGAAGGTACCGGCGGGCGACACCTCGGTGACGACCTTGCCTGGCCACAGGCCGGAGGCGTCGACGTCGGCGATCGTGTCCTCGGCGACGCGCTTTTGCTCGTCGTCCTCGTAGAAGATGGCCGAGCGGTAGCTGAGGCCCATGTCGTTGCCCTGGCGGTTCTTCGTGCTCGGGTCGTGGATCTGGAAGAAGAACTCCAGCAGCGCCCGGTAGTCGGTCCGCTCCGGGTCGTAGGTGATCTCGATCGACTCGGCGTGGGTGCCGTGGTTGCGGTACGTGGGGTTCGGCACGTCGCCGCCCGCGTACCCGACCCGGGTGTCCGTCACGCCGGGCAGGCGTCGGATCAGGTCCTGCATGCCCCAGAAGCATCCGCCGGCGAGGACGGCCTTCTGTGTCTGAGCGGTCATCTCAGTCCTCCTCGTGTTCCATGGCGGTAACACACGGCGGACGCCCCGTGTTCCGGGGCGTCCGCGGCGGCCTCTGCGGTGCTTCGGGCACCCACGGGAAGCCTACTGGCCGTGGGCGGCCGGTGGGTCCCGCCGGGGCGACGCGGCTGCGTTCCGCGGGGTCGTACGGGACGGGTCGCGGTCGTACCGGCGCGTCGTACGGGCTCGCGCGGGTCTCAGGCGGTGAGCCCGGCCTCCGACAGCAGATAGGCGGTCATCGGCTCGTACGCCTGCGGGTCCACCACGTGGTCGTCGAGCGGGACGGTCACCGCGATGGTGCCCTCCGCCTCGCCGAGGAAGAGCGCCGGATCGTTGCAGTCGGCGAAGGCGACGGTCCTGATCCCGCGCTGGCCCGCGCGGCCCGCCCAGCCGTGGTCGGCCACCACCAGGTCGGGCAGCGGCTCGCCCGCGGCGGTCAGCGCGTCGAGAATGGCCGACATCGGCTGCGGCGCGTGGGTGTGCCACAGGGTGGCACCGTCCTCCAGCACGGCGACGCTGCCGAACTGACGGACGTCGCCGTAGGAGTCGTCGTCGCCCTCGGTGGTGGACAGGCCCTTGGGAATGGCGACGACGGTGGCCCCGGCCGCGCGCAGCGCCCGCGCGATGGCCTGGTGCACATCGAGCAGCCCGCCCGGGTGCCCGGTGGCGACCAGCACCCGCCACCACTGCCGGGCCGCCTCCCGCAGGACGGCCGCCATCCGGTCGAGTCCTTCCACGGTGAGCCGCGCGTCGATGGTGTCCTGACCCTGGAGGTGTCCGGGGTCGGCCACCACGCCGACGCGCTCGGCCATCACGGCCAGCACCGTCTCCTCGGTCCACCGCTCCCCCAGCTCCAGCCCCAGCCAGAAGCGCCGGTTCCCCTTCACCAGCTCGCTGTAGTGGCGCAGATTCCCCTGCCGCGGGGTGGCGACGTCCCCGGCGATGCGGGTCCGTCGCAGATGGTCGATCAGCTCGTCACGCGAAAAACGTATATCCACCGAATCCATGCCCCCATTCTCCGTGTCCCCCGCCGTCCGCCGACGGCGGGGGTAGGACTGACCTGCGGATTCCCCCGCCGCCGCCCGCCTCGCGTCCCGGGGTCAGGGGCGGGTGAGGGTGGTGGGGGTGGTGTAGGACTCGGCGCGCAGGGCGGGGCGGGAGGAGGGGAGGGCGGCGGCGGGGAAGGTCAGGGTGAGGGTGCGGGACTCGCCGGGCAGCAGCCAGAGGTAGTTGTCGCTGTAGAGGGTGGGCAGGACACGCTCGCCGGTGTGGTCGTCGAGGAGCGACAGCCGGACCATGGCGGCGACGGCGGAGCCGCGGTTGCGGACGGTGGCGGTGAGGTTGCGGCGGGCGCCGGAGTGGGAGAGGCGGCCGAGGTCGGTGGACAGGCGGGTCTGCTTGGCCTTGTTCAGGGCCCGCATGTCCTTGGTGTCGCGGTAGCGCCAGTAGGTGTTCTCGGACAGCACGCGGCCGAGCGGGTCCTCCAGGCGGAGCCGGAGCAGGTGGAAGGACGGCAGGGTGTCCATCCGGTCGGCGGTGAAGGCGGTGACCGACGACGACGGCGCGATGTTCACCAACTTGCGCTGTTCCGGGACGAGCCGGCGGCCGTCGAGGTCGTAGTAGTTGGCCGTCACCCGGGCGCCGGTGACCGTGTGCGGGGTGTGGTTGACGGCGATGACCTGCCACTTGTCGGGGTCGGCCTGGACGTGCAGCGCCTCGCACGCCTTGCGGGCCCCGTAATAGGTGCCGTTGACGTCGAAGTCGTAGTCGTAGGTCTGCCACACCGTGCTGTGCCACGCCGGGTGGGACATCCACAGCATCAGGCCGCTGGCGTCCTTCCACAGGTTGGCGTTCCACGCCTCGAACATGGCGCGGGTGTTCTCGTAGTTGACGAACTGCGCCTTGCGCGCGAAGTCGTCGAGGCCGGTGGCGGTGTCGAGGCGGGCCTCGATGGCGGCCTGGTAGTTCTGCGGCGCCTGATTCCCGCGTGTGCTCCAGTCGTGGTAGTACCAGGCCGCGCCGACCGGCCACTCCGGCTCGTCGCCGACGAGATTGCGCATGCTGGCGGCCGTGGAAACCACCGGCATGCCGATCTCGGTGTGGAAGCCGAAGCTGCCGCTGCCGTACGTGGACGGCGCGTAGTAACGGGCGGGCTCCACCCATCCGTAGGGGCCGCCGCCGGTGATGATGCCGCCCGCGGAGTTGTTCTGGTACATCACGCCGGGCGCCTCGGAGGTGACGGCGTCGCGCATGCCGGTGTCGATCGCGGCGGGCGGATTGCCCTCGTTGGCCCCGCACCACACGACGACGCTGGGGTGGACGCGGTAGCGCCGTACGGTGTCGCGCGCCAGGTCGTTGTACGCCTGGTGGTCCGGCGGGTCCATGCCCCACGCGTTGGGGAAGTCGTTCCACACCAGCAGGCCGTGCTCGTCGCAACTGGCGAAGAACTCCTCGCGGTTGCTGCTGGCCACCCAGTTGCGGATCATCGTGAAGTTCATGTCGCGGTGCATCCGCACGGCGGCGTCCATCCGCGCGGCGGGCATCCGGCGCAGCAGTTCGTCCCAGCCCCAGTTGCCGCCGCGGCAGAAGACCCGGACGCCGTTGACGCTGATCTTCAGCGGTTCGGGCGTGTTGTCGACGGACTTCACGTCCGTCCAGGTCTTCGCGTCGGCGGACACCTGGATCGTGTACGTCTTCGGGTAGGCCGCTTCCCACACGATGACGACGCGGTCGAAGCTCTGGGCCGAGCCGAGGTCGACCTGGATCCACTGGTTGTCCAGATACTCCGACGACCAGCGGGAGTTGGGGTCGCCGTCGGTGGCGTGGGACGCCGGGCTGCCGGAGTCCTCGGAGGAGGCGCTCGCGGTCTTGTGGAGCGCGAGGTCGGTGCCGGGCCTGGCGCTGTCGACCACGGAGAGCGTCCACAGCGAGTTGCCCCAACTGGTCGCGCGGGCACCGCCGTTGATCCGGACGTAGCGGGCGGTCACCGCGCTGAAGTCCTCGGTCTGGAGGCTGGCGTCGCCGCCGTTGAAGGGCAGCGGGACCGCGGAGTTGTCGACGGACTTCGCGTCGGTCCAGGCCGAGCCGTCGGCCGAGACCTGGACGACGTACGTGCGCGCGTACGCCTGTTCCCACGTCAGGTCGACGCGGTCGAAGGCGACTTGGGCGCCGAGGTCGACCTGGACCCACTGGTCGTCCTCGAAGGACGAGGACCAGCGGGTGCCCTGGTCGCCATCGGTGACATTGCCCGGCTGGTGGTCGTCCTCGTCGACCGACGAGGCGGTGGCCGTCTTGCGCAGCGCGAGGTCGGTGCCGGGCGCGGCGCTGTTGACCACCGACAGGCTCCACAACGACGAGCCCCAGGCGGTGGCGCGGGTCAGGCAGCGCACCCGTACGTACCGCGCGGTCCGCGCCCCGAGGTCGACGGACTGCGTGTACGCGTCGCCGCCGGCGGTGAAGGGCAGCGGCACGGCGAATTCGTAGCCGAACTGCCGGATGCCGAACCGGGTGGTGCGCCGGTCGCTGGTGCGGCCGTCGACGGTCGCGGTCAGTGTCAGGTCGTGCAGGGCGGCCTCGCCGTAGCCGTTGGGCCACCACAGCTTGGGGTTGCGCAGCCGCAGTTTGCCGTACACGGACGGGGTGAAGGTGACGTCCTTGCCGCCGCCCGCGGGCACGGTAACCGTCTGGGTCACCTTGACGTCGTCGAAGGCGGCGGTGACGGTGACGCGCCGCTCGGTGGTGTCGGCGTTGCGCACGGGGACGACGATCGTCACCTCCGCGCTGCGGGTGTCGGGCAGGTCGGGCAGGACCGTGTCGACGCGGGGGTCGCCGATGACGGCGTGGCCGGTGGAGCGCAGCCGTACGTGGTTCCAGATCCCGGAGACGCGGTCGCGTACGGCGGGCATCCAGTCCCAGCCGGAAGAGGCCAGGTAGGTGGGCGAGTTGCGGTTCATCATGGTGGCGCCCGCGTCCACGAAGGCCAGTCCGGCCGCCCCCTTGTCGCCGGGGCTGCCGGGGAACGGCATCGGGGTGATCTTCACGGCGAGGGCCTGTTCGCCGCGGGCGGTGAGCAGCGCCGTCACGTCGTGGGCGGAGCGGGCGAAGGGGTAGGTCAGGCCGCCGACCCGCTTGCCGTTCAACCAGATGTCCGCGGTGTGGTTGACGCCGTCGAACTCCAGCCAGATGTGGCGGCCCGAGCCGGTCGTCAGGTTACGGGGCAGCTCGAAGCCGCGCCGGTACCACCACGAGTGGCGGGACAGCGCCTCGGGGATGTGCAGGTTGTTCAGGCCGGACACGGGGTCGGGCAGATGGCCCTGTTCGACCAGTGAGGCCAGGACCGTGCCAGGCACGGTCGCGGGCAGCCAGCGGCTGGTGTCCACCGACGGGCGGGACAGGTCGGCGCCCTCGCCGCCCGCCCAGTCGTCCATGGTGAGCGTCCAGCCGGACTCCAGCGGCACGGTGCCGTCGGCGGCGGTCTTCAGCGCGGGGGCGTGGTGGTGATGGGTGCCCCAGTCGGTCCAGCCGGTGGCGGCGGGGCGGTGGGCGCGCGAAGTGCCGTACACCGCGAAGCCGTTGAGGCCCAGCGGGTTGGCGTTGGAGCGCTTGCGCACGGTCAGCCGCACCCAGCGCGCGGTGACCTTGCGGTCCAGCGCGATGTCCACGACGCCGCCGGTGCCCGAGGTGGTCCGGTACACGGTGGTCCAGGCGTGCTGGTCGCGCGAGGTCTCGATGACGAAGTCCACCGCGCAGCTCGACAGGATCTCCTGCCCTGTGGTGCTGTCGCGCGGATTGCCGCTGTCGGAGGGGGTGAAGACCGGGTCGTTGACCGTGGCCTCGAAGGTCAGCTTCACGGAGTCGACCTCGCAGTCCGCCTGGAGGTCGACACAGATCCACTGCGGGTCGCCCGCCGCGGCCCGCCAGCCGGTGCCGCGTACGCCGACGGTGCCGATCCCGTCGACCGCGAATTCGCCGGGCGTGGGCGCGTAGTCCGTGGACGACACGGTGATCGGGCGGTAGGCGGCGAGTTCGGCCCGCGCGGCGGCGGTCCCCGACGGCGCCGCGGGCCCGGCGGCGGGGGCCGGGGTGGAAGCGGAGGCAGCCGTGGGAAAGGCGGTGCCCAGGCCGAAGCCCGCCAGGAGGGTGGAGCCGGTGGCGACGATCCTTCGCCGGGAAAGGTGCGGCTGATCCGACATGTTCAAAAAGTCCAATCCCACGTGAGCCGACGGAACGATCGGCCCGGCTCTCAACTCGGATGACAACGTTGCCATAGGCTGTAATCCCTACCGGCTTCTGTCAAGACCTGCCGCGATGTCCGAATCTCCGACACGGATGGAAAAGGGGGTGAGCGGCGAGCGAGGGACCGTTGTCGAGCGATGCCGACACGCGACGTGAGCTGGCCTTTCCGCCCCCGGAGGGGCAGCGCCGCCCGTGCGTACCGGCCGCCCGCGAACGGCACGCTTTCGTGCGGATTCGCGGGAGCCGCCGCCCCTCCCCTGCGCGGGGGGGGCCCCCGGGGGGGGCGGCCCCGGGGGCCCCCCCCGCGCCAGGGAGCCCCCCGGCCCGAAACCCACACCGGGGGGGCGGGGGGCCGGCGGCCG
>NZ_JBIUSD010000023.1:0-89013 GCF_044741185.1 Streptomyces sp. NPDC088197
CGGGCGGGGGGGGGGGGGGGGCGGGCCCCCCCCCGGGGGCCGGGGGGGGGGGGGGGGGGGGGGGGGGTGGGGGGTTTTTTTTGGGGGGGGGGGGGGGGCCCCCCCCCCCCCCCGGGGGGGGGGGCCGGGGGGGGGGCCCCCGGGGGGGCCCCCCCCCCCGCGGCATATCCGGCCTACGGGTCGAAACGGCTCCGGGGTACGGGCGGCGCGGGGCAGGAGGCAGAGAGTCCGGTGGATCAGCTCGTGATCGGCGCCGTCCGGATCATCGTCCAGGAGACCGGCGGAAGCTCGGCGGACAGACCGTTGGCGTCCACGAAGTGCCGGGTGCTGGAGCGCGGCTCGACGCGGCCGGGTGCCGTCCTGGAATTCGTGGCGAGCAGGTCCTGGCCGCCGAGGACGACGTGTTCGACCACGTCGTGCTCGGCGCCGGCCATCCGCAGCCTCAAGGTGGCCGCCTGGGTGTCGTCCCGGTTGACGGCGAAGATCGTCATCTCGCCGGTCTCGGGGTCGCGGGTGGCGGTGACGTCGACGGCGGCGACGTCTCCGAGCGTCGTGGAGTGCAGGACGGGTGAGTCCGGCTCGACGCGCAGGACCTCGCCGCGGGCGTGCCGGGCGGTGAGGGCGAAGGGGTAGAAGATGGTCTGCCGCCAGGCCCCGGTGTCGGGTTCGGTGCGGATGGGCGCGATGACGTTGACGAGCTGCGCGAGGCAGGCGATGGTCACCCGGTCGCTGTGCCGGAGCAGGCTCATCAGGAGGTTGCCGAGGACGACGGCGTCCTCGACGGTGTACTCGTCCTCGATCAGCCGGGGCGCCCGGGCCCATTCGAGGTTGTCCTGGCCCTCGAACCGGCTCTCGTACCAGAGATTCCACTCGTCGAAGGAGAGCTGGAGCTTGCGGCGGGAGCGCTTCTTGGCGGCGATGTGGTCGCAGGTGGCGACGACCCCCTCGATGAAGGTGTCCATGACCTGCGCGGAGGCGAGGAAGCCCACGCGGTCGTCGCCGTGCTGCTCGAAGTACGCGTGCAGCGAGATGTAGTCGACCACGTCGTACGCCTCGTCCAGGACGTCGGCCTCCCAGGAGCCGAAGGTCGGCATCCGTTCGTTGGAGCTGCCGCAGGCGACGAGCTCGACCGACGGGTCGATCCGGCGCATGGCCTTCCCGGTCTCGGCGGCCAGGCGGCCGTACTCGGTGCCGGTCTTCTGGCCGACCTGCCAGGGGCCGTCCATCTCGTTGCCCAGGCACCAGGTCTTGACGCGGTGCGGTTCGCGGACCCCGTGGGCGATGCGCAGGTCGGAGTAGCGGGTGCCGCCGGGGAAGTTGGCGTATTCGAGCAGATTGCAGGCGTCCTCGACGCCGCGGGTGCCGAGGTTGACGGCCATGATCGGTTCGACGTCGGTCTGTCTGGCCCAGGCCATGAACTCGTTGAGCCCGAAGGTGTTGGGTTCGAGCGAGCGCCAGGCCAGGTCGAGGGCGACCTGGCGCTCGTCGCGGGGGCCGACGCCGTCCTCCCAGCGGTAGCCGGACACGAAGTTGCCGCCGGGGTAGCGGACGGCGCTCACGCCGAGTTCACGGGTGAGCTTGATGACGTCGAGCCGCAGGCCGTCGGCGTCCGACTCGGGGTGGCCGGGTTCGTATATGCCTCCGTAGACGCAGCGGCCCATGTGTTCGACGAAGGAGCCGAACAGGCGCGGCGGAACCGGGGCGATGACGAAGGCGGGGTCGATGGTCGCGGTGCAGGTGAGCACTCCGGTCTCCGGTTTCTCTGTGATGTCTCAGCGAAATGGGCATGGCGGAAAAGAGCAGGCGGAGGGAGCAGTACGGCGTGGCGGGGGGGATGGCGGGGGGATGGCGGGGCGGCCGCGGGCGCGGAAAGGCGGCGGGAATCGGCCGCGCGGCGCTATTTGATTCCCGTGGTCGCGACGCCCCGCACGAAGAAGCGCTGGAGGACGAGGAAGGCGATGGCCAGGGGACTCAGGGAGATCGCGGCGCCCGCCATGAGCGCGGCGTGGTCCACACCTGACTGACTGGAGAACAGCGTCAGGGCCGCGGGCAGCGTCTGCATGTCGACGTTGTTCGTCACGACCAGCGGCCACAGGAAGTCGTTCCACAGCGCGGCGAACTGGATGATGAACAGCGAGGCGAGGGCCGGTTTGGCGTTGGGCAGGATGATCTGCCAGTAGACCGTGAAGTCGTTGGCCCCGTCGATCCTGGCCGCGTCGTCCAGTTCGCGCGGCAACTGCATGAAGAACTGGCGGAGCAGGAAGATGCCCAGCGCGCTGGTCGCGCGGGGAATGATCAGGCCCTGGTACGAATTGAGCCAGCCGAGGTGGAACAGCGTCAGGAAGACCGGCACGAGGGTGACCTGGAAAGGCACCATCAGCGTGGCCAGGATCAGCAGGAACACCACGTTCTTACCGCGGAAGCGCAGCCTGGCCAGCGCGAACGCGGTCATCGAGTCGAACAGCAGCAGGAGCACGGTCGTGCCGCCCGCGAAGACGAACGTGTTGAGCACGAGCTTGCCGAACGGGAGTTGGCCGAGCACCGCGCGGACGCCGTGCAGGGTCCAGTCCCGCGGGATCAGCCGGGCGGGGTCGGCGTACAGGTCGGCGTTGGTCCTGAAGGCGACGCCGAGCATCCAGACGAACGGGATGATCATCGCGACCGCGCCGACGGTGACGGCCGCCCAGGACAGGACCGTGCCGCACTTGGCGCCGTACCGGACGGCGACCTTGGCCGCGGGCCACAGGCGTACCGGCCCGGTCGGCCGGGGGCCGTTCCCGTACGGGCTCGCGCCGCCCTTGGCGGGGCGCGGCCGGAGTGTGTCAGTCGGCATCGCGGAACCTCGACAGACGCAGTTGGAGTGCGGAGATCGCCAGGATGATCACGAAGAGAATCCAGGCGACGGCGCTGGCGTAGCCCATCTGGAATTCCACGAAACCCTTCTGGTACAGGTACATCACGACGGATTCCGTGTGGAAGATCGGGCCGCCGCTGGTCATGGAAAAGACCAGGTCGAACAGTTGCAGCCCGGTGACCGTGGCGATCAGCGTGGTGAACAGCAGTGCCGGGCGCAGCGCGGGCAGGGTCACATGGCGGAATCGCTGCCACGCGCCCGCGCCGTCGAGCGCCGCCGCCTCGTACAGGTCGGGCGGGATCTGCTGCATACCGGCGAGCAGCACGATCATGGTGAATCCGACGTTCTTCCAGATGCCCACGACAATGACGGTGGGCAGCGCCAGCGAGGTGGATTGCAGCCATTCGGGAGGCGTGACGCCGATTCCGGAGAGCCAGGCGTCGACCAGGCCGACCTGCGGGTCGAGCAGGAATTTCCAGACGATGCCGCTCACCACGAGCGAGGCGATGAAAGGGAAGAAATACGCGGTGCGCAGCAGCGCCGAATACCAGGTCGTCCTGCGCAGCCGGGAGGCGATGGCCAGCGCGATCAGCACTTGTCCGACGGAGACGGCGGCGGTGTAGATCACCGTGACGCGCAGCGCGTTCCAGAACCGCGAATCGTGGTAGAGCGCCGTGTAGTTGTCGAGACCCACGAATTTATGGCGGGCCTCGCCGACGGTCCAGTCGTGCAGGCTCATCCAGCCGGACTGGACGATCGGCTCCGCGATGAACACCCCGATGAGCAGGACGCTCGGCAGGATGAACAGATAGGCGCTGTTGATACGGGGCCTGCGCCGCCGTACGGGTGCGGGCTTCCCGGCGGAGGGGAAGGGTGTGCTCGACATGAGGGCTACTTCTTGCAGCCGGTGAGCGAATTGATCGCCTTGGCGGCCGAGTCGGCGGCGGACTGGACGTCGGCGCCGCGTTCGATCTTCTGGATCAGCGGGACGTAGACGTCGCTGTCGATGCGGGTCGAGTTCTGCTGGCCCGCGAGGTAGAGCTTGGCGTGCGGCAGCGCGGCGGCGAACTGCGCGACGGTGGGATCGCCGTTGACGGCGCCGCCGAGGTCGGTGCGGGCGGGCGGGAAGCCGGAGACCTTCGAGAACTGCGTCTGGGCGGCCTTGCCGGTGTACCAGGCGAGGAATTCCTTGGCCTCGGCCTGGTGCTTGGAGGTGCGGGCGATCATCAGCGGGACCGTCGAGGCCAGTGTCACCGGGCCCGCGGAGCCGACCGGGACCTGGGCGATGCCGAGGTCGACGCCCGCGGACGTGAAGCCCGCGGCGGCCCACGGGCCGTTGATCTCCATCGCGGCCTTCTTGGCGGAGAACAGCGTGTCGGCGTCCGCGCCCGCCTGGCCGACCGGGCTGATGTGGTCCTGGCTGACCAGACGGCTCCAGCGGGTCAGCGCCTGGACGCTGGCGGGGCTGTTGACGACGGCGCAGTTGTCGGGGCCGACGATGTCGCCGCCGCTCATCCACTGGAGGATCGGCCACATCTGGATCGTGTTGTTGTCGGCGAGCGAGAGGCCGTACTGGCTGGGCTTGCCGCCCGATCCCTTGGTGAGCTTCTTGGCGTCGGCGATGAACTCGTCCTCGGTGGCGGGCGGCCGGCTGATGCCCGCGGCGGCGAACATCGCCTTGTTGTAATAGAGCACGAGCGTGGCCATGTTGGCGGGTACCGCGTAGAGCTTGCCGTCGACGGTGAAGGCGGACTTCACGGCGGCGGGGAAGGCGGCGGAGTCGATCTGTCCGGTGCCGGCGCCGACCGCGGGGTCGAGCGGCAGCACCGAGTTGGTCTTGATGTAGGTGAAGATCGCGCCCGGGTCGGAGCTGGGGGTCGCCAGGTCGGGGCCCTGGCCGGTGGCCCAGGAGGCGGGCAGCTTCTGACCGATGGTGGCCCAGGGTTCGGCCGTCATCGTGACCTGGATCTTGGGGTGGCCGGCGTTGAACTCCTTGATCAGCGCCTGGTACGAGGGGGCGTCGGGGCCGGTGAAGCCGGTGAGCATGGTCAGCTTGACCACGCCGTCGGAGGTACCGCCGCCCGCGCCGTTGTCGCCGCAGCCGGCGAGGAGGAGTGAGACCGTGGTGGCGGCGGCGAGTGCCGCGGCCGTTCTCCCGAATCTGACGTACATACCGATCGTTCCATTCCGTTCGGTGCCCCGTCGCTGCGGGGTCGGAGGGTCGATGTGGCTGTCTCCTTCTGCGCACCGCCCGTCCGGGGGCGCGCACCGCCCGTCTCCGGGCGTCATTCACCCGTCCGCGGGCGTGCGTCAGCCGCGTGCGGGTGTGAACCGCCCGTCACCGGGCGCGTGCCGCCGGTCCTGGGCGTGAACCGCCCGTCCGGGCGGGGGTGTTGGGTACGGCCCGCCCGTCCGGGCGGGGGTGTTGGGTACGGCGTTGGCCTTCGGCCGTCGCCGGTGGCTGGGCGGGGCGGTCGCTCAGCCGGGGTGGCTTCCGCAGGACTCCCGGATCACGAGGTCGAACGGCAGCACGGTGTG
The DNA here is from genome assembly GCF_044741185.1 of Streptomyces sp. NPDC088197. Taxonomy (NCBI): domain Bacteria; kingdom Bacillati; phylum Actinomycetota; class Actinomycetes; order Kitasatosporales; family Streptomycetaceae; genus Streptomyces; species Streptomyces sp. NPDC088197. The sequence continues at coordinate 5,393 of NZ_JBIUSD010000023.1, forward strand.
GACCGGGTCGGGTGCGGTCCCGTCCACCAGGTCGAAGAGGATGGCCGCGGCCTTCTGGCCGAGCGATTCGGCGGGGACGTGGACGGTGGTGATCCCCGGCGTGGTGAGCCGGGAGACGCCGAAGTCGTCGTATCCGGCGAGCGCGATGTCCTGCGGTATGCGCAGCCCGCGGGAGCGGATCTCCAGCATCGCGCCGTAGGCCATCTCGTCATTGGCGGCGAAGATCGCCTGGACGTCGGACATGCTGTCCAGCACCTGCCGTGCGGCGAGCCTGCCGGACTCCTCGCTGAAGTCGCCGACGGCCAGGGTGTGGGTGCAGGGCCGTCCCGAATCGGCGAGCGCGGTGCGGAAGCCCTCGTAACGGTCCACCGCGGTCTGGTGGTTGAGCGGTCCGCTGATGTGGGCGATACGGGTCAGCCCGTGGTCCTCCACCAGGTGGCGGGTGATGGCCGCGGCGCCCGCGATCTCGTCCACCCCGACGCTCACCGCGTGCGGCAGGTGGACGAACCGCCCGATGAGGACCACCGGCAGCGCGGAGTCCACCATGCGGTTGACGTTGGGGTCGCTGATGGAGGCCGAGGCGACGATCGCCCCTGACGCGGCCTGCGAGCGCAGCACCCGCTCGTACGCCGCGACGCCGTGGGTCTCGTCGGGGTTGGTCGACACCATGAGCGCGGCGTCGCGGGTGTTGGCCTCCGCGGTCACCCCCACCAGCAGGTGCATGAAGTAGGGGTGGCCGAAGACGTGCTGACCGGTGTTGGGCACGACGACCGCGATGGAGGTCGAACGGCCCGCCCGCAGCGCCCGCCCCGCGGAGTTCGGGACGTAGCCGAGCTTGGCCGAGGCGGCCCGTACCGCCTCCTTGGTCGTCTCGCTGATCCGCGGATGGTTCGACAGCGCCATCGAGGCGGCGCTCTGCGAGATCCCGACCGCCGTCGCGACGTCCTTGAGCGTGACGGTGGCGCGCTTGTCCGCCGACGCCATATGGCACCCCTCTCAGCAAGAAGCCACCGCCTGAAGCAGGCAACCACCGTCGGGAAGATACCGGCCGGATGTGGTGCGCCAAGGGTTGCTCTAACGATTCAGCGCCTCGGACGCTAAGTGACGCCGAACCGCTCGTCAAGCCTTCGGGACAAGATTGTCCGGGCGTATGACCGCAGGTTCCGAGGGTTGACGGGCACTACGAGACGCCTCTAGCTTCGAAGTCGCTGAATCGTATGAGCAGTTCGCATCTCTCACCGTGTTCCGTGCCATCCCCCCACGGAGAAAGGTCGACGATGACCGCTTCGACGACGACCGCTCGCGACCACCGACCATCCGCACGCCACCTGTTGAGGCGCTTACGCGGCGTCCTGCTCGCCCTGGGCGCGACCTTGACCCTGACCCTCGGCCTGCTGGTCGGCGTCACCGGTCCCGCGCACGCCGCCGCGAACCAGCCGTGCGACATCTACGGCAACGCGGGCACCCCCTGCGTGGGCGCCTTCAGTACGGTCAGGGCGCTGTACGGCTCGTACAACGGCGGCCTGTACCAGGTCACCCGCGTGCGGGACGACGCCTCCCTCGACATCGGGCCGACCGGGACCGGCGGCTACGCGAACGCCGGTGCGCAGAACGCCTTCTGCAACGGCGCGGTGTGCGTCATCACCAAGATCTACGACCAGTCGCCGCGCCACAACGACCTGACCATCGAGGGTTCGGGCACCGCCGGGGCCGCCGATGTCGGCGCCCTGGCGAACGCGCTGCACGTCACGGTGGCGGGGCACTCCGTCTACGGCGTCTATGTGCCGCCGGGCGTCGGGTACCGCCATGCCGTCGGCTCGGGTGTCGCCGTCAACGGGCAGGCCGAGGGGATGTACATGGTGACCAGCGGCACCCATGTCAACCGCGACTGCTGCTTCGACTTCGGCAATGTCGAGGCGATCCCGAACGACACGGGCGCCGGTCACATGGACGCGCTCAACATGTCGTTGGCCCGCGCGTGCAGCCCCTGTTCCGGCGACGGTCCGTGGGTGCAGGCCGACCTGGAGAACGGCATCTTCCAGGCGGACACCAACGCCCACAGCGTCAACGGCGGCAATGCGAGCCCCTTCGTCACGGCCGTGCTGAAGAACAACGGCCAGACGTCCTTCGCTCTCAAGGGCGGGAATTCGCAGTCCGGCGGGCTCACGACCTGGTGGAACGGCGCGCTGCCACCGGGCTACGCGCCGATGAGGCAGGAGGGCTCCATCGTGCTCGGCACCGGCGGCGACAACAGCAACCGCGCGGTCGGGTCGTTCTTCGAGGGCGTCATGACCTCCGGCTATCCCACCGACGCGGCGGACAACGCCGTACAGGCGAACGTCGTGGCGGCCGGCTACGCGGGCGACACGGCCGGGGTCGCTCCGGCGACGGTCGCCGCGCCCGGCGGGAAGTGCGTGGACGTGACCGGGGACGACGTCGCGAGCAAGGGCGCCGCCGTCCAGCTCTGGGACTGCCAGAGCGGCGCCGCAGATCAGCACTGGGTGCACGAGCCCGACAGTTCGCTGCGGACGCTGGGCCGCTGCATGGACATCAACGGCAACGGCACCGCGAACAACACGCAGGTCGAACTCTGGGACTGCAACGGGGTCGGCGGGCAGAAGTGGGTGCAGCGGGCCGACGGCTCGCTGTTCAACCCGCAGTCCGGCCGCTGCCTGGACGCCACCGACGGCGCGACCGCCAACGGCACCCGCCTCCAGATCCACGACTGCAACGGCACGGCCGCCCAGGTCTTCACCGTCAACGGCGGATCGATGATCGCCGGGCCCGGCGCGAAGTGCCTGGACATCACGGGCGATGACATCGGCGGCAATCTGTCCGCGGCGCAGTTGTGGGACTGCCAGTCCTACGCCCGCGACCAGCACTGGGTGCACACGTCCACGAACCGGCTCACCACGCTCGGCCGCTGCCTGGACATCGCGGGCAACGGCACCGCGCAGGACTCGTTGGTGGAGCTGTACGACTGCGACACCGCGGTGGGCGGCCAGGTGTGGGTTCAGCGGTCCGACGGATCGCTGCTCAATCCGCAGTCCGGGCGCTGCCTGGACTCCCCGGACGGCGCCACGGCCAACGGCGCCCGCCTGCGGATCCACGACTGCAACGGCACGGCCGCGCAGAAGTTCGCCCTGAACTGACCGCGGCGCCGCCGAGGCCCGGTGGTGCGGGAGCGTGAGCCCCGTACCACCGGGCCCTGGCTGCCAAGGCTCACGCGCGACCGATTCAGGCCGCCCGGCGGCTGCCGGTCCTGCCGGCCGGCGTCTCGACCGTGACGCCGAGCGGCCGGGCCAGACCCGCCACGCCCTCGTCCAGCCGCTGGAGGTGGCGCAGCACGCGGAAGGTGACGGAGCCCGAGCGCGGTACGGCGGAGCCGGTGCCCTCCAGCATGGAGGCGATGCTGGGCTCGGTCCGGATCGCGCCCTGCGCCGTCCCGTCCGCTGCCGTCGTACCGTCCTTGGCCCTGCCCTTCCCGCCCTTGTCGTCCTTGATCTCCTCCACATGGGCGATGAGCACGTCGAGGTTGTGCTCCAGGCGTACGCCGACGGCCGTCAGCCGGGGGTCGGCGGCGATGCTCTTGCTGTACGGGACCAGTTCGGCGGTCGCCGCGAGCGAGCGCGCGTGGTAGGCGCAGGTCTCCAGCAGGGCGACCAGATAGCGGGCGGTGCGCCTGCGGCCCCGCAGCGGGGTGATCGGGTGGGTCAGCGGGTGCGTGGAGCGGCGCAGGTCGTCCAGCGCGGTGTCCAGTTCGCGGGCCAGGTCCAGCAGGTCGACGGCCGGGCCGCCGCTGAGCTGGGCGACGGCGGCGGTGGCCACGTCGCGGAGCTTGGCCAGGACGGTGACCAGTTGCTCGTCGGTGCGCAGATCGGTGTGGACCGGGAAGATCAGCACGGCCGCGATGACCCCGCAGGCGGCGCCGAGCGCGGTCTCCTCGATGCGCAGTACGAGCACCGAGACGCTGTACGTGTGCAGCAGGCTGTAGAGCAGGCCGAGCATCGCGGTGACGAAGAACGACATCAGCGCGTACGACACCGGGGCGGTGAAGAACATCGCGAAGATCAGCACCAGGACGAGGGTGAACGCCGTCCAGGTGTGGTTGCCGACGGCCCCGGCGAGCAGCACACCGGCCACCACGCCGCACACCGTGCCGATCAGCCGCCGGTAGCCCTTGACCAGGATCTCGCCGGTCGAGGAGGTGTTGAGGAAGACCACCCAGCAGGTCAGGACCGCCCAGTACCAGCGCTGCGTGGACAGGAACTCGCCGCCGAGGATGGCCAGCGCGGACCCCGCGGAGACCTGGACGGCGGCGCGGGTCGTGCGGCGCTTGAGGCCGGTACGGTCCTGCTCGCTCTCGCCCTCCCCCGCCAGCGCCAGGTCCTCGGCCTCGAACTCCTCGCGGGAGCGGATCGTCTCGGGTGTGTCGTCGGACTCGTCGCCCGGCCCGTCGAGCGCCAGCCGCAGGCCGAGGACGGCGCGCGCGGCCTCGCCGATGCCGCGGAAGGCGTCCTGGACGGCGAGCGAGGCGCGCGGCAGATTCTCGTCGTCGCGGTAGGCCAGCAGGCGGTTGCGCACCTGGGTGACGGCGGTGCCGGGGTCGTCGGTGCCGAGCCGGGTCACCAGCAGGTGCAGCGCCCGCAGCTCGGCGCGCAGCTTGCGCAGCGCGTCGTCCTCGTCGTCGGTGCGGCGCGCGGGTGCGGGCAGCGGCGCGTTCGGCAGGTGGAGCGTCAGGGTGTCGGCGCGTTCGGCGCTGCGGGCGGTGAGCAACAGCAGGCCGAGGCGTTCGACGGCGATCTCGGCGTCCGCGACCCGGCGTTGCAGCAGGGCGGCGGTGGCCTCGTCGTCGGTGCCCACCTCCAGCGCGCTCTGGATCATCAGGGCGGCCTCGTGCAGCCGGGCGACGTCCTTGCGCAGGTCGCCGATGACGCCCTCCAGCCGGTCGGAGTCGGCTTCGAGGAGGTCGATCTGGGTGGCGACGAGCTGGGCGGTTCTGGCCCGGAACGCCTGGCGCAGCCGCCCCAGGGTGCGTTCCGGGGTCTCGGGGACGAGCGCGAAGCGCATGACGGCGCTGCACCCGAAGGCGACGGCCAGCGAGAGGTAGAGCGACGGCAGGCCGGCGCCGGTGGCGTGGACGAACAGGGAGAGGAAGTAGATCTGGAAGCCGATCATGCCGAGCGCGGTGCCGCGTTCGCCGAAGCGGCGGGCGTAGGCGGCGCCGAAGATCAGCAGGATGAAGGCGAGGTCGCCGATGACGATGTGCGGGTTGAGCAGTGCGCCGAGCGACACCGAGGCGAAGGCGGTGGGCAGCCCGAGGGCGAGCGTGACGGCCTGGTCGCATACCCGCTTCTCGCGGATGGCGAAGGTGGAGACCATGGCGGCCATGGCGCCCGCGACCATATGGGTCACGGAGATGTGCAGCAGGGACAGGATCAGCAGGGCGAGACCGATCGAGCCGACCGTCCGCAGTCCCGCCATCAGCCGCAGCAGGCCGGGGTCGGAGGCCGAGTAGCGGTCCCAGACCCTGTGGCGGATCCTCCGTGCCGTTCTCATCGTGCCGCCGCGTTCCCTCGTCAAGATCGGATCCCGCCCCAGCATCCCACGAGCGTGCCCGGCCGGTGCGACCACCCACCCCCGGACGGGTCAGTGTTGCTCCGGATGACGGGTCGGTCGAGGGCCGGTTTCCGGCCGCGGCGCGGCGCATGTTCGCCCTCCGCGGTCATCCGCGCGATCGGCGTGCATGCGGCGCGCCGCGATGGGGTACGTACGGCTGCGGGTGCCCGTAGGCGGGCGTCCACAGGCCGCGGATCCACCAGGTTCCGCGACCGGTGCAGACCACAGACGCAGAGGACTCACACGCATGGCCAACGGCACGGTGAAGTGGTTCAACTCCGAGAAGGGCTTCGGGTTCATCGCCCAGGAAGGCGGAGGCCCCGATGTCTTCGCCCACTACTCCAACATCCAGGGCAACGGATACCGGGAGCTGACCGAAGGCGAGCCCGTCACCTTCGACGTCACCCAGGGCCAGAAGGGTCCGCAGGCGGAGAACATCGTCCGCGCGGGCTGAGCCGCACACGGTCCTCCGGGTCCGGGTCCGCCGTCATGGCGGGCCCGGACCCGTCCGTTTGCGGGCGACCGCCACGTTTGTGACGCATCCAATGCGATGCCTCGGGTCCGGCCCCCGCGCGGCGGTCCGTACGAAGGTCAGTTCCGCTCGTGGGAGGCGAGCAGAGCGCGCAGTTGGGCGATGAGATGACTGGGGTCGTTGTCGTCCGTCGGGGCGGCGGGACCGCGCAACGTGTCGGTGACGTCCTGGAGTTGGCTGGCGACGTCCGTGTCGTACGCCTGCTCGTGCTCCACGATGCCGCCGGGCTGGCGCAGCCCGACGGTCTTGTCGACGACCTTGCCGATGACGGCGGTCATGGTGAAGGAGAACAGTCCCAGGACGAGGACGGCGACGAGCTGGTCGCCGAGCAGCCCCCACGAGCCGCCGTAGAACAGGCCCTTCTTGCCGGTGACCGCGCCGGTCGCGGCCAGGCCGGCCATCAGCATGCCGAACAGGCCGCCCCAGCCGTGGATGCCGACGACATCCAGGGTGTCGTCCACGCCGAGCCGGTACTTCCAGCTCACCGCGAAGGCGCAGGTCAGCCCGGCGAGGAAGCCGATGACGGTGGCCCATACCGGGCTGACCCCGGCGGCCAGCGGCGTCATGGACACCAGGCCGGTGACCGCGCCCATGGAGATGTCGAGCAGGGTGACGCGCCGGTTGTGCCAGTAGCTGGTCGCGGCCCAGCCGATCATGGCCGCGCCCGCGGCGAACTGGGTGTTCACGAACGCCATGGTGGTGCTGGCGGGCCCGTTCAGATAGGAACCGGCGTTGAAGCCGAACCAGCCGAACCACATCAGGGCCAGGCCGATCACGACCAGCGGCAGATTGTGCGGACGGATCGGCTGGCGCTCGAAGTCCTCGCGCTTGCCCGCGACGATGGCCAGCGCGAGACCCGCGGCGCCCGAGCTGAGTTCGACCACGGTGCCGCCGGAGAAGTCGACGGCGCCGACCTCCTTGGCGACCCAGCCGTCGCTGTCGAACACCCAGTGCGCCATGGGCACGTACACCAGCAGCGTCCAGGCGCAGACGAAGGCTGTCCAGCCGCGCATCGTGGCGCGCCCGGCCACCGATCCGCTGATCAGGGCCACGGTGACGATGGCGAAGCTCATGTGGAAGACGGAGTGGATCACGGTGGGCACGTCACCGGTCGCGCTGTTGAGGGAGATGTCGCGCAGGAAGGCGTGGTCGAGGGTGCCGATCATGCCCAGCCCCTCGGCGTCGGGGCCGAAGGCGAGCGAATAGCCGACCGCCCACCAGATCAGCGTGACGACGGCGACGCAGGCGAAGCACATCTTGAGCATGGCGATGATCTGACTGGTCCTGACCATGCCGCCGTAGAAGAACGCGAGTCCCGGGGCCATCAGCAGGACCATGGCCGTGGCCATCATCAGCCAGGCGGTGTTGCCGGAGTCGAAGTGCTGGTTCATGACAGGTCCTCACACGGACGGCCGGGCGTGGCCGCTGATTCGGGTACGAGTACGGCTGCGGAGGGGTACGCGGGCGCGGTCATCGGTCGCGCTCGCGTCGTTCCAGGACGTCGAGGATCTTGTTGACGCGGGCCATGTCGTCGTCCGGGGCCGCCGGGGCGCCCACCCGCGCCGGGTGGCGCGGCTCGTCCAGCCGGGCCCTGACCTCGTCCAGCGTCGCGTTGTCGTACGCGATCTCCTCGTCCCGGCCCGGCACGTCCTCGTACTCCGCCTCGGTACGGAAGCCGACCGTGCGGTTGACGGCCTGGGCGATGAGCCAGGTGACGACGAAGGAGAACGAGCCGCAGGCCAGCACGGCGACGATCTGGCGCCAGAGCAGATCGAGACCGCCGCCGTAGAACAGGCCCTCGCGCCCGCTCATCGCGGAGGTGGCGAACAGGCCGATGGACACCGTGCCGACGATGCCGCCCCAGCCGTGCACGCCGACCACGTCCAGGGTGTCGTCCACGCCGATCTTGAACTTGAGGTTGATGGCGAAGGCGCACACCACACCCGCGGCGAAGCCGATGCACACCGCGCCCAGCGGCGACACCTCACCGCAGGACGGCGTGATGGCGACCATGCCCGCGACGGCCGCGGAGGTGACGCCGAGCATGTCCACGCTGCCCAGCCGCCACTTCTCGATCAGCGGCCAGCCGATCATGGCCGCGCAGGCGGCGAGTTGGGTGTTGAGGAAGGCGGTGGGCGCGGCGCCCGCCACGTGCAGCGCGGATCCCGCGTTGAAGCCGAACCAGCCGAACCACAGCAGGGCCAGGCCGATCACGACCAGCGGCAGATTGTGCGGGCGCACCGGCTGGCGCTCGAAGTCCTTGCGCTTGCGCAGCACGATGGCCGCGGCCAGGCCCGCCGCGCCGGAGTTGAGTTCGACGACGAGACCGCCCGCGAAGTCCAGCGCCTTCAGATGCGCGGACACCCAGCCGTCGGGGGCGAACACCCAGTGCGCCAGCGGTACGTAGACCAGCAGGGTCCAGGCGGCCACGAAGACCAGCCAGCCGCGCATGGTGGCGCGGCCCGCGATGGAACCGCTGATCAGCGCGACGGTGATGATGGCGAACGACATCTGGAAGCAGGAGAACAGCAGCGTGGGGACGCTGCCGTGCAGGTCGGTCATGGTGACGCCGCGCAGGAAGGCGTGGTCGAGGTTGCCGAGCAGGCCCGCGCCGAGGTCGGGGCCGAAGGCGAGGGTGTAGCCGACCGCCAGCCACAGCACGGTCACCAGGGCCAGGCAGACGAAGCTCATCTTGAGCATCACCAGCACGTGCTGGGTGCGGACCATGCCGCCGTAGAAGAAGGCGAGGCCGGGTGTCATCAGCAGCACCATCGCGGTGCTCGCCAGGAGCCAGGCGGTGTCGCCCGTGTTGGCGGTGGCGGCCATGAGCAAGGGGAACTCCTGTGAACGTACGGCGGTCGGTCGAGGTCGGCGCCGTTGTCGTCGTCGGCGGGGCGTGCGGGGGTCAGGGCTTGCGCATCGCGGGCGCGGGTACGCCGATCAGCAGCCTGCGTACGGCGTCCCACGCGAGACGCAGCGCGCTCGCGGCGGTCCGCGGGTCGTCGGTGAGCAGCCGCAGCCAGGCCCCGCTGTCGCCGGGCAGCACGCTCACGCCGAAGAGCGCCGGGCTGTCGGCGAGGGCCTCGTGCAGGGTGTCGGCGACGGCCGCGGCCGGTGCGCGCGCGGTGACGACGTAGAAGGTGGACACGATGTCGTGGCCGCCGAGGACGGCCAGGCCGGTCACCGGGGCAGCGCGGGGTTCGAGCCGCATGGCGTCCACGGCGAGGAGCGCGCCGTCGGGACGCCGGATCTCGACGTCGGAGGCGAAGACCTCGTAGGCGTGGCGCTCGTCGCGCGCCAGGCGGCCCGCGTAGAGCGTCTCGGCGGCCAGGACGGTCGCGGTGGCGTCGGCGGTGACGGTGGTGCGCTGGTAGTAACGGGCCCCGGCGTAGGGGATCGTCGGGTCCGGCAGGTACTCGACGTAGGAGTCGGCTCCGGCGTCGACGGCGACCTGCTGGGTCGCGTAGTCGAACTCCATGCGGTGGACCCTGGTGGCCGTCTGCGTGGTGAGGTGGGTGGCCGCGCCCGGTCCGCAGGTGACGTCGATACGGAGCCGGTCGCCTTGCAGGATGCCGCCGCCGGTCGACATCACCTGTGTGATGGGCAGGTCGGGCCTGGCCGGGTCGTAGTAGAGCGGCCGCATGATCTGGAGCGGGGTCTTCTGGAAGTGGCCGGTCAGTTCCGTCCGTTCGGCGCGGCGCTCGAAGGTCAGCTCCAGCAACCCGACCTTGCCCGCGTGACCGACCGGCAGGGTGTCGGGCACGGCCGCGTGCCTGCGGACCTCCCGGGGGACGCGCGCGGGCTCGTAGTGCGCCGGGTCCAGCCGGGCGGGGCGCGACGGCGCGGCGGCCCGGTCGTCGGAGCCCTTGGTACGCACCGGGTGCTCGGGGCCGTCCGGTTCGGCCACCCGTACGGCCGGCGACGGCGCTTGCCGCGGCGCCCGGGCACGAGCGGCGCCGGTGAGGCTCATACGGCGGCGACCTTGCGGTACGTCTCCAGGAAGGTGGCGATCTCCTCAAGACCCTGCCCGCTCAGGCAGTTGGTGAGGATGACCGGCGCGCCGTCGCGTACCCGGTGCGCGTCGGCCTCCATCACCGACAGGTCGCACCGCACGTACTGGGCGATGTCGATCTTGTTGATGACCAGCAGGTCCGACTCGGTGATGCCGGGACCGCGCTTGCGGGGCATCTTCTCGCCCTCGGCGGTGTCCAGCACGAACAGGAAGAGGTCGACCAGGACCGGGCTGAAGGTGAGGGTGAGGTTGTCGCCGCCGGACTCGAAGAGCAGCGTGTCCACGTCGGGGAAACGGTCCAGCAGCTCCGCGCCCGCCGCCAGGTTCATCGTCGGGTCGTCGCGCACCGCCGTGTGGGGGCACGCTCCGGTCTCCACGCCCACCACCCGCTCGGGGTCGAGCACGCCTTCCAGGGTCCGCCGGACGTGCTGGGCGTCCTCCTGGGTGTAGATGTCGTTGGTGACGACGGCGGGCCGGTGCCCGCGGCTGGTGAGGATCGGCACCAGGGCCTCGATCAACGCCGTCTTGCCCGATCCCACCGGGCCCGCGATGCCGACGCGCAGGACGTGGCGTTCGTTGTGCATGGGGTGCTGCCTTCCGTCGCTGAATGTGTGTGTCGTGGTGGGGTCCGGCCGTGCGGCCGGAGTAATGACATGACGGATCGTCAGGTCATGAACAGCCGGGCCTGCGCGCGTTCGTGGCGGCCCGACATGACGTCGGCCATCGGTACGCAGCCCCCGAGGTCGGCCAACTCCGCGGTGAGGGCCCGCCCGACGACCTCCTCGATCACCGGCGCCGTCGCCCGCAGGACGACCTGGGCCCGTACGTGGTCGGTCAGGCGCAGCCGGAGCGCCGCGCCGACGAAGCTGACGGCGAGCGCGAACAGGTCGCCGGTCACCGCCTGTTCCGCGTCCACCCCGGCGGCGGCGTACACGGCGCCCGCGACCGCCGCCTGCGCCCCCGGCGCACCGCCGCCCGCCACGAGCGCCGCGTAGCGCTCCAGGACGGGTCCGCCGATCACGGTGCCCGCGATGTCGAGGAGTTGGCGCCCGACGCGGGTGGAGGCCACCCGCGTCTCGCGGTTGAGCTTGGCCGCGTGCAACCGCTGGTCGACCCGCGCGACCAGGTCCCAGTCCCCCGCGCACACCGCCCGGTGCGTGAGCACCAGGGCGGTGGCGTCGCAGGGACCGATCCCGTGGCGCAGCAGATCGGCGAGCAGCCCCGGCACGTCGGCCGCCGTCACGGCCTTGGCCTGGGCGAAGCCCTCCAGGCTGTGCGAGAGGGTGTAGAAGCCGCTGGGGAAGGCCGAGTCGGTCAGCTGGAGGCTGACCAGCAGCGCCCCCAGCCGCCCCGGCCGCCCCATGACGGAGTCGGCCGGAGCGTACGGGGCGGCCGGAGCGTGCGCGTCGTTCGAGGCGTACGCGCCGTTCGAAGACGTCATGCCAGGAAGAACAGTTGGGTGAGCGGCAGTTCGCGGGCGGGGTCGATGGTGGTGGGGACTCCGTCCAGCGTCACCTTGTACGTCTCGGGGTCGACGGTGATCTTCGGCAGGGAGTTGTTGCGGACCATGTGCTGCTTGCCCACCGAGCGGCAGTGCCGTACCGGCAGAATCCTGCTCTCCAGGCCGAGCCGCTCCGGGACACCGCCCGCGATGCCCGCCTGGGACATGAACGAGACCCGGGTGGCCTGCTTGGCGCGGCCCTTCGCGCCGAACATCGGCCGGTAGTAGACCGGTTGCGGGGTGGGCAGCGAGGAGTTGGGGTCGCCCATCTGCGCCCAGTTGACGAGGCCGCCCTTGATGACCATCTTCGGCTTGGCCGCGAAGGCGTTGATCGGCCACAGCACGATGTCCGCGAGCTTGCCCGCCTCCAGCGACCCGATGTGCTCGGCCATCCCCGCCGCGATGGCCGGGTTGATCGTCATCTTCGCGAGGTAGCGCAGCACGCGCAGGTTGTCGTTGCGCTCGCTGTCGCCGTCGAGCTTGCCGCGCTGGTCCTTGCAGTGATGGGCGGTCTGGAAGGCGCGGGTGAAGGACTCGCCGACCCGGCCCATGGCCTGGGAGTCGGAGGAGAAGATGGAGATGACGCCCTCGTCGTGCAGCACCGTCTCGGCCGCGATCGTCTCCGCCCTGACCCGCGAGTCGGCGACGGACACGTCCTCGGGGATGTCGTGGCTGAGGTGATGGCAGACCATCACCATGTCCAGCAGCTCGTCCACCGAGTTCACCGTGTACGGCAGGGTCGGGTTGGTGGACGACGGCAGGACGTTGGGCTCACCGGCGATCCGCATGATGTCCGGGGCGTGCCCGCCGCCGGCGCCCTCGGTGTGGAAGGTGTGGATCGTACGGCCGTCGATCGCGGACAGGGTGTCCTCGAAGAACCCGGACTCGTTGAACGAGTCGGTGTGGATGGCCACTTGCACGTCGTACTCGTCGGCGACCCGTAGCGCGGTGTCGATCACGGCCGGGGTGGTGCCCCAGTCCTCGTGCACCTTCAGACCGCACACCCCGGCCTCGACCTGCTCCACCAGCGCGTCGGGCTGCGAGCCGTTGCCCTTGCCCAACAGCCCGATGTTGACCGGCAGATCCTCGGCCGCCTGGTACATCCGGCCGATGTTCCACGGGCCCGGCGTGCAGGTCGTGCCGTTGGTGCCGTCGGTGGGTCCGGTGCCGCCGCCCACCAGCGTGGTGATCCCGTTGCTCAGCGCCGCCTCGGCCTGCTGCGGGGAGACGAAGTGGATGTGCGTGTCGATGCCGCCGGCCGTCGCGATCAGGTGCTCGCCGGAGATGACCTCGGTGCCGGGACCGATGGTCAGCAGGGGGTGGACGCCGTTCTGGGTGTGCGGGTTGCCGGACTTGCCGACCGCCGCGATGAAGCCGTCCTTGACGCCGATGTCGCCCTTGACCACGCCCAGCACCGGGTCCAGCACGACCACGTTGGTGATGACCAGGTCCAACGCGCCCTGGGCGGCGGTGGCCTGCGGGTCCTGGGCCATGCCGTCACGGATGCTCTTGCCGCCGCCGTAGACGGCCTCGTCGCCGTAGAGGCCCTCGTTGAAGTCCTTCTCGACCTCGACGACGAGGTTGGTGTCGGCGAGGTGGAAGCGGTCGCCGACGGTCGGGCCGTACAGGTCCGTGTACTGCTTGCGCGGGAGCGTCGCCATCACCGGTCACCCTTCGTCTTGTTCTTCGCGCTCTTCGCGCCCTTGTCGTTCTTCGCGGTGCCGTCGGCGGCGGCGCTCTTGCCCGCGCCGCCGGCGGTGTCCCCCGTCGCGCCCTTGAACCCCAGGGCGACGGCGCGGGCTTCGGCGGCGATCCGGGTGGTGGCCGAGTTCAGGCCGCCGTTGACGAGGCCGCTGAAGCCGACCAGCCGCCGGTGGCCGCCGAATTCGGTCAGCGTCACCTCCCGCGAGTCGCCGGGCTCGAAGCGCACCGAGGTGCCCGCGGGGATGTCCAGGTGCATTCCGTACGCGGCCTCGCGGTCGAACTCCAGGGCCCGGTTGGCCTCGAAGAAGTGGTAGTGCGAGCCGACCTGGACCCCGCGGTCACCGGTGTTCGACACGGTGACCGTGGCCGTGGCGCGGCCGGCGTTGATCTCGACGGGATCATCGCCGTACAAGTAATTCGGCATGGCTGGTCTCTCTTTCTCGCGGGAACGGCGGCAACCGGTCGGTTCAGTGCGGGAGATGGGCGTGCGGGTGGCTGTGGGTGTGCGCACCTGGTGCGGATGGTGCGGAGATGTCGGCGTGCGTGTGGGCGAAGCCGTGGCCGTGTTCGGCGTCCAGGCCCGCGGCGACGCCGTCGTCGCCGTGCGCCAGCCGGTGCAGGGCCTCGGTGCGGCGGGCCGCGACGACCCCCTCGACGGCCGCCCGGCTCAGCAGCGGGCCGCCGTCGACCGCGCCCGCGACCGGCGGGGACGACGTGGCGGGCGGCCCGAACCCGGCCGACAGCAGCAGCACGTCCTCGGCGCCGAGCCGTCGGCAGCGCTCCACGCCCTGCGGCACATCGGGGTCGCCGTCGGTGAAGGCGACCTCGACCCAACGGTGGCCGCCGTACTGGCGCACCAGCCGGGCCACCCGGAACAGCTCGGCGTCGGCGAACGGGTCGGCGGCGGGCGCGGTGACCAGGACGGCGGTAGCGTCCCCCGCGCCCCGGCCCGCGGCGGCGCGCAGCCAGCCGACCAGGTGGTCCTGGGTGCCGAAGGGCGCGCTCAGCACCGTACGTCCGCTGCCGCCGCCCTCCTGCGCCCAGCGCAGCGACCGCGCCGCCTCGGCGACCAGCGCGCGGTCGCGGCCCAGCGTCATCGGGATCACGCAGACCGGTGCGTCACGCTCGGCGAGCAGGCGGGCGACCGCTTGGGTGAGGGGCGCGCCTGCCGGGACCACGGTGTACGTGTCCCCGGCGCCGCTCCCGGCCCACGGCGCGAGGTCGCGGGCGGCGGCGCTCTCGTGCCCGCCGACGAGCACCACGCTCGCGGCGGCGGCCGGGGTGCGCACAGTGACGGGGCTCGGCGCCGTCATGCCCCGACCGGGTCGTGACAGGACACCAGCTTGGTGCCGTCGACGAATCCGGCCTCCACCTGGAGCAGCGGCAGCATGTCGCGTACGCCCGGCATCACGTCACCGGCGGCGACGACCTGCTTGCCCAGCTCCATGCACTCCGCGACGGAGCGCCCGTCGCGCGCGGCCTCCAGGATGGCCTCGCTGATCAGCGCGCATGCCTCGCTGTAGTTCAGCTTCACACCGCGGTCACGGCGCTTGCGGGCCAGATCGGCCACCACGTAGATGAGGAGCTTGTCGACTTCGCGAGGGGCGAGGTTCATCCGTTCACTCTCTTCTTGGGCTCTTCGGCTCTTCGGTTGGGCTCTTCGGCTTCAGGGGTACGGACAGGGGGCGGGAGGCCGCCCGAGGGTGATCACATACGGGCGGTCGCATACGGGCGGTCGCATACGGGCGGTCACTTGCGGGCGGTCACGTGCGGCGCAGGCGCGGGATCGAGGGGACGGCGGCGACGAAGACCACGGCGGTCAGCACGAACGGCCAGGTGAGGGCATGTCCGCCGAAAGGCGCGACGATGTTGTCGAGGGCGGCGGTCACCACCGTCGCCACCCCCGCGCCGCCGATGGCGTAGACCAGGCTCCAGGGGCCGGGCGCGACGAACACCCCGCACAGCGCCATCGCCACCAGGACCGCGTTGTACCCCAGCAGCCCCTGGCCGACCTCGGCCGCCGGTGCGCCGAGCAGGACCGCGACGGCCAGCGCGGTCGCGCTCCCCACACACGCCATCACCGCCGCCAGCCGGTTGGCCAGCGCGATGCCGATGAGGAACATCAGGCCGACGTACCACTGGGACATGAAGAAGATCTGGCCGAAGCTGGAGAGGAAGGCGTGCCAGGTCTGATCCCACGTCAGCGCGGTCCGGCCGCTGGCGGTCGCGGGCAGGGCGGCGAGGCTGTGCCCCTGGTGCCACGCCTTCTCGAATCCCGGCGCCCCGACGGTCATGACGGTGGTGACCAGGCAGAACGGAATGGTGAACGTCGGTACGTCCCAGGTCCCCAGCATGATCGCCAGCGCCGTCGTCACCACGACCACCAGGCTGGAGGCGAAGACGGCGAGCAGGAACGTCGACCAGTGGCCGGGGCCGAGGAAGACCGAGAAGCCGGTGCCGACCAGGCAGCCGTTGAACCCCCGCAGCCCCGCGCCGACCAGCGCGTGCTCGATGCCCAGCGCGTGGGCCGTCGCGGTGGCGACCGCCGCGCCCAGCAGCCCGTACACCCCGTGCTGCCAGCCCGAGACGAACAGCGCCGCGAGGAACACCGCCCCGCACAGCGCGCTCGGCATGAAGTCCACCTGCGCGATGCCGCGCAGCACCTCCATCCCGAACGACACCGGAGGGCGGTTCTCCAGACGCCCCAGCGTGCCGCCGCCGCTGCCATCGCTCGGTCCGGCCTTGTCGGACATGCAGATTTCCACGCCTTCGGTCAGAACGGCCAGGTGCGACCCGTGCGCCGTGCATCCGGACAACCGATCAGCACAGATTCGTCCACAAAGGGACGAATCGGTGTAATCAGACCAACATCACGGAAGCTAGCAGCGCCGGAGCCGCGCCCGGCGCCGACATGATGGCGTCTTCACCCATTCGGCGACTTATGTGATGACGTGTCCGCTGACCGGCGGCGCGTAATTTCCGCCCACAGGACGCCAGTTGCCGTTCCGCTCGCGCCGTCTCCGGGCGTGCGGACACCTCCCGCGATCCGCGGGCAGGCCGACGGCGCGCCCCGGCTCGTCGCGGATGAGCGGCGCGGGGCGCTCCGCACGGGCGTCCGGCCCCGGTCGCGGGGCTCACCCCCGGCAACGCCGCGGATCATGGGCGGTCCGGGCGGCGCCTGGCGCGTGCGAGCGCAAGGCGCCGGGATGACCTCATAGCGGAGCTACTCGGGTATTCCGGCAACGCGGCGGGCGTGCGCGCCAGGGGTCGAAGGGGCCGTTCGTGATCCGCCGGACAGGCCCTAGGCGGCCCCGCCGCCCATCAGCCGTCCGAAGGCGGCCGGATCGGCGTCGTATCCGCGGACGTTCCGGTGGAACCGCCACTCCCCCGCGTCCCCGCGGGTGAATTCGGCGACGGTCGCGGCGGTGGCGTCGGCCACGTCGGCGAAGTCGTACTCCAGGAGGGCGTTGTATCCCTCCAGTAACCGGATGTCGGGGTTCGCCGCCTGGCCGAAGGTGAGCCGGCCGTCGCGCTGCTGGATGGCGACGCCCACCACGACGCGGCCGTACGAGGCCGACAGCCGGTCGAGTTCGATGGTCATGCTCTCGTCGGCGCCGAAGCCCTTGCCGGTCTTGCTGTCGCGGTTCAAGGTGATGGTGCCGTCGGGCGAGCGGCTGTCGAAGTACACGAGGTACGCGGGCTCGCCGTGCCGGTCGTCCGTGGCGAACGTCGCGGCGATCAGGTCGAGATCGGTGTCGGGCGAGCCCAACGGACTCGGATCCCACCGCAGTTGGACCTCGATCTTCCCGCTGCCCTTGTTGAGGCTGCTGCTCACCGGGTCTCCCCCTCCTTGGAACCGCGCCGACGTGCGAGAACGTACCGATCGTGCCGGAAGCGAACGTGCCGGATGCACGGGCCGCGCCGCCCGGTCGTCCGCGCCCCGGCCGTGGCCGCGTCGCCGACCGCCGGGGTCCATGCCTCGATTAACCACACCGCCGGGCACGCTGTCCACACCGCCTCCGGCGGCGTCCTGCCCACTTTCACCGCCGGGGCGCGCCGCAGCTCCCGGCCCCGCGTACTGGCATAGACCAATGACGGTCACCGGAGCCCCTTCCGCCCCAGGGTTCTACGCGCGTAACCTCCTTCATTGTCATGGCCACACCACCAAGGAACCACCCCCCTCGCCCTTGGAGGCGCACATGGACAACGCCGGACACGACTCCCGGCGCGGGTCGGTGCCACGCCGCGCGCTCGCGGCGATCGGCACGCTGACCGCTCTCCTCGCCCTGTTCGTCGCGGCTCCCGGCGCTGCCACCGCGGCCTCCCCTTCCGGCGGCGGCAGCCCCATCGCACACCCCGAACTGGACTGGATGGGCTCGACCGTCGCGGCCCACGAGGGCCGGTCGAGCGGCGGCGGCGCGGTGACCCCGAACGCCGCCCAGACCCTCGGCTTCGACGTGAGCCACTACCAGGGCGCCGTCAACTGGGCGGGCGCGTACGCCAACGGCGCCCGGTTCGCCTATATGAAGGCCACCGAGGGCACGACCTTCCGTGACCCCAACTTCTCGGCGAACTACACGGGTTCGTACAACGCGGGCTTCATCCGCGGCGCCTACCACTTCGCGAACCCCAACGCCTCGACGGGCGCGGCCCAGGCCGACTACTTCGTCGCGCACGGCGGCGGCTGGTCCAAGGACGGCAAGACGCTGCCACCCATGCTGGACATCGAGTACGGGCCGTCGTCCACCTGCTGGGGGCTGAGCCAGGCCGCGATGCGTACCTGGATCACGTCGTTCATCAATGAGGTGCACGCCAAGACCACCCGCTGGGCGACGATCTACACCACGACCAACTGGTGGACGACCTGCACGGGCAACACCTCCGCCTACTCGGCCAACGACCCGCTGTTCATCGCGCGGTACGCCTCCAGCGTCGGCACCCTGCCGGCCGGCTGGCCGTTCTACACCTTCTGGCAGCACGCCGACTCCGGCGTCTTCCCCGGTGACCAGGACTACTTCAACGGGGCGCTGAGCGGACTGCGCAATCTCGCCAACAACACCTGAGCGCACGACGCACGAGCGCACGACGTACGAGCGGGCGGCACCCGAGCGGGCACGACGGCGGCCCCGCGCCCACGGCAGGGAGGAACCGTGGGCGCGGGGCCGCCGCACGCGCGGACGCGGGCCGTCAGCGGACGGCCGCGACGTCAGTGGGAGCTGTGGTGGCCCTCGAACGCGTAGCCGCCACCGGCCTCGAAGCCACCGATCTCACCCTTGACGGTGGTGATCCCGTACGGGCCGCCGAGGTTGGTCTTCTCGAAGCCGGCGAAGCCGCCCGCGGTGTGGAAGCCGCCCATCCCGGCGTGACCGCCGTCGTGCGAGACGGCGGCAGCGGCCGGAACAGCCGACATGAGCCCGGCGGCGGAAACGGCGGCGACGGTGATGGCGATACGACGAAGCATGTCACTCTCCTGTGTGTTGGTGGGTGAGCCTTCACCGTGACCCGGTACCGCCCGGCCCGCACCTCGTCGCGCGCACACGGCTGACGGGCAGCCCCGAACGGGCTACGTGACCTCCGGCGCGGTCAGCGTGAACAGTCCGCCGTCCGGGTCACGGACGACCGCCGACTCCCCCGCGGGGCCCGCGTGGTGCGCCACGACACCGCCGCCGTTGGCGCGGACCGCCCGCAGCGCGGCGGGCAGGTCGCGCAGGGTGAAGAAGACCTCCCAGTGCGGGCGCTCGACGGGGTCGGGCGCGGCCTGGACGGCGCCGCGGCCGAGCCGGGCCACGACCCGCCCCGCGCTGCGCAGCACCACCTCGTCGCCCTCGTACGCCACCTCGCAGGCGCCGGGCCGGTCGCTGGCCCACAGCAGCACCTCGCCGTAGAAGATGGCCGCCTCGAACGGGTCGGGGGTGCGCAGCCGCAGCCACACCGGCTGCTCGTCGCGCCAGCGCGGCCAGGATTCGGAGAGCAGGCCCTCCCAGATGCCGAAGACGGCGCCGTTGCGGTCGGCGGCCAGGGCCGCGCGGCCGGATTCGAAGGCGATCGGGCCGACGGCGACGGTGCCGCTGCGCTCCCTGATCCTGGCCGCGGTCTCGTCGGCGTCCTCGACCGCGAAGTACGGCGTCCAGGCGACGGGCACCTGCCAGGCGGAGGCCAGCTCGGCGATGCCCGCCACCGGCCTGCCGTCGTCCAGCGCGACGCTGAACCGGCCGCCCAGCTTCGTCCCACGGTAGGTCCAGCCCAGGACCGCCGCGTAGAAGCGGTGGGTCGCGGCCAGGTCGCGCGAGGTCAGGCTGACCCAGCACGGCGCGCCGAAGACGGCGTCGCTGGATGTCGCGCCCGTCCCGGGGCGCGGGCTCTGGCGCATGGACACGGCAATCACCACCTGACGGGTTCGACGCGGGGCCGGACGCGTTCCCGCGGGCCGCCGGGTCGGCGGGGCGGATCGTCCTGGTCCGTCCCTCAGTGTGCCGTCGATGGGCCCGGACCTCCTGTCGAGCCGGTCGGACCGTCACGCTCCGTGGTGCCCGGCGCCTGACAGTGAGCGCGTACGGCGCGGCGGCCGGGGGTCTCCGAGGCGCCGCCGGGCGCGTCCTCCGAGGGCGAACACGGTGGAACTGCGGGTGGCAGGCCGCGTACCTAGGATGGGAGTGGCGGGCCCCGGCGCCATGCCGTGGCCCGGCACCGGTGATCCGCACGAATGGGGGCATGGATGCTGGGGACAGAGCCCAGCGGCGCGACACGGACCGTGATCGTGACCGTCGACGACGATCCCTCGGTGTCGCGTGCGGTCGCACGCGACCTGCGGCGGCGTTACGGCGAGGAGCACCGGATCGTCCGGGCGGAGTCCGGGGAGTCGGCGCTGGAGGCGCTGCGCGAGATGCGGCTGCGCGGTGACGCGGTCGCGGTGATCCTGGCGGATTACCGGATGCCCGCGATGAACGGCATCGAATTCCTCGAACGGGCGATGGATGTGTATCCGGGCGCCCGCCGGGTGCTGCTGACGGCGTACGCCGACACGGGCGCGGCCATCGACGCCATCAATGTGGTGGACCTCGACCACTATCTGCTCAAGCCCTGGGACCCGCCGGAGGAGAAGCTGTACCCGGTGGTGGACGCGCTGCTCGACGCCTGGCGCGCCTCGGACCACCGGCCGGTGCGGGAGACGAAGGTCATCGGCCACCGCTGGTCGGCGCGGTCGTCCGGGGTCCGCGAATTCCTGGCGCGCAATCAGGTGCCGTATCACTGGTACGCCTCGGACGAGCCGGAGGGCCAGAAGCTGCTGGCCGCCGCGGACGAGGACGGGGTACGGCTGCCGGTGGTGATCACCCCGGACGGCAAGCCGCTGGTGGAGCCGACCGACCAGGATCTGGCCAGCAGTGTCGGTCTGGCGACGACGCCCTCGGCGCGCTTCTACGACCTGGTGGTCATCGGCGGCGGCCCCGCCGGTCTCGGCTCCGCGGTCTACGGCGCGTCCGAGGGGCTGCGGACCGTGCTGGTGGAGCGCACCGCGACCGGCGGGCAGGCAGGGCAGAGCTCCCGGATCGAGAACTACCTGGGCTTCCCCGACGGGGTCTCCGGCGGGCAGCTCACCGACCGCGCGCACCGGCAGGCCACCCGCTTCGGCGCCGAGATCCTGACCGCGTGCGAGGTCACGGGGCTCGAGGTCAGCGGCTCGGCGCGGACCGTGACCTTCGCCGACGGCTCCGCGGTCTCGGCGCACACGGTGATCCTGGCGACCGGCGTGTCCTACCGGCAGCTCGACGCGCCCGGCGTGTCGGAGCTGACGGGCCGCGGTGTGTTCTACGGTTCCGCGCTGACCGAGGCGGCCCGCTGCCAGGAGCAGGACGTGTACATCGTCGGCGGGGCGAATTCCGCCGGGCAGGCCGCGGTGTATCTGGCCAGGGGCGCCAAGTCCGTGACGATCCTGGTCCGGGGCGACTCGCTGACCTCGTCCATGTCGCACTATCTGGTGCAGCAGATCGGGGCCACCCCGGCGATCAAGGTGCGTACGCGCACGGAGGTCGTGTCCGCCGAGGGCGAGGACCATCTGGAGCGGATCACGCTGCGCGACACCACGACCGGCCTGACCGAGACGGTCGACGCGGGCTGGCTCTTCGTGTTCATCGGCGCCGCCCCGCTGACGGACTGGCTGGACGGGGTGGTGCTGCGCGACGAACGCGGGTTCGTCGTGGCCGGTCCCGATCTGGCGCCGCCGGGCGAACGCCCGGTGGACTGGCCGCTGGAGCGGCCCCCGTACCACCTGGAGACCAGCGTGCCGGGGGTGTTCGTGGCCGGTGACGCGCGCGCCGAGTCCGCCAAGCGGGTGGCGTCCGCGGTCGGCGAGGGCGCCATGGCCGTCATGCTCGTCCACCGATACCTGGAGCGGCTATGAGCGTCCAGTACCTGCCGTGCGACGTGGCCGAGCTGCGCTCGCTCTTCTTGTTCGAGAAGCTGACCGACGACCAGTTGGACTGGCTGTGCCGCAAGGGCCGGGTGCAGATGGAGGAGCCGGGCGCCGTCTATCTGGAGGGCGAGCCCGCGACCTGCTTCTACGTGCTGCTCGAAGGCACGGTGGTGATGTCGCGCCGGGTGGGCGCCGACGACGTGGAGGTCTCGCGCACCTCGGACCGCGGGGTGTACGCGGGCGCCTTCCAGTCGTATCTGGGCGACCGGGTGCCGCAGGTCTACAACAGCTCGCTGCGGGTGACCGAGCCGTCGCGCTTCTACGTGCTGTCGGCGGACCACTTCGCCGAGCTGATGCGCGAGTGGTTCCCAATGGCCGTGCACATGCTGGAGGGGCTGTTCTTCGGCAACCGCAGCACCAAGCAGGCCATCGGCCAGCGTGAGCGGCTGCTGGCCCTGGGGTCGCTGTCGGCCGGTCTCACCCACGAGTTGAACAATCCGGCCGCGGCGGCGCTGCGGGCCACGGCCACGCTGCGCGAGCGGGTGGCCGGGATGCGGCACAAACTCGGCATGATCGCCGGGGGGCCGCTCGACCGGGCCACGCTCGCGACGCTGATCGAGCTCCAGGAGCGGGCGGTCGAGCAGTCCGCGAAGGCCGTGCAGCTCACCCCGATGGAGACCTCGGACCGCGAGGACGCCATCTCCGACTGGCTCGACGACCACGGCGTGACGGCCGGGTGGGACCTCGCGCCGAATTTCGTGCAGGCCGGGCTCGACACGGACTGGCTGGAGCGGGTGGCCGCGACTGTCACGCCCGACACCCTCGACAGCGCGATGCGGTGGCTGAACTACACGGTCGAGACCGAGCTGCTGATGAACGAGATCCAGGACTCCACGGCCCGGATCTCGACCCTGGTCAACGCGGCGCGGCAGTATTCGCAGCTCGACCGGGCGCCGTACCAGGTGGTGGACGTGCACGAGTTGCTGGAGAGCACGCTGCACATGCTGACCGGCAAATTCGGTCCGGGCATCAAGGTGGTCAAGGACTTCGACCGTACGCTGCCGAAGATCCCCGGCTATCCGGGTGAGCTGAACCAGGTGTGGACCAATCTCATCGACAACGCGGTGGCCGCGATGGAGGGGACGGGCACGCTGACGGTGCGTACGGCGCTGGACCGCGAGCAGCTTCTGGTCGAGTTCCGTGACACCGGAGCCGGTATCGCGCCGGAGATCCGGGAAAGGATCTTCGAGCCGTTCTTCACCACCAAGCCGGTGGGCGAGGGCACGGGGCTGGGACTCGACATCTCCTGGCGCATCGTGGTGAACAAGCACCACGGCGACCTCCAGGCGGAGTCGGTGCCCGGCGACACCCGTTTCCTGGTCCGCCTGCCGCTCACGGCGGAGCAGCCGGAGGCCGCACCTGATGCCGCGTCCGACGCCCGGCCGGAGGCGGCACCGCAGGCCAGCTCCGACAGTCCGTCCGACAATCAGCGGGAGCCGTCATGACGACCACCCCAGGTATCGACCCCACCGCCCGGCCCAGCGGGGCCGGTTGCGCCGACTGCGACGCGGCGGGCGGCTGGTGGTTCCATCTGCGCCGCTGCGCCCAGTGCGGGCACATCGGCTGCTGCGACTCGTCGCCCGCGCAGCACGCGAGCGCGCACTCGGCGGCCACCGGCCATCCGATCATGCGGACCTTCGAGCCGGGCGAGGACTGGTTCTGGGACTTCACGACCGACGCGTACGTCGAGACCGACGTGGCGCTGGCCCCGCCGCAGAGCCGTCCGGCCGACCAGCCGGTGCCGGGCCCGGCCGGCCGGGTCCCGGCGGACTGGCGCGCCCACCTCAACTGAGCGGCGGACGCGCCGAGTCGGCGTACCGCGCGGACCGGCGTACGTCGGGCGGGAGCACGCCGTCACGGCGTGCTCCCGGCCCGCGTACGCCGGATCCGTCAGCGGTGGGCGCTGCTGTTGCGGCGGCGGGTGAAGTAGACCGCGCCCGCGCCGAGGACCAGCAGGGCGGCGCCGCCGCCCGCGAAGGCCACGGTCTGCGAGCCGTTGCCGCCGGTCTCGGCCAGGTCACCGCTGGAGGTGTCGGCGACCGGCTCCACGACCGGCGAGCCGACCGGGCCCGCGGAGTTCGTGGGCGACGCCGTCGGTGACGTGGTGTCGTCGACGACCGGGGCGCTGGAGCTCGGCGTCGTCGACGGAGTGTCGGACGGAGTGTCGGACGGGGTGTCCGACGGCGAGTCCGACGGGGTGTCGGTGACGGAGTCCGTCGGGGACGGGCTGGTCGTCTCGCTGTCCGAGGGCTCGGGCGAGGTGGTGGTCGAGTCGCTGGGCTCGGGGCTGTCCGTCGTCTCGCTGGGGGACGGGGACGGGGAGTCGGTCACCGAGTCGCTGGGCGACGGGGACGGGGTGGAGCACGGCGCGCTGCCGTTCCACGCCGTGATCAGGTTCTCGGGGGTCGCGGAGTACGGGAAGCGCGGCAGCTTGCCGTGGCCCTTGCCCTCGCCGCCGTCGTACTTGATGCCGTTGCCGTACAGGTCGATCTGGCCGAAGCAGGACGGCGCGTAGGCGCTGACGTCCAGGGTGGCCCGGGTGTTCTTGTGGTCGAGCTGGGTGGTGTCCCAGCCGAGGAACGCCTGCGTGCCCGAGGTGTCCCAGGTGGGGCCCTCGGCGCTGTAGGAGGCGAGCGAGACGACGTACGTGCAGCCCTTGTTGACCTTGTCCGTCAGCCGGACCGTGATCTTCGTCGGGGCCGGGTCGTTGATCCGGCCGTTGTCGGACCAGGTCTTCCCGCCGTCCTCGGAGTGCTCGATGTGCGACCGGCCGCAGTTGTTCTTGTCGTTGCCGGACGCCTGCGCCGTACCGACGCCCGCCAGCGTGACGGCGGCGGTGAGCGAGCCGAGGCCGACCACGCCTATGGCTCGTCTGGTGATGGAACGCTGCACTGAATCTGCTCCCTGCACTGTGAACGGGCAGCGGAGGCAGGCGGAGCGGGTCGGACCCTACGCCGTGCGCGAGACTCGTGCCCGGTGGCCTGCGATGGAGTCTCGCCGCCGACGATGATCGGCCTGTTGGCCGGTGACCGAGTATGCCCGTGCGGGGGACGGTCTGTACAGCGCGAAAACGCCGTTTTCGCGGCTTTGCGGTCGGATTATCGCCCTGCGAATGTGTCGCCGCACTGATACCGAAATGGGGCGGCGTTCACGGGAGTTCCCAGGAGTTGACTGGAGTTCACCCGCGGCGGGGCGCTTCACCAGGAGTGCGTGCAGGTGCCGCCGGGCGCGTGGAAGCAGGCGGTGACGGTCTTTCCGTCGGGGCGCGGGTGCGCCTCCCACTCGTCGGCGAGCGCGTCCACGATGGCCATGCCCCGGCCGTGGGTGCGCTCCTCGTCGGGCGCCTTCTCGGCGGGCAGCATGTCGGAGGAGTCGCTGACGCTCAGGTGCAGGCAGCAGCCGTCCCAGACCATGACGACCTGGGCCTCGCTGTGCGCGTGCACGTGGGCGTTGGTGACGAGTTCGGAGACGGTCAGGACGACGGAGTCCGCCGTGTCGGGCGCCTGCGTGCTCCAGCCGAGCACGTCCAGGTGCTCGCGCGCCCACTCGCGCCCGGCCCTGACGCCGTACGAGACAGGGAACGACCTGGCCCAGCCGACTGCTTTCACGGACATCTCGCACGCTCCCGCACCGAGTCGTTGTGTGCTCGCCGACCGAGCCCCGGCTCCGGTGACGGTCGGGGCCCCCGGCCGCCATGCCGGTGGGGCGATGGGCGGCCGGGCGCGGTCCCCTGCGAGTCCCCTGCGGGGGATGAACGTCCCCTACCCCCGCCCGCGAACGCCATGCCGGGCAGGTGGCGGGAGGCTTCCCGCCCCCGTACCGCTACCCCTTCAGCGCGTAGTCCATCAGCTTCCGCGCGTCCGCCGTGCGGGCCGCCTGCGTCGGGGCGGCGAGCACCGTGCCGATGACGGTCCTCTTGCCGCGGGTGGCCGCGAAGACCAGGCAGAACAGGGACACGGGCCCGGATCCGGTCTTGACCCCGGCGGCGCCGCGATAACTCCCGAGCAGCGTGTCGGTATTGGTCCACGTCATGGTGCGGTGGCCGCCGTTCTTCATCGCGACGCTCTGCCGGACCGACTTCGTCTTCACCACGGCACGGAACGTGGGGTATCGCATCGCGCTGCTCGCGATCCTCGTCAGATCGCGCGGAGTCGAGTAGTTCGATCCGTTGCCGACGCCGTCGAACGAGTCGAAGTGGGTGTTCCTCAGACCGATGCCCTTCGCCGTGGAGTTCATCCTCGCGATGAACGACTTCACGCGGGCGGCCCGCGTCCGGCCGCTGCCGAAGGTGTCGGCCAGCGCGTACGCCGCGTCGCAGCCGGACGGCAGCATCATCGCGTACAGCAACTGCCGGACGGTGGGCCGGTCGCCGACGACCAGACCGCCCGACGACGCGCGCTTGGCCACCACGTAGTCGTGGTACGCCTTCTGGACGGTGACCTGCGCGTTCAGGTCGAGGCGTCTGTCGGCCAGCACCACCCGGGCCGTCATGACCTTGCTGGTCGATCCGGTGGAACGGCGGGTGTCCGCGGCCTTCGTGAACAGTGTCCGGCCGGTGCCGTCGTCCATCACGAAGCCGCCCTTGGCGACGATCGCGGGGGCGGCGGTCCGGGACGCCGTCGCCACGGGCGCCGGGGTCGCTTCGACGCGGGCCGGGACCGCGAGCCCGGTGGACGCCAGAACGGCCCCTGCCGTGAGGGCCGCCACGGACATGCGACGAATGAAATTACTGCCGGTTTTCACGACGAATACTCCAACGGTCAACCCTGCGCGGGCGTTCAAGAACGCGACTCGACCAGGGGATGCGCGGACGGTCCCGATGGATGTACGCGCGACGACGAATTCACCCGCCTGCCGTACGTCCCGGCGGATCGACATAGCACGATCTTCTGATCCGACCATGTGATCCGACGTCCCGATCCGGCGTACTGATCCGACATTCTGATCCGACATTCTCGTCGGCGAATCTCGGCCGACCCCGCCGCAATCGCACGGCTCCGGCCCGTTCGGTCCGGTCACGGGGCCGTCGGTCCCGCACGCCGAGCGCCGAAAGCGGGGATGCTGGAGGCAGGGGGACGGAACACGCCAAGGAGGTCCACTCATGACCCGCGCGATCGTCAAGGGCGCCGTCGTCGCGGGGACGGACGGCTCGGCCGAGAGCCTCGCGGCGGCGGACTGGGCCGCGGACGACGCCGTGCGCCGCGGCCTCCCGCTGCGTCTCGTACAGGCGGTCCCGCCCGGACACGTCCGTACGGGACCGGTCACGTCGGCGGGTCCCCGTGAGCGCGTGCCGCGTCCCGCGTGGTCCGCCCACCCGACCGCGGACGAGATCGGCCGCCGGCATCCGGACCTGTCCGTCACCGTCGACCAGATCGCCGAGCAGGTGCTTCCGGTGCTCTTCTCCGCCGCCGACAGCGCCGAGCTGATGGTGCTGGGCACACGAGGCGCGGGGGCGGTGCAGGAGCTTGTGCTCGGCTCGACCGCGCTCACCGTCGCGGGCCGGGCACCGGTCCCCGTGGTCCTGGTGAGCGCCGCTTCCGGCACGGGTGCTCCATCGGGAGCCGACGGCGCCGGTGACGTCGTCCTCGGCCTCGACCTGGCCGCGCCGGACGGCCGACCGGTCGAATTCGCCTTCGACGAAGCCGCCCGGCGCGGCGCGCGGCTGCGCGTCGTCCACGGCTGGAGCGAGCCGCTCCACGACGACTCCGGTCCCGGTGATCCCGATCAGGCGCTCGCGGCTGCCCTGGGCCCCTGGGCCGAGAAGCACCCCCGTACCCCGGTGGTCACCGAGGCCGTGATCGCGGGGGCCGCCGCGCAGCTCGCGGCGGCGGCATCGCACGCCGCGCTCCTCGTCCTGGGCCGCCGCCCCCGTACCACCCCGGTCAGCGCGCATCTCGGTTCGACCGCGCACGCCGTTCTCCGCCGGGTGACGCTGCCGGTGGCGATCGTGCCGCACGACCCGGCGGCCACCTGAGGCGATTGGTCCGTCGCCGCCGCGCCCCGCGAGCGGCGCGGCCCCGGGCCGCCCGGTTCGGTCGGCCGCCGACCGGATCGCGTCGTCGAGCCGGTGCCCGAACGGCCTCGGGGGGAAGGCCGGTTGGCCCGTGGTGGACGTGACCGGGGCTGCCGGACAGTGCGGGTATGAAGAAGCGAATCGTCATCCTGGGAAACGGCAGTACCGGAATCCTGGCGGCCAACAGACTGCGTCGCCGGTACGACGAGAGCGAATTCCAGATCGTCGTGGTCGGGAAATACGACACGCGTGACCACGAGGTCGAACTTCTCATGGCCATCGGTGTCCTCGGCTCGCGCACCCTCCTGCCGCCGGAGGACGGCCGGCTCCGCGCCGGGATCGACTTCCGTCACACGGAGATCGGCAGTGTCGACGTGGCCCGGCGCGAGGTCTGCTGCACCGACGGCTCCTCGATCGGATACGACGTCCTCGTGGTGGCCACCGGAGCGCGGCCCGTACCGACGCCGGACGGTGTGCTGTACGGCGGCGCCAGGTACGTCGTACGCTCCGCCGGACTCGGCGACGCGTGCGGTCTCGTCCGGGTGGACCCCCGTACCCTCCAGTCCCGCGCCGCTCCCGAGGTGTTCGCCATCGGCGCCGCGACGGGAACACCCGCCGACACCGGCGCGGGCCCGCACGTCGCGGTCGAACACCTGGTGGCGGGCGTGCGGGAATTCCTCACCCGCACGGCGGACCAGGCGCCCGTGAGCGTGCCCGCGCGGGAGCCGCGAGACGCAGCACAGCCCTCGTAGCCGCTCGTACGCCGATTCTCGCCTCGGCACTCGGCCGCCGTCAGGGCACCCCAGCCGATACGGTGTGGGCAGGGGCTGATGCTCGGGGTTCGCGGTGCGCGTGGAGGACCGGTGGGAGAGGACGGCGACAGCTCGGGCGGGCGCTTGCCCCGTTTGCAGCTCGATGAGCTGCTGGACGAGTTGCAGGTCCGCATCGGGGCGGTGCGCGGCACGCAGAATCGGGTGCACAGCCTGCTGGAGGCCGTGCTGTCGGTGGGCCGGGAGCTGGACCTCGCGCATGTGCTGCGGCGGATCGTGGAGACCGCGGTCGTCCTGGTGGACGCCGAGTACGGCGCGCTGGGCGTGATCGGCGACGACGCGCGGCTCTCGGAGTTCCTGACCGTCGGGGTGTCCGAGGAGGAGGCCCGCGCGATCGGGCCGCTGCCCTCGGGGCACGGTCTGCTCGGCGAGCTGATCCGCCACCCGGAGCCGCTGCGGCTCGCGGAGCTGTCCGATCACCCGGCGTCGTACGGCTTCCCGGCGAACCATCCGCCGATGCGCTCCTTCCTCGGGGTGCCGATCCGGGTCCGCGACGAGGTCTTCGGAAACATCTACCTCACCGAGAAGCGCGGTGGCCGGGAGTTCGACGGCGACGACGAGACGCTGCTGTCGACCCTGGCGGTCGCGGCGGGTGTCGCGATCGAGAACGCGCGGCTGTACAAGACCGCCCGCGAGGGGCAGCGGTGGATGGCGGCCAACGCGGAGATCGTGAGCAAGCTGCTGTCGGGCGCCGGTGAGATGGATGTGCTCGGGCTGATCGTCGAGCACGGCCGGCACATCCTGGCCGCGGACCTGGGCGTGGTGGCGCTGCCGGTCGAGGGGACCACCGACCTCCAGGTGATGATCGCCGTGGGGGTGGACGCCGAGACCCACCGCGGTCTGGTGCTGCCGTGCGAGGGCTCGTTCATGGGCGCCGCGATGGCCGCGGCGCGGCCGATCACCACGGTGGAGATCGCCAAGGACCCGCGGGTGACGTCGGGGCCGCCGCGCTGGAACGGCCTGGGGCCGACGATCGCCGTGCCGATGATGGCGGACGGTGCGGTGCGCGGTGTGCTGCTGCTCGCCCGCGAGCTGGGTTCTGTCCCCTTCACCGAGGCGGAGTCCTCGCCGCTGCTGAGCTTCGCCGGGCAGGCCGCGCTGGCGCTGGAGCTGGCCGAGCGGCGGCGCGGCGCCGAGCAGCTCGCGCTGCTGGAGGACCGCGACCGGATCGCCCGTGACCTGCACGACCTGGCCATCCAGCGGCTGTTCGCCACGGGGATGACCTTGCAGAGCGCGGTGCGCTTCGTCCAGCATCCGGAGGCGAGCGAGCGGCTGCTGCGCGCGGTGGACGACCTGGACGAGACCATCAAGATCATTCGCTCGACGATCTTCGGGCTGCGCTCGCACGACCGGGAGCGGACCGCGCGCGGCCTTCGGATACGTGCCTCGATGGCGGTCGAGGACGCGGTCCCGACGCTCGGCTTCACCCCCGCCCTGCGGATGGAGGGGCTGATCGACACCGATGTGCCCACGCCGGTCGCGGAGGAGACCGTCGCCGTCCTGGTCGAAGCCCTCTCCAACGTCGGGCGGCACGCCCGGGCGACCTCCGCCGAGGTCTCCCTGGTCGTCGCCTCCGGGACCCTGACCGTCACGGTCGACGACGACGGCGTGGGCGCCCCTTCCGGTGGGCACCGCAGCGGGCTGCGCAATCTGGAGGAGCGGGCCGCGCGGCTCGGGGGCCAACTGACCCTCTCCGCCGGCCCCCGCGGCGGCACCCGCCTGGTCTGGCGGGTGCCGGCCGCCCCGCCCTCGGCGGGGCCCAAGGCGTAGCCGGGCGCCGCGCGCGTCAACAACCCTCCGGGTCACTACACCTAGAGCCTGTCCGGCGGATCATGGGCGGTCCAGGCGGCGCCTGGCGCGTGCGAGCGCAAGGCGCCGGGATGGCCTCATAGCGGAGCTATTCGGGTATTCCGGCAACGCGGCGGGCGTGCGTGCCAGGGGTCGAAGGGGCCGTTCGTGATCCGCCGGACAGGCCCTCGGGCGTGTGCGTTCCGGCATCGGTGACGTCGGCGACGGGGCGCCGGGGTGTGGCCGGGCCCTCCGGTCCGTAGCCGAGGCGGATCAGCATCTGTACGTGTTCCATGCCGCCGCGCGGGTCGCGCAGCAGCCACCGCAGGTCGTCCCATTCCAGCGCCTGATGGAGCAGTGACGCGCGGACAGTGTGAGCGGTCGCGACGAGCAGGACGTGTTCCAGCGCCTGACCGGCGCGCAGCCAGTCGGCGGGGCGGTCGTGGCAGGTGGACAGGACCGCGATCACCGGGTGCCGCTCGAAGGCCGCGGAAGGCTGGTAGTTCTCCGGGCGCAGCGCGGAGAAGTCCCGCAGCGGCAGTCGGCCCGCGCTGTCCTGGGGGCCGAGCGCCCGGCCCGGCAGGCCGTCCGCGCTCCCCTCACGGATCCAGCTCCGGCTCTCGGCCCGGCGGTCGGAATCGCTCATGCCGCGCCGCTCGGCCTCCGTGGTGAACTCCAGCAGGCGGGCCGTCTCCTCCGCGGCGGGCCGTACCAGCCGGGCGCCCTCGGCGTCCGCGGCCTCGGCCAGGTCGGTCAGCACCTGGGCGGGAAGCGCCTGCTCGGAGAACGGCAGACGGCTGCTGTGCCGCCGCCAGATCGCGTCGTACAGGTCCTGCCGGTCGCGGCGGGCACCGGTCGGCAGCGGTCCGGCCAGGCGTACGGAGGCCAGCAGGTCGGGCTCGGCGGGGTCGGGCAGCAGCCGCGGCACCGGGTCCCAGCCGAAGTGGGCGACCGCGACCCGGAGGTTGAACAGGGCGGCGCCGACCGACAGGTGGACGGCGCGTCCCATCGGGTCGACGTGCCGCAGCCCGCGGTCGACGGCCGCCCGTACCTCCAGCGTGCTGGTGTCGGGGTCGAGTCGGAACCGCCACGGCTGAGTGTTGTGGATCGAAGGCGCCGCGCCCGCCGCGGAGATCAGCTTCTCCAGGGTCTCCGCGTCCAGTGGTGCGGTCCGCATCGTGTTCTCCTCCCGGCCGTCCTGCTTCCAGGCTGACGGAGCACGACGGGCGGCGGGAGGGGCCGTTTGGTGCCCGGCCGGAGGGCCGGTCGGCCCCGTGTTCAGCGGCGGCCGTGCTCCGGCCCGGAGTGCTGGGCGGTGTCGTGCGTGGCCATGACGGCCGCCTGGATGCGGCGCTCCACGCCGAGCTTGGCCAGCAGCCGCGAGACGTTGTTCTTGACCGTCTTCTCCGACAGGTACAGGCGCTTGCCGATCTGGCCGTTGGTGAGTCCCTCACCGACGAGTTGGAGGATCTCGCGCTCGCGCGGTGACAGCGAGGCGAGCGCCTCGACCTCGGGTTCCGCCGTCGCTGTCGGGCCGCCGCCGCGCAGATTGCTCATCAGCCGGGAGGTGGTGGCGGGGTCGAGCATCGACTGCCCCGAGGCGACGGTCCGCACGGCGGCGACCAGGTCGGAGCCCTTGATCTGCTTGAGCACATAGCCCGCCGCGCCCGCCATGATCGCGTCGAGCAGCGCGTCGTCGTCGTCGAAGGACGTCAGCATCAAGCAGGCGAGACCGGGCATCCGCGACCGCAGCTCGCGGCAGACGGTGATGCCGTCGCCGTCGGGCAGCCGGACGTCCAGGACGGCGACGTCCGGCCGCAGGGCCGGTCCGCGGGCCTCGGCCTGCGCGGCGGTCGCGGCCTCGCCGACCACCTCGATGTCGGGTTCCGAGTCGAGCAGGTCGTGGACGCCGCGCCGGACGACCTCGTGGTCGTCCAGCAGGAAGACCCTGATCGGCGCCTGCGGTGAGAACTGCCGTACTTCGGTCATGTGCGCCGATCCTTCGCCCTGTCGTGTGCCGCGCCCGGTCCTCCGATCATGAACGGTCGTACGGACCCGTTGCTAGGGCCGAACGGTCCCTTGGCCGGTATCGGACGTCGGGGCAGGGTCTGGAGCGCAGTTGTCGCCCATCGCGGGCCCACGGCCGGGAGGCCGCTCAGCCTCCTTCGCTTCCGCGTTCTCCGCGGCTCACGGGCTGCTCACCGCTCGAGCAGTCTGGCCCGGGTGCTCTGCAACCGGTGGGCGACGACCTCGCCGACCTTCATCGCCAGGGCTCGTCCGAACACCGGGTCCGCTTCGGCCAGCGCCCGTACCACGGTGGCGTCGAACTCCTGTGCCCGCACGGGGCTTTGGGCCTGGGCGCCCATCTGCCAGACGTACGGCGGGAACAGCCAGGACCAGCCGAGCAGGTCTCCGGGGCCCAGCATCTCCACCTCGGGGGCCGGGCGTCCGGGCCGCCGGAGGTCGAGGGTGACGGCGCCGGTGCGCACGACCCAGAACCGGTCGGCCCGCTCGCCCTCCTCGTAGATCCGGGTGCCCGCGGGGAACGACACCTCTCGGGCAAGGCTCTCCAGCCGCTGCCGTCCGGGGGACGGGAGCGAGCTGAACAGGCCAGTGGTAGCGGTTCTCATCACCGTGCCCCTTCCGGTCGCTTCGCTTCGGCGAGGGAGTCGCCGAAGCGTGAGGTGAGTCTGTTGACGACGCCGACGACCCCGTCGATCCGTCCGGTCATCCAGCCGGCCACCGGCACCTGGTCCGCCCGCTCCAGCCGGCCCTCCAGGGTGACCACGCCGCCGGAGACCGTGACCCCCACCGCGTCCGACGGCGCCCAGAAGGTCTTGACGAAGACCTCGTCGATCACCTCGGCGCGGATCTCGTCGTCCGGGCGGAGGAAGACCCGCAGCAGGTCGCGCCGGGTCACGATGCCGACCAGGCGGCTCTCCTCATCGAGGACGGGCAGCCGCTCCACCCCGTGCTCCAGCATGGTGCGCGCGGCGCCGACGACCGACTCGTACGCCTGGACGGTGACGGCCGGGGCCGACATCAGCTCACCCGCGGTGCGGGCGCGGGCCTTGGCCGCCTTCCGGTACGCGGCACGGTTCAAGGACATGCGCCGCGCGGGGACGTTCCACGCCTGCTCCGCCTGGCGGAACAACAGGTCGGTCGCGGAGATCACCCCGATCACCTTCTCGTCGTCGTCCACCACCGGCACACCGCTCACCCGGTGTTTCCCGAGCAGCCCGGCGATGTCCTTGAACGGTGTCGCGGGGCGGACGCTGACGACGTCACTCGTCATCACGATCCCGACCTCACGCTGCTTCATGACCCACTCCTCCGCGGACGCGCTCGCCTGCCGCCCCTCTCCTTTCACGGTGCGGCGCGCGCACTCCGTGTTCCAGGGCCACAAGGGGTGGCCGCCCCGGCCGACCGGCCCTCGCGAGGTCCCGGCGCCGGGGCCGGTGGGCCGGCTCGCGCCGCCGCCGGGTTCCGCTCCACGTCGGCCAGGTACCGGCACGGAGCCCGCGGCGAAGCCTCCCGTTCATATGTATAACCAGGAGAATGGAGAGATAAAGGGTAAAACAGTGAGATCTCGGGGCGTCCGGTCGATGTGCGGGCCGGTTCGGCCTCGGCGGCGAGAAGGGAACGGCCATGGCGTGCGGAAGCCTGCGGGTGTATCTCGGGGCGGCCCCAGGGGTGGGCAAGACGTACGCGATGCTCGGCGAGGGCCACCTGCGTGCCGACCAGGGCACCGACGTGGTCATCGCCTTCGTGGAGGACTACGGCAGGCCGCTGACCCACCGGATGGCGGAGGGCCTGGAGCAGGTGCCGCGCCGGACCGTCGGATACCGCGACTGCGCCTTCACGGAGATGGACCTCGACGCCGTCCTCGCCCGCCGCCCGCAACTCGCGCTGGTCGACGAGATGGCCCACACCAACATCCCCGGCGCACGGAACAAGAAGCGCTGGCAGGACGTCCACGAATTGCTCGACGCGGGCATCAACGTGATCTCCACCGTCAACATCCAGCATCTCGAATCGCTCAACGACGTGGTGGAGCACATCACCGGGGCCAAACAGCGCGAGACCGTTCCGGACGACGTGGTCCGCGGCGCGGACCAGATCGAGCTCGTGGACATGTCCGCCGAGGCGCTGAGGCAGCGGATGGCCGACGGCGACATCTATCCGCCGGAGCGGGCCGAGCAGGCACTGGTCAACTACTTCCGCGCCGGAAACCTCACCGCCCTGCGCGAGATCGCCCTGCTGTGGGCAGCCGACCGGGTGGAGGAGGCTCTTCAGCGCTACCGCGAGGGCCACGGCATCCAGCAGCCCTGGTCCGCGCGCGAGCGGGTGCTGGTCGCCCTCTCCGGCGGCGCGGAGGGCGACACCCTCATCCGGCGCGCCAAGCGCACCGCGTCCCGCGGCGCGGGAGGCGAATTCCTCGCCGTCCACGTCGAGCCCGACGACGCGTCGACGTCCCCTTCCGCTCGCCTGCCGACCGAACAGCGCGCGCTGGTGGAAGAGCTCGGCGGCACGTACCACACGCTCACCA
Source organism: Streptomyces sp. NPDC088197 (assembly GCF_044741185.1). Taxonomy (NCBI): domain Bacteria; kingdom Bacillati; phylum Actinomycetota; class Actinomycetes; order Kitasatosporales; family Streptomycetaceae; genus Streptomyces; species Streptomyces sp. NPDC088197. Next base: position 40,411 of record NZ_JBIUSD010000023.1, read on the forward strand.
GCGGCGACCCGGCGCGCGCCGTCCTCGACTTCGCCCGGCGGGTGAGCGCCAGCCAGATCCTGATCGGCGCGACCCGGCGCACCCGCCTCCAGAGGCTGTTCAGCCGGGGTGTCGGCGAGATCATCGTCGAGGGCTCGGGCGACGACATCGACGTATGCGTCGTCACCCATTCCCGTGCCGCCCACGGCCGGCTGCTCCGCGGCCACCAGGCCAGGCAGGACGGCTGAGTCACGCGCGGCGCTCCGCCCGAAGGGGCGTCGGCACCACGCGGCCGGGGCGGTTGCTCCGGGAGCGATGCGGAAGGCGTGTCCGCCCGGATCGCGCCACACACCTGGGGCGGTTACCCCGGCCGACCGGCACCTCGTGGCAGACTCGCGCGAGGAACGCCGTGTCCCGACCCGGGGGCGCTGGCCCGAACGGCCCCCGATCGCTGCCCGGTCGGCTCTGTCGGACCGCGGGCGAGACCTCCGAGTCTGGGACGACGACTTCGACTCCGCGGAGGAAGACATGTCTCAGGCACCCCCGGCCCAGCCGGGCAGCGCTCTTGACGACACCGAACTGGCCGCCCTGGTCGCCCACTGGAAGGCGGCCAACTACCTGTCCGTCGGCCAGATCTACCTGCTCGCCAATCCCCTGCTCGAGGAGCCGCTACGCCCCGAGCACATCAAGCCGCGGCTGCTCGGCCACTGGGGGACCTCCCCCGGCCTCAACCTCGTGCACACCCACCTCAACCGGGTGATCAGGACCCGCGGGCTGGACGCGCTCTGCGTGTGGGGCCCCGGACACGGCGGCCCCGCGGTGGTGGCCAACTCCTGGCTCGACGGCAGTTACTCCGCGACCTATCCCGACATCGGGCGGGACGCGGACGGCATGGCCCGGCTGTTCCGGCAGTTCTCCTTCCCCGGCGGCATCCCCAGCCACGTCGCGCCCGAGACGCCGGGCTCGATCCACGAGGGCGGCGAGCTGGGATATTCGCTGTCCCACGCGTACGGCGCGGCCTTCGACAACCCGGACCTGCTGGTGGCGTGTGTCGTGGGCGACGGCGAGGCGGAGACCGGTCCGCTGGCCACCTCCTGGCACTCCAACAAATTCCTCGACCCGGTGCACGACGGCGCCGTCCTGCCGATCCTGCACCTCAACGGCTACAAGATCGCCAACCCGGCGGTGCTGGCCCGGCTCCCCGAGCACGAGCTGGACGAACTGCTGCGCGGCTACGGCCACGACCCGATCCACGTGACGGGCGACGACCCGCACGACGTGCACCGGGCGATGGCCGCGGCCATGGACACCGCGCTGGACCGTATCGCCGCCATCCAGGACGCGGCGCGTGCGGGCGACGACGGCGAGCGGGCCCGGTGGCCGATGATCGTGCTCCGTACGCCGAAGGGCTGGACGGGACCCGCCGAGGTCGACGGGCTGCCGGTGGAGGGCACCTGGCGGGCGCACCAGGTGCCGCTGGCCGGGGTCCGTGACAACCCGGAGCACCTGCGCCAGTTGGAGCAGTGGCTGCGCTCGTACCGCCCCGAGGAGCTCTTCGACCGGGACGGCCGCCCGAGCGCCCAGGTGCTGAGCTGCACACCGGACGGCGAGCGGCGGCTGGGTCTGAACCCGCACGCCAACGGCGGTCTGCTCCGGCGCGACCTGCCGGTGCCGCCGCTGGAGGACTTCGCGGTGGCGGTCGACAAGCCGGGGGTGAATCTGCACGAGCCCACGCGGGTGCTCGGCGGGCTGCTCAAGCAGATCATGGCCGACACCGCGGAGCACCGGGACTTCCGGCTGGTCGGCCCGGACGAGACCGCCTCCAACCGGCTCGAAGCCGTCTACGACGTGAGCGGGAAGGCGTGGGAGGCCGAGGTACTCGACACCGACGAGCACCTGGAGCGCGGCGGCCGGGTGATGGAGATCCTGTCCGAGCACACCTGCCAAGGGTGGCTGGAGGGCTATCTCCTGACGGGCCGTCACGGCCTGTTCTCGTGCTACGAGGCGTTCGTGCACATCGTCGACTCGATGGCCAACCAGCACATCAAGTGGCTGCGCACCTCACGGCCGCTGCCGTGGCGGCGGCCCATCGCGTCGCTCAACTACCTGCTGACGTCGCATGTCTGGCGGCAGGACCACAACGGCTTCTCGCACCAGGACCCCGGCTTCGTGGACCACGTCCTCAACAAGTCCCCCGAGGTCGTGCGGGTCTACCTGCCGCCGGACGCCAACACCCTGCTGTCCGTGGCCGATCACGTGCTGCGTTCCAAGGACTACGTGAACGTCGTGGTCGCCGGGAAGCAGCCCTGCTTCGACTGGCTCGATCTGGAGGCCGCCCGCGCGCACTGCGCACGCGGCGCCGGCATCTGGGAATGGGCGAGCTCCGAGGACGGCGCGGAACCCGATGTGGTCCTGGCCTGCGCCGGTGACGTCCCCACGCAGGAGACCATCGCCGCCGTGTCCCTGCTGCGCGAGCACCTTCCCGACCTGTCGGTACGGGTCGTCAACGTGGTCGATCTGGCGCGGCTGCTGCCCAAGGACGAACACCCGCACGGCATGCCCGACGCCGAGTACGACGCGCTGTTCACCCCCGACAAGCCGGTGATCTTCGCGTACCACGGCTACCCGTGGCTCATCCACCGGCTCACCTACCGCCGCACCGGCCACGCCCATATGCATGTGCGCGGCTACAAGGAGAACGGCACCACCACCACGCCGTTCGACATGGTGGTCCGCAACGACCTCGACCGCTACCGGCTGGTCATGGACGTCATCGACCGCGTCCCCGACCTCGCGGTGGCGGCGGCGCCCGTCCGTCAGAAGATGGAGGACACCCGGCTGCGCCACCACGCCTGGATCCGCGAACACGGCGTCGACCTCCCCGAGGTCGCCGACTGGTCCTGGACCGGCTGAGGGCCGGGAACGATTAGAGGTGGGAACGGCGGGCCTTCCGGATTCCGGGAGGCCCGCCGTCGCTGCGCGGGGCTCGCGGTCAAGGGGCGGCCGGTGCCGCGAGGCCGTGGTCCTTCGGGGTGCTCGGGCCGGTGAGGGAGGTCGCGAGGGTGGCGGCGGCGATGGTCACCAGGGCGCCGAGCATGAGGGCCGCGGCCTCACCGGGTTCGAGCAGGCGCAGTTGGGTGCCCAGGGTCGCGGCGGCCACCGGGACGCCGAGCTGGGCGGAGGCGAGGACGCCCACGGCGAAGGGCTGGCCGGTGACCCGCAGCGCGGCGTGCACCGCGACCGCGCCCAGCCCGAGCGCCGCGCCGAGCACCGCGAAGGAGGGGTGACCGGCCAGGGCGCGCAGATCGAGGGACGCCCCCAGCCACAGGAAGAACAGCGGGCCGAGGAAGCCCTCGGTCAGGGCGAAGAGCTGTTTCGCCAGGCGGCGGGGTTCGCCGATCGCGGAGACGACCAGGCCGAAGGAGAAGCCCGCCAGCATGATCGAGACGTGGGTCCGCACGGCGAGCGCGGCCAGTGCGAACAGGATGACCAGGCTGATCCGCAGTTCCAGGGCGAAGCGCCGTTCCTCGGAGAGCCGGTGCATTCTGCGCCGCAGGCCGTCGCGCTCGAACCGGCGCAGGACCAGGAACAGCGCCGCCGCGCAGGCGATGACCGCGCACGCGCCGAGCGCCGCGCGGGCGGCGTGGCGCGGGTCGATCACCAGGGGCAGGGCGACGATGCAGGCCGTGTCGGCGACCGCGACCTGGGGCAGCATGCGCAGGATCTGCGGGCCGCCGAGCGACAGCGAGTCGACGATCGGCAGGATCAGCGCGGCGGACGACGACGCCATCAGCACCGTATAGAGAGCGGTGTGCCCGGTGTCGAAGCCCCGCGCCAGGAGGAATGCGGGGACCGCCGCCAGGACGCCGACGGCCAGGGCGCGCCCGGCCCCGCTGCCCAGTCCCGCGCGCAACTGCGGGTCACGCACCGGTACCCGTGCGCCGGCGACGAACATGATCAGGGCGAAGCCGATGTCCGCGAGGAAGGCGAACGTCGGATCGTCGGCGTGCAGGTAGCCGATCACGGTGGGTCCGAGCAGGACACCGGCGGCCAGCTCGCCCAGGACGACGGGCAGGTGCCACTGTTTCGGCAGGGCCAGCAGCGGGCCCAGCAGGGCGGCCAGGGACAGGACGGCCAGCGTCGCGAAGCTCACAGGCGGGGTCTCCTGGCAGACGGAAGGACCGGCGGGTCACTCACCGTACTGGCGGGACCGTGGCCGGGCCAGCACCGTCGGTCACACGCTGTGGTGGCCCCAGCGCGAGTCGGCGTCCGTCCACTCGGCGTCCCAGCGGGCACACCGGCGGTGGTCGAGGAGTTTGGTGGTGATCCCGCAGCCGATCAGGACGCCGACGCAGATGGCGAAGGCCGCTCCCGCGCCGATCACATCGGCCTGGAATTCCCCGGAGGAGGGGGACAGCGGCTGCGCGACCTCGACACCCTGGCTGTTGGTCCACACCGGAACGACGGCGCCGCGGGAGGTGCCGGGACTGGCGGTGACGATGCCGGTGAGCACGGTGCCGTCGGGCGCCTTCCACTGCGCCGGTACGTCCACCCGGGACAGCCGGTAGCCGTCCGGGGCCTTCTGGGTCAGGACCGCGCTGGTGCTGTGCCGGTCGAGACGCTGCTGCGCGTACTCGCGCTGGAGACCGTGCGCGGTCGAGACTCCGACCAGCACCGCGACCACCAGCGCGGCCAGGGCCGCCGCGAGGAAGGCCCACGCCTCCACGGCGTACGAACGTCGGCGCAGCGGATTCTTCCGCAGACGCCACAGCCAGATTCCGCGTTCCATGGTCGGTCCCTCCTCGTCGAGCGACACGACGGGGGCCGACTGACCCCGTGTCTCCACGCTCCCGCCTCCCGCGCCGTCTGCGGAGGGCCGAACGGCCCTGTCGGGTGGGTGGACCGGACCGCGTGGGACGCCGCCGGGCTCCGCGGCCGGACCGCATGAGCGCTTCGGCCACCCGTCACCGAAACGGGGCGGGCATGAGCACACGGTGAGTGGTCGCGGGACGGCCGGACGGGTGAGGTCTGTCGGGGCGCGCCGGAAGGCATCAGCGGCGGACGGTGGCCGCCGGGCCCGCCGTGGGACGCCTGCCGCCTCGAAGCCTCGACGCCTCGGCACGTGACGCCTCGGGGCTCTCGGCCCAACCGGGCCGCCGGGCAGAGCCGTTCGGCCCTGCGGGTCGGGCCGTGAGCCCCCAGCGTGCGGCCAACACCGCGCGGCACAGTGGTGTCTGACCGAACGTCAACCCCCATTGAACTGGGAGCCGTCATGGCAGTCCACGACCACACCCGGCAGCACGCAGGGTTCCGCCTCCCCGCTCGGAACAAGGCGTCCGCCGACCGCGGCGGCGACGCGACGGCCGTCGGCACCGACTCCGCGCTCGTCGCCAAGTCGCTCGCCACCGTACGGATCGCGACCGGTTTCGTCTTCCTGTGGGCCTTCCTCGACAAGACCTTCGGCTGGCACTACGCGACCGGCTCCGGCAAGGGCTGGATCGACGGCGGGTCGCCCACCAAGGGGTTCCTGTCGGGTGTCTCCGCCGGTCCGCTGGAGTCGTTCTTCCACGACATCGCGGGCAAGGGCTGGACCGACTGGCTGTTCATGCTCGGCCTGCTCGGCATCGGCGTCGCCCTCATGAGCGGCGTCGCCCTGCGTCTGACCGCCGCCGCGGGCACCGTCTTGATGGCCATGATGTGGGCCGCCGAATGGCCGCCCGCGCAGCACCTGTCCACCGGCGCGCCGAGCATGTCGTCCAACCCGTTCGTGGACTACCACCTCATCTACGCCCTCGCGATGATCCTCTTCGCCTTCGCCGCGGCGGGCACCACCTGGGGGCTCGGCCGGGCCTGGGCCCGCGTCCCCCTCGTCGCCCGCCACCGCTGGCTCGTGTGAGCCCCGCACCACCCGCGCCTGACGGGGCACCGCCACCACGGCGGTGCCCCGTCGCACGCGTGCGCGCCCTCGATGTCCGTCGTGGGCGCCGACAGCGTTCGTGAGCGGTCGGTCAGTGGCCGGTCAGCGGTCGTCGTCAGCGCGAGGCCCGGCGGAGCCGCTGTACGCGCCGCAGGCGGCGGAGCCTGGCCAGGAGCGTGCGGTGCCGTGCGGTCGGCACGTTCTTCGCGGGGGACGGCCGTGAGTCCGCGGGGGGTGGCTGGGGATTCGCGGGCGGGGTGGAGGGTCGGCGGTCCGCGGTGGACGGCCGGGAGGTCGCGGGCGGGCCGGGCGGCGTAGGCGGGCCTGGCGGCGTCGGCGCGTCGGGCCGCGGGCCGGCGTCCTGGGCCGGGTAGAGGCCCTCCTCCGGGTAGCGGGCGGTGGCGATGGCGTCGACGATCTGGTCGTCGGTGAAGGCGGCGCCGCCGAGGACATGCGGGAGGAAGCCGATGAGGACGCCGTCGCGCGTCACCACCGCGTCCAGCCCGGCGGCTCCGCCGAGGTTCCACTGGGCCTCGCTGCCGTCCCCCAGCGCCACGCCGATGCCGAATTCGTAGACGCCCGCGTCGGCTCGGTGGGCCATGACGCCTCGTGCGCGCAGGGCGGTCACCATGCGCTCGATGCGTTCAGGATCCATGGCAGAAGTCCTTCTTTCCGTCGCCTCTCCCCCGTGCCGCCGCGTGGGTGCGGCCTTCGGTCAGGTGGTGTGGCCCGCTCCGTGGGCGGCAGGGGGCCGGGCCGGCGGGTGCGGGTGGCGCCGGGTCAGCCCGGTGATGTCCTCGGCGGTGACCACGCCGACGACGCGGTTGTCGTGCAGGACGAGAACGGGGCTGCCCGAGGTGGTGGCGAGACGGTCGAAGACGTCGGTGACCCGGTCGTCGGGGTCGACCAGCAGGCAGCGGTCCAATGGCAATGCGACGTCCCGTACCCGGGTGTCCCGCCTGCGCACCGCCGGGACGGACAGGAGCGCGGACGCGGTGACGACGCCGCTGGGCCGGCCGTCGAGGTCGGTCAGCGGAATCACCGTACGGACACCGACGCCGGAGGCCGAGGTGGCCAGGAATTCGTCCACGGTGTGCCAGTCCTGGCCCGCGACGGCCGGGTGCATCGCCTGGGTGACACGGACGCCGCGCAGGGTCTCGTACAGCACCGAGCGGCGGACCTCCGCGTAGGCGGTGAAGGAGATGAAGGCGCCGAGCAGGACCAGCCACAGCCCCGCGGCCTGGCCCATGAGGACTTCGAGCCAGCCGCCGGCGAGCAGCGCGACGCCGAACACCTGGCCGCAGCGCCCGGAGATCCTGGCCGCGCGCTCGCGGTCGCCGCGGATCCGCCAGATCACCGCTTGCAGGACCCGGCCGCCGTCGAGCGGGGCGGCGGGCAGCAGGTTGAAGACGCCGAGGAGTCCGTTGGCCCACGCGACCCAGGCGAGTACGGCCGCGGCCACGGCCCAGTGCAGCGTGTCGTCGACCGCCACGGCGGCGGCCAGGAACAGCCCGCCGAGCACCAGGTTGGTCAACGGCCCGATCGCCGCCACCCAGCCCTCGTCGCGGGGCGTGGTCGCCGACCCCATCCGCGTGACGCCGCCGAGCGCGAAGACCGTCACGTCCTTGACCTCGATCTTCGCGCGGCGCGCCGCCAGGGCGTGGGCCGCCTCGTGCGCGACCAGGCTCACGGCGAGCGCCAGGGCGCCGATCAGCGCCCCGGTGCGGTAGGCGGCCGCGGAGTGGCCCGGCGCCCAGGCGGACAGCACGCCGCCGCCCAGGGCGACGCTGACGAAGACGATCAGCAGGGGCGCGCTCCAGTGCATCCGCAGCGGCACACCGGCGATCCGGCCCAACCGCACCGATCCGTTCATCGCACCTCCAGCCCCCGCCCACCGCGCACCGCGTAAATCGTGACAAAAGCCGCCCTCCCCTCCATCGTCCTCCCCCGCGCCCCGGACCGTGCGGCCCGGCCGACTCCGGGGCGGGATCTTGACGTCTCCCATGCGCCGCCGCCCCCGTCCCCCGAGGCGCCCGACGAACGGAGGCCGGGGCGCCCAGGGCGGGATTTCTTCTGCGCAACGCCTTGACGCCGCCACAGTGAGCGCTAACAATAACGGCCAAGCGATAGAGGGTCGGACCCCCGCGTGACGCGCTCTCGCGCTCTGCGTCCAGGCCGAGCTGCCACGGACGGGCCCAGGAGTCGGGAGCGCGTCGGCGGGGCGAACGGCCCTCCGGTATCCCGCCGCCGCCAGGGACGGCGCGGGCCAGGACCGTTCACGCACGGTCGGCGCGCCTCGGCGGGCGACACCGGCCGCGTGCCGCCTTCGCGTTGCCGCAGCACTGGACCATGTCGCGTTGTTAGCGATCACAATTCAAGCTCACCGCAACCGTCACGGAGACGCCGTGCGGCCAGGTGCGATGCGCCGCCGCCCGCTGCCGGGCGGCGGTCCCCCCACTCACATCGAGGAGGACATTCATGTCCCTGACCGCAACGAATCCCTTAGCGGGCCGCTTCAGGAAATGGGCGCTCTGCCTCGCCGCCGCGGCGACCCTCGTCGCGGGTCTCCTGATCGGCGGCACGGGCACCTCCCACGCGGCGGGTTCGCTCCCCTGCGACGCGTACAGCGCGGGCGGCACCCCCTGCGTGGCCGCCCACAGCACCACACGGGCGCTGTACTCCACGTACAGCGGCTCGCTCTACCAGGTCAGGCGCGCCTCCGACAACGCCACACAGAACATCGGCGTGCTGAGCACGGGCGGATACGCCAACGCCGCCGCACAGGACTCGTTCTGCTCCGGGACGACCTGCGTGATCACGGTCATCTACGACCAGTCGGGACGCGGCAACAACCTCACCCAGGCGCCCGGCGGCGGGGCCGCGGGCGGACCGGACAATCTGGCGAACGCGACCGCGGCGCCGACCACGGTGGGCGGCCACAAGGCGTACGGCGTCTACGTGGCGCCCGGGACCGGCTACCGCAACGACCACACCAGCGGGATCGCGACCGGCGACCAGCCGGAGGGGATGTACGCGATCCTCGACGGCACGCACTACAACGGCGGCTGCTGCTTCGACTACGGCAACGCCGAGACCAGTAACAACGACACCGGCAACGGCCACATGGAGGCCATCTACTTCGGGAACATCAAGGTCTGGGGCTACGGCGCGGGCAACGGCCCCTGGGTCATGGCCGACCTGGAGAACGGCCTGTTCTCCGGCGTGAACCAGCACTACAACGCCAACGACCCGACGGTGAATTTCCGCTACCTGACCGCCATGGTCAAGGGCGGCCCGAACCAGTGGGCGATCCGCGGCGGCAACGCGCAGTCGGGCGGCCTGTCGACGTACTACAGCGGCGTACGCCCCAACGTCTCGGGCTACAACCCGATGCACAAGGAGGGCGCGATCATCCTCGGCATCGGCGGCGACAACAGCAAGGGCTCCGCCGGTACGTTCTACGAGGGCGTGATGACGTCCGGCTACCCCTCCGACGCCACCGAGAACGCGGTGCAGACCAACATCGCCTCCGTCGGGTACACGACGCAGTCGTCGGGCTCCGGTTCGCTGACCCCCGGCTCGCGGATCTCGCTGCGGGCCACGACCGCGTGCTGCACCACCGACTACATCCGGCACGACGACAGCGACGCCAATGTGGTCATCTCCCCGGTGTCCGCGTCCAGTTCGGCGACCGACAAGGCCGACGCGACCTGGATCGTACGGGCGGGTCTGGCCAACAGCGCCTGCGTCTCCTTCGAGTCCGCCAACACCTCGGGGCAGTACCTGCGCCACTCCAACTTCCAGCTCAAGCTCAATGCCAATGACGGCGGTTCCCTCTACGCCCAGGACGCCACCTTCTGCCCGCAGCCGGGCAACAACGGCCAGGGCAACACCTTCCAGTCCGTCAACTACACCGACAAGGACATCCGCCACTACAACAACACCGTCTACATCGGCGGCAACGGCGGCTCCAACGCCTGGGACAGCGCCACGTCCTGGAGCGACGACACGAGCTGGGTCGTCTCCCAGCCCTGGGGCTGAACCGTCCGACGCCTACGGGCCGCGCCGCCACCCGGCGACGCGGCCCTCCCCGTCCGCCACCGCCTCTCCTTCCGTCCCCGTCTGCGCTTCCGTCCCCGTCCGCTGGGGGCCGGCCGCCCGGCGGGCGCGGGTCTGCTGGATCTCGCAGCCGACGAGGGGGCCGCCGAAGAAGACGAAGCCGACGCCGATCAGCCAGCACTGCACCATCAAGACGGTGCCGACCGAGCCGTAGGTGACGGCGTTGGTGACGATGAGCGGCGAGAAGACCAGCCAGGAGAAGCCCCGCAGGCCGACGAGGCCCGCCATGGTGAGGACGGCGCCGGGCAGGGCCGCGCGCCAGGTGATGAGGCCGCCGAGGAGGAAGCGCTGGCCCCACCAGAAGAAGAGGACGCCGAAGACGAGGGTGAGGGTGATGCGCACGACGGCCTGCCGCCAGCCGTGGCTGAGGAAGGCGCCGCTCTGGGCCTCGGCGAAGAGATACGCCGTCAGGCCCGCGAGCCACACCGCGCGCCGCCACACGCTGTGCCAGGGGCTGGCGGGCAGCTCCCAGACCTTGCGGTAGCCGGTCTCGACGCTGGCCGCGAAGGACAGTCCGAAGATCGCGAGCGAGGCCAGGCTGAGCGCGCTGGTGGTGCTCAACACCCGCCGTGGTGTGGCGAACAGGCGCTGCACGGACTCGGCGGGGTGCGGGGACAGGCCCATGCCGTCGACCACCCACTGGGCGAAGCCGGTGCGTTGGAAGGGCGCCGCCGCGGCGACCACGATCAGCAGCGGCATCAACGTGACCAGGCCGAGCGCGGCGAAGCCCATCGAGCGTTGCAGCAGCTCCAGTTCGGCGCCCTTGCGCCACACGCGTCCGGCCGCCGAGCCTTCCCAGACCCGGCGCAGATCCACCATCGTCCCCCTCCTCAGCCGGAGTTCAGCCCTGTGCGGTCGTTGTCACCGTTCCCCGTACGCCGTCCTCGTCGCTCCTGTGTTCGGCGTATGCCCCCGCGCACGGCCGGCTATCCGGGATGGGCCAGGTCTCCGCGACGCGGCACGGGGGTACGGGGACAAGGGAATACGCATCGTCACCGCCGCCCGTGGGAGACTGCACGGTCGATCACGAGGGGTGGGGCATGCACACGGAACGCGGATTTCCGGACCGCGAGCGGCTGGAAGGGGTGGCACGGGCCGCCCTCGGACCCGGCCGCCGCATCGCACGGGTCGACCGACTGCGCGGCGGCAGCAAGAAGGGCGTCTACCGGCTGACGCTCGACGACGACTCGACGGTCATCGTCTACATCTGGGACGACACCGAGAACTACTGGCCGAGCGACGGCACGGACGCTGACCACACCGACCCGTTCTCGCACGCCTCCGGCATCGACCTCTTCGAGGCCGCGCACGGGCGCCTTCACGCCCTCGGCGTCCGCTCACCGCGGATCCGTCTGACCGATACCAGCAAGGCGCACTACCCCGCCGACATCGCGGTGGTCGAGGACGTGCGGGGCCCGACTCTTGAGGAGATGCTGCGCGCCGACCCCCGGAGCGCGGCCCCGGTCATGGACCGCCTCGCCGAAGCGCTCGGCCTGATGGCGGACCACACCGCTCCGGGCTTCGGCAAGGTCGCGCTGGTCGACAACGGTGGTGTGTCGAAAGGCGGTTCGTGCGAGGGGGCCGTCCTGGACCGGGCCCTCGACGACCTGTACGAGGCCGCCCGGCGCGACACCCGTATCGCCGTCGTCCGCGACCGGCTGGAGGACGTCGTGCGGACGGCGTACGCCACGGTGCCCGCGCGCGAGCGGTTCGCCGTCGTGCACGGCGAACTCGGTCCCGACCACGTACTCGTGGACGCCCGAGGCAGGCCGGTCCTGATCGACGTCGAGGGGCTGATGTACTTCGACGTCGAGTGGGAGCACGCCTTCCTGCGCATCCGCTTCGGCGACCACTACGCCCGGCTGCTGCCCGGCCGCCCGGCGCCCGGCCGAGGTCCGGACCGGGGCGGGGCGGAATTGGACGGGCGGCGGCTGCGGTTTTACGCGCTCGCCATGCGGCTGTCGCTCGTCGCCGGGCCGCTGCGCCTGCTCGACGGCGACTTCCCCGACCGCGACTTCATGCTGGGCGTCGTCGAGCACAACCTCCGGGAGGCGTTGGCGTTCCTGGAACCCGACCGGACCCGGTCGCCCTGACTCAGACCGCGATGGCGCGCGGGGCGGACTTCAGGGAGACGGCGGCTTCCGCGGTGTGGACGAGGAAGGTCAGGGTCTCCTGGAAGTAGAGCCGCACGCTGGTGTCGTCGTGGGACAGGTAGCCGATGGACAGGTCCTGGCCGAGGCGCAGTTCGAAGTCGCCGCCGCGGCCGGCGATCAGGAAGGCGCCGTCGATGGCGGGCGCCCAGATGATGTCGCCGTCCAGGAGCCGGGCCAGGTGCTGGTGGATCGGGTAGCCGTGGTCCGAGGTCTCGTTGACCGCGGTGTACGCGTCGGCGCTGAGCGCCAGGTGGTAGGTGCCGTCGACGCCCGCGAGGCGCAGCGCGGTGATCGCCTGGCTGACGGCGTTCGGGTAGTCGCGTACGTCGTCGGGCAGGGTGATCGCCTGGTTGGAGGAGGCGGCGCGGATGCCGTCGATACCGGCGGCCGGGTAGCCCTCGAAGATCACCCGGTCCTCGGCGAAGGCGAGCTGCCGGGCGGCGTCCTTGACGGGCTGCCAGTCCGCGTCCTTCGCGCCGCGCTCGACGTCGTCCACCTGGCGGCGGTCGACGCTGAAGGGCAGCCGCAGTTCGACCACCGGCTGCGAGCGCCGTACGTGCGCGGCGACGCCGTCGGCGGGCGACTCGATGGCGTCGAGGTGTCCGGTGGCGACGGCGGACAGCTCGGATCCGGCCGGTTCCGGTACGTCCACGATCCGGCGCCCCGCCACGTTGCGCTTGAACGTGCGTCGCGCCTCGTCCTCCAGATCGGCCCAGGCGGCGGCGGAGATGGGGGCCAGTTCACGATGCAGGTTGTTCACGGCGTGGTGCTCCTCTTCAGGTCGCCGATACCCAGCGAGTCGTCGGGTACGGCGGGGGCGGATTCGACGGTGGCGGAGTCGACGGGGACCGTGACGGGGGCGGGTGCGGCCGGGGTCGCGGTGCCCGACGCGGACGCGCGGGCGGGCGGGTCGGGGAGGTCGTCCAGGAAACCGGCGGCCGGGGCGTGGAACAGGGTCCCGGTGACGGCCGTGGAGAAGTCCAGGATGCGGTCGTGGGTGGCGGGCGGCAGGCCGAGGAACATGTTCCGCAGCATCTGCTCGGTGACGTCGGGGGTGCGCGCGTAACCGATGAAGTAGGTGCCGAATTCGCCCCTGCCCGGACTGCCGAAGGGCATGTTGTCGCGCAGGATCTTGCGCTCGGTGCCGTCGGCCTCGGTGATGGTGTTGAGCGCGACGTGCGAGGCGTCCTCGTCCAGCTCCACATTGCTCAGCTTGCGGCGGCCGATGATCCTTTCCTGCTCCTCGACGGGCAGCGCGTTCCAGGCGTCGAGATCGTGCAGATACTTCTGCACGATGACGTAGCTGCCGCCCGCGAAGTCGGCGTCCTCGTCACCGATGAGCACGGCCCGGTGGGCGGCCGGGCCGACCGGATTCTCGCTGCCGTCGACGAAGCCGAGCAGGTCGCGGGCGTCGCGGTAGACGAAGCCCTGGGTCTCGTCGCGGAGGGTGACCGAGCCGCGCAGCCGGTTCATGATCTCGGTGGCGAGCGAGAAGCACAGGTCCATCCGGGTGGCCCTGATGTGGAAGAGCAGGTCGCCGGGGGTGGAGACGGCCCGGTGCCGGGCGCCGCGCAGTTCCTCGAAGGGGTGCAGCCCGGCGGGGCGCGGTCCGGCGAAGAGCCGGTCCCACGCCGTGGAGCCGATGCCCGCGACACAGCTCAGCCTGCCCTCGGGGCTGCCGAAGCCGATCGACCGCTGCAAGCCCGCGAGGTCGGCCAGCAGGTCGCGCGCCACGGCCTCGCCGCCGGGGTCGACGGTCACCACCAGGAAGGTCGCCGCGGTGGTCAGCGGGCTCAGCACCGCCTGCGGTTCCGCCGCCGGGGACGGTGCCGCGGGCACGCCGCTCTCCTGTGTCGTCAATGCGTTCCTCACCAGGCTCGGATCGGACAGGGACCCCGTGGATCGGAAGGGGTCCGCGTACAAGCGGGACATCTCAACTATCGCAAAGCACCGGGACTCGTGCCCGCGCCCCGACCGGACATGCCGGTCGGGGCGCGGGGATGTGCGATGCGGTGATGTCCGCCGGGGTCGATCCGTACAGGTCAGCCCGGTGGCCGCGGCGTCAGCCCAGGGTCGACAGCGCCTGGTTCAGCGTCTGCGACGGCCGCATGACGGCCGCGGCCTTGGCCGCGTCGGGCCGGTAGTAGCCGCCGAGGTCGACCGGCGAGCCCTGGACCGCGATCAGCTCGCCGACGATGGCCTGCTCCTGCTCGGCCAGCGTCGTGGCGAGCGCGCCGAACGCCTCCGCGAGCTTGATGTCGTCGGTCTGCGCGGCCAGCTCCTGGGCCCAGTAGAGGGCCAGGTAGAAGTGGCTGCCGCGGTTGTCGATGCCGCCGAGGCGGCGGCTGGGCGACTTGTCCTCGTTGAGGAAGGTGCCGGTCGCCCGGTCGAGGGTGTCCGCGAGGATCTGGGCGCGCGGGTTGTCCGTGCTCTGCGCGAGGTGCTCGAAGCTCACCGCGAGGGCGAGGAACTCACCGAGGCTGTCCCAGCGCAGGTAGTTCTCCTTGACGAGCTGCTGCACGTGCTTGGGCGCGGAGCCGCCGGCGCCGGTCTCGAACAGTCCGCCGCCGTTGATCAGCGGGACGACCGAGAGCATCTTGGCGCTCGTGCCGAGTTCGAGGATCGGGAAGAGGTCGGTGAGGTAGTCGCGCAGCACGTTGCCGGTCACGGAAATGGTGTCCTCGCCGCGGCGGATCCGCTCCAGCGAGAAGGCGATGGCGTCGACCGGCGGCAGGATCCGGATGTCGAGGCCGTCGGTGTCGTGCTCGGGCAGGTACCGCTCGACCTTGGCGATCAGGTTGGCGTCGTGCGCGCGGTCCTCGTCCAGCCAGAACACCGCGGGGGTGCCGGTGGCGCGGGCGCGGGTGACGGCGAGCTTGACCCAGTCCTGGATCGGCACGTCCTTGGTCTGGCACATGCGGAAGATGTCGCCCGCGCTGACGGCCTGCTCCAGCACGGCCCGGCCGGCTCCGTCGACCACGCGCACCGTACCGGTGACGGGGATCTCGAAGGTCTTGTCGTGGCTGCCGTACTCCTCGGCGGCCTGGGCCATCAGGCCGACGTTGGGCACCGAGCCCATGGTGGCCGGGTCGAAGGCGCCGTGCGCGCGGCAGTCGTCGATGGTGACCTGGTAGATGCCCGCGTAGCTGCGGTCCGGGATGACCGCGAGGGTGTCGGCCTCCTGGCCGTCAGGCCCCCACATGTGACCCGAGGTGCGGATCATGGCGGGCATGGACGCGTCCACGATGACGTCGCTGGGCACGTGCAGGTTGGTGATGCCGCGGTCGGAGTCGACCATGGCCAGCTCGGGGCCCTCGGCGAGCTCGGCGTCGAAGGACGCCTTGATCGCGGCGCCCTCGGGCAGCGACTCCAGACCCTTGAGAATGCCGCCGAGGCCGTCGTTCGGGGTGAGACCGGCCGCAGCGAGCGTGGCGCCGTGCTCGGCGAAGGTCTTGGGGAAGAAGGCGCGCACGACGTGGCCGAAGATGATCGGGTCGGAGACCTTCATCATGGTGGCCTTGAGGTGCACCGAGAACAGCACGCCCTCGGCCTTGGCGCGGGCGATCTGGGCGGTGAGGAATTCACGCAGCGCCGCGACCCGCAGGACGGCGGCGTCCACGACCTCACCGGCCAGTACGGGTACGGACTCGCGCAGCACGGTGGTGCTGCCGTCGTCCCCGGCCAGCTCGATGCGGAGCGATCCGGCCTCGGAGACGACCGCGGACTTCTCGGTCGAACGGAAGTCGTCGCCGTCCATGTGCGCGACGTTCGTCTTGGACTCCGGCGTCCAGGCGCCCATGCGGTGCGGGTGCGCCTTGGCGTAGTTCTTCACCGAGGCGGGGGCGCGGCGGTCGGAGTTGCCCTCGCGCAGCACCGGGTTGACGGCGCTGCCCTTGACCTTGTCGTAGCGGGCGCGGACGTCCTTGTCCTGGTCGGACTTCGGGTCGTCCGGGTAGTCGGGCAGCGCGTAGCCCTGCTCGCGCAGCTCGGCGATGGCGGCCTTGAGCTGCGGGATCGACGCCGAGACGTTCGGCAGCTTGATGATGTTCGCGGCGGGCGTCTTGGCCAGTTCACCCAGCTCGGCGAGCGCGTCGTCGATCCGCTGGTCCTCGCGCAGGTACTCGGGGAAGACGGCGATGATCCGCCCCGACAGCGAGATGTCGCGGGTCTCGACGGTGACCCCGGCGGTGGAGGCGTACGCCTCGATCACCGGCAGCAGCGAGTACGTCGCCAGGGCCGGAGCCTCGTCGGTATGCGTGTAGATGATGGTCGAGTCAGCCACCGGTCACTCCGTCCAGGTCTGCAACATTGCTCGACATCAAGATATCCCGTGACCGACCCGTGTCCTACCCGCCCCCACCTCCGCGCCCCGCGCGGACGCCCCGGATACCGCCGTACGCGCGCCGCATGACGGCGTCCCGGCGCAGGTCAGAGGTCCCGCGTCGGGCAGCGCCGGGCACCCGACCTCACTTGTCAGACAATATTCATGGCCGTGAACTCCCCTTCCCCGCGCGGTCGTACGGGAGCGTCGGGCCACGACGGATGCCGCGCGGGCGAGGAAAGAGCCGCGGTGTCCGGGGCGCGGACCGGGCCGTACGCGCCGGTGTCGCGCGGGCCGCGATACGGGTCACCGCCTGGGCGATTTGTTCCGTTTGCGGCACTTTGGAACCTCGGCCATGCTGAAGGAGATCCAGCCGAACAAGGAGATGATTCCATGAACTCGGATCTCACAGCCCCGGTCGAGTCGGCGGTCCTCGCCGCTGAGGTCGAAGGACTGCTGGACTCCGCGGAACCCGAGGGCATCTACCGCGACACGCGCGAGTGCGGCGGCGGTCTGCTCCTCGCAGGACTTCTGCTGATCTCGCCCCCGACCCCCCGTCCGACGAAGACGGACGCGTCCTGAACTGAGGGGTCACGTTGGCAGAGCAGGCGCAGGGGACATCCCCGCTGAGCGCTGTGGTCGCCGACGTCGCACAGGCAGTCGCCCTCGCCCTTCGGGGCGGGGGCGGCTCCTATGCGCTGTCGCGCGTACTCCCGCAGGGCGAAGCGGTGGCATCGGCCGCGATCCGGGTACTGGGCGCCGACGTACTGGCGCCGTACGCGCTGGACCGCGGCCCGGCCCATGACACGGGCGGCGCGGCGGGCACGGCCGATCAGGCCCTCGTCCGCGCCGCGCTCGCCGCCTATCCGCCGGGGGCCGACGCCTCCGAGGTGTCGGTGTGGAGCTACCGGGGGCTCGCGGCGGCGGCGCGCGCCTTCCTGCCCGCGGACGCCGACGGCCGGCCGCCGGAGCCGCCCGCCGCGACGCGGTGGGCCGCCACCGACGCGTGGCCGCGACTGGCCCACCGGGCCTCGCAGTTGGCCTCGCTGTCGCTGCCGGGGCTCGACACCCCGCTGGCCGGGTGCCTGGCGGAGCGCACCGACGACCTGGCCCGCGGCTTCGTCCGCGCGGTCCGCCGTCGCGACTGGCTCCAGGCGGCCGGACTCGGCCGCTGGCTGGCGGGCCTGCCGGACGTTCCGGACTCGCTCGGTCTGGACAGCGGCCTGGTGTTCGTCCGTCAGATGAGCGGCGACGACCCCCGCGTGGCGCTGCACATCACCGCGGCGGCGCGTTTCCACGGGCGCGGTTCGTGACCGGCGGCCGGGTCCCCGCGGCGGGCGCCGGCCCGGAGCCGCTGGACCGCATGGCCGTCTCGGCGCTCACCTGGCTGGACGGCATGCGCCCGTGCTTCCGGCTGCCCCCGGACGTGACGACCGACGCCGATCCCAACACCACGCTCAAACCCCTCGGCGAGCTGGCCGAACTCAGTCACCTCATCCGTACGCACCACCCGCTGCCCGCCGTCCGCGACCTCGCGGACGGCCTCTTCCGCTTCGCCTGGCGTGAGACGCGCGACGGTGAGCTGTTCGGCGACCTGATCCGCGGCGAGCCGCGCGCGACCTACCCGGTCGAGCTGTACGGGGTCTTCGCGCAGACCGGGCTGAGCCATCCGGGCGTCGAGGAACTGGTGCGCACCATGACCGGGCTGCGCGGCTGGCGGGTGGCGCGCGAGGACCACACCCGTACCCTCGGCGTGCTCAACGCCGAGCGGCGGATCGGGCTGCGCCACCACGCCGACTTCGACGCGGTGCTGGCCATGACGGGACTCGGCCGGGCGGTCGAGCCGTGGACGCTGGACCGCAAGGCGGCCTACGGCGTGACGCACGACGTCTTCCACCTCACCGACTGGGGCCGCGCCCCGCACCGGATGCCCGCCGACCGCGCCGAGTATCTGCGGCTGTGGATCCCGTCCTGGCTGGAGAGCTGGCTGGAGGAGGAGCTGTGGGATCTGGTCGGCGAACTGCTCGCCGTGGCGGCCTGCCTGCCCGTGCCCGTCCCGGACGCGGCGGCCTGGCGGCTGCTGGCCGGGGCGCAGGGCGCGGACGGCGCGGTGCCCGAGATCGGCGCCGCGCCGCCGCCGGGCACGGCCGCCGCCGAGGCGTTCACCGCCTGCTACCACTCCACGTTGGTGACCGCCTTCGCGGCCACCCTGGCCCGGATCGGCCCGACGCGGCCGGCGGGCCCGACCGCGGGCGTACGGCGCCCGGTCCTGGAAAGCGAGGCAGCATCGTGATGACGACGGCCGCATCCCCCGCGCTCCTGCACCAGGTGGGCGAGCGCGCGCTGGCCTGGCTCGACGCGAACCGGGAGCACTTCCGGCTCACCGACGATGACCGCGCCACCAGCGGCGCGGTCATCGAACGTCTCAAGCCCATCGGCGAGTTGGCGATCAACATGCGGGTGCTCTCACGCGAGGGCGTGGCCGGGTCACGGCAGCGCGACCGGTCGCTGCGGCTGCTGGACTTCGCCTGGCGCGAGTTGCTGGACGGCGGCAACGTACTGGCGGCGCTCCAGCGCGACGAACCGCTCTCCCCCGTGCCGCTGGAGATCTACGCGACCTTCTACGAACTGGGCCACCGGCACCCCGGTGTGGAGGACGCGGTCGCCCTCTCGCGCCGCACGGCGTCCTGGCGGGCCCTGGAGATGGTGCCCAACCGGCGCCTGGGCCTGCTCAACGCCGAGCGCAAGCTGGGCCTGGTGCCCAGCGGCGACTTCGACCTGGCCGTGGAGCGCACCTGGCTGGGCCAGACGCCGGAGCCCTGGACGGTGCAGTTCCACATCGCGTACGACCTCACCCACACCGTCTTCCACCTCACCAACTGGGGCGAGGCGCCGGACCGCATCCCGCCCGCGATCGTCGACTACCTGACGCGGTATCTCCCGGCCTGGACCGAGGACTGGGCCGACCTCGCCCACTGGGACCTGCTCGGCGAACTGCTGGTCGTGGACGCCTGTCTGCCGCGCCCGGCGCTCGACGGCGAGGTGTGGGAGCGGTACGCCGCCGCGCAGTCCGACAGCGGTGCGATGCCGGTGCGCAACGGGATGCCGGACGGGAACGCGGCCGAGGTCTTCGACCAGGTGCACCACCCGACGCTGGTCGCCGCCTTCGCCTCCGCGATGGCCACCTCCCGCGCGCTGTCGGCGGACGCGGACGCGGTCGCGTGAGCGCCACGGCGGTGGACCTCGCGCCGGACGAGGCCGAGGACCGTACGGCCGACGGCGCGCCGGTCCGCGACCTGCTGGAGCGGGCGGTCACCGAGGTCAGGGCGCCCGATGTCGTGCTGGCCGTCTCCCGCGCGGGACGGCGGACACTGGTGGGCGGCGGCAGCGCGCCGCCGCGGGCGGCGCGCGAGGAGGCGCGGTACGAACTCGGCTCGCTCTCCAAGACGTTCACCGTGCTGCTACTGGCGGCACTCGCCCGCGACGGCGTACTCGGTCTCGACGACCCGCTCGCCGCGCACCTGCCGGACCTGCCGCTCCCCCACCCGTACGCGCGGCGGATCACGCTGCGGCACCTGGCGACCCACACCTCGGGGCTGCCGCGCGTGCCGCGTGACCTGGTGGCGGGCGCGGTGCTGCGGCCGTACACCAACAGCTACGCCCGCTACGACACCGGACGGCTGCTGCGGGCCTTCGCGGACACCCGTACCCGCCACGCCCCCGGCAGCCGCTGGCACTACTCCAACCTCGGCATCGCGCTGCTCGGACCCGCGATGGAACACGCCACGGGAACGGACTACGGCACGCTGCTGGCGGGGCGGGTGCTGGCGCCCCTGGGGCTGCACGGCACCACGACGGGGCCGGGCGGTGTCCTCGCGGCGGTCGGCTACCGGACCGACGGGCGTACGCCGCTGCCGCCGACCGACATGGCGGCCTTCACGGCGGCGGGCGGGGTCCGGTCCACACCGACCGACCTGCTCCGCTACGCCGAGGCGCACCTGCGGCCCGGCGGCACGGCGTTGGAGGCGGCGCTGCGCGACGTCCAAGTCCCGCAACTGCGCCGGGGGCTCGGTCACCGGAACACGCACACGCTGACCTGGTACCGCCATCCGGCGCCGGGTGGCCCCCTGCTCTTCCACGCGGGGGCCACCTTCGGGCAGCAGACGTTCCTCGGCTTCCACCCGGCGACCGGTACGGCGGTGGCCGGATGCGCCACCCGGCACGACCGCGGCTGCCGCATCGTCAAGACGGCCTACGCGCTGCTGTACCGGCTGTGCGGCGAGCCGACGGACACGCCCTGACTCAGGAGGTCGCCGCCTCCACCTTCTCCTCCTGCGAGAAGTCCCCCGCCGTGGTGCGCAGCGGGACCTCCTTGATGAGCAGCGACAGCACGAAGGCGATCACCAGGACGCCCGCGCCGACGAGGAAGGCGACGTTGATCGCGTCGGTGAAGCCGGTCTTGAAGGGGTGGGCGAGCGCCGGGTCGACATGGCTGAGGAACGACGTGTCGTTGAGCGTGCCGGTGCTGCCCGAGGACGCCGAGGTGAGCGTCTTGAGCTGGTCCGGGTGCGCGGCGGCGGCCTGCTGGAACGCTTCTCCTCCCTTGGCGGCGGCGAAGGCGGAGCCGATCTTGCCGCCCACGACGGAGTAGACGATCGACAGGAAGACGGCGACGCCGAGCGTGCCGCCCATCTGCCGGAAGAAGGTCGTCGAGGAGGTGGCGACACCGATGTCGCGCGGCGGCACCGCGTTCTGCATGGCCAGCACGATCGTCTGCATGTTCAGGCCGAGTCCGGCGCCGACGACGAACATCGACACGTCCACGTAGAACAGGCTGCTGTCGGCCGACATCTGCCACAGCATCAGCATGCCGCCCACCAGCAGGGCGCAGCCGATGATGGGGAAGATCTTGTAGCGGCCGGTGCGCGAGGTGATCTGGCCGGACACCATCGAGAAGATCATGATGCCGAGCACCAGCGGCAGGGTGAGCAGACCGGCCTTGGTCGGCGAGTTGCCCTTGACGAGCTGGAGGTAGAGCGGCAGCAGCGTGATGCCGCCGAACATGCCGATGCCGATGATCGCGGACTGCGCGGAGCCGACCGCGAAGACGCCGTTGCGGAAGAGCCGCAGCGGCAGCAGCGCCTCCTCACCCGCCCGGCGCTCGGCCAGCAGGAAGGCGACGATGCCGACCGCGCCGATGATGTAGCAGGACAGCGAGGACGCGGCGCCCCAGCCCCACTCGCGGCCCTGTTCGGCCACGATCAGCAGCGGTACGAGGGCCACGATCAGCGCGGTCGCCCCGAGGTAGTCGATCCGGTGCGGCCGTCGTTCCTGGCGCACGTGCAGGACCCTGGCGACCACGAACAGGGCGAGGATGCCGATGGGGACGTTGATCAGGAAGATCCAGCGCCAGCCGTCGATGCCGAGCAGCGAGTCCTGCCCGGCCAGCGCGCCGCCGATGACCGGTCCGAGCACGCTGGACGTGCCGAAGACGGCCATGAAGTAGCCCTGGTACTTGGCTCGTTGGCGCGGCGGGATGATGTCGCCGACGATGGCGAGCGCGAGCGAGAACAGCCCGCCCGCGCCGATGCCCTGGAGGGCGCGGAAGCCCGCGAGCATGTACATCGACGTCGACAGCATGCACAGCGCCGAGCCGACGATGAATATCGCGATGGCGAAGAGGAAGAACGGCTTGCGCCCGTACTGGTCGGAGAGCTTGCCGTACAGCGGTGTGCTGATCGTCGAGGTGATCAGGAAGGCGGTGGTCACCCACGCCTGGGCGGTCAGGCCGTTGAGGCTCTCACCGATCTTGTAGATGGCCGTGGAGACCACCGTCTGGTCCAGTGCCGCCAGGAACATGCCGAGCAGCAGCCCCGAGAGGATGACCATGATCTGCCGGTGTGTGTACTCCGTCGGGGGCGCCGCGGTGCCGGCCGGCGCGGCGTCTGCCTGAGCACTCATGGTGCTGCTTCCTCTCCCGTAATGCTGCTCTGTTTGCCTTGGGCAACATTACGCCGCCCGGTGCCGCGACCCCCTACCGGCTGCTGGGGGGTGCGGGGTCGCGGGTGCGGGCGGGGCGTGAGCGGGCGGCCTACCGGGGCGTGACGGCGTCCACGCCGGTCAGTTCGGCGGACAGCGTCCACAGCCGGGCGGCCTGGTCCGGGTCGATCGCGTAGTCCTTCACACCGATCCTGGTGCCGTCCGCGGGCGCGGGCTCGGCGATCTCGCAGTCCGCCAGGTAGACGCCGCCCATGCCGTCGAGCATGGGCGAGGTGGCGGCCCAGACCTGGGTGGCGGCGCCCTGCTCGGTGCTCTTGAGACCGGCGGACTCCAGCGGCTCGCCGTTCTCGTCGATCAGGCCGCGCTCGATCAGCTCCGACTGGGGCAGGTGGCGCTGGAGCGGGGTGAGGATGCCGCCGGGGTGCAGCGCGAAGGCCCGCACCCCGCGCCGCGCGGCGAGCTGGTCGAGGTGCACCGCGAACAGCACATTGGCCGTCTTGGCCTGGCCGTACGCCTGCCACTTCTCGTAGCCGCCGCGCGCGAACTGCGGGTCGTCCCAGCGGATGGCGGAGTAGTGGTGACCGGCCGAGGAGACCGCGACGACGCGCGCGCCGCCGTCCTCGATCGCCGACCACAGCCGGTTCACCAGCGCGTAGTGCCCGAGGTGGTTGGTGGCGAACTGCGCCTCCCAGCCGGGTCCTACCCGCGTCTCGGGGCAGGCCATGACGGCGGCGCTGTTGACGACGATGTCGATGCCGCGCCCGGTGGCCAGGAAGCGCTCGGCGAAACCGCGGACGCTGTCGAGGTCGGCCAGGTCGAGCTCGTCGACCTCCACGGCGTCGACGCCGTCGAGCGCGTCCTTGGCGGTCGCGGGCCGCCTGGCCGGTACGACGACGTGGGCGCCCGCCGCGGCCAGCGCGCGGGTGGTCTCCAGGCCGATGCCGGAGTAGCCGCCGGTGACGAGGGCGAGCCTGCCGGTCAGGTCGATCCCCTCCAGCACCTCCCGCGCGGTGGTCTGTGCGCCGAATCCCGAGCCGATCGCGTGCTGAGTCGTTGTCATGCCTCACACGCTAGGAGCTGGAGTGGACTCCAGCGCAAGCGCCGCGGCCCCGGACGTGTCGGGGCGGCGGTTCCTAGAAGAAGCCCTGGTTCGGCAGCGGCGTTCCGTTGAGTTCGTAGCGGCCCACCGCGACCGCTTTGAGCGTCTTCGGATTGTGGGCGGCGATCGTACGGATGTTGCGCCAGTGCCGGTCGAGGTGGGCGCCGCGGCGGACCAGCGAGCCGCCGCCGATGTCGAAGAGCTCGGACGCGGCGCGGTTGGCGAGTTCGTCCACGACGACCTTGGCCTTGGCGTTGAGCAGCGACGCGCGCGCGGACAGCTCGGCCTCCTCGGGGGTGCCGTGCGCCGCGTAGGCGTCCTCCAGCGCGCGTCCGGCGGTCAGGACCAGGGCCTGCGCGGCGAACGCCTGGCTGTGCAGCAGCCCCACGCTGTACTGCACGATCGGGTCCTCGGTCGGCGCGTCGGCGGGCGCGTGGTAGAAAGCCCGTTTCTTGGCCCGGACGTGTGCGACGGCGTCGGCCGCCACCCGGCGCAGGATGCCCGCGATCATCGCGTTGAGCTGGATGTGGAAGAACGTCGCGGGGTACGGGACGGATTCGCGGGCGTCGGTCGCCCGGACGAAGTAGTCCTCGGGTGTGATGGCGACGTCGTCGAAGGTCACCGTGCCGCTGCCCGTGAAGCGCTGGCCGAAGCCGTCCCAGTCGTTGGGGCGCAGCACGCCGGGGCGGTCGGTGGGGACGATGACCTGGGCCCTCCCGCCGTCCACGTCGGTGACGCCGACGACCAGCCAGTCCATGTACAGGCTGCCCGTGGTGTAGTGCTTGGTGCCGTTCAGCCGCAGGCCGCCGTCCGTGCGGCTGACGGTGGTCCGGTACGGGAAGTCGGTGGCCCCCGCCTTCGCGCCCAGTTCGGTGGAGGCGGAGCCGATCAGCTCACCGCGCGCGACACGGTCGAGCCAGACCGCGTCCTCGGGGCGGGCGCCGCGCAGCAGCCCCTCCACCACACCGAAGTGGCTGCGCAGGATGTGCGCCACATTGGAGTCCGCGGCGCCCAGGTCGATGAACACCTCGAAGAGCTGGGTGAGGCTCGCGCCGCCCCCGCCCCGTTCGACCGGCACCCGCAGGGCGCCGAGCCCTGCCCTTTTCGCCGCCTCGACGGCCGCGTACGGCAGTTCGTCGCGCTCGTCCCGCCCGATCGCGCCGTCGCCGATGTGCTCGATCAGCTCCCGCAGTCGCGCCGAGCCGAAGGTGACACCGCTCGTGGCCTCGGCTGTTTCCGTCATGCGTGCTCCCCTGCTCACTGTGGCACCCGGTTCCTGTGGCACCTCAGCGTCGATCCGGCGGCGTAGCCGATCAACAAGGTTCGGCTACGGCGTCGTTGCGGCTGCGCTTAACTGTCGGGCCGAGGTGCGCTCGTCACCGCGGCGCGGTCCCGGTCCCGGACCGCGCGGGTGCGCGGCGCGGTACGCGGTCCTGGCGGCGCGGTCAGGAGGCGACGCGCAGGACCCGTCTGTGCAGCGCCTGTTCACCGATCGAGCGCAGCGTGCGCAGGACGAGCGCGATGTTCGGGTCGTTCCTGCGGGTGGTGCGCGTGACCGAACTGATCGTGCGGTAGCCGATCGGCACGCCCTCGACGATGAGGTGTTCCAGGTGCGCCGGTACGGACAGCCGGGGCACGATCGCCGAGACGACCTCGGTGGCGGCCAGGTCGCAGACGATCTGGGCGGTCACCAGCCGGTGGGTGATCCGCGGGGTGAACCCGGCCCGCTCGGCGGCCCGCAGCAGCGCGGTGTCCAGGGTGGAGTTGGCCAGACCGGTGACCCACACCTGTTCGGCGAGCGCGGCGAGCCCCAGGCTGCGGACCCGCGCGTGCAGCCCGGTCGGCGCAAGGAGCACGAACGGCTCGACCAGCAGCACCTCCCGGCTCAGCCCGTTGAGCAGGTCCTGCGCCTCGAAGTCGCACCGGTAGGTGACGGCCACGTCGACCTCGCCCTGGCGCAGCAGGCGCAGCGCGTCATCGGCCTCGGCCTGCTGGAGGTGGATCTGCAAGTGCGGCTCCTCGGCGCTCAGCAGGTGGATCAGCGGCGCCGCCAGGACGGGTATGCCCAGGTTGTAGGAGACCATCGCGATCTGTCCCGAGACCTGGTCGCGGGTGGCCGCGAGCGCGCTCATCGCGTCGTCGACGGCGCCGAGCACGACGCGTACGTGGTCCACGAGGATCCGGCCGCTGCGGGTGAGGCCCAGGGTGCGCCCGTCCCTGCGGAACAGGATCGAGCCGGTCTCGACCTCCAGGACCCGGAGTTGCTGTGAGACGGCGGAGTTGGTGATGTTGCGCCGTTCGGCGACGGCGGTGACGGTGCCGAGATCGGCAAGATCGCGTAGCAGCATCATGCGACGCAGGTCGAGCATGCTCATGGTTGACCTCAGATGTTGTCGAGTTGACCCCCACGACACCCAGGCGCGGCGCGGCCGGTACCGGCGGCGGCGGTCTGGGTTCGATTCTGACGAGCGGCGGCGCTCCTAGGAGGGCAGGCCGCGCTTCGGCACCAACGGCGTGGTGCGGATCAACGACGACAGGCGGCGACGCAGACGCGCATGAGATCGACATGGCGTCGCGCGAAGAGGTCCGTCCCGGTCACGCACCGAGGATCGCACACCCACCCCGATTCCCACCACGTCCTAGATCGTGTCGATTCGCACAGTGCCGCCCCGGCCTCCCCCGCCCACCCCACTGTTAAGCCAGGTCCCGGCTATTGCTGTAGCCAGATCTTCTTGTTCGCCCCTTCCCGTCCCCGCAGGCTGAGGCCCTATTCGCAGCTCGGCGTCGCCGTCGGGCACTCGATCGGGGAAGTCCATGGGTCTCGAACTCGAAGGAAAACGCGCCGTCGTCACCGGGGGCGGCACGGGCATCGGTTACGCCATCGCCGAGGAACTGGCGCGCGAGGGCGTGCGGGTGGCGATCACCGGACGGCGGGGGGACGTCCTGGACGACGCGGTCGTACGGATCAGGGAGTCGACCGGCGCCGACGTGCTCGCTGTGCGGGCCGACACCGGTGACGACGACTCGGTGCGCGAGCTGGTCGACACCGTGAGAACGGCCTTCGGCGGTATCGACATCCTCGTCAACAACGCCGCCGAGCAGCCCGCGCAGAAGGGGCCGAGCTTCCAGGACGCCGACGACGCCTGGTTCCAACGGCAGCTCAACGTCAAGGTGATCGGCTATCTGCGCACCATCAAGGCCGTCGCGCCGCTGCTGATCGAGAACGGCTGGGGCCGTGTCATCAACATCAGCGGCACCGGGGCCCGTTCGACCGTCTCGGTGATCGGCTCGGTCCGCAACGCCTCGGTGATCGCGCTGACCAAGAACGTCGCCGACGAACTCGGCCCGCACGGCGTCAACGTCACCGTCGTCCACCCCGGTCCCACCCGCACCGAGCGGTACGTCGAGCTGCAGAGCGGGGGCGCGGCCGACGGCGCGGCGCCCGCCGCGCCGGGCAACGTCATCGGCCGGGTGATCGAGCCGCACGAGGTGGCGTGGGTGGTCGCCTTCCTCGCCTCGCCGCGCAGCGTGGCCGTCGTCGGCGACGGCGTCTACGCCGGCGGCGGCGTGCCCGGCGCCATCCACTACTGATCCGACCAGAGTCCAGGAGAGTTCCCATGACCGAATCCGTGGCCCCCGCCATCGCCGTCGACGAGTTGCGCGCGCTGCTCGACGGCGGCCAGGAGTACGCGCTCGTCGACGTCCGTGAGTCCGGCGTCACGGCGGCGCAGGGGTCGATCCTGCTCGCCGTCTCGATCCCGCTCAGCGTCCTGGAGCTGAAGGTGGGGGCGCTGGTCCCCCGCCGTGACACGCCGGTCGTCGTCTACGACGGCGGCGACGCGGAGCTGGCGGGGCGGGGCGCGGCCCGGCTGCGCGCGCTCGGCTACACCGACGTCCGGGTGCTCGACGGCGGCCTCGCCGCGTGGGCCGCGGCCGGGCACAAGGTCCACAGCGGCGGCGATCACGTCATCGGGCAGGCCTTCGGCGAGTGGATCGAGGAGGTGTACCAGACGCCGCACATCAGCGTGCCGGACTTCCTGAGCCGCCGCGCGGCCGGTGAGGACATCGTGCTGCTGGACAGCCGCCCCATCGGCGAGTTCCGCGACCACAGCCTGCCCGGCGGGACGTCGATACCTGGCGCCGAACTCGTCTACCGCGCGGCCGAGGCGGTGTCGTCGCCCGACACGCTCGTCGTGGTCAACTGCGCCGGGCGCACGCGGAGCATCCTCGGCGCCCAGGTGCTCATCAACGCGGGCCTGCCGAACCGGGTGGTGTCGCTGGAGGGCGGCACCCAGTCGTGGGTGCTGGAGGGGCACGAACTCGACCACGGCGAGACGTCCTCGGTGGCGCCGCCGACCGGCGCGGCGCTGGAGGCGGCGCGGGAGAGCGCGGTCCGCTTCGGCGAGCGCTTCGGGATCGAGCACATCGACGCGGCGGCGCTCGCGGCGTTCGGCAAGGACGACACGCGTTCGCTGTACGTCCTGGACGTGCGCACGCCCGAGGAGTTCGAGGCCGGTCACCTGCCCGGCTCCCTGTCGGCGCCGAGCTGGGATGTCGCGCCGTGGGTGTTCCGGCACGTCGGCACGCACCATTCCCGTGTGGTCCTCGTCGACAACGACGGCGTACGGGCCGCGGTCGCCGCTTCCTGGATCGCCCAGATCGGCTGGGCGCAGGTGTTCGTCCTCGACCGGGCCCTGGAAGGCGTCGACCTGGAGACCGGCCCGGTGCCGCGGCCCGTCCTCGACCCGCCGTCCGGCGGCTTCGAGACGGTCACCGCGCAGGAGCTGGACGGCGCCCCGGCCGACACCCGGCTCGTGCTCGACGTGGCGCCCAGCCCGGAGTACCGCACCGGCCACGTCCCCGGCGCCCGGTTCGCCATCCGCGCCCGCCTCGCCGCGTCGGCGGCCGAGCTGCCCGGCACCGGGCCGGTCGTGCTGACCTCCTCCGACGGGGTGCTCGCGCGCTACGCCGCCGCCGACCTCGCGGCGGCCACCGACCGTCCGGTGCGGGTGCTCGACGGCGGCACGGCGGCGTGGCGCGCGGCCGGTCTGCCCGTGGAGACCGACCGGGCCGAGTGGCTGCACGCCCCGGAGGACGTCGTCGCCTCCGGCTGGCGCGAGAGCGACCCCGAGGACCGCAAGGCCGGATTCCGCCGCTATCTGTCCTGGGAGCTCGGCCTGGTCGCCGAGTTGGCGCAGGACGACACCGTTCCGTTCAAGAAGTTCGCCTGAGGCACTGACCCCCTGTGAGGACACGCTCATGACCGCCATCGCCAGGCCCCTCACCATCCGGCCGGTCGACACCGCCGCCGAGGTGACGCGGTGACCGGCGCCGCTTCCGTCACCGACACCGCGCCCGCGCCGGATGCGCCGACCGCCACGAGGACTCCGCGGGGCGCGGCGGGGCTCATCGACCTCAGCCCGCGCAACCGCGGGCGCGAGAGCGTGCGCAAGCGGGTCCGCTTCTGGAGCGGCTGGACCCTGCGCGTCGGCGTGCCCGTCGCACTGATCGCCCTCTGGCAGCTCGCGTTGACCTGGGGCTGGACCACCGAGGACGTGCTGCCCTCGCCGAAGACCATCGTCGAGGCGTACCAGTACCTGTGGAACAACGGCTCGCTCCAGGCCGCCGTACCGGTGTCGCTGCGGCGGGCCGGTGAGGGGCTGCTGCTCGGCGGCAGCGCGGGGCTGGTGCTCGGGATCTTCGCCGGTCTGTGGAAGATCGGCGAGGAGATCTTCGACGCCACCCTCCAGATGCTGCGGACGGTGCCGTTCATCGCGCTGGTCCCGCTGTTCGTCACCTGGTTCGGCATCGACGAGCCGTCCAAGCTCGCCCTCATCACCGCCGCGGCGCTGTTCCCGCTCTACCTGAACACGTTCCACGCCGTGAAGGGCGTCGACCAAAAGCTCATCGAGGCGGGCAGGACCTTCGGGCTCAGCGGCTTCCGGATCGCCCGCCGGATCATCTTCCCGACGGCGCTGCCCGGCATCCTCACCGGTCTGCGCTTCGCCTGCTCCTTCTCGCTGCTGTCGCTGGTGCTGGCCGAGCAGGTCAACTCCACCGCCGGGATCGGCTATCTGATCATCAACGCCCAGAACAACCAGCGCCCGGACATCGTCATCGCCGGCATCTGGATCTACGCCGTGCTGGGCATCCTCATCGACTTCGTCATGCGCGGCGTCGAGCGTCTCGTCCTGCCTTGGAGGGCCCGTGTCGGTATCAACTGAATCGCCGGGCGACCTCGCCGCGGACAGCGCGGGATACGCCGTCACCGCGCTGGGGGTCCGACGGGTCTTCGACGGCCGTGCGGTGCTCGACGGGGTCGATCTCCGGCTGCGGAAGGGGGAGTTCGTCGCGCTGCTCGGAGCGTCCGGCACCGGTAAGACGACGTTGCTCCGTATCGTCGGCGGACTCGACACCGCCGACGAGGGGAATGTCGTCGTGCCCCGCGTGCGGTCGACCGTCTTCCAGGAGCCGCGGCTGGTTCCCGCGCAGAAGGTGTGGCGCAATGTCGTGCTCGGCGCGCGGCGTCCGAGAGCCGCGTACGGCAAAGCGCTCGACGCGCTGGCCGAGGTCGGTATCGAGAGCCACGCCAAAGCCTGGCCCCGGACGCTGTCCGGCGGTGAGGCGCAGCGTGTCGCACTCGCCCGCGCGCTGGTCACCGAGCCCGATCTGCTGCTGCTCGACGAGCCCTTCGCGGCCCTGGACGCGCTGACCCGGATCAAGATGCACGACCTGCTGGCGGCGCTGTGCGCCAAGCACGAGCCCGCCGTCGTCCTGGTCACCCATGACGTGGACGAGGCGATCCTGCTCGCCGACCGTGTCCTGGTCCTCTCGCGCGGTTCGATCGCCCTGGACCAGCGGGTCGAGATCGACAAGCCCCGCCACCGCGACGATCCGCGGTTCCTCGAACTGCGGGCGGCGCTGCTCGACCAGCTCGGCGTGGCCCGCACCGTCGGCGGCGGCGGCGAGGAGGTGGCCGCCGGCCATTGACGGCCCTTCAGATCAGAGCACCACGAACCGTCTTCACCCGACACATCCCGAGGAAGTCATCGCACATGTACAGCACCGGCAAGCACTCCCCCTTCGTCCAGCGCACGTTCACCGCCTTCGCGGCCGTCGCCCTCGCCATGGTCGCCACCGCCTGCGGCGGTTCCGGCGACGCCTCGACCTCCGCGAAGAACGCGGGTTCCGCGTCGAACGGCGGCTCGACGGGCGGTTCCTCCGCCGCCGCCGCGGTCGACCTGTCCGGCGTCAACCTCACGATCAGCTACCAGACCGCCGACTTCCCCGCGCTGCTGAAGGAGTCGGGCCTGTTCGAAGACACCCCGTACAAGTACAAGGTCCCGATCATCGCGGGCCCGGCGAACCAACTGGCGGCGCTGTACGGCAAGCAGATCGACGTCGGCCAGGTCGGTGAGAACACCGCCGCCTTCGAGGCCGCCAACGCCTCGGCCGACTGGACGAAGACCGGCGCCCCGATCCAGGGCTTCGCGGTGACCTGGACGCCCGACGCGCCCTACCCGGCCGCCGTGTACGTGACGAAGAGCTCCGGCATCACGACGCTCGCCGAGCTGAAGGGCAAGAAGATCGGCTACAACTACGGCGGCAACATCTACGCCGCCTACGTCGTCGCGCTGGAGAAGGGCGGCTTCGGCCCCAAGGACGTCCACGGTGTGCAGTTCCCGAGCAACCAGGCCGCGGCCAACGCATTCAACGCCGGGCGCCTGGACGCGGTCGTGACCAGCTACAGCAACGTGAAGAAGCCCGTCGACGCCGGAAAGGCGATCAAGATCGCCGACAACGCGACGCTCGGCATCCTCGGCGGCAGCGGCTGGATCGCCAGGACCGAGGTGCTCGACGACCCGGCCAAGCTGGCGGCGCTCAAGGACTTCTACGGCCGGCTGCGGACCTTCTACGAGCAGTGGATCCCCGGTCACGAGACCGCGTACGAGAAGGTCGAGCAGCAGGTCCTCAGCCAGACGCCCGACGTGGCCAAGGTCAACTGGGAGAACGCCCGGCACTCGACCTTCTACAAGATCGGTGACCCGGAGTTCCTGCGGATCCAGCAGGCGACCGTCGAGGCCGCGTACAAGTACGGCGGGCTGAAGACCAATGTCACGTCCAAGCTCGGATTCAACTACACCACGGCGCTGGACGACGTGACGACCGGCTGACACGGCGCCGCTCCCGAACCACCGGCTGAGGAGTAACCATTGACCGACATCACTCGACGCAGGCTCGGCACCGAGGGGCTGGAGGTCTCGGCCCTCGGCCTGGGCTTCATGAGCTTCGCGCAGTCCACCGACGCCGACGAGCGGCACAGCGCGTCGGCGTTGGTGGGCGAGGCGATCGACCTCGGCATCGACTTCTTCGACACCGCCGACATCTACGGCCCGGCCATCAGTGAGACGCTGCTCGGGCAGGCGGTCAAGGGCCGCCGTGACGGCCTGGTCATCGCCACCAAATTCGGCAACCCGCTCGACCGGGCCACCAACCCCGACGCCCGCCCCATCGACGGCCGTCCGGAGTACGTACGGTCGGCGGTGGAGGGCTCGTTGCGGCGCCTGGGCGTCGACCACATCGACCTCTACTACCAGCACCGCGTCGATCCGGCGGTGCCGATCGAGGAGACGGTCGGCGCGCTGAAGGAGCTGGTCGAGGCGGGCAAGGTCCGCTGGATCGGCCTGTCGGAGCCGGGTCCGCGGACCCTGCGCCGCGCCCATGCCACACATCCGGTCACCGCGATCCAGAACGAGTGGTCGCTCTTCACCCGCGACATCGAGGCCGAAACGCTCTCCATCGCGCGGGAGTTGGGCATCGGCATCGTGCCGTTCTCGCCGCTGGGCCGCGGGTGGCTGACCGGTCGGCTGCGCAGCCGCGCGGATCTGACGGGCCGTCGGCTGGAACACCCGCGGTTCGCCGAGGAGGTCTTCGACACGAATGTGAAGCTGGCCGACGAGGTCGTCGCCGTCGCGGCCGAACTCGGCGCCGAGCCCGGTCAGGTGGCCCTCGCCTGGGTGCTCTCGCGGGGTGAGGACGTCGTGCCGATCCCCGGCACCCGGCACGCCGCGTATCTGCGGGAGAACGTCGGCGCGTGCGACGTCACGCTCACACCGGAGCAGGCCGCGCGACTGGCCGGTATCGCCGAGCGGGTCGAGGGCGACAGGGCGCTGCGGCCCGGCGCCATCGGGGCAGAGGCGCGCCTGCCGGACGCCGCCGGTTCCTGATCCGGCGGCAGCCCGAAGAGCCGCCCGGCGTACCGGCCCCGTGGGATGGGGGTCGGTACGCCGGGCGGCTCCGTCGCGCCGTGCTGCCGTGCGGCCTCAGACCGAGGTGGCCGCCGGGATGGGCAGGCCGAGGTTGCCGCGCAGCGTGCTCGCCTCGTACTCCTTGCGGAAGATCCCGCGCCGCTGGAGCTCCGGCACCAGGTGGTCGACGATGAGGTCGAGGCCGTCGGGGTAGAGGTCGTGGTTCAGGTTGAACCCGTCCGCGGCGCCCTCGGTGAAGTACGCCTCCATCTCGTCGGCGATCTGTTCCGGGGTGCCCACCACCATGCGGTGACCGCCGCCGGCGATGTGCCGGTCGAGCAGGTCGCGCACCGTCAGGTTCTCATTGCGGGCCGACTGGAGCACGGAGTTGGCGAAGCCGTAGCTGCTCGGCTTCCACTCCGGCGAGTTGATCAGGTCCCAGGGCGGCTGCCGGTCGAGCTCCAGGCTGTCCACCGGCAGGCCGAGCTGCGCCGCCAGCGACGTCAGGGCATCGGTGGTGTCGGTGCTCAGACCGGCCAGCAGGTCGCGGCGCTCGCGCGCCTCGGCCTCGGTGCTGCCGATGACCGGCCACAGTCCGGGCAGGATCAGAACGTCGTCGGGGTCGCGGCCGTGAACGTCGCGGGCCCGGGCCTTCACCTTGGCGGCGAAGTCCTTGCCCTGCTGGAGGTTGTGCGCGGCGCAGAAGACCGCGTCGGCGTACTTCGCGGCCAGGTCGATGCCCTGCTCCGACGCGCCCGCTTGCAGGACGACGGGGTGGCCCTGCGGCGAACGCGGCACCTGGTACCAGGTCTTGACCCGCAGGTGCTCGCCGACGTGGTCGACCTCCCGCACCTTCGTCAGGTCGGTCAGCTCACCTGACGCCTTGTCACCGACGAGCGCGTCGGGGTCCCATGACTCCCACAGCGCCCTGATCACCGCGATCGCCTCGTCCGCGCGGCCGTAGCGGGCGTCCCGGTCGGGGTGCGCGTCGAGGCCGAACTGGGCCCCGGCGCGCGGCGACTGCGTGGTGACGACGTTGACCGCGGCCCGGCCGCCCGAGACCAGGTCGAGCGAGGAGCCCAACCGGGCGATGTGGTAGGGGTGGCGGTAGGTGGACGACACGGTCGCCACCAGGCCGACGTGCGTGGTGGCGCGGGCGATCGCGGTCAGCACGACGAACGGGTCGATCGCGTTCCACGGCCTGGTGAAGTCCTGCTGGGAGAATCCGAGGGTCTCGGCGAGGAACACCGCGTCCAGCAGGCCGCGTTCCGCGGTCCGGCCGAGGTTCTCCCATTCGTCGATGTCGAGGAAGCCGAGCGGGTCGTCGCGCAGGCGCCAGCCCCCCGGTGCTCGGCCCAGCGCGTTGGCGTTGACGTTCAAGTGCAGTCGGCGTGTGCTCACTGGTGGCGGTCTCCTGATCAGGCCGTGCGCGCGGTGGCGCGGCTCGCGTCGGTCACCAGGGGCGGAAGCCCGTAGTGGCCGCGCAGCGTGGTGGACTCGTACTCCCTGCGGAAGATCCCGCGCCGCTGGAGCTCCGGCACCAGGTGGTCGACGACCTGCTCCAGGCCGGAGGGGAAGATGTCGAAGTTGATGTTGAAGCCGTCGGCGGCGCGTTGGGTGAACCAGCTCTCGATCTCGTCGGCGACCTGCTCGGGCGTGCCGACGATCGCGTTCTGCGCGTTCGCGCGGCGTTCGAGGACCTCGCGCACGGTGAGGTCGCCCTGGCGTGCCACGGACAGCACGCCGTTGGCGGCGCCGACGCTGCGCGGGCTCCACCGCGGCGAGTTGATGTAGTCCCAGGGCAGGGCCTTGTCCAGGCTCAGCAGGTCGACGGGGACGCCGAGTTGGACGGCCAGCGCGCGCACTGCGGCGTCGTCCGCCTCCACGGGGCCGACCAGATCGGCGCGGCGCCGGATCGCCTCGGCCTCGGTGCCGCCGAGGGTGATGTTGAGGCCGGGAAGGACCAGGAGTTCGTCGGGGTCGCGCCCGTGGGCGGCGGCGCGGGCCTTCAGCCCGCGGTAGAACTCCTGCCCGGTCGACAGGGTGTTGGAGGCGCAGAACACGGCATCCGCGTGCTGCGCGGCCAGTTCGATGCCCAGGGGCGACGCTCCGGCCTGGACGATGACCGGCCGCCCCTGCACGGAGCGCGGGAACTGGAACCGCCCCCTGAAGCCCACGTGTTCGCCGTCGAAGTCCACCGTCGGGACCCGGCCGTCGTCCACCAGTTCGCCCGTCGTGGGGTCGGCGACCAGGGCGTCCGGGTCCCAGGAGTCCCACAGCCGCTTGACGGCGTTCAGCACCTCTTCGGCGCGCCCGTACCTGACCTCGCGTGCGGGAAGCGGTCCCCGCCCGTACAGGGCCGCGGCCGCGTCCTCGCCGGAGGTGACGATGTTGACCGCCGCCCGGCCGCCGGAGGCGATGTCGAGCGTCGCGGCGCGGCGCGCGATGTCCCACGGCTGGTAGAAGGTCGCGGACAGGGTCGTCACCAGACCGATGTGGCGGGTGGCGCGGGCCACCGCCGTCTGGAGCATGAACGGGTCGAAGGCGTGCCACGGCTTGCTGAAGTCGGTGGCGCCGAGGTGGTCGGCGAGGAAGACCGCGTCCAGCAGGCCGCGCTCGGCGATCCGCCCGAGCTTCTCCCAGGAGGCGACGTCGAGGAACCAGGTGGGCGGAGAGCTGTGCCGCCAGCTGTTCGGCGGTTTCGCCAGCCCGTTGGCGTTGACGTTGAGGTGCAGGAATCGTTCGGTCACGGCCCCATGCTTGGGCGAACCGCTCCGGGGATGAAGCCGAAGCGGCTACCGGTTCACTTAAGCTCCCCTTCGCGGTCCGCGCCAGGGCCGGGCCGCTGCCGGCCTGGTGCCGGGCCGTTGTCGAGCCGGTGCCGGGCGGATGTCAGGTCGGTGCCGGGCCGAGACCGGGCGGCCCGTGCGGTCAGCCCGCCAGTTCCCTGATCAGCGGGACCGCGCGGGAGAGCCGGACGGTGCCGTACGCGATCAGGCCGACGGCCGCCAACTGCGGCACGACCCACCAGCCGGTACGGATGTGCTCGCCGTAGACGGTGATGCCCAGCGCCAGGCTGACGGTGGCGTCGCCGAGGGTGAGGGCGGGCTGCGAGGCGATGATCGGCCCGGACTGGAGGGCGCTCTCCAGCAGGAAGATCGCGGTGACGCCGCACAGCGCGAAGCCGTAGGTCTGCCAGGCGGTCAGGAAGGCGACGCCGCCGTGCGCGGAGAAGGTGTCGGCGGCGGACTTCATCAGCGCCGCGGTGAGCGCGTTGGCCACCGCGGAGGCGGCGCCCAGCAGGGCGGCCCTCGGCGCGCCGGAGGGCCGGTGGCGGGCGATGACGACCGCCCAGCCGATGGCGCCCACGCAGAGCAGGACGGCGGGCACCCAGTGCGCCATGGACGCCTGGGCGCCGCCGCCGCCCGGCGCCGCGGCGCCCAGGGCGAGCGCCAGACCCGCGACCATGCAGGCGACGCCGCTCCAGCCCGCGCGCGGCAGGGCGCGCCCGAGCAGCGGCACGCTGAAGAGCAGGGCGAGCGGAAGTTCCAGGATGAAGACGGGCTGCGCGAGGGCCAGCGGTCCCGCCACCAGGGCGAGGGCCTGGAAGGCCGCGGCGCCCGCCACTCCGCAGATGCCGAGCAGCCACACCGGCTGCCGGATCATCGCGAGCATCTGACGCGGGCGCATCGCGTCGTTGGGCGGCACGGCGAGCGCGGCCTTGCGCTGGAGGACGGTTCCCACCGCGTTGCTGGCCGCACCGAGCAACGCGAAGAACACACACAGCACCAGCAGGGTCGGCCTCCCGTGACGTAACTCCCCTGGCGCAGCGTAGGCGGCGCGCGGCGCCGACGCACACGCGGGTGGGGGTCACGGGCCTTGCTTCACCCGTTCGCGGGGGCGGCCCGGTGCTCCCGCCTGCGCGGGAGCACCGGGCCGCCGTCACCGTGGGTTCACGGTGAGGGGATCAGCGGGTCAGGGATAGGACACGACATTGCTGGGGGTGGTGTTGGACGCGGTGACCGCTCCGGTGTCGTTGATGACGTGGGTGATGGTGCCCACGCCGCCGAGCGAGACGGTCAGCGCGCTGTGGAATTTCACGCCGGAGGTGTTGGGCACCTCGAACGCGTGGTAGCTGTTCACCGCCGGGTTGACGTTGAAGTAGCAGTAGCTGCCGAGCCCCCACGCCTCATGGGTGGTGACGTTCGCGCCGACCTTGTAGGCGGCGTATCCGTTCTGCCCGTTGGGGTTGACCCAGGCGGCCTGGTTCGGCGGGTCGTACGGCATCTCGTTCTGGAAGAAGATCGTCTTGCCGCCCTGACCGTTCCAGACGACCTCGTACTTCTGGTAGTGCTCGACGAACAGACCGGTCGCAAGCACATTGGCGCCGTTGACGATCAGACCGGTGTCGGCGGTGTTGGACGTCCAGCCGACGCCGCTGCCGTGGTCGGCGCGCCAGGCCCAGATGTGGTCGATGATCGTGTTGGCGCTGTTCACGATGAGGCTGGTGGTGGCCTTGCCCGCGACCTGGCCGCCGATCCGGAAGAAGACGTCCTGGATGGTGGTCGGGTTGGCGGCGTGGCTCGCGGTGGAGCCGGAGGGGCCGACAGTCAGCAGCGCGGCGGAGTTGGTGGTGCCCGCGTCGAAGAGCAGACCCTTGAGGCGTACGCCGTCCACATCGGCGACCTGCATGGCGTTGACGCCGTTGTCGGGCACGAACGTCGGGTAGCCGATGCCGAGGATGGTGGTGTTGGCCTTGGTCACGTTGAGCGTCTGGTTGAGGTGGTAGACGCCGGGGGTGACGAAGAGGTTGCAGCCCTGGGACAGGGCGGTGTTGATGGTCGCGGCCGTGTCCCCGGCCTTGACCACGTAGAACTGGCTCATCGGCAGCGAGGTGCCGGGGGTGCTGCCGTTGGCCCAGCTCGGTCCGGACGCGTTGGTGCGCAGCGACGGCAGGAAGACCCGGTACTTGCCCGCGCTGTCGACGTACAGGTACGGCACGTCACGGGAGACCGGGGTGGTGGCCAGCGTGGTCTCCGGCGGGTTCGGGAAGGTGTTGGCCGGGGCGCCGTTGACGCCGGAGAAGACCATGTTCCACACGCCGCCCGCCCAGCTCCCGAGGTTGCTGTCGCGGGTGTACCACTGCTGCTGCGAGACGGACGCGGCCTGGCCGCTGACCTTGGTGTCGGCGATGTAGCCGCCGCTGGCGTAGCCGTAGCTGGCCGGGTAGAGCGCGAGCCCGCCGTGCACGTCGATCCGGCGGAAGGGCGCGGCCTGTGCGACGGCCCAACGGTCGGTGCCGCTGGAGGGGTTGATCGCCAGATTCTCCGCGGACCGCCAGAAGTTCTGGGTCGCGTTGCCCGCGTCGGAGGCGTTGAAGGCGTCCACGGTGACGTCACCGTTGATCGTGACGTCGTCGGGGTTCTGGCCGAGACCGGCCACCGAGGTGTAGAAGCCGACGTTGTCGGACACGTTGTACGTGCCTGGCTTGAAGAGCTGCGCGACCCGGTTGTTGCTGAACTGCGCGGTCTGGGTGTCCTTCTGCTGCGCGAACTGCGCGTCGAGCTGCGCCTGGATGGTGGCGCTGGACATCGACGGGTCGTAAATGTGGACGTTCGACCCGAAGTTGGGAGTGTCCGACTGCGTCGGGCAGCTCGCCGAGGTCGAGCCGATGGTGTAACTGGCGGTGGCCACGGCCGAGTTGGTGGACCCGGACTTGATGCCGATCGCCTTGACCGTGGTGCTCGCCGAGATGTTCAGCGGCGCGCTGTAGAGCGTGGAGGAGGCGGTCGGCGTGGAGCCGTCCAGCGTGTAGCGGATGCTCGCGCCCGAGGTGGCGTCGGATATCGTCACGCTCTGCGCCGAGCTGAAGGTGCCGCCCGCCGGGCTGAAGGTCGGCGTGGCGACGGTCGTTCCGGTGCCGCCGGTGCCGCCGCCGGTCGTACTCCCGCTGCCCTGGGTGTACGAGAAGTGCGGCGTGTCGTACTGCGGGCCGCTTTTCTCGTACGTGAACCAGTAGTCGAGCACGGTGCCGGTGGTCAGCGAGCTGACGGTCTGGGTCCAGACGCCCGCGTTGTTGGTCATCCGGACGTTCTGCTGATTCGCGCCGTTGACCAGGTAGTGGACGTCGACGTAGGCGGCGGCCGTGGTGGGCTTGAACGTGATCTGCGCCTGCGTGGAGTTCAGTTGGGCGACGCTCTGCGTGTAGTCGGACGCGTCCGCCGAGGCGGTGCCGACGGTCTGGGTGAGGCCGATGATCCCGGCCAGAACGAGGACGAGGGCCCCGAGCAGGGCGACCACGCGTCGCTGCCGACGCGGCGTGCCCTCGGTACGGGCCGGGAGGATGGATCTGCGCATGTGTGGGGGTCCTTTCGCCTGGGTTCGCGAAGTGAACACCAGGGTCAGCGCGGAGATGTGGGGGTGGATCGCGCTCGGCACTGCACATTCAGAGCCAAGGTCCCGCCTTGGCCCTTTGATTCAGTCTCTTGAAAACGCTCTCAATCTGCGGATGGCGGTAATCCCGAATCCGTAAGGCAGTGTCAAGTGGCCATGGCGAGCCGTCAAGCACATGCACCGGATTCACACAGTGAACGATTCGAGTGGGGCGTGCGGGAGACGTGGGGTCCGTGGTGCGCCGCCCAGGTCACGCCTCGTCCGCGGTCATCCCTGCCCCCGCTCACGCCCGCCCCGCTCACGCCCTGCCCGCGTCGTCGCGGGCCAGGAACGGGCGCAGGAGCGCGAGCAGGGCGCGCGGCCGGTGCAGCGGGATGATGTGGCCGCAGTCCTCGATGAGGTGTGCGGTGAGATCGTCGGCCAGCGGGCGCAGTTGGCGTGCGAGCACGTCGCCGACCGGCTGGGCGCCCAGGGCCATCGTCGGCACCGTCAGGCGGTGGGCGGCGACCGCCTCACCGATCCGCGCCGCGCTCTCGGGCAGGGCGCGGTAGTACGAGAACGCGCGGCTCAACGCCTCGCGGCCGGTGTACGCGCGCACGAACGCGTCCCGAAGTGCGGGGCGCACTCCCTCACCGAGCGTGCCGGAGCGCAGGAACCAGTCGACGTACTCGGCTTCGTGACCCTCCAGCACGGTCTCGGCGAGGCCGGGCGCCGCGCGGTGGAAGCCGAACCACCACGGCGGTCCGGCGGCGAGGAAGTCCTCGGCGCCGGGCAGCGCGCCCAGCAGGGATTCCATGACGACCAGGCGGCGGACGAGGCCGGGGTGGCGCAGGGCGAGGAGGAAGGCCGCGGGGGCGCCCGCGTCGATGCCCACCACCGCGGCGGACGACACGCCGAGCGCGGCGAGGAGCGCGGCGGCGTCCTCGGCCAGGGTGCCCGCGTCGTACCCGGACGGGGCAGGACCACTCGCGCCGAAGCCGCGCAGGTCGGGCGCGATGACGCGGTAGCGGCCGGTCAGATCGGCCATGACGTCCGTCCACACCTCCCAGGTGTGCGGGAAGCCGTGCAGCAGCAGGACGGCGGGACCCGATCCGGCGAGGGCGACGTTCAGTTCGACACCGTTGACGGGCACGCGGCGCAGTTCGGGCATGACGGGACTCCAGGAGTGGTAACCAATGGTGACAAGATCACGCTAGGGAACTAACCTGGTCCGCCCAAGACGGCACTTTCCCCTCAGGTGGTGAGCCCCAGGTGACCACGTCCGGGCCCGACGCATCGGGCACGTACGGGCCGCGGCCCGGCGACCGCGGTGACCTGCTGGATCCGCGCTGCCCGACCCGCCAACTGCTCGACCGCATCGGCACCAAGTGGACGTCGATGGCGGTCAAGACGCTGGCCGAGCAGGCTCCGGGCGAGGTCCGCTTCGCCGAACTGCGGCGCCGCATCCCCGGCATCTCGCAGAAGATGCTGTCCGCCACCTTGCAGAGCCTGGTCCGCGACGGCCTGGTCACGCGCCGCGTGGAACCGACGGTGCCGCCCGCCGTCCACTACCGCCTCACCGACCTCGGCCTGTCCCTCGAACACCCCCTCGCCGCCCTGCGCGACTGGGCCGAGACCCACATGCCGGAGATCGACCGCAACAACCGGCTCGCCGACGGGCCGTCTCCCGACTAGGGCCTGTCCGGCGGATCATGGGCGGTCCAGGCGGCGACCGGTGCTCCCCCGGACTCCGGCCGGTGGGACCCGCTGAGCGGAAGGCGCCGGGATGCCCGCACAGCGGAGCCATTCGGGTATTCCGGCAACGCGACGGGCGTGCGTGCCAGGCGCCGAAGGGGCCATTCCCGATCCGCCGGACACGCCCTCGTCGTATTGACCTAGCGCCCGCGCGGACGACGGTGACAGGCGCCGTTGCTCAGCGCTGGGGGCTCAGGCCCGCCACCGACAGGTCGAAGAGTTGGCGGGCGCGGGCGGCCGGGTCGGGGGCGTGCTCCGTGGCCAGGGCGATGCCGACCAGCAGGGTGATCAGGTCGAGGGCGGTGACGTCCTTGGCCACCGCGCCGTCCCGCGCGGCGCGGCGGAGCAGCGGACCCGCCGCTTCTTCGAGCGTGGCCGAGCAACTGTTGTTGTGCACCGGGTCGACTCCGGCGGCGTTGTAGGACAGCGCGGTGGCCAGGCCGCGGGCGGAGACGCAGTAGGTGAGGACGTCGCCGAGCCACTCCAGCAGCGCGCCGCGGCTCTCGCCTTCGCCGGTCAGCTCGTGGGCGCGGACGCGCAGGGCCTCGATCCGCTCCCGGGAGACCGCCTCCAACAGCGCTTGGCGGGTGGGGAAGTGCCGCCGCACGGTCGCGGAGCCGACTCCCGCCGTGCGGGCGATCTGTTCCAGCGAGGCGTCGGCGCCGTGCGCGGCGACTTCCTGCTGGGCCACGGCGAGGATGCGCGTGTAGTTGCGCCGGGCATCAGCGCGCTGGCCATCCGGCATGGCCTACCTCCATGGTTGCCAAGTGGCGGGGTCCGCCATATCGTACCCGGAAGAGAAACGGCGGGCCCCGCCGTTTAGCGTCTCCCCGCACGAGCACCCGAGGAGCATCATGTCCGCACGCCCCGCACCGGTCCTGGTCACCGGCGCCACCGGCCGCCAGGGCGGCGCCACCGCCCGCGCCCTGCTCGCGTCCGGCGTCCCCGTCCGCGCCCTGGTCCGCGATCCGGCCGCCGACCGGGCCAAGGCCGTCGAGGCGCTCGGCGCCGAACTGGTCACCGGCGACCTGCGCGACCGCGGCTCCGTGGTCCGGGCCGCCGAGGGAGTCCGCGCCGTCTTCTCCGTACAGATGCCCGAGATGACGGCGGAGAGCTTCGACTTCGAGGGAGAGGTGACGCAAGGCGTCAACCTCGTCGAGGGCGCGAAGGCCGCAGGAGTGCCGCAGTTCGTGCACACCTCCGTGACCGGCGCCGGTCAGCA
This sequence comes from Streptomyces sp. NPDC088197, assembly GCF_044741185.1. Classification (NCBI taxonomy): domain Bacteria; kingdom Bacillati; phylum Actinomycetota; class Actinomycetes; order Kitasatosporales; family Streptomycetaceae; genus Streptomyces; species Streptomyces sp. NPDC088197. The sequence continues at coordinate 82,596 of NZ_JBIUSD010000023.1, forward strand.
CACCGAGACGCCCGGCTGGGCCGAGGGCCGCTGGCCTTACATGGAACCCGTCCTGGGCGCCAAGAGCGCGATCCAGGACGCGGTCCGCGCGGCGGGTTTCCCCCACTGGACGCTGCTCAAGCCCGGCTTCTTCATGGAGAACTTCCTTCCGTCCATGGCGTTCCTGTTCCCGCGCGGCATCGAGGGCGGCCTGGTGAGCGTCCTCAGGCCGGATACCCATCTGTCGCTGATCGCGGTGGACGACATCGGCCGCGCCGCTGCGGCGGCCTTCGCCGATCCGGAGCGGTTCGACCGGGTCGAACTGGAGCTGGCGGGCGACTATCTGTCGATGACTCAGATCGCCGACGTCCTCTCGCGGGCCCTGGGCACGCACCTGCCCGCGCCGGACATGACAGAGCAGGAGGCGCTCGCCGCCGGAATGCCGGCTATGGGCGCCTCGCATGAATGGCTCAACGCGGTCGACCAGCCGGGCCGCCCGCAGTACGCGCGGGACCTCGGCATCCCGCTCACCGGCTTCGAGGAGTGGGCGCGGCAGCACATGGTGGCCGCGGCCTGAACCGCGCCCGCGAGGCGAGCGAGCCCGCACCGCGACCGGCCGGAGCCCGCGGTGAGCCGTCCCCTCAGGCGCCGGGGAGGACGGCCGCGACGACCTTGCGGATCGCGGCGGGTGCCGGCGGCGGTCCGTCGCGGTCGGCGAACAGCAGATGGCCGGCGCCGATCAGGGTCGGGGCGAGGAGAGCGGCCTCGGCCGCCGCGTCGAGCGGCTGCGGCGGCTGCGTCCTGGTCGCGACCGGCCCACCGACGAGGGCGAAGAACTCGTCTCGCCCAGCCGGAGCGCACATGCTCCGGCCGTCCGAGCCGGGCTGGGACGGCACCTGCCGCCGCCTCGTGGCGACCTGTCTGCGGGGCCCGCGGCGTGAGCCGTGACCGACCCCGATGGCCCCGCGCGCCTCGGCCGGCGGAAAACCACAGGCCGCGCGGCGGCCCAACTGCCTATATTCCTGGCCATGCCCCAGATCGAACTGCTCCACCCGGACCACTCCCCCGCGCTGCTCGCCTTCGAGCGGGAGAACCGGGCCTACTTCGCCGCGACGATCCCCGACCGGGGCGACGACTTCTTCGCCCGCTTCGACGACCACCTCCGTGACCGGCTGGCCGAGCAGGAGACCGGCGCCTGCTACTTCCACGTCGTGACCGGTACCGAGGGCGACGTCCTCGGCCGGATCAATCTCGTCGACGTCGCCGACGGCGGCGCCGACCTCGGCTACCGGATCGCCGAACGCGCCGCGGGCCGGGGCCTGGCCACCTGGGCGGTACGGGAACTGTGCCGCACGGCCGCCACCGAGTACGGGCTGACCGTCCTGCGCGCCGGAACCACCCTCGACAACGCGGCCTCCCGAGCCGTACTGGCCCGTACGGGCTTCACCGTCGTCGGCGAGCACCAGTTCTCCGGCCGCCCCGGCCTGACGTACCGCCGCGCCCTCACGCCGTAGCGGACGGGGAGAGCTGTTCGCGCACCCACGCGGGATCGGGGTTGGTGTACGGCCGGCCCGCGACGACGACGGTCGGGACGGTCTCATTGCCCTCGTTGACCGCCCTCACCGCCTCCGCCGCGGCCGGGTCACGCCAGATGTTGACCCAGTGCAACCGGCGGGCCCTGCGGCCGAGTCGGAAGCGCAGGCGCAGGCAGAATTTGCAGCCCGGCCGCCAGTAGACGATCGGCCGGCCGTCGGCGGCGCTGAGGCGCTGCGCCTCGGACGCGCCGATCGACCGGGGGAAGACCAGAGGCGAGTTCAGCCCCGCGAGCAGCACGAAGGCCAGCAGGAAGGTCGCGGCCCGGCCGGGGCTCCCGCCGAGGATCAGCCCGGTCGCGGCGGCCACGCCGCAGAGGACCAGCAGCATCGGCAGGAACCACGCACGCATCATGATCAGGCAGCTTATCGGTGCGGTGAACCGCCTCGCGGTCCAGGCCGCGGCTCGCCCGCGTACCCCCGTACAACCGGGCAACCGGGCAACCGGGCAACCGGGCAACCGGAGTCGGCCTCGCGCGCGACGCGTCGCCTTCGGTCGATGACGCCGGTATTCGGTTTGCCGTCGGCCGACGGGCTCGGATAGGAAACGTGCATGCTCAAGGGGAACAAGGTCGGGCTGAGGGCTCGGCACGCGGATGACATCCCGGTCCTGCGGACCGAGCTCTACAACGACGTGGTCAACGCCGCGCGAGCGGAGGGCGGCCCGTGGCGGCCGGTCTCGCCCGAGTCGAAGGATCCGCGGCTGTTCGTGGACGACAAGGAGGAGGGGCACGTCGCCTTCTCCGTCGTGGAGTTGGACGGCGGCGCCCTGGTCGGCACCGCGACGCTCTGGGGTATCGACACCCACAACCGGTCGGCGCACATCGGATTGGGCCTGTTGCCGTCCGCTCGCGGGAAGGGCTACGGGACGGACGTGGTCGCGGCCCTGTGCCAGTACGGCTTCGTCGTGCGCGGCCTGCACCGGTTGCAGATCGAGACACTGGCGGACAATGACGCGATGCTGCGCTCCGCCGAGCGGAACGGCTTCGTCCGCGAGGGCGTGCTGCGCTCGTCCGCGTGGGTGATGGGCGAGTTCCTTGACGAGGTCCTGCTCGGGCTCCTGGCCGCGGACTGGAAGCCGTAGCCAGGAGCCGCTTGAGGGCGCGGCACGGGCCGGTTTCACATGTGCTGCCCGTGGTGGTCCACGACGGCGGTGAGGAGCCGGGCCAGCTCGGCGCGCTCCGGTTCGGACAGCGGGGCGAGCACCTGGTCCTCCACCTCGGTCAGTAGTCCGTCGAGCTTCAGGAGCCGGCGGCGGCCCGGCTCGGTGAGCGCGATGATGTTCTGCCGACGGTCGGCGGGGTTGGGCGAGCGTTCGAGCAGCCCGCTCTCGGCCAGTTCGTTGACGACCGCGACCATGTCGCTGCGGTAGATGCCCGTACGGCCGCTCAGTTCGGCCTGGCTGGCGGGCCCGAACTCCTCCAGGGTGGCGAGCACCGCGTAGTGCCATTTGCGGGCGCCCTCCCGCGTCAGCTCCTCGTTCACCAGGCGGTCCGAGCGGATCGCGGCGAGCGACAGGAGCCGGGTCCGCAGATTCCGCAGCCGCGCCGGAGTGGCCGCGACGGTGGCCTGCGGTGCGGTCGGGGGTCCCGTCTCACGTGCGCCGTTGCTCATGCCGCGATCATACCCTTTGCGTTAGTGCCACTAACGGATTATCTTCGACGCGAGATAACCGTTAGTGTGACTAGCGATGCGGAGAAGCGTCATGCCCGTGACGAAGGTGCTCGATTCGACGATGTTCCACGAGGAGACGGGCAGCGGCACTCCCGTCGTCTTCCTGCACGGCAATCCCGGCTCGTCCCACCTGTGGCGCAAGGTGCTGCCCGCGATCGACCTGCCCGCCCGCCTGCTCGCGCCCGACCTGATCGGCATGGGCCGCTCGGGCAAGCCCGACGTGCCGTACCGGTTCGCCGACCACGCGCGCTACGTGGACGCGTGGTTCGACCGGCTGGACCTGGACAAGGTGGTGCTCGTCGGCCACGACTGGGGCGGGGCCCTCGCCTTCGACTGGGCGGCCCGCCACCCCGACCGGGTCCTGGGTGTGGCCTTCTTCGAGACCATCGTGCGGCCGATGTCCTGGAGCGAACTGGCCGAGGGACCGCGCTCGCGCGCCGAGACCATGCGCGGGCCGCAGGGCGAAGCCCTGGTGCTCGACCGGAACGTCTTCCTGGAGTCGGCCTTCACCGGCGGGGTGCTGCACCCGGTGGGCGAGGACGACCTGCGGGCCTACCGGGCGCCGTACCCGACGCCCGAGAGCCGCCGCCCGATCCTCGCGTGGGCCCGCTCACTGCCGCTGGACGGCGAGCCGGCCGATGTCACCGAGCGCGTCGAGCAGTACGACAAGTGGCTCGCGAGCAGCGATCAGGTCCCCAAACTGCTGCTCACCTTCGACTCCTCGCCCACCTTGCTGATCGGCCCGGAGACGGCGGACTGGTGCGCGGCGAACATCGCGGCCCTGGAGACCCGGCACTGCGGTCCCGCCGGGCACCACGCCCCGGAGGACCAGCCGCAGGCGATCGCGGACGCGATCACCGCGTGGGCGCGGCGGCACGCGGTGGTCACCGGCCGCTGAGCGTGCGGCCCGGCCATTCCCGCGCCGGGCCCGTACGGGAAATCAGTTGCGCCCGGTGGCCTCGTGTCAGCAGGGTGCGGGGGTGATCGGAACGGGGACCGCACCGGCCACGGACGTCGGTCGAGCCGCGACCGTATCGGCGTCCCCTCCGTATCCGCCAACCGTATGCGCTACCCGCATTCGCTTCCGCAGGAGGATTCGCCGTGCAGCGTTCTGAAGGCCCGGCCGTCACGGAGATCCCCGTGGCGGGCAAGGAGGCCGGCCCCTACGGCATCGCGGCAGGACCTGACGGCGCCCTGTGGCTCACCCTCGCGCAGAACGGCAGCGTGGCGCGCCTCACCCTCGACGGCGAATTCAGCGAATTCCCGCTGGACTCGCCCGAGAGCCGCCCCACGGTCATCACTGCGGGCCCGGACCGCGCGCTGTGGTTCACCCTCCATCTGGCGAGCGCGATCGGCCGCGTCGGCACCGACGGCGCACTGCGCTCCTACCGGCTGCCGACGCCCGACAGCGGCCCCTTCGGCATCACCACCGGCCCCGACGGCGCGCTGTGGTTCACGCAGATGAACACCGACCGGATCGGCCGGATCACCGTCGAGGGAGAGATCACCGAGTACGCCCTTCCCGTACAGGGCGGCTGTCCCTCGGCGATCACCGAAGGCCCGGACGGGGCGCTGTGGTTCACGCTCAACCAGGCGAACGCGATCGGCCGCGTCACCGTCGAGGGCGCGGTCGACCTGTACCCCCTGCCGACTCCGGGTGCCGCGCCGGTCGGCATAGCCAGTGACGGCGCCGCCTTGTGGTTCGTCGAGATCGCGGCGGGGCAGATCGGCAGGATCACGACGGACGGGCGGATCGAGGAGTTCCCGCTCCCGGACCGTACGGCCAAACCGCACGCCGTCGTCGCGGCCGGCGTCGGGGACTGCTGGTTCACCGAATGGGGAGCCAACCGCATCGGTCACCGCGCGGCGAGCGGCGAGATCACCGCGTACGACCTGCCGACCGCTTCATCGGAGCCGCACGGCATCACCGTGGGTCCGGACGGCGCTGTCTGGGCGGCCCTGGAGGTGGGAGCCGTCGCACGGCTCGCGCCCTGAGGTGAACCGCCGCCTCGGCGGGGCCGGGCGGGTCGTCACCGCGCCCGCGCGGAAATCCCCTCGACAGACCGCGCCTCGCCCGCTGGAACAGTCGCGGTCGTCCGAGATCGCCAGCCACATCGATCGCACCGCCTCAAGGAGCCGTCCTGACCACGCAACACACCCCGGACACCGCGGACTTCCGCCCCGCGATCGACACCGCGCTGGTACGACGGCTGGTCGACAGACAGTTCCCGCGGTGGGCCGGACTTCCCCTGGAACCGCTCGGCGCGGCCGGTTCCGATCATGTGATCCACCGACTGGGCCGCGAGTTGTCCGTCCGCCTGCCCCGCCACCGCGGCGCCATCGGCCAGGCCGCGAAGGAGGCCCGGTGGCTGCCACGGCTCGCCGCGCACCTGCCGCTGGCGGTCCCCGTACCCGTAGCTGTCGGACGGCCCGACCTCGGCTATCCGTGGCCGTGGGCGGTCACCCGGTGGCTGGACGGCGAGGTGGCGACCGTCGAGGGGCTCGGCGAATCAGTGGGCGCGGCGGTCGAGTTGGCGGAGTTCCTGCTGGCCCTACAGCGATTCGCGCCGCCGGAAGCGGTCGCGGACGGGCCAACGGGCCTTGCGGCGAGCCCGTTGGCCGCGCGGGACCGCGCGACCCGGGCCGCCGTCGCGAGGGTCGGCGACACCTTCGACGCGGCGGCGATGGCCGGCCTGTGGGACGCGGCGCTGCGCGCCCCCGCGTGGGGCCGGCCGCCGGTCTGGGTGCACGGCGACTTCCACACCGGCAATCTGCTGACCGTCGACGGCCGCCTCAGCGCGGTCATCGACTTCGGCGGCCTCGCCCTCGGTGACCCGGCCTGCGATCTGATGGTCGCCTTCACCTTGATGTCGGCCGGGAGCCGGGCCGCCTTCCGCGCCACACTCGGCGTGGACGACGCCACCTGGACACGCGGTCGCGGCTGGGCACTGGCCACCGGCCTGAACGCCTACGTGTCCTACGCCGCCGACGATCCGCGAGTCGCCGCACAGACCACCCGCCAGATCACCCAGGCCCTCACCGGCTAGGTGTATTGATCACGAGCGTTGTTGACATGTGCCGGTGCTTGATCATGGCGAAGACCTCCGGTGTGGTGGAGCTGTCTAGGACTGCACCGCACGGAGGTCTTCGTGTCCCACCGTAATGCCCGGCTG
>NZ_JBIUSD010000024.1:0-82271 GCF_044741185.1 Streptomyces sp. NPDC088197
TGCGGTGCAGTCCTAGACAGCTCCACCACACCGGAGGTCTTCGCCATGATCAAGCACCGGGACATGTCAACAACGCTCGTGATCAATACAGCTAGTCCCTAACGGCAGCGGCTCGCGCACCTGGCGCCTTTCTGCCCGGCACCGCCATCCCCGGGCAGGGAGGCGCCCCGCCATGTCCGGGCCCCGGCGGCCCGCGCGGGCGGACGGTCCGATTCCGCCCGCCGCGGCGGCGGAGTCCGGCCGACCCGTCGGGAAACCCTTCCGGCGTGGCGCGCGAAACAGGGTGGCCGATCGCCGGAGCAGGTGATCTGATGGACGTCGGGGACTGCCGACGCGGGGGCGCGGCGGCACCGAAGAGCCGGTCGAGGACAGGGGCGGGTCGATGTCGCAGGGGGATCCTGCCGGAGCGGTGCCGGAGTTGGAACCGCGGTCGGGCGCGGGGACCGACGAAGAGCACAAGAGCCAGTTGCTCGTACGGGAAGCGCTCTCGGTCATCGGCGCGGTCGTCCAGACGCTGATGGGACTCGTCGCCGACCTCCAGGCGTGGTGCGCGGTCCTGGAGCGCCGGGCGAATGAGGCGGTCGGCATCGACGCCCCGCCGCGGCGCAGGGAACTGGCCGACCACCAGGACCGGTTGGTCGCCGCGGAGTCCCTGCTGGCCAGAGCCCGCAGGGAACGAGAGGCGGCGGAGGAGCTGGCCGTCGGCGTCCGGCGGTCGGCCGTGGAGCAGGGCCGGGCCCGTACGCGACCTGGCCCGTCCCGCACCCCGGTCGTGGACGACGGTCCCGGCTCCGGGGCCGACGAGGGCTCCCGGGTGGGCGCCGCGATCGCCCGGCTGCGGGAATTCGACCTCGCGCTGGAGAGCGCCGACGAACAGCTCGAGGCGTACGACGCTCGGGCCGCCGCCGTACGCGTACTCGTGGAGCCCGGCCCCGAACCGGGTCCGGCCGACGACACCGCCGACGCCGTGACCGGATCGGCCGCGACGCCGAAGACGGCGGACGGCCGCGCGGACGGCTACTCGAAGGACGACCGGGAGACGGACGAGGCGGACCCGCCGGAGGACCGCAAGCCGCCGGCCCCGGTCTGGACGACCTGGTGCACCGTCCTGACCGGCTGCGGCCTGCTGCTCGCGGCCATACTGGCCGGCACCAGCTTCACCTACGCGCGCTGGGAGCACCCGGGCGCCGAGGCCGTGACCTGGTACGCGATCGGTGACCTGCTCGCCCTGTGCGTCGTCGTCTTCGTCGGCCTGATGGTGCTCGGCACCCTCGTGGAGCGCTACGAGCTGTCCACCCTGGGGGAGACCTCACTCGTCCTGGCGATCCTGCTGGTGGTGCCCGTGCTCGGGGTGGGGATGTGGCACCCCGAGGCGTTCGGCCATATGGGCATGTGGGGACGGTCGTTGGCGCGCTCGCTGGTGTGAGGCGCAGGCGAGCGCGTCGCGGGCCGCCGTGACGGTCAGTCGGTGCCGAGCGCTGAACGCAGCACGGTGACCGCCTGGTTGATCGCACCCTCCGCGGCCTGCGTGCCGCGCAGCGCGTTGAGCATCACGAAGTCGTGGATGATCGCGGGGTAGCGGGTCGCGGTGACGGCGACACCCGCCTGCCGGAGCTTGTCGGCGTACGCCTCGCCCTCGTCGCGCAGCACATCGGCCTCACCGGTGACGACCAGCGCGGGCGGCAGCCCGGTGAGCTGTTCCGTGGTGGCGCGCAGCGGGGACGCGGTGATCTCGGCGCGCTGCGCGGGGTCCTTCGTGTACTGGTCCCAGAACCACTGCATGCCGTCGCGGCGCAGGAAGTAACCGGTCGCGAACCGGTGGTACGAATCGGTGTCGAAGCTCGCGTCGGTGACCGGGTAGAACAGCACCTGCTGGACGAGCGGCACATCACCGCGCTCCTTGGCCATCAAGGTCAGCGCGGCGGCCATGTTGCCGCCGACCGAGTCACCGGCGACCGCGATACGGCTCGCGTCCAGACCCTTGGCCGCGCCGTCGGTGACGACCCAGCGGGCGACGGCGTAGTTCTGCTCGATCGCGACCGGGTAGCGGGCCTCGGGGGACAGGTCGTACTCGGGGAAGACCACCGCCGCGCCGACACCGGCCGCCAGTTCGCGCACCAGCCGGTCGTGGGTGTGGGCGTTGCCGAACACCCAGCCCGCGCCGTGGATGTAGAGGATCACCGGCAGCGTTCCGACGGCGCCCTTGGGACGGACGACGCGCACCCGTACGGACTCGGTCGGGCCGTCCTCGACGGTCACCCACTCCTCGTCCACCTCGGGCGCGTCGATCTCGCCGGACTGCACCTCGTCGACCGTCTTGCGGCCCGCCACGGGGCCGAGATCGAACAGATACGGCGGGTTGGCCGTGGCGGCGGCGAATTCCGCGGCGGCCGGTTCCAGGACGGGTGCTGCGGGAGTGGACTCGGACATGACGGGGGCTCCTCGTGGGACGGAAGGGGAGGGACGGACGGTGTGGGCGTCGGCTCCGGGCGTGCTCCGGGCCGGCGCGTCGTGGTGGATCGTGCTCGGCCGTGCCCTGTCGTGCTCGGCAGGGAGAGCCGACCACACCCCAGAAGACTAGGACACGATTAGCTCGCGTACAAGCTAATCGTGCGCGTTGAAATTGCCTCATGGTGAAGCTAGGCTGATCGGTCGACCCCGTCACCCGTCCCCGAGGAGGGCCAGCCCGCATGGACAGCACGGAAGCCGCCGACGCCGAGCCCGCGTTCACCCTGCTCCTGGACGACCAGCTCTGCTTCGCGCTGTACGCGGCCTCCCGTGCGGTCACCAGCCGCTACCGTCCGCTGCTGGACGAGCTCGGCCTCACCTATCCGCAGTACCTGGTGCTGCTGGTGCTCTGGCAGCACGGCGACGTCCCGATCAAGGACGTCGGCGCCGCCCTGCAACTCGACTACGGCACCCTCACCCCGCTGATCAAGCGGCTGGAGGCGGCCGGTCTGGTCCGCCGCGAGCGCAGTGCCGAGGACGAGCGCACCGTCCGCGTCATCCTCACCGAGCGGGGCGACGCGCTGCGCGACCGGGCCCGCGACGTACCCCCCGCGATAGGCGCGGCGATGGGTCTGTCGCCCCGGGAGACCGAGGCCGCCATGACCCTGTTGCGCCGTCTCGCGGACAACGTCTCGGCCGACCTCGCCCGCCGGTCGTAGACCTCGCGCCCGCACTCGGAAGGCTTTCCGAAACATTCGGGATTTCATCCCCTTGGGGGTGATCTCGCGGGTCGGCGGTTTTGTGGGTCAACCAATTCCTCCGGCTATTGATGCGCGTCTGCCTGCGGAAACGACTGGTGCCGTACGCCTGACTGGTGGCGAAGCTTTCGTAATCGGTGCCGAAAGTGTTGACACGTGACGTGCTCCGCTCAACACTGTCGCGGCAGACGGTCCTCACGAGACGAGGAGGAAGCACGCACATGAACGACGCACCCGCACCCGCACCCGACATGAGCCGCAGACGGCGGCCGTTAGGGCTGCTCAGCCGTTTCCGGCTGCTCATCAGCGGCGCCTGCGCGATAGCGCTGGTCGGCGTGGCCGCGCTCATCCTGCCCGGCACCGCCAACGCCGACACGATCATCACGTCGAACCAGACCGGCACCAACAACGGCTACTACTACTCGTTCTGGACCGACGGCGGCGGATCCGTCTCCATGAACCTGGGCTCCGGCGGCAACTACAGCACCTCGTGGAGCAATGCCGGCAACTTCGTCGCAGGCAAGGGCTGGGCCACCGGCGGACGCCGGAGCGTCGCCTACTCGGGCAGCTTCAACCCCTCGGGCAACGCCTACCTGTCGCTGTACGGATGGACGACGAATCCGCTGGTCGAGTACTACGTCGTCGACAACTACGGCACCTACCGGCCGACCGGCACGTACAAGGGCACGGTCACCAGCGACGGCGGCACGTACGACATCTACGAGACGACTCGGGTCAACGCCCCGTCGATCGAGGGCACCCGGACCTTCAACCAGTACTGGAGCGTCCGGCAGTCGAAGCGGACCGGCGGCACCATCACCACGGGCAACCACTTCGACGCGTGGGCCAGCCACGGGATGAGCCTCGGCAGCTTCAACTACATGATCCTCGCCACCGAGGGCTACCAGAGCAGCGGCAACTCCAACATCACGCTGGGAAGCACCGGCGGCACCACCGGAGGGTCGACCACGGGTGGTTCGACCACCGGCGGGTCCACCACCGGAGGCTCCACCGGAGGCGGGGGCAGTTGCACGGCCGCGCTGTCTGCCGGCGAGCAGTGGAGCGACCGCTACAACCTCAACGTCTCGGTCTCGGGCTCCAGTTCGTGGACGGTGACGATGAACGTCCCGGTGCCGGAGAAGATCATCGCGACGTGGAACATCAACGCCACGTATCCCAGCGCCCAGGTCTTGACCGCCAAGCCCAACGGCAGCGGCAACAACTGGGGCGTGACGATCCAGACCAACGGCGCCTGGACCTGGCCGACGGTCTCGTGCAGTCCGAGCTGACGCCGTACGCCGGTACGCGCGTAGCCCGTACGCCCGTATCCCCGGACCGTGTTGCCCGGTACCGCGTTTCCCGGCACCGCGTGTACCGGTACCGCGTGGCCCCGTCATCCCCCCACGGAGTTCGCAACGCCACCACAAGGAGGCCCCCCACATGCGAACCAGACCGCACATGTCATTGCGTTCCCTGATCACGGGACTTGCCGTCGCCGCCACGGCGGTGGCGAGCGTCGTCACCTTCACCGTCGACGCCACCCCGTCGCACGCCGCCACCTGCAACGGGTACGTCGGACTCACCTTCGACGACGGTCCGTCCAACGACCACACCCCGAGCGTCCTCAACGCCCTTCGGCAGAACGGCCTGCGGGCCACGATGTTCAACGAGGGACAGTTCGCCGCGTCCTATCCGTCCCAGGTCCAGGCCGAGATCAACGCGGGGATGTGGGTCGGCAACCACAGCTACACCCACCCCCACCTGATCCAGGAGAGCCAGGCCCAGATCGACTCGGAGGTCTCCAGGACCCAGCAGGCCATCGCCGCGGCGGGCGGCGGCACACCGAAACTGTTCCGTCCGCCGTACGGCGAGACCAACGCGACCTTGCAGTCGGTCGAGGCCAAGTACGGTCTGACCCAGGTCATCTGGGACGTCGACTCGCAGGACTGGAACGGCGCGAGCACCGACGCGATCGTGCAGGCCAACGCCCGGCTCACCAACGGCCAGATCATCCTCATGCACGAGTGGCCCGCGAACACGCTCGCCGCGATCCCGCGGATCGCGCAGGGCCTGGCGAGCCGCGGCCTGTGCGCGGGCATGATTTCCCCGCAGACCGGCCGCGCCGTCGCCCCCGACAGCGGCGGTACGAGCGGCGGCGGGACCGGCGGCACCACCGGAGGCACGACCGGGGGCGGTGGCGGGGGCAGTTGCACCGCGACCCTCTCCGCCGGTCAGCAGTGGAGCGACCGGTACAACCTGAACGTGGCGGTGTCCGGGTCGAGTTCGTGGACGGTGACGATGAACGTTCCCGCGCCGGAGAAGATCATCGCGACGTGGAACATCAACGCCACGTATCCCAGTGCCCAGGTCTTGACCGCCAAGCCGAACGGCAGCGGCAACAACTGGGGTGTGACGATCCAGACCAACGGCGCCTGGACGTGGCCGACGGTGTCGTGCAGTCCGAGCTGACCTGAGCCAGCCCGCGACGAGCGGCGCCGGACCGCGCTGAAGCGCGGGCTCACGCGACCGGGGCGCGGCGGCCGACGGCCGTCGCGCCACCGGCGTTGTCAGTGGTGTGGTGCACGATCGGAGACGTCGGACATTCCACACTGGACGCGGGGCTGATCCAGGGCAGAAGGGGAGGGCGTCGCCATGACGATCACCAACCAGCAGGTCAAGGAACGGGCGTTCCTCGAGGTGCTGTACGAGGACGAGTATTTTCCCGACCACGTCCTCGACAAGGGGAAGGCCATCCTGCTGGACCTGTGCGAGCGGATCGAGGCGGAGCGGCCCGCGGACCTGAAGGCGCTGTACGCGCTGACGGCGGTCGCGACGGAGCGGTTCAACGCTCTGGAGGCGGAGTTCGACGCCGCGGGCAGCGAGATCGAGACCGTCGCACGGGAGGAGATAGGCGGGGACATCTGGTTCGTGGCGACGGCCTACGGCTTCGAGGACGCGGACGTCGAGGAACTGATCGCCGCCCGCGAGTGGTGACGGCCCGAGTGGCACCGCCGCCCGCCGCCCGGTGACACCCGCCGATAACCGGTGACATCCGCCGACGACCGGTGACGGCCGCGGGCCGCGCGGCTCAGGCCGCCGCGCCGCCGTCCACCCGCAGGACGGTGCCCGTCACGTAGGACGCGCGGTCGCTGAGCAGCCAGGCGGCGGCCTCCGCGATCTCGGCGGGGTCGGCGGCCCGGCGCAGCGGGGTGTGCGCCGTGATCCGGTCGAGCAGACCGGGGGACTCCGCCGCCCAGGCGTGGATCATCTCGGTCAGTGTGCCGCCGGGAGCGATGGCGTTGACGCGGATGCCCTCGGGACCGTATGTGACGGCGGCCGACTCGGTGAGGCTGTTGACCGCCCGCTTCATCGCGCCGTAGGCGGGCAGTTCGGGGTTGCCCCGCAGGCTGCCGACGCTGGAGTTGTTGACGATGGCGCCGGTCCCCGCGGTCGCCCGGATCGCGGCGACCTCGGCGGCCATCGCGAGCCACGGACCCCGGAGGTTCACGGCGTAGAGGCGGTCGAAGGCGGCTTCCGGTACCTGGTCCAGCGGGCCGGGGGACGCGTTCGTGGCGCCGTTGTTGAAGGCGACGTCGAGGCGGCCGAACCGCTCCACCGTACGGTCGACCGCCGCGCGTACGCTCGCCGCGTCGGCCAGGTCGCACACCACGTGGTCGGCGGTGCCGCCCGCCGCCCCGACCTGCTCGGTCACGGCCTTGAGCTGCGCCTCGGTACGGGCCGCGAGCATGACGCGGGCGCCCTCGCGGGCGAAGAGCAGGGCCGCGGCGGCGCCGATGCCGCGACCCGCGCCGGTGATGAGGGCGACCTTGTCCGCCAGCAGCCCGGTGGCGGCGCCGGTCGCGGTGGTGTCGGTGGTGGGTGTGTCGACGTTGGGTGTGGTGTTCATGGCATCGAGCGTGCGCCGGACCGCCGGGCGCAGCCAGGCACCGGCTGTACCTGGCTGCGCCCGGCGGCACACGAGCACACTGGAGAGGTGGACAGACGAGAACTGGCCGACTTCCTGCGCAGCAGACGCGAGCGGATCACCCCTGCCGAGGTGGGGCTGCCCGCCGGGACCCGGCGCCGCACGCCGGGGCTGCGCCGCGAGGAGGCGGCCCAGCTCGCCTTCATCTCGACCGAGTACTACACGCGGCTCGAACAGGCCCGCGGCCCCCGCCCGTCCCGCGAGGTCCTGGCGGGGCTGGCCCGTGCGCTGCGGCTGACGGACGTCGAGCGCGACCATCTCCACCACCTCGCGGGCGCCCCGCCGGGACCGCCCGCAGGACCCTCGCGCGAGGTGCGCCAGAGCATCCTCGACCTGCTGGACCGCCTGCCGCAGGCCGCGGCGACCGTGATGTCCGCGACCGGAGAGGTCATCGCCTGGAACGACCTGGCGGCGGCCCTCATGGAGGACTTCTCCGCCCTGCCGCGCCGCGACCGCAACTTCGTCCGCCGCGCCTTCCTCGGACCGCACCGGCAGGGGCAGCGGCTGTACGGGGTGTCGGACGTGGACCGTTTCGCGAGCAACGCCGCCCAGCGGCTGCGTACCGTCGCCGCCCGCTACCCCGACGACCCCGAGGTGACGGAGCTGGTGGCCGAGCTGCGGGCCGGGAGCGCGGAATTCCGCGAGCTGTGGGCCTCCCACGACGTGCGCAGCGAGCCCACCCTCCGCAAAACCTTCCACCACCCGCTGGTCGGGCCGGTCACCGTCAACTGCGACGTCCTGGACATCGCCGACCGGGACCAGCAGGTCGTGATCTACACCGCGACGCCCGGCTCGCCGTCCGAGGAGGCACTTCGGCTGCTGTCCGTCATCGGCACCCAGCGCATGGACGTGACCGGCTGAAGCCACCGCCCGGCCGGGTGCGGGCCGGCGTGTCAGCCGAGCGGGTGCTCCTCAGCGGCCGATGCGGGGGTGCCACCCGCCGGGAGGTGGGACGCGGCCCACGAGGCGAGGAAGCGCAGGCCCTCGTGGGTACGGCTGCCCGGCTCCGCGGTCCAGACGATGAGCTGCTGGTCGGGGTCGGTACTCGCGGTCAGGGTGTCCCAGTCCAGACTGAGCTCCCCGGCGACGGGATGGCGCAGGGCCTTGGTGCCCACGCTGAGCGTGGCGACCTGATGGGTGGCCCACCACTGGCGGAACTGCTCGTCCTGCACGGACAGTTCACCGACCAGTTCGACGAGCCCCGGGTCGTCGGGGTACTTGGCGGCCTCCATCCGCAGCTGCGACACGCAGGTGCGCGCCACTTTCTCCCAGTCCGCGTAGAGCGATTTCATCGACGGATCGGTGAAGATGATCCGCACGTAATTCCGGTGCTTTTCCGGGATGGCCGAGAAATCGGTGATGAGCGCCGAGGCGAGCGAATTCCACGCGATGATATCCATGCAACGGCCCATGACAATGGCGGGTGTCGCACCGAGGTCGTCCAGAAGCCGTCGCAATTGCGGCTGGACTTTCTGCCGGGTGCGGCGGCGCGGTCGCACGAGTGTCTTCCCGGCCAGCCCGAAGAGGTAGTCGCGCTGGTCGTCGTCCAGTCGCAGCACCCGGGCCAGGGCGGCCAGCACGGACACCGAGGCATGGATACGGCCCTGCTCCAGGCGGGTGTAGTAGTCGGTGCTGATCGCGGCGAGCTGCGCCACTTCCTCCCGGCGCAGCCCGGGCACCCGCCGGGGTGTACCGGGGTCCGGCAGCCCCACGGTGCGCGGGCCGAGCTCGGCCCGCCGGGCCTTCAGGAACTCGCCCAGCTCATTCATGTGCGCGTCGCCGGTCATGCCAGCCATTGTCGCACCGGCGGCCCGCCGCGTGCGGGGGAGAGTTTCCTCCCCGGATGACCTCCTCCCGTGAGCCGGCGCTCCCTTTTTCGTATTCCCTTGAGGTATGTGATCACGGCCGTCGAATGGCCGCGGCGGTGAGACGGCCGATCACCGGGCGCCGAAGGCCCATTCCCCGGCCGACCGGGCCGCGCTGATCAACTCCCGCCTTCACCCGCTCCCGACTTCGCCACTCCCGCTCTCACCGCTCCCGTTCTCTCCGCTCACGCCCCCGCTGATCCACTTCGAGCGCCGTGCGACGGCGCGGCCCGCTGACGACGACTGCCGACGTTTGTTTCTGTTTTCTTCGTTCGCCATATTGACCAAGAAGTGAACATGACAACACACTGAACGCCATCCCCCCACGGTGAAGGGTTCAGTCATGTTACGAACATGGAGATTTGCCCCGTTGTGGGTCATGGGGCTGCTCATCGCACTGCTGACCGTCGGCGTCGCCCCCGCGGACGCGGCCACCACCACGATCACGGTGGACGGGACACAGGGCGGCCGGACCTTCGACGGCATCGGCGCGATCAGCGGCGGAGGCGGGAACTCCCGGCTGCTGACCGACTACCCGGCCGCGCAACAGGCGCAGATCCTCGACTACCTGTTCAAGCCCGGCTACGGCGCGAACCTGCAACTGCTGAAACTGGAGATCGGCGGCGACGCCAACTCCACCGACGGCTCGGAACCGTCGATCGAACACGTCAAAGGCCAGATCAACTGCGACGCCGGATACGAATTCTGGCTCGCGGAACAGGCCAAGGCCCGCAATCCGAGCCTCGGTCTCTACGGCCTCGCCTGGGCCGCGCCCGGCTGGATCAACGGCGGCTTCTGGTCCACCGACACGATCAACTACCTGATCTCCTGGCTCGGCTGCGCCAAGCAGCACGGCCTGACGATCAAGTACCTCGGCGGCTGGAACGAGCGCGGGCACGACGTCAACTGGTACGTCCAACTGCGAGCGGCGCTGAACACCGCCGGATACTCCGGTGTGCAACTCGTCGCCGACGACAGCGGCTGGGGCGTGGCCGACGACATGGCGAACAACGCCGCGTTCAACAACGCCGTCTCGATCATCGGCACGCACTACTCCTGCGCGGGCGGCGACGGCGGCAGCGCCGACACGTGCAGCAGCACCGCCGCCGCGCAGAACAACGGCAAGCCGCTGTGGGACAGCGAGAACGGCTCGCAGGACATGAATACCGGAGCCCCCGCCCTGATCAGGGCCATCACCCGCGGCTACACCGACGCCAAGATGGTCAGCTACTTCAACTGGCCGCTGCTCGCCGCGATCTACCCCAATCTGCCGTACAACACGGTGGGTCTGGCCACCGCCAACTCGCCCTGGTCGGGGAACTACACCATCGGCGCCAGCACCTGGGCCACCGCCCAGGTCACCCAATTCACCCAGCCCGGCTGGAAGTTCATCGACTCCGCCTCCGGCTACCTCGGCGGCGCCGAGTCCAACGGCACCTACGTGACGATCAAGTCGAACACCACCTCCGACTACTCCACCGTGCTGGAGACCACGACCGCCACCGCCGCGCAGACCGTGAACCTCCACGTCCAGGGCGGCCTGTCCACCGGCGCCGTGCACGTCTGGGCCACCCAGGTGAACGCGCCGACCGCGGCCACCTCCTTCGTCCACACGCAGGACATCATCCCATCGGGCGGCTCGTACTCCCTGACGCTGCAACCCGGTTACGTTTACACGGTCACCACGACCACCGGCCAGGGCAAGGGCACCGCCACCGGCCCGGCGGCGCACGCGCTGCCGCTGCCGTACTCCGACACCTTCGACGCCGCCGCCACCAACACCGAGGCCCGGTATCTCTCCGACATGCAGGGCTCCTTCGAGGCGCGGCCCTGCGCCGGCGGACGGACGGGGCAGTGCGTGCAGCAGGTGGCGCCGGTCAAGCCGATCGAATGGCAGGAGGACTCCGACGCGTTCACCCTCGTCGGCGACACGACCTGGTCGAATTACACGGCCGGAGTCGACGTCAACCTCCAACAGGCGGGCAGCGTGACCCTGTTGGGCCGGGCGGGTACCCAGTCGCGGCCCCAGAGCCACCAGGCTGCCTACCAGTTGCGGCTCTCCAACACCGGAGCCTGGTCGATCGCGAAGAGCACCAGCTCGGGCAACCTCAGCACGCTGACGTCCGGGAGCCACGCCGCGCTCGCGCTCAACACCTGGCACACCGTGACGATCGGCTTCTCCGGCGACCAGATCACCGCGACCCTCGACGGCGCCACCCTGGGCACCGTCAACGACGGCTCGTACGCCAGCGGTCAGGTCGGTTTCGGTGTCGTCGGCTACCAGACCGACCAGTTCGACAACCTCGCGATCACCCCGAAGGCCGCGGGCGACGTCAGCGGCTTCCTCAAGGACCGGCACTCCGGGATCTGCGCCGACGTGCCCGCCCGCGGTCAGGCCAACGGCACCGTGGTCACCCTGTGGGACTGCAACGGGGACACCAACCAGACCTGGACCGCCACCCCCGCCAAGCAACTCATGGTCTACGGCACCAAGTGCCTGGAGGCGGCGGGCGGCGGCACCGCGGACGGCACGGCCGTCGACATCTCCGACTGCACCGGCGCCACAGGTCAGCAGTGGAACGTCAACGCGGACGGCAGCGTCGTCAACGTCGGCTCGGGCAAGTGCCTCGACGTGACCGGCGCCGGCACCGCGAACAGCACCCCGCTCGAACTGTGGACCTGCAACAACGGGGCCAACCAGAAGTGGGACCGCGGCGCCGTCGCGGCCTCCCTCACCGGCCAGGACTCCGGCCGCTGCGTGGACGTGCCCGCCGCGAGCCAGGCCGACGGCACGAAACCCGCGCTGTGGGACTGCAACCGCGGCAATCAGCAGACCTGGACGTCCACCGCCACCAACCAGTTGACCGTCTACGACACCAAGTGCCTGGGCACCATCGGCCACGCCACCGCGGACGGCACCGGCCTGGAGATCAACGCGTGCGACGGCAGCGCCGCCCAGCAGTGGCGGGTCCGCTCCGACGGCACGGTCGTCAACGTGGCCTCCGGCACCTGCCTGGACGCCGTCGGTACGGGTACGGCCAACAGCACGCCGTTGGACATCTGGACCTGCAACAACGGCGGCAACCAGAAGTGGGCGCGCAACTGAGCGATGCCGGAGGCCGGTTCTCGCAGGTCCGCCGCGCGTGAGGCCGTCCCCGCGTCCGACACCCGGACGCCGGGACGGCCCCCTTTTCACCCCTGTTCGAGTGCCGTGGAGATCAACTGGACCTGCCCACAAGGCGACTTGGCGTGAGTTTTGCCGATCGTTTGATTCCGCCTGCACCTACGCGCCGCGCTTGTCAGCACACTGTCAAGCACCACTGGTGCCACGCACCCCTCAGGGGTCACACACCCCTCCGGTCGCGCCGGTGACACCTGTACCGCGAGACCCGCGAGAAGGAGCAGCATGTCGGCAACAACGCGCATCACCGCCGTATCCGCCGTGGCCGCAGCAGTCCTGTCCGCCCTCGCGACCGCGCCCTCCGCGGTCGCCTCGGCCGACTCATCGGTCCGCCTCACCCCCATGGGCAGCCACCGCCTGATCGGCCCGAACAGCCGCATCGTGCACAGCACCAGTTCCAACTGGGCCGGTTACGCGGCCACCGGCTCCACCTTCACCAGCGTCTCCGCGAGCTGGGTCCAGCCGTCGGTCACCTGCACCGGCGCCACTACGTACTCCTCGTTCTGGATAGGTCTCGACGGCGACGGCAGCAACTCCGTGGAGCAGACCGGGACCGAGGCGGACTGCTCCGGCGGTCGCGCCGTGTACTCCTCGTGGTACGAGATGTACCCGGCCTATCCCGTGAACTACTCCAACGCGGTGAGCCCCGGCGACCACTTCACCTCGACGGTCTCCACCAACGGCAGCGGCTCGTTCACGCTCACCCTCAGCGACACCACCAAGAACTGGACGAAGACCACCAAGAAGACGCTCCAGGGCGCCTCCCTGGCCTCCGCGGAGATCATCGCCGAGGCGCCGTCCAGCTCCACCGGCGTCCTGCCGCTCGCGCACTTCAGCACCGCGTCCTTCACCAACGCCACCGCCAACGGCCAGGCGATCGGCACCTACGGCCCCGACAAGATCAACATGGCCTCCGGCAGCACCACCAAGGCGACCACCTCCGCGCTCTCCGGCGGCAACGCCTTCAGCGTCACCTGGAACCACAGCTAGCCCCAGCGCCTCCGGACGCCCACCGCGCAGGTGACCGCGCCGTACGGACTCCGGCACCGCGCACGGCTCCTCCGTCCGGATGACGTACCCACGTCAGTCGTACCGCGAGGTGCCCGACACGCCGTACGCCGGCGGGCCGGGCACCTCGCGGGTGGGATGGCGGGCGGCGGAACGGGCAGACGTAACCCTCATGACCACCTATGTTGTGACCGTCCCCGGCACCTTCCTCGACGCGCCGACCGCCGAGGCCCGCTCGACGCTCGTCCGGGCCCTGCGCCCCGTCGACCCGCAGAGCACGGACTTCGGCGAGGACGAGGAGCTGGACATCCTGACGATGTACGGCGACTCCAGCGCCTTCAGCGTGCGCGTCGCGGTCGACGCCGACAATCCGCCCGCCGCCGAGGGGGCCGCGCGCGACCTCGTCAACGACGCGCTCGGCGTCGCGGGCTTCACCGAGGAGACCGCCCGGCTCGGCGACCCCGTCATCACTGGCATCGACGCGGAGTGAACGGGCCCGCGGGCGCGGCGGGCCGGTCCCCGACGACGGTCCGCCGCCGCTGTCCGCGCGCCTGCGGAACCGAGTACGGGAACTCACGCGCCCGCCACCGCCCGGCGGGCATGATCGTGGGCATGACCCGAGCCCGATGCCGCAGAGCCGCCCTCGTCCTCCCGCCGTCGCTGACCGCCGTGGCGGCGCTCGCGCTGACCGGCTGCGGCACGCGGACCGTGGACAGCGCGGGGGCCGAAGCGCCGTCCGGGCGGCCCACCGCGGCCGTCACCTCCGCCTCGGCCTCGTCGCCCTCGGCTACGCCCCCGACTCGGTCAGCGTCTCGGCCTGCGGCTCCACCCATGTGGGCTTCGTCGTCGACCACACCCCGATCTGCCTCAAGGGCGCGCTGAACACGGCCGTCACCGAGGTCGACGCCTTCGCCGGTTACGCCGACGGCACCGGCTGCCAACAGCCGCAGGGCGGTCACTGACCGCCGACGGGCCTTCGCGGAGCGTCCGCCGCCACGTCGCGGCGGCGATAAATCCGGTGCGGTGCGACGTTCCAGCGCGCTAGCCTCCGCCGCATGACCTGGCTGCCCGCTGACTTCGTCCACCCCGTCCGCGTCCCCGTGCCCGGCGGCCACCATCTGCGCCCGATCGCCGGATCCGACACCGCGCTCGACTACCCCGCGGTGATGGGCTCGCGCGACCGCCTCTGGTCGATCTTCGGCCCGGCCTGGGGCTGGCCGCCCGCCGACATGACGTACGAGGCCGATCTCGCCGATCTCGAACGGCACGCGACCGAGATCGCCGCGCACCAGTCCTTCAACTACGCGCTCTTCGACGACGCGAACACCGCGCTGCTCGGCTGTGTCTACATCGACCCGCCGGAGAAGGCGGGCGCCGACGCCGAGATCTCGTGGTGGGTGGTGGACGACCGGGTGGGCACCGACCTGGAGCGGGCGCTGGACGCCCTGGTGCCGCGCTGGATCGCGGAGGACTGGCCCTTCGAGCGCCCGCGCCACATCGGCCGTGACCTGTCGTGGAAGGAGTGGCTCGCCCTGCCGGACCACTCGCCCGAGCCGTAGCCCCCCCTCACCCCTGCCGGGGCGCCTCCTCGGGCCGGGGCCGTACGACCGTCCGCGGGCTGGCATGATCTCTGGCATGGCAGAACGCATCATCGCCGCGTGTGACGGGGCATCGAAGGGGAATCCGGGACCGGCCGCGTGGGCCTGGGTGATCGCCGACGGTACGGGGGAGCCCGACCGCTGGGAGGCGGGCCCGCTGGGCACGGCCACCAATAACGTCGCGGAACTCACCGCCCTGCTCCGGCTGTTGGAGACCGTCGACCCCGCCGTGCCGATGGAGATCCGGATGGACTCCCAGTACGCGATGAAGGCGGTCACCACCTGGCTGCCCGGTTGGAAGCGCAAGGGCTGGAAGACCGCCGCGGGCAAGCCCGTCGCCAACCAGGAACTCGTCGCGGGCATCGACGCGCTGCTCACCGGCCGTGACGTCGAGTTCACGTATGTCGCCGCCCACCAGGTCGACGGCGACCGGCTCAACGACTACGCCGACCGCGCCGCCAGCAACACCGCCATCACCCAGCAAGCCTCGGGCACCCGCTACGACTCCCCGCCGCCGCCCCGCAACCCCGACACCCCCCGCGCCTCGTCCGCCCCCAAGCGCAAGCCCTCCGGAGGCGGAAGCGGCAACGGCGGCGGGACCGGGACAGCGAGCGCCGCCACCGGCACCACGTCCGCCTCCTCGCGCACCCTCAACGCCAAATTCCCCGGCCGCTGCCGCTGCGGCCGCTCGTACGCCGCGGGCGAGCCGATCGCCAAGAACCCCGACGGCTGGGGCCACCCGGAGTGCCGCGACCAGGGCGGAACGCGGTAGCGCCGGATCAGGCGTACGAGGCGCCGTCCGCCGCCTCCCGCGGGTGGCGGACGAAGCCGGGGCTGAGGACGCGGTCGTCGTAGGTGCGGTGGAAGACCGGGGTGGTGGCGCCGGACATGGGCGGGACGATCCAGGCCCAGTCGGCCTGGACCTCGCGGCCCTTGCGCCGCTCGCGGTCGAGGTGCTGGAGGAAACGTTCCGCCTCGGTGTGGTGGTCGGCCAGGGTGACTCCGGCGCGGTCGAAGGAGTGCAGGACGGCGCGGTTGAGCTCGACCAGGGCGCGGTCCTTCCACAGGGAGCGGACGCTGCCGGTGTCGATGCCGAGACTGTCCGCGACGCGCGGCAGGAGGTCGTAGCGGTCGACGTCGGCCAGATTGCGGGCGCCGATCTCCGTCCCCATGTACCAGCCGTTGAAGGGCGCCGCCCCGTAGCAGACGCCGCCGATCTCCAGGCACATGTCGGAGACGGCGGGGACCGCGTGCCAGCGCAGTCCCCACTGGGCGCTCCAGGGGCGCTCGGGGTGGTCGAGCGGCACGTGCAGGACGGCGTCGGAGGGCAGATCGAACAGCCGGGGCTTGTCGTCGACGCCCTCGACGATCAGCGGGAGCACGTCGAAGGCGGTACGCGGGCCGCCGGGCCAGCCCAGCCGCGCCGCGAGGCCGGTGATGTCCGCGGTGCGCGGATCACCGGTGACCGTGCCGTCGGCCGCCCGGTATCCGGCGTAGCGGATGAGCTGCTCGTTTCTGATCCGCGGACCGCGCCGCTCGGGGGTGTCAGGGGCGAAGACCGAGATCAGCGGCCTGATCCGGCCGCCGTTGGTGGCGATCCGCAGATGCGTCGCGCACTCCTCGGCGATCTCCTCCGCCTCCGTGACGTGCCGTAGGTCGCGCACCTGCAAGGACCGCCAATAGAGCCGCCCGATGCAGCGGTTGCTGTTGCGCCACGCGACCCGCGCGCCGAACGCCAGCTCCGCCGCGGTGTGTTGATACGTGCCTGTGTCGCCGATCTCCGCGCGCACCGCCGTGAGCCTGCTGTCCAGGTCGCCCGCGGCGGGCTCCTCGCTGTGATAGAGCCGCAGGAACTCCTCGGCCTTGCGCCCGAGTTCACGCGCCGCCCTGAGCTTCGCGCGCCCCGCCATCACATCGACGGGGGCCGCCGGTGGCAGTGGCTCGCGCCCCGCGTCGTCCTGCCCTGCCGTGTCGCGCTGCCGGAGTCCCGGTCTGTTCAGGATTCTGAGTATCACAGGCACCTCGGATCGACGAAGGGCTGACCTCGATCGACGGTCCCGGAATTCACCCCCCGGTGTGACACGACCGTCGGCAGTGATCACAGTTGGCCGGACTCCGTCCGAACCGCGTCGCCTTCTGCCCGCCGACACGTCCGGGTCCGACCGCCGCCGGACCGTACGGCGGCGGTCGCGTGCGCACTACGCTGGCAGACCGGTCGGGACGGGCCCGGCCCGAGAGGAGTCCCGTTGCCGCTCACCACCGAGGACCGCGTCGCCGTCACCGAGCTGATCCACCTGCACGGCCACCTCTTCGACGGCGGTGAACTCGACCGGCTGGACGAGCTGTTCACCGCCGACGTGGTCTACGACGTGAGCGACTACGGCGGCGGAGCGCTCGTCGGCATCGCGGCTGTCCGGGAGGCGGCGCTCACGCTCGGCGACCGCAATCCCGTCGCCCACCACGTCACCAACGTCGTCATCACCGAACTGCCCGACGGCGCTGTCCGCGTCCGGTCCAAGGGCTTCGGCGTCAACACCGACGGCACGTGCGGGAGTCTGACGTACGACGACCGGGTGACGCGCGGCGCGGACGGCTGGCGGATCAGCCACCGTACGCTGCTGGCCCGGCGGATCCCGCTGAACGGCGTCGGCCGGGAGCCGGGACCCAGCGCCTGAGCCGACCCCCCCTTCACCTCGGCGTCAGTCGAGGCGACGGACCGGCGCGCCCGCCAGATACGCCCGGATGTCCTCGACCGCCTGCCCGTAGTACGTACGGTAGTTGGCCTCGGTGACATAGCCGAGGTGCGGTGTGGCCAGCAGCCGGGGCGTGGAACGCACGGGGTCGTCGGCCGGAAGCGGCTCGATGTCGAAGACGTCCAGACCCGCTCCGGCGATCCGGCCCTCGCGCAGGGCGGCGAGCAGCGCCGCCTGGTCGACGATCGCCGAGCGCGAGGTGTTCACCAGATACGCGGTCGGCTTCAGCAGCGCCAGTTCCGCCGCGCCGATCAGGCCGCGACTGCGCTCGCCCAGGGCGAGGTGGACGGAGACGAAGTCGCTGGTGGCCAGCAGTTCCTCCTTGGTGGCCAGGCGCGCCGCACCGACCTCGGCCGCCCGCTCCTCGGTCAGATTCCCGCTCCAGGCCACCACATCCATGCCGAAGGCGAGCCCGACGGCCGCCACCCGCCCGCCGATCCTGCCGAGCCCGAGCAGACCGAGCCGCGCGCCGTGCAGGTCGGCGCCGACCGTCGTCTGCCAGGGGCCGCCCGCGGCGAGGTTGGCGCTCTCCGGCACGATGCCCCGTGCCAGTCCCAGCAGCAGCGCCCACGTCAGCTCGACCGGCGGGGTGCCGGCGCTCTCCGTACCGCACACGGTCACGCCGTGCTCCCGCGCGGCGGCGTAGTCGATCACCGAATTGCGCATCCCGGAGGCGATCAGCAGCTTCAGCCGGGGGAGCGCGGCCAGTACCGAGGCGGGGAAGGGCACGCGCTCGCGCAGGGTCACGACGATGTCGAAGTCGGCCAGGGCCGCGACGAGTTCGGCCTCGTCCGCGACATGATCGGGGAAGCCGACGACCTCGACCTCGTGGGTCAGCGAGGACCAGTCGGCGAGCGTCGTGGCGACGCCCTGGTAGTCGTCCAGCACGGCGCAGCGCAGTCGCATCTCGGTCTTCTCTCCGTCAGGGTGCGGGGGTCGAGGGCTTGGACGGTGTCCCGGCGCTACTCGGGCACGCGGCGTGCCAGCAGCCCGCTGGCCAGGACTTCCAGCGTCTCGCGGACCGTCGCGGCGAAGTCCAGCCGCAGCGCCTCGAGCGCCGGGTCGGCGTCATAGGCGGCCAGCATCGCCGCCGACGGGTGGGCGTGCGTCCACACGGCGCCCGTGACCATCACGGCCGCGCCCGCGTACCGCAGCGCGTCGCCCTCGCCCAGTTCCGGCACGTGCCGCCGTACGAGGTCGGCCAGCGCGTACACGTTCCGGACGGCGGTGCGCTTGTAGTCGGCGGCGACCTCGGGCGAGACATTGCGCTCCAGCACGGCGGCCTGGGCGCCGGTCAGGTCGCAGAACACCGGGCGGACCGCCAACGACCCGGCGAGGACGGCCGCCACCTGGTCGCCGCGGTGCCGGGGCGGCGCGCCGGGGTCGACCTCGTCGTCCAGTTCGGGTCCGAGGTGCGCCAGCCACTCCCGGAAGGCGACGTCGAGCAGTTCGAGCAGCACGGCCTCGCGGGACTCGAAGTAGCGCAGCACATTCGACTTCGCCAGGCCGACGCGGCGGCTCAGCTCGTTGAGGCTGACCTCGGCCACCGGCATCTCGGCGAGCATCGCGGACGCGGTGTCCAGGATCGCCTGGCGGCGCTGGGCGCGCTGCTCCTCGCTGCGGGCGCGCTGGAAAGTCGTGGGCATGCCCACATTCTACGGACCTGCGGTCTGTTGTTATCGGACCGCCGGTCTGATAGCGTGAAACGTAACAGACCACCGGTCCTTTATTGAGGTGTCCCGGCACGGACGCCGAAGGAGTCACCATGTATGTCGTCCCCGACCTGACCGGCCGGAAGGCCGTCGTGACCGGCGCCAACAGCGGCACGGGCAAGGAGGCCGCCCGCCGCCTCGCCGCCGCGGGAGCGCAGGTGATCATGGCCGTACGCACCCCGGAGAAGGGGGAGCGGGCCCGCGCCGAGATCCTGGAGCGGCACCCGGACGCCCGCCTGGAAGTGCGCCGCGTCGACCTCGCCGACCTGGCGTCGGTCCGCGCGTTCGCCGACGGCGTGCTCGCCGACCCCACCCCGCTCGACCTGCTGGTCAACAACGCGGGCGTGATGGCCCCGCCGACCCGGATGACCACCGCCGACGGCTTCGAGCTGCAATTCGGCAGCAATTTCCTCGGCCCGTTCGCCCTGACCGTCCGGCTGCTGCCCGCCCTGCTCGCCACCACCGCGCCGCGCGTGGCGACCATGAGCAGCGGCACGGCCGCCTACGGGCGGATCGGCTTCGACGACCTCCAGTGGGAGCGGCGCCGCTACCGCCCGAATCTCTCGTACGCCCAGTCCAAGCTCGCCGACCTCATCCTCACCCGGCAGTTGGCCGCCCTCGCCGCCGACCGCGGCTGGAATCTGCTGAGCACCGCCGCCCACCCCGGCTACACCACCACCAACCTGCAAACCGCGGGCGCGAGCCTGGGCGGCGAGCCGTCACGGCTGCACAGGCTCGGAAGGCGGCTGGACTTCCTGCCCCGCCAAGGGGTCGAGCAGGGCACGGAACCGCTGCTGTTCGCCGCGGCCGATCCCGGCGCCGTCGCGGGCGGCTACTACGGCCCGGGCCGACGCCTCGGCCTGGTCGGCCCGACCACGACCGCGCGCATCACCCGCAGAGCGCTCGACGCCACGACCAACGCCCGGCTGTGGGCGGCGGCCGAGCGCCTGACCGGTGTCACCGTGCCCGAGACCGCGCCGACCGGGACGACCGGGCCAGGGAGGACCATGCGCGAGACGACCGCGCCCGCGACCCCGCCCGGAGCCTGATACCCGTGCCGCTCAGCCCGCCGCCAGCAGCGCGCTGAGCGCACTGGCCTGCGTGCGCCAGTCGCGCACATTGGGATGGTCCGTGCTGCCCTGGCCCGACCAGCGCTCGCCGAGACGGTTGAGCGAATCGCGGTCCGCCGACCAGATCGAGTTGCCCTGGGTGGTGGCGAAGCCGCGATAGGCGCCGCCGGTCGCGCCGTTGAGGTCCTGGAGGTAGCGCATGAAGACGCCCTTGAACTGCTTGGCGTTGTCGTCGCAGGTCGCGTTCAGCGCGTCGCACTGCTCGGTGAGCAGCCCCGAGGTGACCAGCGACGGTGCCGCGACCGCGGCGTCGGCCAGTTGGCGCGCCTTCGCCAGCGCCGTACCGTCACCCGTGGCCCGCCAGATCTCCACCGCGGCCCCGATCGCCAGGCCCTGGTTGTAACTCCACACGGTCTGGCCGTTGTTGGCGCAGGTACCGGTCAGCCCGTCGTTGACCAGCCCGGACGCGTTGATCAGACCGCTGTTCCTCAACCAGTTCCAGGACGTGGTCGCCCGGCCCAGCCAGGTCGTGTCCCCGCTGATCCGGTTGTGCAGCTCCGCGGTCAACCGCACGTACAGCCCGTTGGTCACCGCGTTCTTGTACGTCCGCTCGCGGTCCCACCACACCCCGCCCCCGCAGGTGCTCGTGTCCCACAGCCCGTTGACGTACGTGGCGATCGTGACGGCCTCGTTGAGATACGTGACGTTGCCGGTCAGGTCGTAGGCGTCGATCCAGGCCAGGGCCCACCACTCGGCGTCGTCGGTGGCCCGGCTGATGAAGTCGCCGTCGATCGGGTCGGAACTGCGGGCCCCGGCGGGGAAGGCGGCCTTGTTCACCTGGAAGGTGCGCGCCACCACCCACAGATAGCGGGTGTCGCCGGTCTGCCGCATGTAGTCGATCACCGTGCTGAGCGCCACCGCGGAATTCCACCAACTCGACGGCCAGTAGGCGGTGTTCGGGTCGTAGGAGTACATGAGGGCGTCGGCCGCCGCCGCGCTGCGGACCGTCGTCGGCCGCGCCCACGCGGTGCAGCTCCCGTTCTGGCCCTCGACGGCCCGGCCGCAGGCGCGCACCGCGCCGCCGTAGAGCTTGCCGAGCGGATCGGAGGTGTTGAACTCCGCTGTCCTGGTGCCCGACGCGCCGGACGGCACGGATGTCCGCCCCTTCGACGATCCGTCGGGCCAGCTCGCGCCGCCGTCCCACGAGCGGTCGAGCCAGATCTCGTCGCCCGCGCCGCCGCCGGAGACCGTGCCCCAGGCCATCCCCGAGTTGTCCATGTGCAGCGCGATGGTCCGCCCGTTGAGCGTCGCGTCCGCCACCGGCCGGGTGTCACCGGTGCCCGTGGACACATCGGCGCCGTCGCAGCGCGCGGCACACACGCTCAGCCGCGCCCAGCCCGTACAGCCCACGCCCTGCGCGTCACCGCACGCCCGCAGTACGGCGCGCCGGTGGTGGGTGGGGTCGTAGAGGTTGTACATCAGGGTGCGCGTGCCGGTCCAGGTCGACGGGATCGAGGCCCTGCCCAGCAGCCCGTCCCAGGTCGTCCCGCCGTCCCACGAGCGGTCCAGCCACACCGAGTCGTTGAGCTGTCCCGCGTCGATGGACGCCCAGGCCATGCCGTCGGCGTCCGAGACGTGCAGCGAGACCCGGCGGCCGTTGAGGGTCTTGTCCGCCACCGGGAAGGTCTCCTGCCCCGCCAGTGACGGGTCGCGGGTGTCGCAGTAGAGCGCGCACACGGCCGTGGCGTCGCTCGGCGCGGCGAGCGCGACCGGCGACACCGTAAGCGACGGCTCCGTGGACGCCAGCGCCGTGGGCACAGGCCCCGTGGACGACCGTCCCGTGTGCGACGACCCCGCAGCCGCGGAGGGCGACGAGCCGCCCGCAGGCGAGGCCGATGCGATGCCCGGCTGCGCGGCCAGGACGAGCAAGGCGAGGAGAAGAACGCGCCACAACCACCGTCTGCTCACACGACACCCCTGTCCGGGACCGGGCGGAACGGGTCACGCCGCGCTCGACCGCACGGCACGGCAACTCCGGTCGAAGCGCGGGCACTTCACCGTTTCTCACGTTACATTTCCACATTGAGACAGCGTTGTCATGCACAGTCAACCCCTTGGGTCACCCGCGTCCCACGGCAACCGTCCGCCGCGGCCACCGTGGCCCGTTCGGCCCATTAACGGCTGCGCCTCACCCGGACAGTCGACAGAGTGCTCGAAAGGACCGTCATGGCCCTGACCGCACCGGGGATTTCGGACGGCAGGGCGCGTCGGACCACGGAAGCGATCGCACGACAGCGTGACCGCGCCACGGAGCGGTCGGAAGACAGAGAACTCGGGATGAGGAGCACGCCGGTATGGATCTCGCCGCCACCGTCGACAGTCTGATGGAACAGCTCACCGCCGACCTGGTGCGGCTCGCCGAGATTCCCTCGATCGCCTTCCCGGGCTACCCCGCCACGGAGGTGAACCGGGCGCACGACCTGCTGGTCGAGCTCCTGAGGGACGCCGGGGTCGAGCACATCGAGCGGATCGACCTGCCCGACACCTCACCGGTCATCTACGCCGAGATCCCGCCGCCGACCCCGGACGCGCCGACCGTACTGCTCTACGGGCACTACGACGTCCAGCCGTCCGGCGACGAGTCGGCCTGGCAGTCGCCGCCCTTCGAGCCCACGCCCATCGAGGGCGGCCTGCGGGCCCGCGGCATCGCCGACGACAAGTCGAACGTCATGGCCCACCTCGGCGTCCTGCGCGCGTACGGCGGCCGGCCGCCGACCGGCGTCAAGATCGTGCTGGAGGGTCAGGAGGAGTACGGCAGCGCCTTCGACGACTACCCGCCGACCGACCCCGAGCGCTTCGCCTGCGACGCCATGGTCATCGCCGACATGGGCAATCTGCGGCCCGGCACCCCCACCCTGACCACGGGTCTGCGCGGAGTCGCCGAGGTCGTCGTGGAGGTGCGGACGCTCGCCGAGGCCCGGCACAGCGGCGAATTCGGCGGCGCCGCGCCCGACGCGCTGCTGGCCCTCATCCAGGCGCTCGCCTCGCTGCACGACGCGGCCGGTGACGTCACGGTCGAAGGGCTGCGCCGCGAGCCGTGGGACGGGGCCTCGTACACCGAGGAGGAGTTCCGCGCGCTGGCGACCGTGCCCGACGGCACACCGCTGATCGGCACCGGCAGCCTCGGCGAGCGGCTGTGGAGCGGCCCTGCCGTCACCGTGATCGGCATGGACACCCCCACCGTGGACGGCGCCGCGTCGGCCGTGGTGCCGTACGCGCGCGCCAAGCTCAATCTGCGCGTGCACCCCTTGCAGGACCCGAAGGAGGCCACCGACGCGCTGGTCAGGCACCTGCGCGAGCACCGGCCCTTCGGCATCGAGCTGACCGTGACCCCCAGCGACGCGGGCCCCGGCTTCGAACCGGCCACCGACGGCCCCGCCTACCGCGCCGCCCGCACCGCGCTGCGCGAGGGCTGGGGCGAGGAGGCCCAGCTCGCCGCCAGCGGCGGCTCCATCCCGCTGGTCAACGGCCTCGCCAAGGCCGTGCCCCACGCGGAGGTGCTGCTCTTCGGAGCCCAGGACAGCATGTGCAATCTGCACGCCCCCAATGAGCGGGTGCTCTTCTCCGAGCTGCGCGGCGCCGTCATCGCGGAGGCGGCCTTCCTCCGGGAGTACGCGGCGGACTTCCGCGCGGCGGGCGGGGCGCGGTGAGCGGCGATACGGCGCCCGGCGCCGACGCGGCCGATGCCAACGGATCCACCGCGTACCGGGACACCGGGACGGCGGGGACCGCGGACGGGGACTCCGCCGGCGGCTCCGGCTCCGGCACGACGGGTGACGGCGATCCGGGCCGACAGCCGCCCAAGAAGCACAAATTCACCTTTCCCAGCGCCCTGACCATCCTCGCCCTGGTCACCCTCGCGGTGTGGGCGCTGGCGTTCCTGATCCCGTCGGGCGAGTACAAGCGGAAGGACACGGGCGCGCCCATCCAGGGCACGTACCACCGTGTCTCGTCCGGACTGAGCTTCGTCGACCACCTCAAGGACCTGTTCCTCTCGCCGGTCAACGGCCTGTACGGCATCCAGAACGCCAAGACCGGCTTCGTCGCGCCCGACAACTCCGGTGACCTGTACGGCAGTGCGGGCGTCTTCCTGTTCGTGCTCGCCATCGGCGCGTTCATCACCGTGGTCTTCGCCACCGGCGCCCTGGACCGCGGCATCGCCCGCCTCGCGCACGCCCTGCGCGACCGCGGCGCGCTGCTCATCGCGGGCATCATGGTGACCTTCTCCGTGCTCGGCACGGTCGAGGGCTTCGCCGAGGAGACCCTGGGCTTCTACGGCCTGATCGTGCCCCTGATGCTGGCGCTGGGCTACGACCGCATGGTCGCCACCGGCGCGATCATCCTCGGCGCGGGCGTCGGCGTGCTGTGTTCCACGGTCAACCCGTTCGCGACCGGCGTCGCCTCGTCGGCCGCCGACATCTCGCTCGGCGACGGCATCGTGCTGCGCTTCGTGATGTGGATCGTGCTGACGACCGTGACGGTCGCCTACGTCGTCCGCTACGGCAAGCGCGTGCAGAAGAACCCCGACCGCTCCCTCGTCGGCTTCCTGCCCGGCGACCGGGAGCAGGGCGTCGACCGCGACCAGGAGCCGCCCGAGCTGACCGGCCTGCACAAGGCCGTACTGATGGCCGTCGGCCTGGTCTTCGCCTTCATGATCTTCTCGGTGGTGCCCTGGTCGAGCGCGCTGACCGGCAAGGCCGACGCGACCCCGTACGCCTGGGAACTGGACTGGTCCTTCGCCGAACTGGCCGCGCTGTTCCTGGTCGCCGCGGTGAGCATCGGCCTGGTCGGCCGCATGGGGGAGCAGAAGCTCAGCGCCACGATCATCCAGGGCGCGGCGGACTTCATCTCTCCCGCGCTGGTCATCGTGCTGGCCCGCGGCGTCACCGTGATCATGAACAACTCCAAGGTCACCGACACCGTGCTGCACTCCATCGAGGGCGTCGTCTCCGGCACGTCCAACTCGGTATTCGGGATCATCGTCTTCCTGGTCAACCTCCCGCTGGCCTTCCTCATCCCGTCCACCTCGGGGCACGCCACCCTCGCCATGCCGATCCTGGCCCCGCTGGCCGACTTCGCCGGGGTCTCGCGCTCGGTCGTCGTCACCGCCTGGCAGTCGGCCAGCGGCTGGATGAACCTCTGGGTGCCGACCACCGCCGTCACCATCGGTGGTGTGGCCCTGGCCAAGGTCCGCTACGACCAGTACCTGCGCTTCATCTGGCCGCTGCTGGCCATCCTCTTCGTCATGATCTGCGGCTTCGTCGCCGTCGGCGCGGTCGTCACCTGACGCCCGGCGGGACGCCGTTTTGCCGGAACGGCAACGGAATTGGCCTGCACTCCGGCCGGGCCCGCACACTCGCGGCAACGGCTCACGGCGTGCCGGGTCTCCCGGCCCGTGCACGACGTACGCCGCAGGTCAGACCGCCGCGAGCGCGGCCCGAAGCTCCGGGAGGAAGCAATGGCGCAGCCCACCCGTCCACAGCCGACCCGTCCGCACTCCGCGGCCACCGAGGACCCCGCGGCCGACGCGCGGCACCGGCTGGTCGACGTGCCCGGCGGCCGCATCCATCTGGTCGAGCAGGGCGCGGGACCGCTGGTCCTGCTCGTGCACGGCTTCCCCGAGTCCTGGTACTCCTGGCGCCACCAGCTCCCGGCCCTCGCCGCGGCGGGCTACCGCGCCGTCGCCGTCGACGTGCGCGGCTACGGCCGCTCGTCGAAGCCCGCGGAACCCGAGGCGTACCGCATGCTCCAGCTCGTCGCCGACAACGTGGCGGTCGTCCGCGCCCTCGGCGAGCGGACCGCGACGGTCGTCGGCCACGACTGGGGCTCGCCCGTCGCCGCCAACTCGGCGCTGCTGCGGCCGGACGTCTTCACCGCCGTCGGCCTGCTCAGCGTGCCCTACGCGCCGCGCGGCGGCCCCCGGCCCACCGAGGCGTTCGGCGCCATCGGCGGCGACGAGGAGTTCTACGTCAGCTACTTCCAGGAGCCGGGTCGGGCCGAGGCGGAGATCGAACAGGACGTGCGCGGCTGGCTCGCGGGCTTCTACGCGGCGCTGTCGGCCGACACGATGCCGGCGGCGGGGGAGAGCGACCCGCACTTCGTACCGCCCGCCGCCAAGCTCTCCGACCGCTTCCCCACCGGGCGGCTGCCCGGCTGGCTGACCGAGCGCGACCTGGACTTCTACGCGGGCGAGTTCGAGCGGACCGGACTGACCGGGGCGCTCAACCGTTACCGCAACGTCGACCGCGACTGGGCGGACCTCGCGCCCTGGGACGGCGCTCCGATCCGGCAGCCCTCGCTGTTCATCGGCGGCGACCTCGACGCCTCCACCACATGGATGGCCGGCGCCATCGACGCGTATCCGAGCACCCTGCCCGGACTGGTCTCCTCGCACATCCTCAAGGGCTGCGGGCACTGGATACAGCAGGAGCGCGCCGAGGAGGTCAGCGGCCTGCTCACCGACTGGCTGGCCGCGCTGCCCGCACCGCGCGAGGATTGAGGGGTACGCCGCACGGCCGCGGTGGGATGTCCACCGTTTCCGCCGCCGCACCACGGGCAGGCGACCGTCCGTGATGCCACCACCGGCATCGCGAATCCGCCGACCGACCAGGAAGAGGAAAAGATGTCCGACCGCATGACGGACGACGGCATGGGGGACGACGTCTACCAGCCGGACGGGAGCGAGATCCAGGAGGACGCGGGCCCGCTGGAGCCCGAGGACACCCTGGTCGACCGGGGCGTCGAGGACGTCCTGGACGAGGGGTACTCGCCGCCCGAGCGGCCCCTGGCCGTCGAACAGAACGGCACCACGGCCGAGGAGCAGCACGACGGCGACTCGCTGGACCAGCGGCTGGCCAGGGAGCGCCCCGACACCCCGCAGTTCCCCGACGGGGACGGCCTCGGCGACGCCGCCGACACCGACGGGGAACTGCTCGACCCCGAGGCGGGCGACCTGCGCGCGGGCCGGCTGACCAGCCCGGAGCAGTGGGTGGACAGCCCGGTCCAGGACGGTGTGGCCGACGACGTCGGCATCGACGGCGGCGCCGCCTCCGCGGAGGAGGCCGCCGTGCACCTCCTGGACGACCCGGAGGCCCTGCCGGGCGACGACGCCTGACATCCCCCGGCGCCCGAACCCGGACTCCTGACCCCCGGCGCCTCCACCCTGCGACAGCCGAACCCCCTCGACAGCCGAACCCCCTCGACAGCCGAACCCCCTCGACACCCGAACCCTCGCGACACCCCGAGCCCGACGCGGCTCGCGACAGCGACCTCCGGCCACCGCCGGAGGTCGCTGTCGTACGGTCCGCGACCCGTCCGCGCGGGCCTTCTGCGACCGTTCACTTCACGAACCCATGGCCTGAGATCAACGGGGTATGAGTGGGAGGACGTCGGATCGTCGCTCACGCAGGGTCGAGAGGGTCAGTGAATGCAGCAGTGG
Source organism: Streptomyces sp. NPDC088197 (assembly GCF_044741185.1). Taxonomy (NCBI): domain Bacteria; kingdom Bacillati; phylum Actinomycetota; class Actinomycetes; order Kitasatosporales; family Streptomycetaceae; genus Streptomyces; species Streptomyces sp. NPDC088197. The sequence continues at coordinate 27,877 of NZ_JBIUSD010000024.1, forward strand.
AACGGTCGTCCCTATCCGCTCGGAGCCACGTACGACGGCTCGGGCACCAACTTCGCCCTGTTCTCCGAGGTGGCGGAGAAGGTCGAGCTGTGCCTCGTCGATGACGCGGGACGGGAACAGCGCCTCACGCTGACCGAAGTGGACGGATTCGTCCGGCACGCGTATCTGCCGGGCGTCGGCCCCGGCCAGCGTTACGGCTACCGCGTGCACGGCCCGTACCGGCCGGACGAGGGGCATCGCTGCAATCCGGCGAAGTTGCTGCTCGACCCGTACGCCACGGCAGTGGAAGGCCAGGTCGACGGTGACGAGTCGGCGTTCGGCCACCGCTTCCACGCGCCCGAAGAGCAGAACACGATGGACAGCCTCGGCCACGCCATGCTGTCGGTGGTGACCGATCCGTCCTTCGACTGGGGGGACGACCGCGCGCCGGGTCACTCGTACCACGAGTCGGTGATCTACGAGGCGCACGTGAAGGGTCTGACGATGACCCACCCGGGCCTGCCGGAGCGAATACGCGGCACCTACGCGGGAGTCGGGCACCCGGCGGTCATCGAGCACCTGAAGGAACTGGGCGTGACGGCGATCGAGCTGATGCCGGTGCACCAGTTCGCGCAGGACGGCCATCTGCGCGACCGGGGCCTGTCGAACTACTGGGGCTACAACACCATCGGCTTCTTCGCGCCGCACAACGCGTACGCGTCGAGCGGGGTGCGCGGCCAACAGGTCACGGAATTCAAGGAGATGGTGAAGGCCCTGCACAAGGCGGGCATCGAGGTGATCCTCGACGTGGTCTACAACCACACCGCCGAAGGCAACCACATGGGGCCGACGCTCTCCTTCCGCGGCATCGACAACGCCTCGTACTACCGGCTGGTGGACGACGACCCGCGGCACTACTTCGACACCACCGGCACCGGCAACAGCCTGCTCATGCGGCATCCGCACGTCCTCCAGCTCATCATGGACTCGCTGCGGTACTGGGTCACCGAGATGCACGTGGACGGCTTCCGCTTCGACCTCGCGGCCACGCTGGCCCGGCAGTTCCACGAGGTGGACCGGCTCTCGTCCTTCTTCGACCTCGTGCAGCAGGACCCGGTGGTCAGCCGCGTCAAACTGATCGCCGAGCCGTGGGACCTGGGCGAGGGCGGCTACCAGGTGGGCAACTTCCCGTCCCTGTGGAGCGAGTGGAACGGCGAATACCGCGACACCGTCAGGGACTTCTGGCGCGGCGAGGACGGCACACTGCCCGCCCTCGCCTCCCGGCTCACCGGCTCCTCCGACCTCTACGAGGACGACAACCGCCGCCCGCGCGCCGGGATCAACTTCATCACCTGCCACGACGGCTTCACGCTGCGCGACCTGGTCTCGTACAACGACAAGCACAATGAGGCCAACGGCGAGGACGGCAACGACGGCGAGAGCCACAACCGTTCGTGGAACTGCGGAGCCGAGGGCGAGACCGACGACCCCGGTGTGCTCGCGCTGCGCGCCAGACAGCAGCGCAATCTGCTGACGACACTGCTGGTCTCGCAGGGTGTGCCGATGATCGCACACGGCGACGAGATGGGCCGCACCCAGCGCGGCAACAACAACGTCTACTGCCAGGACAACGAAACCGCCTGGGTGAACTGGACGTTGGACGCCGAGCAGCGCGAACTGTTCGACTTCACGCGCCGGTTGATCAAGCTGCGCGCCGAGCACCCGGTGCTGCGCCGCCGCCGGTTCTTCCGCGGCGACACCGGGGGATCGGCCGTCGCGGACGCCGTGTGGTTCCGGCCGGACGGCGGTGAGATGTGCGAGGAGAACTGGCACCGCGGCGACGCGCGCGCCGTCGCCCTGCTGCTGAACGGCGACGCCATCACCGAGTCCGACCCGAAGGGCGGCCGGATCTCCGACACGTCCTTCCTGATCCTGCTGAACAGCCACTACGAACCGCTCGACTTCGTGATCCCCGAACGCGAGTACGGCGGCCTGTGGCAGGTCGCCGTGGACACCGCGGCCGAGGCCGACGGCACCGACGAGTCCGAGGTGAAGGCCGGCGGCCGGATCCGGGTCCAGGACCGGGGCATGATCGTGCTGATCGCCGTGCAGCGGCCCACGGGCGGTCGCCTGCGGCGCGCCATCAAGGCGTCCCGCATGCCGAGACGGCGAGGAGCGCGCACCTGACACCGAGGCGGCAGTGACCGTCGATTTCACTCTTCGGTCAACTTGTTGCGTAAAAAACATTGAAGTTTACGTCGTTCTTCTGATGGGATACCCCTTGCTCCGGCGCGCCCTGACACGCGCCGGAGCACACCGACGTTCGGCCGCGGTCTCGTACGGTGAGGGGGCGGGCCGCGAGTACGCGGATGGCGCGGGCCCGCGTGATCGTGGCTACCTCACGGAGGACGACATGAGCGGCAGCGCACGGCCGGGTCCCGGCAACGGCCTCACCGACGTGGAGGGAGTGCGCGTCGGTCACGCCCAGCGGACCGGCGACGGCTGGCTCACCGGGACGACGGTGGTGCTGGCCCCCGAGGGCGGCGCGGTCACCGCGGTCGACGTACGCGGCGGCGGTCCCGGCACCCGCGAGACCGACGCCCTCGACCCGCGCAATCTCGTGCCGTACATCGACGCCGTGGTGCTCACCGGAGGCAGCGCCTTCGGGCTCGACGCGGCGGGCGGCGTGGTCGGCTGGCTGGAGGAGCGGGGCCGGGGCTTCCGGGTCGGCGGTCCCGGCCAGGTGGTGCCGGTGGTGCCCGCTGCCGCGCTGTTCGACCTCGGCCGCGGCGGCTCGTGGACGGCGCGACCGGGAGCGGAGACGGGCCTCGCGGCGGTACGCGCCGCGGCGGCGGCCCCGGAGGGCGCGCCGGTGCCGCAGGGCTGCGTCGGCGCGGGTACGGGCGCGGTGGCCGGCGGCCTCAAGGGCGGGGTGGGGACGGCCAGCACGGTCCTGGAGTCCGGCGTGACGGTGGCCGCGCTCGCGGTGCTCAACGCGGCCGGTTCCGTGGTCGACCCGGACACGGGCGCGCTCTGGGGCGCGAGGCCGGGCCCCGCCGCGGCGGAATTCGCCCCGTACGGCCCGCCCGTCGCGGCCGACGCCCTGGAGCGGGCCCGACGCCGTACGGCCGCCGCTGCCGCCGAGAACGCCGAGCGGCGGAGCCACCCGCTCAACACCACGCTGGCCGTGGTCGCGACGGACGCCGTCCTCACCCGCGCCCAGGCGCGGAAGCTGGCGGGCACCGCGCACGACGGACTCGCCCGCGCCGTCCGCCCCGCCCACTCCCTGTCCGACGGCGACACCGTCTTCGCCATGGCGACCGGCCGCCGCCCCCTCGTCCCGCCGGGGACGGCCGACGCCGCCGACCCCGCCTTCGGCGTGCACATCGAGGCGGGCGCGATGAACGCCGTCCTCGAGGCGGGCGCCGACGCGCTCACCCGGGCCCTCCTGCACGCCGTCCTCGCCGCCGAGACGGTGGACGGACCGGGCGGCCTCTTCCTCTCGTACCGGGACGCGTACTACGGCGCCTGACGGCTTCGGCGCGGCTTCGGTACGGCTTCGGTACGGCTTCGGTACGGCGCGGGGGAGCGGTGGGGCCCCGCCGCGCCGTACCGCGTACTCCGGCTTGCCGTCCCGGCGGGCTCAGGCGCCGTACGGGACCCCCGCGCGCGTCCTGGTCCTGCGACGGGCCGGACGGACCGCGCGCACCGCGTCCTGGTGCACCCGCTCGATGAGCGCGCCGTAGGCGGTCACCATGCGGGTCTGGCTGAAGCGCTCGCGGCTGCGGGCCAGCGCCGGGGCGAAGTCGGCGGCCAGCGCCGCCGCCCGCGACCAGGCCGCGGCGATCGGCTCGGCCTCCGCCGGGGTGAGGAAGCCGTGCCCGGCGACCAGCTCCGCGCAGTCCCCGACATCGGTGGCCACCGGGACCGCGCCGCACATCATGCCCTCGATCAGGCACAGCGGCGCCGCCTCACCCGACGACGACGTCAGCGAGACCACGTCCGCGGCGGCGTACACCGTCTCCATGTCCTGCCGCACGCCCAGCAGCGACAGCCGCCGCAGCAGGCCGGGAGCGTCACCGAAGGCGGCCGTGATGTCCGCGGTCAGCTCCGGGTTCTCCGCGGTCATCCCGGCGCCGCACATCAGGACGTGCGCGCCGGGGTCCCGCCCGAGATGGATCCTGGCCGCCCGCAGGAACAGCGGCACGTTCTTCATCTCCGCGTAGCGAGCCGCGAAGACCGTGACGGGCGCGTCCGCCGCGATACCGAGCGAGGACCGCATCGCGGCCCTGCGGACCGCGTCGGGCCGGAACCGCAGCAGATCGACGCCGTTGGGGATGACGTGCATCAGCTCGGCAGGGATGCCCGCGGCGACGTACGCGGCCCTGGTCGACTCCGCGCAGCAGACGCAGGCCCGCACCCGGCCCGCCGCCACCGCGGCGCGCAGCGCGTCCAGCGCGGGGCCCTGATTCTCCGGATCGGACCTGTGCAGGCACACCACCACCGGCCGGTACGGCAGCCCGGCCTGATTGAGCAGCGCGAGCGGCTGTTCCTTGAGCGAAAGGAGTACGTCGGCCGCCGCCGTCGCCCTGGCGGTGGCCGCGAGCTCCGACCGGCTGAACACGCCGCCGCCGCTCTCGTGGCCGCCCTCACGGCTGCCCGCCTCGGCGTCCTCCCGGCCTTCGCCGCCGAAACGGTCGCGCAGGGCCGACACCGGTACACCCGCCGCCGTGAGCGCCCGGTAGCAGGCGTCCTCGGACATCGGCTGCCTGGTCGCCTCGCGGTGCATCTCACCCTCGATGCTCAGCACCGCGTGCCGCTGCGCGCCGCCGCTGAGACCGCGCACGACGTCGCTGTGCAGAATCCTCGCACCGCCGGAAAAGAAGCCCTCGTAGATCGACAGCACACGCAGCTCGTTCATGACGCGCACCCATCGCAGGTCCCGCTCTGCGGGAAATCGACAAACCTGGTTGACCAGCGGATTAGCCGCGATGGGACCACCTAAAACTTGCGCGCGTGTGAATTCCAGATTTCACCGAGTGACGCTTTCTGTAACGTGCGGTGCGGATATGGAAATATGCACACCGAGGGGCGCCCGGCGGCCGGGCGACAACCGTGCCGTATTCCACGCGGCCGGACCGGGCGGCGTGCCCCGACTCCGGTGCCCCCGCCCGGTGTTGACCCCCGCGCGGTGCGCACTCGTGTGTGTGACCCGCGGGTCGCAGGGCAGACGGCCCCTATGGGAATCATCAGTTGGGTCATCCTCGGTCTGCTCGCCGGGGCCGTCGCGAAGATTCTGCTGCCCGGTCGCGATCCGGGCGGCCTGATCGGAACCACCCTGATCGGCGTCGCAGGGGCGTTCGTCGGCGGCTGGCTGTCCGCCAAAATCCTCGACAAGCCGGTACAGCACCACTTCTTCGACGCCGCCACCTGGGGCGCGGCGATCGGCGGGGCGCTCGTGCTGCTCATCCTCTACCGCATCTTCTTCGGCGACTCGCGGGACGCGAGGCGCTGACCACCGGTCACCCGGGCGCACGGCCGGGGGGGGGGCCCCCCCCCGGGGGGGGGGGCCCCCCCCCGGGCCGTGCGCCCGGTCCTGTCGTGAGCGGTATGACACATATCCGACCCGTGAAAGCGCATTGCCTCGAACGCCCGGCTTCGGATTCACATGTTGTAGGCGTTGCCTCATGAGGCGACGACAGGAGAGCCCAATATCGATTCAATGAATCGATCCGATGTTTACTTCTTGACGTACGGAGCGTCCCGAGAGTTGACTCGCCTGCACCCGGGTCGCGGTGTTGCGGCCCAGTCAGGGAGGGGCAACCGCGCATGAAGGCAATGACGCGACGGCTCATCGTCGGAACCGCCGCCGTTTCGCTCGCGCTCACCACCGTGGCCGCCTGCGGCAAAACCCATGACAAGTCGTCAGGCGGCGGCAAGGACAAGACGATCGGCCTGCTGCTCCCGGACACCACGACCACCCGGTACGCCAAATTCGACCGTCCCCTGATCGAGGCCAAGATCAAGGAACTGTGCTCGGACTGCAAGGTCAGCTACGACAACGCCTCGGCCGACCCGGCGAAGCAGGCGCAGCAGGTCAGCAGCATGATCGCCAAGGGCGTCAAGGTGCTCATCCTGGACGCGCAGGACTCGGTGGGCATCCAGTCCTCGGTGCAGGCCGCGGTCGACAAGGGCATCAAGGTCGTCGCGTACGACCGCCTCGCGCAGGGTCCGGTGTCCGCCTACGTCTCCTACGACAACGAGAAGGTCGGCGAGTTGCAGGGGCAGGCGCTGCTGGACGCCATGGGTCCCAAGGCCGTTCCCACCTCGAAGATCGTGATGATCGACGGCGACCCGGCCGACCCGAACGCCGCCGCCTTCAAGGAAGGCGCCCACAAGATCCTTGACGGCAAGGTGAACATCGCCTACGAGCAGTCGGGTCTGTGGAAGGACACCGTCGCCAACCAGAAGGTCACCGCGGCGATCACCCAGCTCGGCAAAGCCGCCATCGCCGGTGTCTACTCCGCCAACGACGCCATGGCGGGCGGCATCGCCACCGCCCTCAAGGGTGCGGGCATCAACCCGCCGCTCACCGGTCAGGACGCCGAACTCACCGCGATCCAGCGGATTCTGGCGGGCACTCAGACCAGCACCGTCTACAAGGCGTACAAGCCGGAGGCGGACGCCACCGCGCAGATCGCGATCGACCTGCTGAACGGCAAGGACGTCAAGTCCGTGGCCGACGGCGCCGCCAAGAGCGGTTCCGGCCAGGACGTCCCGGCGAAGCTGCTGGACGCCATATCGGTGACCAAGGAGAACATCAAGGACACGGTCATCAAGGACGGTCTCTACACCACCGCCCAGATCTGCACCGCCGAATTCGCCCAGGCGTGCAAGGACGCCGGCATTCAGTAGGAGACGCTTCGAGCGGGACGCGCATCCGACGGATGACGCGTCCGGCGAGAAACCTCCGGCAGCGGTTTCGACCGGCCGGGTCAGGGGCGCGTACCGCGTACGCCGTATCCCTCGGCCCGGCCGGTGGTCACACCGCCGAACCCTTCGGGGGCAGCGCGCCGCCGCGCGGACCGTCGGACTCCCAGCTCACGAAGCGCCCCGACTCGCGGACCAGACCGGTCATGAACCACAGCACCACCGCCGAGTCGTCCGTCCACCCGAGAACCGGGATGACGTCCGGGATCGCGTCCAGCGGCGAGACCACGTAGATCGCCGCCAGGACCGTGAAGGCCAGCAGCTTGGCGCGCGACAGGCCCGGATAACGGCGGTGCAGTACCGCGCTGACCAGACGCGGTGTCGCCACCAGCCGCCGGAACAGGCCCGGTTCGCCCGGGCGGCGCGTCTCGCGGTACAGGCCCCACGCGGAGCGGCCGGTGCGCAGCGGCACGGGCGCCCTGCTCGGCTTGCGGTCGCTTCTGGCCATGGCGGCGGCTCCTTCGGCGTACGGACGGACATGGATACGGGGCGAGGCCGAGTGGAGACCTGACGGCCTCCGGTCGGTCGGGAACCTCCCGGCCTCACTGTCACCGCCTACCCCCGATCCGGCCGTGCGTGACGCCGCCACGCCCGACGGAAGGCGTCCGAGAGCGAATCGGGTCATCGGGTTGTCGGATGTCCGTAAGGCTTCGGGCGCCGCCGCCCTCACAAACTCCTCACGTTGAGCGCCGACCGCCTGGGCAGGCGAGTACCCATGGGCCCGGTACGTGGGCCCGACACTCCGCACCCGACGAAAGGCGGTGTCTCCGTGAGCTGGCAACACCAGGCCGCATGCCGCACCGAGGACCCCGAACTCTTCTTCCCCGTGGGCAACGCCGGACCGGCCAAACTCCAGGTGCAGAAGGCCCAACGGGTCTGCGCGGACTGCCCGGTCAGGGAGACCTGCCTGAGCTACGCCCTCGACATGGGCGAAAGCCTCGGCGTGTGGGGCGGCACCAGCGAGGAGGAACGCCGCACCCTGAAACGTCGGAGGTCTCGGCAGCAGGCCGCGGTGGCCCGCGCGTCGTCGGGCACCGCGGAGCCGCATGTCACGCACCGCGCCCCTTGACCGGCGTCAGCAGATCCCGCTCCCGGACGACGGACAGCGACAGGGTCCGGTATCCGGCGGATTCGAAGAGCACGGTGACCGTGTCGTCCGCGACGCCCATCACCTCGCCCTGACCCCATTTGTCGTGCAGGACCCGGACGCCGGGCGCGTACCGGCCGTGCGAAGCGGCCGCGGCCCCGGCGTCCGGCCGCCCGCGGCCGCGGCGCCAGATACGTGCCCGGCTCCCGCCCCGCGCGGCTGCCGCGGCTGACTCCCGGCCGCCGGAACCGGACTCCGCGTCCTGCCGGGAGTCGCCCCGCGAGCCCGTACCGCGCAGGACACCCGCGTGACGGTCCCTTCCGGAGGCCGGGGCGCCGGGTCCGGCCGCCGAACCGCACGTGTCGCAGTTGCCGCAGTCTCCGGGGAGCGCCTCGCCGAAGTAACCCAGCAGGAAGGCCCGCCGACAGCCGTCGGTCTCCGCGAAGCCGCGCATCATGTCCACGCGGGACTGCTCCAACTGCCGGTGGCTGTCGGCGGTTTCCAGCGCCCGCTCCACCGCGGCCTTCCGCGCCGCGGCCGTCGCGCACTCCGGCGTCAGCGACACCTTCCCGTCCGCCGCCGTACGGACCGCGCCCGCCTGCCCCAGCAGATTGAGGACACCCGTCAACCGGCTCGCCGTCAGACCGGTGTCGCCGCGCAACGCCGTCACGGAGACCGCGCCGGGCTCCTCGGCAGCCTTCTTCCCGGCCGCCTTGCCCGTCGTCCGTTCGGCCGACCGCTCGGCGAGCTGGTCCGCGACCAGAGTGAGGGCGTCGGCGTCCGGGCGGCCGGAGGAGAAGAACCGCCGCAGCCCCAAGTCCTGCGGCCGGTAGGCCATGTACGCCCGCGCCGGTTCCCCGTCGCGGCCCGCGCGGCCGATCTCCTGGTAGTACGCGTCGAGCGATCCCGGCACCGAGGCGTGCACCACGAACCGCACATCGGGCTTGTCTATGCCCATGCCGAACGCCGAGGTGGCCACGACGACCGCCAACTCCCGGCGCTGGAAACGGTCCTGGACGGACGACCGCTCCGCGGCGCGCAACCCCGCGTGGTACGCGGCGGCGGACACCCCCGCGTCCCGCAACTCCTCGGCGTACGACTCGGATTCGCGCCGGGTTGCCGTATAGACGATGCCGGAGCCGGTCTCGGCGCCGACGCGGTCGAGGACCGCGCGCCGCTTGGCCTTCTCCTCCTGGAAGTAGCCGACCGCCAGGTGGATGTTGGGCCGGTCGAACCCGGCGATGACCTCCTGGGCGCCGCGCATGCCCAGCAGTTGAAGGATCTCCGCGCGGACCGGCGCCGCCGCGCTCGCGGTGAGTGCCAGGACCGGCGGGCGGCCGATCCGTTCGCGTACGGCGCCCAACCGCAGGTAATCAGGGCGGAAGTCGTGGCCCCAGGAGGAGACGCAGTGCGCCTCGTCCACCACGAACAGCGCGGGACGGGCCTGCTTCAGCCGCAGGATGACGTCCTCCCTGGCCAGTTGCTCGGGTGCGAGGAAGATGAAGTCCAGGTCGCCGCTCTCCACCCGGTCCCAGGTCTGCGCGTTCTCCGCGTCGCGGTGCGTGGAATTGACCGATGCCGCGCCCGGTCCTTCGCGCTTGAGCAGCCCCTCGACCTGGTCGCGCTGGAGGGCGATCAGCGGGGACACCACGACCGTCGGGCCCTTCAGCAGGACGCCCGGCACCTGGTAGACCGCCGACTTCCCGGCACCGGTCGGCATCACGACGATGACGTCCTGGTGCCGCATCACCGCCTTCATCGCCTCCAGTTGCGGCGGGCGCAGGCTCGGCCAGCCGAACACGTCACGTGCGCAACGCCGTAGCCGACGGGCGGTCGATCCGAACATGCTGCTCCCTGCGGTCGTGGTGGTTGAGGCGGTCGGTCGATGAAGGTCGGCCGATGAAGGTCGGGCGTTGGAGGGGGAGGGCGCCGGGGCGGTGTCGTGGGTGCGGGTGACCGTCGGCGGCGCGATCGGGCAGACGGAAGGCGCCCTTCCCGGGGTCGGGTTCCATGCGGAACTCCTCGAGGAAAGGCGCCTGCGTTCATATCATCCGGATGCCGGGTGTGGCCGGGACCAGGACTCATGGATCACCGACGGCGCGGGCTCGACCTGTCGAGAGCGGCGATACCGACAGCGGCCAGACCGATCTGGATGAGCCACTCGATCCAGTCGACTCCGCTGGTGTCGTCGACGTTGAGACCGTGGGCGATGGCGGCTCCGATGATGGCCGCCACGATGCCGATCAGGATGGTCCAGATGACGCCGATGTGCTGACGGCCGGGGACCACGAGCCGACCGAGCACGCCAATGATAATGCCGATGATGATGGCACTGATGATGCCGGAGATCTCCATGACGTCCCTTCTTGTCGTACGTGGCCACCCACGTGCGTTCTCGGGGGTCGTCTGCCCTTGAAGGACACGAACACGCACTCGGCCCCAGCGAGGGGGAGTTGGGCCCAAAGGGGTGCTTCGCGCGGCCGGGGCCGAGGGGTGCGGGCCCGCGGCCTCCCGGCGTGAAGCGTTCCGGCGTGCGGTGTTCCGGCAGGGAGCGTCCCGGCATGGAGCGTCCCGGCATGGAGCGTCCCGGCCGCCGGCCCTTGCGGGCGGCGACCGGGACGGGGTGCTCAGGAAGCGGTCCGACTACTTGCAGTCGTCCTTGGCCTCGGGGTGCCAGACGTGACCCTCGTGGCCCCAGTGACCCATGCCGTCGTGGTTCGCGCCGTCCCAGCCGGCGCTCTCGTGGTGACCGCCGCCGTTGTAACAGGTGTTGCCGAAGGCGGGGTTCAGCGCGCCGATCAGGTTGATCGAGTTGCCGCAGGCGTTGATCGGCACGTCGATCGGGATCTGGATCAGGTTGCCCGACAGGACGCCGGGCGAGCCGATGGCCGCGCCGGTGGCGTCGGCGTCAGCGGCGGCGACGCCGCCACCGGCAAGCACGATCCCGCCGACGAGCGCGGCCAGGACGGCGCCGTTGCGCATGAGCTTCATGGGTACTCCTTTGGTGCTGGTGGTCTGCACTGAGCCCACCGGCATGCGGAGTGTGATCATCCGCCTTACCGGTGTCCGCACTCAGAGTTCGCCACCCGTCGTCGGCCCGGTGGCTGCCGCGCCCGCAAGTCACTCGTCCGGACGGCAGCGAACACCGCTCCCCGAGTGAGCCCGCGGCCCGACTGCGCCGGACGGCTCTGCCGAACGCCTCTGCCGAACCCCTCGGCCCGGGGCCTCCGCGGTATCGAACGGTCGGAACGCGGGCGGACGGCGACGGTTCAGGAGTCGTCGGGGTGAGGCGGTGTCAGCTGGGCAGACGAGCCGACAGGCCAACCACCGGAGGACATCATGCCGCTGACGTTCCGTAAGTCGTTCCACATATTTCCCGGCGTACGTATCAACGTGAACCGGAAGTCGCTGTCCCTCACGCTCGGACGCAGAGGCGGCGCGCACCGCACCTGGTCGACCACGGGACGGCGGACGACCTCCGCGGACCTGCCGGGCCCCTTCGGCTACCGGCACACCGACCGGCGCAAGTGATCGGCGCGGGCGACCCGCCCCGCCGGTCTCGGAGACCCGTCTCAGAGACCGGAATCCCGCACGAGGGCTCGCGGCGCCTGGCAACGCCAGGCGCCGACGAGCAGCTCCCGCAGCTCGTCCTCGGCGACGGCCTTGAGCCGTACGAGCACGGCGGGGAATCCGTTGTAATGCGGCTCGGTGAAGAACTTCGCCGGGTCTGAGGCGAGGAGCGCCTCCTTCTCCTCCTGGCCCGCGACCCGGACGGCCACCACGTCGGTCCGCGGGACGCGGGCCTGCTTCGGGTCGGTCCGCTCCAGCCACACCCAGGCGAATTTCTTGTGCCTGCCGCCATTCGGCACCGATACGGACATCCCGTCGTCCGCCGCCACCGCCTCCGGCAGGGTCAACGCGATCCGGCGCACATCGTGATGATCAGCCATCTCCGCATCCTCCATGGAATGCGGGTGCCCGCGCCCGTGGTGGCCATGCCCCGCCGGGAAATCCGCCGGGCGGCGTACTGGCGGCCGGTATGTGAGCGGCATGTGATCCGCGGGCGGGGGCACACGGAGCCTCAGAGGTCGAGGACCTGTCCGGTAGTACCGCCACCGGCCGCGTCCCGTCGTTCGGCGAAAAGAGACTCGATGCCCGACTCCTGCTGCCACGCGGTGACGGCGTCGATGCCGCTGCCCAGCGGCCACCGGCTGCGGATTCCGGCGTGGATGGCCTACGACCCGCAGGACTGCCTCGCGGTGCGGATGACCTTCGGCCTCGGCGGCCCCGAGACCGCCACCTGGATCTTCGCCTGGGACCTGCTGGCCAGGGGCCTGACCGGAGCCGTCGGCCTCGGCGACGTCCGGGTCACGCCCTCGGCCGGAACCGGCTCCCGGCTGCTGATCCGCCTCGGCCGTCCCGGCCAGGACGCCCGCGTCGAGCTGGACGCCGCCCCCGTGCGCCGCTTCGTCTCCTTCGCCCGGGAGCGCGCCCCGCTCGACGCCCGGACCGTCCGGTCCGCCCTGGACACCGAGCTCTCCCGCATCGTCGAACGCGCCTAGGGCCTGTCCGGCGGTCAGGTCTGGAGCAGCGGCTCGTAGGCGTCGGCGGTCAGGCCGAACGTCCAGGCCACGCCCTCCTTCGCCGTGCTGGTGCCGGGCGGCACCCGCAGCCAGTACGTACGGCTCGTGCCGTCCGGCTCCGGCGTGGAGTTGACGACCTCGACCATCGTCACGTCCTCGTCCCCGGTCAGCGCGATCCGCCAGAGGATGCCGGTCTCGTCCCGGTGCACGGGGACCGCGCCCGACTCGGTCAGATAGCGGTCGTAGCCGTAGTGCTCCAGCATGACGCGGCGAAGCTCCGCGTTCTCCTCGCCGCGTATCCGCTCCGGCGTGAGGGTGCCCAGCTCACGCAGGAACTCGGCGGGGACCGGCATGCCGCGCCAGGCGTGCAGCGCGAAGCCGTCGGGGAAGGCGAGCGCGGGACCGTCGGCCCGGTCGAGGCGGCCCGCCTCGTCGCGGTGCAGCTCGGCGGGGCGCTCGCAGACGATCGCGACCCGCTCGTACGGCCACCACCAGCCCGCCGAGCGGGCGACCGCCGCCAGCCCGTCCAGCGGGGAGCCCTCCCGCGTGTCGAACGCGCACAGCCAGGCCGCCTCGTGCTGACCGAGGACCGCGTCGAGCAGCAGCAGCCGGATCTCCGGCTCCTCCTTCCGCCCCCGCGCCAACTCCTCGACCACACCGGCCCTGATCCGGCCCGCCAGCGCTTGCGTCCCCTCCCACAGCCGCGCCCCGGTCGCGTTCCACCGCTCGCTCCAGCCCGCGGGGCCGAGCGCCGCGTGCAGCCGGGCCCGCTCCGCGGCCCACGGCCGTCCGCGCACCTCGTCCCGCACGCTGTGGCCCTTGCCGCGCGTCCCCTGAAGCGCGGCCTCCGCGCGCAGCATCGCCACGGCCGCGCGCGGCGATCCGGCCCAGCGGACGCGCTCCGGCTCGGCGAGACCCGCGCGCCGGTACGCCAGCCGCACCCCGGCCTCGGCCGCCGCGCGGTCCGCGGATCCGGTGGCCACGGCGGCCTGCCTCCACTGCTCGACGGTCGACATGCCGTCCCCTCCCATGAGTTCTGCTCCCTGCCCTCGACGTGCTGTCCTGCCGTGCCCGCGCGCCCGGACCCCGGGCGCCACCGCGGGACGCTCAGTCGGCGACCACGCGGACCGAGCCCGGTACGTACTCCCGCTGCCGCACCACGCGGTACCAGCCCTTGGGCAGCGATATCGCCGCGTGCTCCTCGTGCACGACCCGTCCGCCGTCCGGCAGATGCAGCAGCATCGGCGCGAACGGGGCCGGCGGGCTGAAGAGCCGTCCCGGTCCCATGACGGCGTGCGCGTGACCCGTCACCTCGCCCAGCGCGAGGACGAGCCGGCCGCGCGCGTCCCGCGGCTCCTGCGGCGCGTCGTCCATGTGCGGCGGCAGCGCCGCCTCCTCGGTCGGCGCGATGAGCACATCACCCTGCCGGTACATCGCTCTCCCTCCGCGCGGCGCTCCGTGCACCGCGTCGACACCGACCGTAGGCCCGGGGTCTGACAACGGCTCAGAGTCGGCCCGGCCGCAGCCGTTGTCAGTGCGGCTTGGTAGAACTTGCTCACACATCGGCCGGTGATCGCCGCGGCCGAATTCGTACGGCCGTCGAATGTCGAACGTCAGGAGCAGGCGGACATGACCATCGGGAACCACATGCGGGAGCTGCACGGCCTGCCCGCCTTCGACTTCCCCGGACCCGACGACAAGGGCACCGACCTGCCGGAAGCGGACGCCGCCGCCTGGCGGATCGGCGTCGACTCCTACGACAGCGAGGAGAAGTGGGAGGACGCCTTCGCCCGGTTCACCCAGGCCGTCGACATCACGCGGGTGCGCGCACTGATCGTCGGTTCCTGGAGCGACGCCTACGAGAGCGGACCGGAACCGCTGATCGCGGCCATCTTGTCCGTGAAGGACCGACTGCCCGCGCTGCGGGCCCTGTTCCTCGGCGACATCGTGGGCGAGGAGTGCGAGATCTCCTGGATCAACCAGGGCGATGTCACCCCGCTGCTCGACGGCTTCCCCGAACTGGAGTCGTTCGGGGTACGCGGCGGACAGGACCTGGCCTTCCCCGCCGTGACGCACGCCCGGCTGCGCTCGCTCACCGTCGAGACCGGCGGCATGCCCGCGCAGGCCGTCCGCGGCATCGCCGCCAGCGACCTGCCCGCGCTGGAACACCTCGACCTGTGGCTCGGCACCTCCGAGTACGGCGGGGACAGCGAGATCACCGACCTGGCGCCCTTCCTCACCGGCGCGCTGCTGCCCAAGCTCCGCTCGCTGGCCCTGCGTAACAGCGAGATGCAGGACGAGATCGCCGCGGCCCTCGCCTCCGCGCCCGTCGTGGCCCGGCTGGAGACCCTCGACCTGTCGATGGGCGTGCTGACCGACGAGGGCGCCACGGCGCTGCTCGCGGGCCAGCCCCTCACCCACCTCAAGACACTCGACCTGCACCACAACTACCTCACCTCGCCCGTCGCCCGGCGCCTGCGGGAAGCCCTCGAACCGTCGGGCGTCCACGTCGAACTGGACCGCGACGACGCCGACGAGGAGGTCGATGACGACGACGAGACCGTGTGGCGTTTCGTCGCCGTCGGCGAGTAGCCGGTCGTTCCGTCAGTCGTCCAGTCGGTCGCCGACCGGGCGATGACCACCGCCGGGCGGCGGACCGTGGACCGGTGACCGTCCATCAGCGCCGGGCACGTGGGCGACCAGGGGAGAGGGGGAAGGTGACGTGAGAGACGAACCGCGCTTCGCGGTCGTCGGCAACCCGGAGAACCGGCGGGTCGGTCTCTTCGCGCGCGCCGCGACCGAGGCCGGGCTGCCCGCGCCCCGCGTCGTGCCCTGGCGCGACGTCCTGCGCGAGGGCGGCGCGACCTTCGCGGCGGACGAGGTCGTACGACTCGACTCGCCCGGTGAGGACGCCGAAGTGGACCGCGCGCTGCGGGACATGGACGACCCCACGCGGGTGGAGGGCAGCGCCCGCTGGTACGCCCGATTCACCGCCGCCGTCCGCACCCTGGACGGCGGCAGGCGGCTGGACGACCCGGACGAACTGGCGGTGCTGTTCGACAAGCGCCGCTGCCACCGGAGGCTGGCCGAGGCCGGGGTGCCCGTACCCGCCTCGCCCACCTCGGGTGCCGCCGCCCCCGCGGTGCGCGGCTGGGCCGACGTACGGGCGCTGATGCGCGAGCACGCCATGCCGCGCGCCTTCGTCAAACTCGCGCACGGATCGTCGGCCTCCGGGGTGCTCGCCGTGGAGACGGCGGGCGGCGGGCGCGTCCAGGCCACCACGTCCGTCGAGTCGGCGGACGGACGCCTGCACAATTCGCTGCGGGTGCGCCGTATCACCCGCGAGACCGAGATCGCCGCGCTGGTCGACGCGCTCGCACCGGACGGCCTGCACATCGAGCGATGGCTGCCCAAGGCGTCGCTGCACGGGCGCGTCGCCGACCTGCGGATCGTGGTCGTCGACGGCCGCGCCACGCACGCCGTGGTGCGCACCAGCCGCTCGCCGCTCACCAACCTCCACCTGGGCGGCGCGCGCGGCGACCTCGGCGCCGCGATCGAGGCCGCGGGCGTCCGGTGGGAGCAGGCGCTGGAGATCTGCGAGCGGGCCGCCGCCTGCTTCCCCGGCACGCTGTGCGTCGGCGTCGACCTGCTCCCCGCGATCGGCTGGCGGCGCTTCGCCGTCGGCGAGGTCAACGCCTTCGGCGACCTGCTGCCGAGGCTCACCGGACTGCCGGGCAGCGGAGCGGAGGGCCTGGACACCTACGCCGCCCAGATCGCCGCCGTACGCGCCCGCGCCGCGTCGCCGACCGGAGTCCGACCGCCGTACGCACCGGTCGCGTACGAACGGAGAGCGTACGAACCGGCCGCGTACGAACGGAGCGCGTACGAACCGGCCGCCGTTGAATCCGCCGCGCCCGTACCGGCGCCGCACGAACAAGCCCCGCCCGAACCGGCACCGCACGGCGCGGCGCGGCACGTACCAGCAGGCCACGAACCGTCGCACCACCAAGCGCCCAGGACCCGACATGCGACCCTCTGACGCGTCCGCGCCCGCCCTCCTGGACGGCGGAGGCCCGGACATGAACGAGGTCGTGGGCCGCGACGACCTCCTCCTGATCACCCTCGACACGCTCCGCCACGACGTCGCGGCCGAGTTGGCCGCGGCCGGCCGCATCCCGCATCTGGCGCGCCATCTGCCGGGCGGGCGCTGGGAGGAGCGGCACGCGCCCGGCAGCTTCACCTACGCCTCGCACCAGGCGATCTTCGCCGGATTCCTGCCGACCCCGGCGGCGCCCGGACCGCACCCCCGGCTGTTCGCCGCGCGCTTCGCCGGGAGCGAGACCACCGAGGCGGGCACGTACGTCTTCGACACGCCCGACCTGGTGTCCGGGCTCGCGGCGGCCGGATACCGCACCGTCTGCATCGGCGGCGTCGGCTTCTTCAACAAGCGCGGCGCGCTGGGCGACGTCCTGCCGGGACTGTTCCAGGAGAGCCACTGGGAGCCGGAGTTCGGCGTCGCCTCGCCCACCTCCTTCGAGGCGCAGGTCGCGCGCGCGGAGCAGGTCGTCGCCGAACTGCCCGCCGACCAGCGGCTGTTCCTCTTCCTCAACGCGTCCGGGCTGCACCAGCCCAACTGGTTCCACACACCGGGCGCCACCCGCGAGGCCGGTGACACCCGCGCCACGCACGCGGCGGCGCTGGAGTACATCGACCGGCACATCGGACGTCTCTTCCACGCCATGGCGGCCCGCCGCCGCTGCTTCGCCATCGTCTGCTCCGACCACGGCACCACCTACGGAGACGACGGCTACACAGGTCACCGCCTCGGCCACGAGGCGGTCTGGACGGTGCCCTACGCCCACTTCTTCCTGGAGCCGTCCTCATGAACGCGCCGATCACCACGACCACACCGATCTCCGTGACGACACCGACCAGCATGACCGCGCCGACCAGCACGACCACACCGACCAGCACGACCACACCGGTCTCCACGGCCACGCCCGCCGACGCGCCGTCCCCCGACCAGCCCGCGCCCCCCGCCGACAGTCCTTACCAGAGCTACGTCTACGCGTATCCGCACAAGACCGCCTACCGCCCGCTGCCCGACCGGCCCGCGCTGAGCGGCCTGTGGCAGGCGGAGCCCAAGGACGCGCTCTCGCTCTATCTGCACATCCCGTTCTGCGAGGTCCGCTGCGGATTCTGCAACCTCTTCACCCGCATCGGCGCGCCCGGCGAGCTGACCACCCGCTATCTCGACGCGCTCGACCGGCAGGCCACCGCCGTCCGGGACGCGCTCGGCGACAGCGAGCCGCTACGGTTCGCCACCGCGGCCTTCGGCGGCGGCACCCCCACCTTCCTGACGGCCGCCGAACTGGAACGGCTCTGCGACATCGCCGAGCGCCGGATGGGCACCGACCTGCGCGCGATCCCGCTCTCCGTCGAGGCGTCGCCCGCGACCGCCACCGCCGACCGGCTCGCCGTCCTCGCCGACCGCGGCGCCACCCGGCTCAGCCTCGGTGTCCAGAGCTTCGTGGACGACGAGGCGAAAGCCGCCGTACGGCCCCAGCGCCGCGCCGACGTCGAAGCCGCGCTCGCCCGCGTCCGCGACGCCGGTATCCCGGTCCTCAACATCGACCTCATCTACGGCATCGACGGCCAGACCCCGGCCAGTTGGCGCACCTCGCTGGAGGCCGCGCTGCGCTGGCGGCCGGAGGAGCTGTACCTCTACCCGCTGTACGTACGGCCGAAGACCGGCCTGGAGAGCCGCACCGCCGTCAGCGACCCGGCCTGGGACGAGCAGCGGCTGCGGCTGTACCGACAGGGCCGCGACCACCTCCTGACGCACGGCTACGAGCAGGTCTCCATGCGGATGTTCCGCCGGGCCGACGCCGCGCCCCAAGGGCCCGACGACCACGCCTGCCAGACCGACGGCATGATCGGCCTCGGCTGCGGCGCCCGCTCCTACACCTCCACGCTGCACTACTCCTTCGACTACGCCGTCGACATGCGCGAGATCCGCGCGATCATCGACGAGTACACCACCACCGACGACTTCACCCGCGCCGCCCACGGCCGCCGGGTCGACGCCGACGAGGCCCGCCGCCGACACCTGCTCCAGTCGCTGCTGCAAGCCGACGGCATGCCCCTGGCCGACTACCGCGACCGCTTCGGCACCGACGCCCACGCCGACTTCGCCGCCGAGATCGACCGCTTCGCGGCCCGCGGCTGGCTCGACGACGAGGCCCCCGCGACCGGCCGCATACGGCTGTCCCCCGAAGGACTCGCCCACTCCGACGCCCTCGGCCCCGAACTGTTCTCACCCCGGGTCCGGGCGGCGATGGCCGCGTACGAGCTGAAGTGAGGACGCCGCCATGGATCTGACGCTGCTCTACCGCGGCCCGCTCGCCTCCTGCGACTACGACTGCCCGTACTGCCCCTTCGCCAAGCGCCGCGACAGCCCCGCGCAACTGCGCGCCGACCGCGCCGCGCTCGCCCGCTTCGCGCACTGGGCGCGAGAGCGGCGGGGCGACCGGCTGTCCGTGCTGTTCACCCCGTGGGGCGAGGGCCTGGTCCGCTCCTGGTACCGGAACACCCTGGCCGAGCTGTCGCACGAGCCGCACATCGACCGGGTCGCCATCCAGACGAATCTGAGCTGCCGCACCGACTGGCTCGCGGACGCCGACCCCGGCACCCTCGCCCTGTGGTGCACCTACCACCCCGGCCAGACCCCGTACGACCGCTTCCTGCGCAAGACGCGCGAAGTGGCCGACCGCGGTGTCCGGTTCAGCGTCGGCGTCGTCGGGCTGCCGGAACACCTCGCGGACGCGGCCCGGCTGCGCGCCGCGCTGCCCGGCCACGTCTACCTGTGGGTGAACGCCGCCGAGGGCCACACCTACACCGACGCGGAAGCCGACGCCTGGACGGCCCTCGACCCGCTCTTCCCCTACAGCCGCCACCCGCACCGCTCGGCCGGCCTGCCCTGCCGCACCGGCGAGTCCGTCCTGTCGGTGGACGGCGACGGCACGGTCCGCCGCTGCCACTTCGTCCGCGCCGAACTGGGCAATCTCTACGACGGCTCCTACCGGGCCGCCCTGGCCCCCCGCCCCTGCCCGCTGGCCGTCTGCGACTGCCACATCGGCTATGTCCACCTGGAGTCGCTGCCGCTCTACGACGTCTTCGCGGGCGGAGTCCTGGAGCGCGTCCCCGCGGACCGCACGGCCACCGCGCCGGAAGCGGGCGCCGCGGGCGGCAGGGCCCTGCTGCCGCTGGTCTGACCCGCCGTCACCCTCGGAGGCCGCGGGGGACGGCGGCGGACCCACGGGGAGAACGGGCAGGTGGGCCGCGCGCCGGATAGTCTTGGGCGGTGGGCAGCGAACCGAGACCGCAGGCCGGAACGGCCGCTGAGCTGATGAAGGCCATGACCCGGCTCCGGGCCCGGCTGCGGGCCGAGTCGGCGACGGACGACATGCGGTGGACCTGGTCGCAGATCACCACGCTGGGGCGCATCGTGGACGAGGGCCCCACCACGGCGAGCGATCTGGCCGCGGCCGAACACGTACGGCGGCAGTCGATGGCCGAGACGCTCGCGGCGCTGCGCGACGGCGGGCTGATCACCTCGGGCAAGGACCCCGCAGACGGCCGCAAGACGCTCCTGCACGCGACGGCCGAGGGCCGGGCGCTGGTCGAGACCATCCCCGCCGTCCGGGAAGCCTGGCTGGAGGCGGCGGTACGCGATCTGCTCCGGGCCGACGAGCGCAGGACGCTGCTGAAGGCGGCCGAGATCATGAACCGCCTGGCGGACAGCGACCGTTGACCCGCCGCCGGGGTCCGGCCTCCTACAGCACGGCCCCCATGCGCCACGGCACGATCTCCTCGGCCCCGAAGCCGAGCGCCTCGGACTTGCTGGGCGCGCCGGAGGCCATGTCCACCAGCGTCTCGAAGAGCCGGGTGCCGTACCGCACGTGCTCGTCGCGGGACATCGCCGGGCCGGCGTCGAAGTCCATGTCGCCGCTCATGTGCTGGTAGAGCCGGCTGGTGGTGCTGATCTTCAGACAGGGCACGGGCCGTGAGCCGAACAGCGAGCCGCGACCGGTGGTGAAGGCCAGCAGATTCGCGCCGCCCGCGACCATGCCGGTGGCCGACACGGGGTCGTATCCGGGCGTGTCCATGAACGTCAGACCGGGCGCGGTGACCGGCTCCGCGTAGCCGACGACTCCGTTGAGCGGGCTGCTCCCGCTCTTGAGTACCGCACCGAGCGACTTCTCCCAGATGGTGGTGATGCCCCCGGCCCTGTTGCCCTTGGAGGGGTTGTTGTCCAGCGCGGCGCCGTGCCGGGTGACGTACCGCTGCCACCACGCGATCAACTCGTCGAGCCGTTCGGCGATCGCGGGCGTGGCGGCGCGGTCGCGCAGCAGGTGCTCGGCGCCGTAGATCTCCGGGGTCTCGCCCAGGACGACCCGCCCGCCCGCGGCGGCCAGCAGATCGGCGGCGACGCCCAGCGTCGGATTGGCCGTCAGCCCCGAATAGGCGTCGCTGCCGCCGCACTGGAGTCCGAGGGTGAGTTCGTGCAGGCCGACCGGCTCGCGGGCCAGCGTCGCCAGGCCGCCGACCATCTCGGCGACGCGGTCGAGGGCGGCGTTCACGGTCGCCGCGGTGCCGCCGAGCGCCTGGATGGTGAGCGTGCGCACGGCCGGATCGTCGCCGAAGACGTTCTCCGGCTGGTTCACCTCGCAGCCGAGACTGACCGTCAGCACACCGGCGATGTTCACATGGCGCGCGTAGCCGCGCAGGGTGCGCCGCAGCAGGTCGTCGCCCTCGGTGCCCTCGGCCATGCCGCAGCCGAGGTCGTGGGTCAGGGCGATGACGCCGTCCAGTCCCGGCGCCCCGGCGTGGCGGTCGTTGGCGGCCTGGGCGATCATCCGGGCCACGGTCGCCGAGCAGTTCACCGTCGGGAGCACGGCCAGGTAATTGCGGGTGGCGGCACGGCCGTCGGCGCGCCGGTAGCCGAGGAAGTGGTCGCGGGTGGCCTCGGCCGGGGGCCGCCAGGCCGGGGGAGCGGGCCGCGGCGCCCCCGCGCGGGCGGTGGCGTCGCCGAGGCCGAGATTGTGGACGTGTACGTGTTCGCCGGGCCGGATGTCGCGGGCGGCGACACCGATGACCTCCCCGTACTTGCGGACCTCGGCGCCCGCGGCGATGGGGGAGACGGCCACCTTGTGGCCCGCGGGGATGTCGTCGGCGGCGGGGACCACACCCCGCGCGACCCGTACGGGCGTGCCCGCCGCCACGTCCGTCCGCACCAGCCCGATGTTGTCGGTGCCGGGCCGTGCGACCAGCGGGACGGCCGGTTCACCGGCCGTCCGCGCGGGCGCCGCCGCGCCGGTGTCCGTTCCGCGCACGTTCGTCATGCGCACACCGGCCGGACGGAGTTCGGAAGGAGACCCGCGCCGGAATCCGGCGGGAGATCCCCGAACACCGAGGGAAAGCTCACCCACTCATCCGCTGTGTGCGCTGATTCAGGGTCCCGTTCCGTGAATCCACCGCGGCGGATTTCCGGCAACTCTTCAATTGCGCACAGGGGACTGGAAAGTGGGATGTCCATACCTCAGGACGATACGTGCGCACCTCGGCGACAGTGAAGCGTGGATGTCGGAACAGCCCTATTCGGAAAGCGGATCGGCCCAGTTCAGAGCCGGGAGGCGGGGCACTGCCCGGACAACACCGCCGACCCGTATCGCATATGGGCCCGATCCGATTTCCGGATACCGACTTCACGTCGGGAGCGGGGGCTCAAGCCTGCTTGCCGAGCGCGGACAGATCGTCGGTGGTGATGACGTCCGCCTGGCTCGGGAACACCCTCTCGGTCAGCACGCGGTGGACCTCCGGATCGGGGTCGCCGGTCGCGTCCTTGAGGACGTAGAGCCGGTAGTCCTCGTCGGCGGCGTGCCGCACGGTCGAGAGCACCACGCCCGAGGTGGAGAGCCCGGCGAGGACGAGGGTGTCGATCTCCTGGCCGAGCAGCGTCGGGTGGAGTCCGGTGGCGGCGGAGAACGCGCCGACCCTGACCTTGCGCACCACGACGTCGCCCTCCCGTACGTCGAGCGCGTCGTGCAGGTCCGCCTCCGGGCTGCCGTCGGCGAGGAATCCGTGCCGGGCGACGGGGGCGAAGGACTTGTTGCGGTCGGGCACGGCGGCGAAGTCCTCCGGTGCGAAGGCGACGCGGACGTGGACGACGCGGATGTCCAGCGAACGTGCCCAGGCCAGGGCCTGTTGGGCGCGGGCGAGCACGGCCTCGCCGTCGGGAACGGCGGCCAGGACCGCGGGCTGGAAGTCCATCAGTAGCAGGGCGGTACGGGAGGCGACGACGGGCTGGGCGGGGGTGGTCATGTCGGTACTTTCTGAGAGACGCGGATCACCTGAGCGGTGCGGTTCAGCGGTGTGGTCGTGTCGGACGGGGGGATCGACCGCCGCCGCGGAGCCCTGTCGGACACCGGCCAGGTGGCGGTCGAAGACGGTCATGAGGAGGACGACGGCGCCGATGGCGACCAGCGACCACGAGATGCGGTGCAGGCCGGTGTCGTCGACGCGGCTGTGGAAGGCGATCCCGGTGATGGCCGCCGAGGCGATCGAGCCGATGTACCCGAAGGTGCGCAGCAGCCCCGAGGCCGTGCCGACGCTCTCGGGCGGGGACTCGCGGTAGAGGACCGTCTGGTTGGCCACGGTGCTCGCCCCCGAGGTGAGGCCGAACAGCGCGGTGACGGCGACGACGGCGGCGACCGGTGTGTGCGCCGTGAGCGGCAGGGCGGCCGCCGCGCCGAGCAGCAGCAGGACCGCGGAGCCGATCAGCACGCCCCGCACCGATGTGCGGCGCGAGGCGATCCGGGCCGTGACGGCCGACAGGGCGCCCATCGGGACGAGGACCAGGCCCGCCTGGTACGCGGACAGCCCGTGCGCGGCCTCCAGCCACTGGGTCAGACCGTAGAGGATCACATAGGTGCCCATCAGCGTCAGCCCGTTGCGCAGATACGTGCGGGTCAGCGCGGGCTTCGAGGCGAGCAGCCGCACATCGAGGAACGGACGGGCGGCCCGCAGTTCCCAGGCGACGAGTGCTCCCGCCAGGACGACCGCGGCCGCCAGCGCGGTCCAGTCCGGCGTGGGCAGCCCGGTCAGGAAGACCAGGAGCGAGGTGAGGGCGCCCGCGAAGCCCGCCATGCCGACGACGTCGATGCGTACGGCCAGCTCGCGGGGTGAGCGGCCCCCGGCGCGGGCGGGGTCCTTGTCGATCCACAGCAGCGCCATCGCGAAGGCGGCACCGGCGGCCGGGACGTTGACCAGGAACGCGGTCTGCCACCCCAGCCCGCCGACGAGCAGCCCGCCCACGGCCGGGCCGATCGCCACGGTGGCCGCACCGGCGACCGCCAGACCGCCGAGGACGTTGCCCGGCGGATCCTGGAGACCGACCGCGGTCGCCCGGCGGCGGATCAGCAGCATCGCGGAGGGGTAGGCGGCGGACGTGCCCGCGCCGATCAGGACGCGGGAGAGCACCAGGACGGGCAGATTCCAGGCGATCGCGCCGATCACGCCCGCGGCGAGCACGATGAGCGTGCCGGTCAGGAACACCCGGCGCGGGCCGAACACCTCCGCCAGCCGTCCGGCCGCGGGCTGCGCTATCGCACTGGTCAGATAGAGGCTCGAAATCAGGATCGCGGTCCGCCCGACCGGTATGTCCAGCGAGGCGGCGATGGGGACCAGAGCCGTCGCGATCATGGAGCTGTTGACCGGATTGAGCGCGGCCCCCGTGTACAGCGGGGTCACGAAGCGCGCGCCGAAGGGCTTTCCCCGCCTGTCGCCGTGCGCCCCGCTGACGAGTACCGGTACGGCACCGCGTGCGATGACCTTCACCGCGTGACTCCTCTCGCTTCCCGCGCCCGCCGGTCCCCTGCCGCCCGCGTTCGGGCGTGGTCCAGGGCGGGTCGCAGCGGCCTCGAATAGGCAGGCTGCCTGTCGAATAGATTAGCAGGTTGCCTGCCTATCTGTGAGGGGTCTCCTTGCAGGGTCCTGCTCGGGGTCCCGTGCGAGGTCCCCGTGCGGGCTCAGGACCTGGCGAGGGCCCTGGTGGCATTCCGAACGGCCGCTGGGCGCGGCGGCCCGCGCCTTCATCAGGGCGGTGCTGCACGCACCCCGGCCGGAGGGGACGAACGCCGTGCCACCGCTGTGAATTGGGCCGTGCGCGACCACGGGAAACGGCCCATTCGCAGCCCGGATCCCCGCCATCCGCTATCCGCCGTTGACAGTGGCCACGGCTGCGGGCGAGGTTGTCCGGCAGGGGCCGCCGCGACTGCCCGGAACAGCACGCAGAAGAGGCATGCGGCCGAAGAACACGCGGGAAAACGTGGACGTCACGCGGAAACGGAGTCGTCATGGGCAGTGTGCGGACCTACACCGATCTGGATGTCGCGGTGCGCAGCGACACCTCCGAGGTGGGGGAGGGCCCTGTCTTCGACCCCAGGACCGGCCGGCTGGTGTGGGTCGACATCTACGGCGGCACGGTCTACGAGGACGACCTGGCCACCGGGCGGCAGACCGTGACGGAGGTCGGTGTCATGGTGGGCGCGGTCGCGCCGCGGGCCCACGACGACGGGTTCGCCGCCGCCGTGGCCGGCGGATTCGGCTTCCTCGTCGACGGCGTGACCACCGTCGTCGACCCGGTCCTGCCGGAGCCGAACCTGCGGATGAACGACGGCAAGGTGGACGCCCGCGGACGGTTCTGGGCGGGCAGCAACGACATGCGGTTCGCCCCCGGCCAGGGACGGCTCCACCGCTGGGACGCAGACGCCCCGAGCGTCGTCGTCGCGGACGGGCTGGTCCTGCCGAACGGACTGGGCTGGAACGCCGACAACACCGTGATGTACCTGGCCGACAGCTACGCCCGACTGCTCTACCGCAGCGCGTTCGACGCCGACTCCGGGGAACTGGGCGGCCTTGAGGTCCTGACGAAGACCGACGGCTCCGGGGTCCCCGACGGCCTGGCGGTCGACGTCGACGGCTGCTTCTGGACAGCCATGCACGGCGGCGCCGAGGTACGGCGCTACGACCCGGCGGGCCGCGTGATCGGACGCGTACCGGTGCCCGTCCCGCAGCCCACGAGCTGTGCCTTCGGCGCCGACGGCAGGCTGTACGTCACCTCGGCCCGCGAGGGCCTGTCCGCCGAGGATCTGGAGCGCTCCCCGCTGTCCGGCTCCGTCTTCGTCGTCGCCACGGACACGCGCGGCGTCCCCGTGGCGGCCTTCCGCGGCTGAGACGGGAAGGCCGCTCCGGGCGCGTACGGCGGCGGCGTCCGGGCGACCGGCTCAGGCCGTCGGCGGAAGGGGCCGTACGCTCGCCGGGAGCGGCGTGCGGCCCTGCGCGTTGAGGAAGGCGCAGACGGCCGCGTTGCTCGAACGCCGGCGGGGCCAGAACAGCGCGACGTCCCGGTGGGCGGTGGGCGACTCGATACGGCGGACGGTGAGACCGTCCGTCGTCGTTGTCTCCACGGCCAGTTGGTTGATGATCCCGATGCCGAACGCCGACCGGACAAGGGCGATGAGCGTGGCGGGATGATCGGTGAGATAGGCGATGTCCGCCTTCGACTCGTACTCCCCGAGCATGTGCCGCAGGTCGTAGCCGCCGCCCTCCTCCTCGGAACCGGCCGGATTGCCGATGAGGGGCCGGGAGAGGATGTCGTCCACGCGGACGGTCGCCTTGGTCGCCAGCGGATCGTTGTCCCGCATGACCGCGACGATGTCCTCCCGCCAGATCGTGCGGTGGCACAGCGTGGGCTCGCGCATCTTCGGCAGCGTCGGCCGGAAGGCGATGTCGACCGTGCCCGTCGCGACGGCCTCCTCCAACGTGGCCGCGGTCCCTTCCCAGAGCTCGACGGTGAGACCGGGATGGTCGGCCTTGAGGACCTGGAGGAGCGTCGGGAGATAGGTGGAGCTGACCGACGGGTAGCTGGCCACGGTGAGGTGAGCGACGATCTGGTCCTGCGTACTGCGGGCGGCGTCGACACCGCGCTGGAGTTCCTGGAGCGCCGCCCGCGCGTGACCGTAGAAGAGGTCACCCGCCTGCGTGGTGCAGACCGGGCGGGCCTTGCGGTCGAAGAGCGTGACCCCCAGGGCGTGTTCCAGCGCCGCTATGTGCGCGCTGACCCGCGACTGCGAAAGGTGCAGAGTATGCGTGGCGGTGCCGAATCCGCCCCGGTCGGCGACCGCGAGGAAGCTGCGCAGCCACGCTGTCTGCAGCGACATCGCGTCGCGGGGAACCGTGGTCCCCTGCTCGGACGGGACGTCGTTGTCACCTGTGGACAGGGTCACTGACGGTTCCTTTCGTGTGCGGCCAAATTACCCGATCGCCCCCCGGGCCACTACGGGCGTGCAGGACATCAATGCCTGATCAGCGCGGTCCGGCCGGGGACCGGGGCTGCCTCTCGCGGACGGCGTCGTCCGCGAGAGGCGGCCCCGGCGGACCCCGGACCGTCACTCCCCGGCGTACGGCCGGTCCCCTTCCGAGGACGGCTCACGCCGCGGTCAGGCCGCCGTCGACGATCAGCGCCGCGCCGTTGATGAAGCGGCCGTCCGGGCCCGCGACGAAGGCGATCGTGGCGGCGATCTCCTCGGGCGAGCCGAGCCGTCCGTCCAGTTGGCGGGCGGCCATCGCCTGCCGGGCCGCGAGCGGATCGGGGGCGTTCGCGACGATCTTGTCGATCCACTCGGTCGCGACGGTGCCGGGGCAGACCGCGACGCACCGGATGCCGTCCTTGGCGTGGTCCACCGCGATGGCCCGGGTCAGCCCGACCAGCCCCGCCTTGGAGGCGCAGTACGCGGCCCGCCGGGCGAGGCCGACCTGGCCCGCGACCGAGGCGACGTTGACGACCACGCCACCGCCGTTGTCGAGCATGAGCGGCAGCATCGCGCGGGTGGTGAGGAAGGGCCCGGTGAGATTGACCGACAGGACGCGGTCCCAGTCCTCGTCGCTGGTCTCCAGCACCGTCGCGGCGAGTCCGGTGCCCGCGACATTCACCAGCAGCGCGGGCGTCCCCAGCGTGACGGCGACTTCCCTGGTGACCGAGCCGACCGCGTCGGGATCGCGCAGGTCGACAGGGAAGGCGCGGCCCGTACCCCCCGCCTTCTCGATCTCCGCGCAGGTCCGCGCCAGGCCGTCGGCGTCGATGTCCAGCACCGCGAGGTCGTATCCCGTGTCCGCCAACCGGAGCGCCGTGGCCCGGCCGATGCCGGACGCCGCCCCGGTGACCACCGCGACCCGCGGCTCCCGGGCGCTCACGAGTACGCCAATCCGGGAAGCGCGCCGTCCATCGCGTACCCTCCGTCGACATCGAGACCGGCTCCGGTGGTGTAGCACGCCTCGTCGGACGCCAGGTAGCAGATGGCCGCCGCGATCCACTCGGGCGGCGCGATGCCCAGCGGCACGCGGGACTCCAGCGCCCGCTCGACGGCGGGTGTGTAGATCGGGTCGCTCATGCCGGTACGCACCGGCCCCGGCCGTACGCAGTTGACCGTGATGCCGTGCGGGGCGAGTTCGGACGCCATGGTCCGCGTCATCGCCTCGAGACCGCCCTTGGTCGCGGTGTACGGCGCGGCGCCCGGTTCGGAGACGACGGCGTGCACCGACGAGACGTTGACGACGCGGCCGGGAGTCTTCGTGTCGACCATCATCCGCGCCACCGCCTGGGCGAGGAAGAACGGCGCCGTCAGGTTCACCGCGAGGACGCGGTCCCAGTCGGCGCGGCTCACGTCGAGGAAGGGCGCGATGCGCAGGATGCCCGCCACATTGGCGAGCACGTCGACGCGCCCGAAGCGCGACCGCAGGGTGTCGGTCAGGACGTCGGCGGCGTCCGCCGCCGCGACATCGAGGGTGAGCGTGCTCAGCCGGTCGCGGTCGGGCTCGGGCCACGGTGCGTCATGGCGGAGGTCGACCGCGAGCACCTGGGCGCCTTCGGCCAGCAGCCGTACGGCGGTGGCCCGGCCGATGCCGGAGTTGGCGCCGGTGACCACCGCGACTTTGTGGGTGAATCTCATTGATCGCCTGCTTCTTCGTCCATGGGTCGAGTTGTTGAGTGAGGTACGGCGACGGCGACGGCAGCGGTCAGGCGGTGGCCGATCGTGGGCGTACCCAGCGCACCAGACCGTCCCCGCAGGCGGCGACGAAGATGAGCGCGCCGGTCACCATCTGCTGGTCGTAGGAGGCCAGTCCGAGCAGGCTCATGCCGTTGGAGAGGAAGCCGAGGAACAGCACCCCTGTCGCGGTGCGCAGCAGGCTGCCCCGACCGCCGAACAGACTGGTGCCGCCGAGGACCACGCCGCCGACGACGTTGAGCAGCAGGGGGCTGCCCATGCTCGCTCCCGCCCCGGCCAGTTCCGAGGTCAGCACGACACCGGCCAGCGCCGAGAACAGACCGGCCACCGCGTACACGCTGGTCTTCATGAGGGGGACGTTGACCCCGTTGATCCGGGCGACCTCCTCGCTGGCTCCCAGCAGCAGGACCCGGCGGCCCCACGCCGTGCGCGTCAGGGCGACCTGTGCGACCACGTACAGCCCGACCGTCATCCACACGGCGTACGGCACACCGCCGGGCCCGTCGATGCTGAAGTCGACGAAACCGGTCGGGACGGGGGCGATCGTCCTGCCGTGGCTGAGCAGCGTCGTGGCGCCGCTGACGACGTACAGCGCGGCGAGCGTCACCGCGAACGGCACGACGGGCAGCCTGGCGACCAGCAGTCCGACCAGCACACCGATGGCCGCCCCGGTCAGCAGCGCGAACGTGATGCCCGCCGCGACGCTGTCGGTCGTGGTGATGACCCACGCCCCCGCGACGCCGCTGGCGCCGATCACGCTCCCGGTGGACAGGTCGATGCCGCCGGTGAGGATCACGAAGGTCGCGCCGATGGCGGCGATCGCGACGACGGCCGACTGGCTGAACACATTGGTGATGTTCGACGACGTCAGCAGGCCGTCGGTGGTCAGGCTCAGGACGGCGATCAGCACGGCGAGAGCCGGCAGCATCGACAGATCGCCGAACCAGGCGGGACGACGGGCCGGATCACGCAGCCACGACAGGCGGCCCGGACGCGATCCGGTGTCGGCGGTCTCAGGCACCGCAACCCCACACCTGGGAGCTGACGGCCGCGAAGTTGGCCTGGTTGAGAGTCACGCCCGCGCTCTGGACCGTCTTGGGGTTGACGGTCTGCTTGGCCAGCGCCGTGGCGATCGACGCGACGGCCTCCTTGCCGAACTGGTCGACGCGGGTGGCTATGTCGGCGTCGAGGGTCTTGTCCTTGATGGCCTTGCAGCCGTTCTCGTCACCGTCGATCGTCACCAGGAACACATGCTTGGGGTCGCCGATCGGAGCGAGCCGCTTGGCGGTGGTGAGCGCCGACTGCACGGACGGCAGAAGGAAGTCCGACGGAACGAAGATCGCGTTGATGCCGGAGTCCTTCTGCAGCGCGTTGGAGGTGCCGTCCAGTGCCTGGGACGGGTCCCAGTTGGTGGGGACCCGGCTGACCACCGTGACGTCGGGGTTGCCGTCCAGTGTGTGGTCGAAGCCGTCCCTGCGGCCGATCGCGTTCTGGTCGGTGAGCGCGCCCACCAGCTCCAGCACCTTCAACGGCTTGGACTTGCCCGCCACGGCGAACTCGTCCGCCGCCAGCTTGCCGTCCGCCTTGGGGTCGCCGGTGATCTGGAACGTGACGTCCTGTACGTCGGCGACCGCCCGGTCGATGGTCACGAAGGGAACGCGACGGGCCTTGGCCAGGCTGATCGAGGAGGCGATCTGCTTCCCGTCCTGCGCGATGACGATGAGCGCGTCGACCTTGCGGGTCTGGATCAGATCCTGGATCTGCGACGCCTGCTTCTGCGCGTCCTGGTCCGCGACGGAGAAGACGACCTTGTAACCGGCCGCTGCCGCCGCCTTCTCGATGGAGACCTTCTCCGAGGTGCGGATCGCGTTGAGCAGATCGAAACTGACCCCGATCGTGCCGTGCTTGCCCCCGGACGTCGATCCCGCCCCGGATTTCGAGGACGAGCCACAGGCCGTCAGCGCCAGGCAGGCCACGGCCGCGACGGCCGCGCATCTTGTGATCAGGTTCGGCTTCATCTGAGCTCCTTCAGTTTCGTTGCGCCGGCCTCCGCGGGCACGGTCCGGGGGCCGTCCGACGGAGAGGTACGGGTCGGACCGAACAGCCGGACCGGATTGCGCCACCGGACGGCGGCGGCGAGAACAGCGACGAGCAGAACGGCGCCCCGGACGATGTCGAAGACATAGGGAGAGGCCCCGGAGAACACCAGTCCGGTCTGCGCGGTCGTGAGGACGAGGGCGCCCAGGACGGTGCCGGTGATGCTGCCGCGGCCACCGAACAGACTCGTCCCGCCGAGGACGACGGCCGTGATGACCGTCAGTTCGTAGCCCTGGCCGATGGACGGCTGAACGGCGCCGAGGCGGCCGGTCTGGGTGAGGGACGCGAGCGCGGCCAGCAGCCCGGCCAGCGCGTACGCCCCGACGGTCACCCACTTCACCGGCAGGCCCGCGTTGACGGCGGCGTCGCGGTGGGAACCCACCGCCTGGAGATACCGACCGAACAGCGTGCGGCTGAACACCCAGCCCCCGCCGAGCGCCGCGGCCGCCGCCAGCCAGACCGGCGCGGGAACCCCCAGCACCGCCGATGTGCCGCTGTCCCGCAGATTCGCCGGGAGGTTGATGTTCTGCTGGCCGGTGATATGACCCCCGGCGCCGCGGAACACCTGGAGAGTGGCGAGGGTGACGATGAGGGCGGGCACCCGGCTCGTCGCGACCGCGGCGCCGTTGAGCAGCCCCATGCACACCCCCGCCGCGGCGACGGCGAGGAACACCACGCCCGCGGGCCTGCCGATCAGGGCGTCGCTGGACTCGACGGCGGCGGCCAGGAACAGCATCGAGCCGACGGACAGGTCGATTCCCGACGTGATGACCACGTAGGTCGCGCCCACCGCGGCGATGGTCAGGGGACTCGCCTGTACGGCGATGTTGCGGAAGTTCGCCGTACCGGCGAAGCCGTCGTAGGACACCGACAGAACGATCAGCAGCACCGCCAGCACGGGCAGCAGCGGCTGTCGCCGCACCAGCGCGCGGGGGCCGTCGTACAGCCACGAAGGGGTTCTCATCGGACGCCGCCCGTGGCGAGCCTGATCACCGTTTCCTGAGTGGCCTGGGACCTGTCGAGAATGTCAACCAATCTGCCGTCGTGCATGACCCCGACGCGGTGGCTGAGGCCGAGCACTTCCTCCATTTCCGAACTGATGAGCAGGATGGACGATCCGCTGTCGGCCAGATCGATGAGAAGACGGTAGATTTCCGCCTTGGCGCCGACGTCGATTCCCCGGGTCGGCTCGTCCAGAATGATCAGACGTGGTTTCCTGGCAAGCCACTTGCCGATGACGACTTTCTGCTGGTTTCCGCCGCTGAGTGAATTCCCACCGGATTCCAGGCCGCCGCGGGCGACGAGCCCGACCTTGGCGGCGAGTTCCTGGGCCAGACGCCGTTCGGCCCGGCGGTCCAGCCAGCCGCCCTTTCGCGCGGCGGAGACCGAGCCGAGGTCGACATGGGAGAGACTTTCCCGAATGGGCCGCTCCAGAAAGAGCCCTTCGTGCGCGCGGTCCTCGGTGACGAACGCGATTCCGGCCGCGATGGCCGCGCGGACGTCGCCGCGGCGCAGCGGCTGCCCCGCGATCTCGATCCGCCCGGTCCTGCCGCCGAGCCCGAAGACGGCCCTGGCGACCTCGGTGCGACCGGAGCCCATCAGCCCCGCGAGCCCGAAGATCTCGCCCTTGGCGATGTCGAACGAGACCCCGCTGACGCGTGCGTCGTCGTCGAGGTCCCGCACCGAGAGCATGGTCTCGGACCGCGGACGCGGAAGCGCCGGGTATCCCCGGGCGAGTTCGCGTCCCACCATGAGGGCTTCGAGCGCGCTGCGGTCCAGTTCGCTCGTCGGGCGGTCGCCGACGACCTGTCCGTCCCGCATCACCACGATGCGCTGGCTGAGCCGCGCGATCTCCTCCAGATAGTGCGAGATGTAGAGAACCGCCACTCCGTCGGCGCGCAACTGCTCGATGATCCGCATGATCAGTTCGCGTTCCGCGAGGTTGAGCGAAGCGGTCGGCTCGTCGAAGACGATGGCCCGCGGTTCGGTGGCCAGCGCCTTGGCGATCTCCACCAACTGCCGCTGCCCGGCGGACAGGTCCCGTACGAGCGCCTCCGGGCCGAAGCGCGCGCCGACACGGTGCAGGACGGGCGCCGCGAGCCGCTTGAGGTGTCCTGGCCTGACGGTCAGCGAGCGGCCGTCGCGCAGCCGGCCGATGAGGATGTTCTCGGCGACCGTGAGATCCGGGAAGAGACTGGTCTCCTGGTGCACCGTGGCAACACCTGAGCGCTTTCTCGCAGCGCCCGTTCCGGCCGCCGCACCGCCCGCCGCACCCGCCTTGTCGGCGTCGGCGCCGGGCCCGCCGAAGTCGACCCGCCCGGTGTCGGGACGCAGGATGCCGCCGATGATGTTCTTCACCGTGGATTTCCCCGCGCCGTTTTCACCCGCCAATGCGACGACTTCGCCGCCCGATACGGTGAAGGACACATTCTGGACCGCCGCGACACCGCCGAACGACTTCGACACATTGCGCACCACGATCGCCGGCGCCCCGCCCGTCATCCTCGGCTCGCAATTCCGGCAGACATGTTTCCTCCGTGAAGTGATGGGGGACGCCCCGGTACACCTGATCTGACGCCCCGGTACACCTGATCTGACGCCCCGGTACACCTGATCTCCGGACGCCGTATATCGGCCTGTCAGGATGCGGATGACGCTAAGGCCAAGAGTCGTGCGTGTGAAGTTCGTGTTTCGGGAGGCGTCAATCCGTTAAGCGAATGGCCCGGAGCGGCGGCTTCCGCCGTCCCCCGGGCGGTGCCGCCGCCCGCCGACTCGGCGAGCGCCGCCGGCCGCGGGGTGGAGTCTCCGCGACCGGCGGCGCATGTGCCCGGCAGGCGTCCTCGTCACAGGAGCTGCCATTTCTGGTTGGTGCCGTTCCCGCAGGACCAGAGCTGGACGTTCTGGGCGCTGTAGAGGTCGGCGTCCAGGCAGAGGTGCGAGTCGACGCCGCGGACCGTGCCGTCGGAGAAGAACAGCCACTGCTGGTTGGCGGTGCCCAGACAGTCATGGCTGATGACATGAGTGCCGTTGGTCTTGCCGAAGCCCTGGGCGTCCAGGCACTTCGTCCCGTTGTAGACGCTGATCGCGCCGTTGGACTGGCGTGTCCACTGCTGGTTGTCGCCGGCGCCGCAGCCCGCCACCTGGAGCTGGACGTCATTGACGTGGGACGCGCCGGGGATGTCGAGGCACGCGGTGTACCCGACATCGCGCAGCCGGGTCGTGCTCGCACCGGACGCGCCCCAGGCGTATTCGAGGCGGTTGACGGCCGTCTGGTTCGGGACCCACAGCGGCAGATTCTGGGTGCCGCCGCCGTACGCGCTGTAGAGCCTGAGGATGTTCAGCGAGTCGTGGTCGGAACTGGTGGTCCTGCCGCCTATGCCGTGGCACCAGATCGTGCCCAGGTTGTACTGGCGGGCGACATCGGTGACGGCCCGCAGGAAGGCGACTTCCTTGGGCGTGGTGCTGCTGGGCGTGGCGTCGTAGTTGATGCCGTTGTCGGCGTCGGCGCCGAACTCCTCGATGACGGTGCGCGAGGAGCAGTTGCCCATGTAGGTCTTGATGTCGTTGACCCAGTCGCTGTACGACCGCGCGCCGTAGGGGAAGGCGTAGCGGTGCATCGCGAGATAGACCCCGTTGAAACGGGAGTCGTTGCACAGCGGCCTGAGGTCGCTTCCCCAGCCGCCGCCGTCGGCCTGGGCGCCCTCGATGAACATCCGGCTCCTGGGCAGCCCGGCCGCGCTCGCCCGGGCGATCCAGTTGGCGGCGAAGTCGAGCCACTGGGGAGTGGTCATGCCGACGGGCTCGTTCATCGGGTCGAAGGAGATGAGCGGATTGCTCAGATACCGGGCGATCTCCGTGTCCCACATCTGATTCCAGGTGGGCAGGTAAGCGCTGGTTATCGTGTTGCTGCCGTCCTCCGACCAGTAACAGAGAATGACCTTGAAGCCCTTGGCCGTCGCCGCGTCGATCACGGCGTTGTAGGTGTTCCAGTTGACCGTGGCGGGATTCATCGGCAGCCGCACGGTGTTGGCGCCCAGAGTGCTCTGGAAGGCGGCGAACATACCGTCGGCCTTGGTCCTGGCGGAGTTGTAGTCGTCGTTGGCCGACAGGCCCTGGAGCACGAGCCTGTCGAAGGTGAAGTTGTCCCCGAGGCGCGACCAGTGCACGCCGTGGAACTGGCTGGGGTTGAGGGGGGTCTCGGCGGCGGTGGCCGATGTCGCGGCGGTCACCGTCATCAGCGGGACCACGGTGAGCATGGCCAGGGCGGTCAGTACCCAGGTCAGCAGACGGCGGCTCATACGGGGTGGAGCGGGTGCGATCACCATGGGGTGGGGGGGTGACATGACGTCCTCTCCTGCATGGCGCGAATTGCTGAACACGGCCCGACGTGGGCGGCAACGCGCCGTCGACAAGTTGGGGATGAACGTATCGACGCCTCCCATCTGCGTCGATCGCGTCTTTCGGAAGGCGGTCATCCGCGGGACGAATAGCGGGAGTTCTCGACGGTCGGGCCGCCGATAAATCCGCACCCGTTATGCGAATGGCGGCCATTCGGAATGCGGAATGTCCGCTATTCGGCGCGACCGCATCGCGTCACCGGGGCCGTACGGGACCCGGCGGAGGGGACGCGGCGGCCCCGCGCGCGGATCTGTCCGGCGGCCCGCCGACGACACCCCCCTGGACACCCGTGCCGGGGCGCGGCGAGGATGGCCGTCGAAGATCCAGCAGCAGGAGGAAGCCCGATGACCGCTCACCCGCTGCCCGTCAGCAGCCCGGCCGCGCAAGGCGTCGACGCCCGCGGAGTCCAGGCGTTCCTCGACGCGATCGAGGCGGCGCCCGGTGTCGAACCGCACGGCCTGATGATCCTGCGGCACGGCCGCGTGGTCGCCTCCGGCTGGTGGGCTCCCTTCACCGCCGACCGGCCGCACCGGCTCTACTCGATCAGCAAGAGCTTCACCGGATCGGCCGTGGGCTTCGCCATCGAGGAGGGACTGCTGGACCTGGACGCCCGGGTCATCTCCTACTTCCCCGAATTCGACGCCGACATCACCGATCCCGGAAGCCGCGCCATGAAGGTGCGGCACATCGCCTCCATGGCCAGCGGTCACCTGTCCGAGACCGTGGTCCAGGCGCACGCGATCGACGCGGAAGAGCCCGTCCGCGGCTTCCTGCTGATCCCGCCGGACCGCGAGCCGGGCTCGGTGTTCGCGTACAACCAGCCCACCACGTACACCCTCGGCGCCATCATCCAGCGCGCCACCGGACAGACGCTGACCGAGTACCTGCGGCCCCGTCTGCTCGATCCGCTCGGCATCGGCGAGACGCTGTGGGAGCGCGACAGGGCGGGCCGCGAGCTGGGCTACAGCGGGCTGCACGCCGCCACCGACGCGGTCGCCCGGCTCGGCCAGCTCTACCTCGACAAGGGCGTGTGGGAGGGCGAGCAGCTCCTTCCGGCGTCCTGGGTCGCGGAGGCGACCCGCGCGCACGTCGACAACAGCGACGGCTCGCCCGAGGCGCGGAACTCCGACTGGGCGCAGGGATACGGCTTCCAGTTCTGGATGTCGCGCCACGGCTACCGCGGTGACGGGGCGGTCGGGCAGTTCTGCGTCGTGCTGCCCGAGCAGGACGTGGTGATCGCGATCACCGCGAACACCGATCTCATGCAGTCCGTGATGGACATGATCTGGGAGCACCTGCTGCCCGCCTTCGGGCCGGAGCCGGTGAGCGCCGCGGGGCAGGACGCGGCGGAGAGGGCCGAGGACGCGGCGCTGCGCGAGCGGCTGTCCCGGCTCGTCCTCCCGACGGTCGAGGGGGAGGCGGCGCCCGCCGACACCGAGGCGTGGTCCGGGGTGCGGTTCGCGCCGCGCGACGGCGAGGCCGAGGCCCAACCGAGCCTGACGGCGGTGGAGTTGACGGCCGACGGCGACGGCTGGATCCTCACGCTCGACCAGGCGAAGAACGAGGACGAGCCGCCGTTCGCGCTGCGCTTCGCCGGGACCGGCTGGGCGGTCGCCGAACGGCCCGCCGTCCCCGTACCGACCGCGGTCAGCGCAGGCTGGACCGACGCCGACACCTTCGTCGCCGAGCTGGGATTCCTGGAGACCCCGCATCACTTGACGCTCACGTGCTCGCTCGCCGCCCGCGACTTCACGGCGGCCTGGCACGGGAAGCCGCTGCGTCCGACACCGCTCAGCTCGTTCGGCGCGCCCCGCTGACCGCGCCGCGTCCGGCCCGGCGGCGAGGCCGCGTCCTCACTCGCTGACGGCGGAGACCTTCGACGGAGGCGGGGCGGCGGGGACGGCGGGCGCGTCCGGGACGCCGCCGTCCCGCCGGTCCCACAGCGCCAGCAGCGGCGTGGCCATCACCGTGGTCACCAGCGCGACCAGGACGAGCACGGTGAACATCGACCGCGTCACCACGCCCTCCGCCAGCCCGACGTTGATGGCGATGAGCTGCATCAGCCCGCGCGCGTTCATCAGGGTGCCGACCCGCAGCGCCACGGGACCGCTCTGCCCGGCGAGCCTGGCGGCCAGCCAGCACGCGCCGAACTTCCCGACCACGGCGGCCAGCGTGCAGCCCGCGGCGAACAGCAGCAGCGTCGGGTCGGTCAGCAGACCGGTGTCGGTGTTCAGCCCGGAGTACGTGAAGAACAGCGGCAGCAGCAGGACGCGGCTGACCGGCGCCGCGGCCTCCAGCGTACGGTCGATCCTCGGCGCCCTCGGATACGCGACGCCCAGGCTGAAAGCGCCGAAGACCGCGTAGAGGCCGATCCGGTCGGTGTACCAGGCCGCCAGGCACAGCAACAGCAAGGTCACCAGCAGCAGTTGATCCGAGGGCAGCCGCTCCGCGATCAGGATCGCGGGACCGCGCAGCCGCACCAGTGCGAACAGCACCACCGCGAGACCGGCCGCGCCCGCCACCGCGAGCACGACGGGCCCGGAGGTGCCGCGAGAAAGGCTGAGGACGCCCGCCAGCAGAATCCACGCGACGACGTCGTCGAGCGCGCCGGCCGCGAGCGAGATGGTGCCGAACGCCGTGTCGGTCAGGCCGCGTTCGGTGATGATCCTGGCCAGCATGGGGAACGCGGTGATCGACAGTGTGACGCCGACGAAGGGCGCGGCCACGTACATCGGCACACCGGCGGGAGCGGTGTGCACCGAATCGCGCACGGCCCACACCAGCGCGGTGCCCAGTGCCAGCGGTACGAGAATCCCGGCCGTCGAGATCAGCGCGGCGGGTCTGGCCACCGGTTTGATCCGGTCGACGCGGAATTCGTACCCCGCCTGGAACATGAAGAGCACCAGACCGAGTTGCCCGGCCACGTACAGCACGGGCCGCAGGTCTGCGGGGAAGACGGCGTGCTCCCACGAGGGGGCGACGAGGCCGAGTACGGAGGGACCGAGGAGCACACCCGCGATCATCTCGGCCACCACGGGCGGCTGGGCGAGCGGGCGCAGCGCCCAGGCGGCGATCCGGCAGGTGAGGAGGATGACGACGACGGCGAGCAGGAAGGCGGGGCCGAGCGCGGTCGCGGACATGGCGGGCTGCCCTTCGGCGGGTGCGGATTCATGGGGGGAGGCAGTGCCTGTGACTGCCGGGGTCAGTGGGGGTGAGGACAGCGGTCCGCGGGCCCGCCGGACGCGTCGTCGTCCGGGCCGTGACCGCCCGGACGCGCGCCGGTCAGCGGGCGGCCCTGTGTGTCGTGCGCGGCGAACCACCGCTCTGTCGGCCGCTGCCGCCGCGCGTCCAGCACCATCCAGGTGCCGAAGGCCAGTTGGAGCAGACTGCGGCCGACGTCCTCCCAGCGGTCGCGGACCCGCAGGAACGCCCGGACGGCGGCGATCCGGTACCGCGGCAGCGGCCGGTCGCGGCGCACCAGCAGGCAGGGCGCGCGGTGCGGGATGGAGCGGGTGTGCGACACCGCGGTGTGCAGGGTGAAGCGGGCCAGCACCTCGCGGGTCGCGGCCCGCATGATCAGCGGGGCGAGCCGCCAGGCGGGACACGGCCGGTTCGCGGCCACCCCGAAGGGGATGTGGTGCGCGTGCTTGGCGGACGTCCGATTCCACCGCTCCGGGTCGAACGTGTCCGGATCGGCGTACCCCGTCGCGTGGTAGGCGGGATAGTCGAAGCACAGCACCGTGCCCGCCGGATAGCGCGCGCCGCCGCCGAGGTCGATCTCCTCGGCCGTGACGCGGTGCGCGATGCCGAACAGCGGGTACATCCGCAGCGTCTCGTTCATCACGTGGGACAGGTACCGGTCGTCCTCGGGGTGGTCCGCCAGCCGCTGCTGGACGTCGGATTCCGCGGCGAGCATCAGCAGCAGATGCGCCATCGCCTCCGACATCTGCACGACCGCGGTGTTGAAGAAGGTGCCCTGGAGGTAGTGCGCGCGGTCCTTCGGCGACGCCAACTCCGCGGGCAGCGCGTGCGGTACGTCCCCCGCGGCCAGCCTGCGCAGCAGGTAGCGGGTCAGCCGCTCGCGCCGCCGCATGTGCCGAAGGCGGGTGTTCTTCAGGGAGTTGATGACGTCCTCGGCATTGGCCACGATGAGCCGGCGCGCGTGCGGCGGGCACGGCTCGCGGAAGACCAGGCCGTAGAAGAACTCCGCCCAGACCGGCATCATCAGATCTCGCAGCCGCACCAACGCGGCGTCGCCCGGCACGAGTTCGTCCAGCACCAGCGCCGTCCGCCGGGCCGCGGCCGCGGCGAGTTCGGCGCTGGTCCCGGCGATGATCGCGGCGGTGGTCCGGGCGACGGCGTCGTAGCGGGGCCCCGGCTCCAGATGCTCCTGGTGGACCTCCGGACCGGGGGAGAGCCAGTACCAGAACAGATCGGACAGTGCCGCGCCCTTGCTGCGACCGCTGGCGGCCGGATGCTCGTACAACTCGGTGAAGCGGTCCGCGGCCACCTCCGCGTTGGGGACGACCACGCCCTCCGGGCCGTTGATCCGGGCGAAGACCCTCACCCGCAGGGCGACGACGGTCCGCGGCAGCCAGTAGGGGACGGACAGCGCGAGCGCCGCCGCCCCGGCGCGCCTCAGCACGCCCTCGCCCCCCGCGCCACGACCTGATCGCGTGCCGGGCCGCGGCAGTCGGCGCTGCCGCAGAGCGTCAGCACATGCGCCAACTCGGCCCGCAATTCCTCCAGTACGGCGGTCACGCCCGCCTCGCCGTCCGCCGCGAGGCCCCACAGCACGGGCCTGCCGATGCCGACCGCCGCCGCGCCGAGCGCCAGCGCGACCACCACGTCGCAGCCGCCGCGCACTCCGCCGTCCAGCAGCACGGGGACGCGCCCGCCGACCGCGTCGGCCACCGCGGGCAGCGCCTCGACGGTGGCCGGTGCCGCGTCGAGCTGACGGCCGCCATGGTTGGAGACGATCAGCGCCTGTACGCCCTCGTCGACCGCGCGCCGGGCGTCGGCGGGGTGCAGAACGCCCTTCAGCACAACCGGCAGGCCGGTGACGTCCCGCAGGCGGCGCAGGTCGTCCCAGGACAGGGCCGGTGACATCGCGATGTCGCGGGTGCGGCCGGGCGGCGCGCCGGGCAGATCCCGCATGTTCTCGGCGGCCAGTCCCGGCGGCAGGTCGTGGAAGCCGTTGCGCTCGTCCCGGCCCCGGCGGCCGAAGACCGGCGAGTCCGCCGTGACCACCAGCGCGGTACAGCCCGCCTTCTCCGCGCGCCGGACGAGCGCGGCGGTGACCTCGGCCTCCGGCTGGAGATAGAGCTGGAACCACACCACGGCGTCGGACCGCACCGAGCGGGCGGCGGCGGTGACCTCGTCCACGGCGGTGGTGGCCGCCTGCGAGGTGATCAGTACGGTGTCGGCCGCCGCGGCAGCACGCGCCGTGGCGCGTTCGCCGTCCGGATGGGCCAGCCGGTGGAAGGCGGTGGGGGAGACCACCACCGGCATCGACGCCCGGCCGCCGGGCAGCGACACGTTGGTGTCCGGGTGGCCCGTGCCGGTCAGCACCCGGGGCAGCAGGGCCAGCCGGGCGAAGGCGCGTTCGTTCTCGGCCAGGGCGGTCTCGGTGCCCGCGCCGCCCTCGTAGAAGTCCCAGTGGACCGGGTCGAGTCGGGCACGGGCTCTGTCCCGCAGCGCCGACAGCACCCCGTTCACGACGGGTCGGCGGCGGGGACGGGGGCGTCACCCGTGACGGGATGGTCCGTCAGAAAGCGGACGAGCGGGGCGCGGTGGACCTCCTCGCTGTCCCACTCGTTCTCCAGATTCTCCGTGATGTGGTGCTCCGCGACCGGCTTGCCGTTCTCGAACAGCCGCACCACCGGGTGGAGATAGCGGCCGTCGAGCCCGGCGGTCGCCTGCTGCGACACCCGGCCCACGGAGATGTCGAACGGATTCACCTTGTCGTGGTCGGCGCCGTATTCGAGGGTGACCGTCAGATAGCGGCCGACGTCTCCGAAGACGCCGTCGCCGACCGCCTGGTGGAGATGGTCGACCGGCACTTCCTCGTGATAGCCGACCGATTCGCCCGACGGTCCTCGGGAGGCGATGACCGCGTCGCCGAGGAAACCGAAGAGCTGCCAC
Organism: Streptomyces sp. NPDC088197; assembly: GCF_044741185.1. NCBI lineage: Bacteria > Bacillati > Actinomycetota > Actinomycetes > Kitasatosporales > Streptomycetaceae > Streptomyces > Streptomyces sp. NPDC088197. Next base: position 69,282 of record NZ_JBIUSD010000024.1, read on the forward strand.
AGGGCGGAGCTGCGGTTCACCCGCTCGATCACCGCTTCGGCGATCGTCCCGGGGAGTCCGGCGGGGTCGGTGCGGTCGCCGGGACCGGCGGGATCGGCGGCCAGTTCCCGGCGCGGCCACGGCCGGTCGTGGTAACGCTGTTCCAGGATGCGGTGCAGCGCGCGGACACCGTAGCGGAAGCCGTGAATGAAACCGCTGGTGGACTTCTTGAAATCCCGCACCTGAGTGATCGTGCCGGCGAAATACAGATCGGGTACGTTCGGGGATTCCCAGGCGTCCGTCTGCGCCGGGAATCTGTCCTTGATGGTCAGTTCCGGGCGGCATTCCTCGGCGAAGACCGAGGCGTCGAATCGGAAACCGGTGGCAAGGATAACCCGGTCGTAGGTGATCTCCTTGACCACCTCGTTCACCCGCGCGAATTTCACCGGGACCCGGTAGGGGCCGTCCTCGCCGTCCCTGGTGATGCGCATGATCTCCCCGTCGAGCAGGGCATTTTGTGACTTGAGCTGATACGTGTCGAGGAAATTGTTGTTCACCGCCCGCAGATGCCCCACGAAATGGGTCTGCCAGGCGAGCCGCAGCGAGCCGGGTCCCGCCACATGGATGACCGAGGCCGTCTCGATGAGGTTGTCGGCGGTCTCGAAGGCCGAATTGCCCCGCCCGATGATCAGTACCCGCTGCCCGGTGAACCCGGCCGGGTCGACCGGCATCAGGTCGTACCGCTCGGCCAGTTCCACGCCCTCGATGGGCGGGATGTAGGGGCGGGACACGCCGGTCGCCATGATCAGCCGCCGGGCTCTGCGGACGGTGCCGTCCTGGTCCACGGTCTCGAAGTCCCCGCGCGGACCGCCGTCCTGCGCCGGTCGCCGGGAGATACGGGTGATCCGCGTGCCGTAGCGGATCCGCAGGCGGTGGGTGCCGGCGAAGTCGGCGAGATAGCCGACCATGTCGTCGGCGTCGGGGAAGTACCGGGGCGTGACCGCGGTGAACAGCGGTGAGCCCTCGTCGGACAGCAGCGAGTTCCAGTCGGTGCGCAGATTCAGCTCGGGATCGTCCCAGCCGGTGTGCACCTTGTTGATGGATATGAGTTTCCTGTGTCTGGGAAACCTCGTGAAGAAGGTGCCGGGAGCCGCGCCCGCCTCGACGACCAGATAGTCGCGTCCCGCGCGTTCCAGGAAATATGCCGCCTGGATTCCCGCGGGTCCCGCACCGACGACGAGGTAATCGATCCGCTCTTCTCCGGACACTGGGCCTCCCGGCTCCTGAGATGGACGGAGTCACCGTAGTTGAGAGTTAAAGGAGACATCTATAGGCAGGGATGTGATCCATATCACACCATGGTCCTTGGTCTTCGGGCGGATAATTTCAGCTTCGGCGCAAGTGCCCGACGTGTGCCGTGCGAGCCGTGCACACATATGCCCGCCGAGGTTTCCCTCCCGGCATTGCAGTTGTCCGCGGCCGAAACGCGACCCCCGTGACCGCCCCACCGGATCGGAGAGCGCCGTGAACAATCCGGCCGAATCGGTATTTCCCCAGCCACTCGTGGACGCTTTCCTGCGCGATCCGGGCACCCCGGCCTTCGAATTCCGGTCATATCCCGTCAGCCGCGGCGAGGTGCTCGACCTCGTACGCCGCTGCGTCGCGGGACTGCGGGCGGCCGGACTCGGACCCGGCGGGGGAGTGGCCGTCACCACCGCCGTCACCCCGCGCGGCTTCGCCGCCCAGATCGCCGCCCACCTGCTGGGATGCCGCGTCACAGGGCTGCGCCCCGGACTGACGCCGAGCCAGCTCGCCCATGTGCTGTCCACCGGAATCGACGCGGTCGTCGCCGACGACTCGACCGCGACCCCCGCGCTCCTGGCGGCGGCGGGCACCCGCCCCGTGCTCGACGTGGACCGCGACCTGTCGGCCGCACCGGCGGACACATCGCCCGACGCCCTGACCGCGCACGGCCGCCCCGACGACATCGGCCTCATCACCCTGACCAGCGGCAGCACCGGCCACCCCAAGGGCTGCGCCCAGACCTACCGCGCGCTCAGCGAACACTGGTCGTGGCAGCCCGCGCGGTGGAGCGCGACCACCGCCCGACTCGCCGCCGGTTACCGCCGCTACCTCGTCTTCGGCACCCTCACCAGCGCCGTCATGCTCGAACACCTCTCCCTGTGTCTGCTCGACGGCGGCACCGCCGTGATCCCCGAACCCCCGCTCACCTTCCCGGAGATCTGGCAGCGCCACCGCATCACCGCGTGCCTGTGCACCGTCCCCCGGCTCTACCAGATCCTCGACACCCTGCGCACCGAGGACATCGACACCAGCAGCCTGCGCGTCCTGCTCGTCGCGGGCTCACCGCTGCCGCCGCACCGGCTCGCCGAGGCCGCCGACCGGCTCGGCCCCGCCGTCCACCAGGGGTACGGGCAGACCGAGACGGGCATGCTCGCGCTCCTCACCCCCGAGGATTTGGCCGACCGGCCGGAGCAAGTGATGGACTCGGTCGGTCGGCCGATGCCCGGCGTCGATGTCAGCGTGCGCGATCCCCAGGGGCGCCCCGTGCGGCCGGGCACACCCGGCGAGATCTGGGTCCGCAGCGCGGGCGCCATGTCGCGCTACTGGCAGGACGAGGAACAGACCCGCGAGGTGGTGAGCGACGGCTGGATCCGCACCCGCGACCTCGGCACCCTCGCGGACGACGGCTATCTGCGCCTGGTCGGCCGCGCCCGCGACGTCATCTTCGTCAACGCGATCCTGCACTACGCGGGAGCGATCGAGTCCGCGCTCGCCGCCCACCCGGACGTCGACCAGGCCTATGTGGTCGGGGCTCCCGACGAGACGACCGGTGAGGCCGCCCACGCCTTCGTCGTACCCGTCGTGGGGCGCACGCCGACCGCCGAGGTCCTGCGCGGCGCCGTACGCGCGGAGTTGGGCGAGGCGGCCGTGCCCGCCACCGTCACCGTGCTGGACGCGATGCCGGTCGCACCCAGCGGCAAGCCCGACAAGCGGGCCCTGCTGGCGCTCCTCCCCGGTGCGCACGGTGTCCCGGGTCCGCCCGGCGCCCCGGTGACGACGACCGGCTGAGCGGACTCGCGCCCGCCCAGCCGTCAGTTCACCCGGCCGTCAGCCCGCCCGGCCGGCCGTCAGTCCACCGGGCCGGGCGTTCGGCTCGCCGCTCAGTCGGTTCAGTCGGTGCGCGGACGGATCAGTACGGTCATCGACCGCGCGTGCACCGGCACCACCGCGTTGGCCTGGATGCCCGGTCCGTCCGGGCCGCCCGTGTCGGATTCGACGGCGGTGTCCACGACGATCTGCCAGCCGTCGCCGAAGGCACCTGCGGGGACGGTGAAGTCCACTTGCTCGTCATGGCTGTTGACCAGGACGAGGAAGGAGTCGTCGGTGACGCGCTCGCCGTGCGGGCCGGGCTCGGGGATGCTGTCGCCGTTCAGGAAGGCGCCCACCGCGTGCGCGTCCTCACGCAGCCAGTTGGCCTCCTCCATCTCGCGGCCGTCCGGGCGGAACCAGACCAGATCCGGCGTGCCCTTGCCGTCCCCGCCGCGGAAGAAGCGCCGTCGGCGCAGCACCGGATGCCGGGAGCGCAGGGCGATGACGCGCTGGGTGAACGCCAGCAGATTGCGCCGGGGTTCGTCCAGGTCCCAGTCCACCCAGGCGATCTCGTTGTCCTGGCAGTAGACGTTGTTGTTGCCGAGCTGGGTGCGGCCCAACTCGTCGCCGTGGGCCAGCATCGGCACGCCCTGGGACACGAAGAGCGTGGCGAGGAAATTGCGCTGCTGCCGGGCCCGCAGGGCCAGGATCTCCTTGTCCTCCGTCCGGCCCTCGGCGCCGCAGTTCCACGAACGGTTGTTGCTGTCCCCGTCGTTGCCGTTCTCGCCGTTGGCCTCATTGTGCTTGTCGTTGTACGAGACCAGGTCGCGGAGGGTGAAACCGTCGTGGGCGGTGACGAAGTTGACGCTGGCGCGCGGGCGACGGCGGCTGCCCTCGTACAGGTCGGAGGAGCCGGTCAGCCGGGAGGCGAACTCCGGCAGGGTGGAAGGGGCGCCACGCCAGAAGTCCCGTACCGAGTCACGGTACTTGCCGTTCCACTCACTCCACAGAGCGGGGAAGTTGCCCACCTGGTACCCGCCGTCGCCGACGTCCCAGGGCTCGGCGATGAGCTTGACGCGGCTGATCACCGGGTCCTGCTGCACCAGGTCGAAGAAGGCGGACAGCCGGTCCACCTCGTGGAACTGCCGGGCCAGCGCGGACGCCAGGTCGAACCGGAAACCGTCGACATGCATCTCGGTCACCCAGTAGCGCAGCGAGTCCATGATGAGTTGCAGCACATTGGGGTGCCGCATAAGCAGGCTGTTGCCGGTGCCCGTCGTGTCGAAGCAGTGCCGAGGGTCGTCGTCCACCAGCCGGTAGTACGAGGCGTTGTCGATACCGCGGAAGGAGAGCGTCGGGCCGAGCTCGCTGCCCTCGGCGGTGTGGTTGTACACCACGTCGAGGATCACCTCGATGCCCGCCTGGTGCAGGGCCTTGACCATCTCCTTGAATTCGGTGACCTGTTGACCGCGCGTGCCACTGGAGGAGTACGCGTTGTGCGGCGCGAAGAAACCGATGGTGTTGTAGCCCCAGTAGTTCGACAGGCCACGGTCGCGCAGATGGCCGTCCTGCACGAATTGGTGCACCGGCATCAATTCGACGGCGGTGACGCCCAGTTCGGTCAGGTGCTCCACGATCGCCGGATGCGCCATTCCCGCGTAGGTGCCGCGCAGCTTCTCCGGCAGCGCCGGGTGACGTACCGTCAGGCCCTTCACGTGCGCCTCGTACAGTACCGACTCGTGGTACGGCCGCTTCGGCAGATGGTCCTCGCCCCAGTCGAACGCCGGGTCGGCGACCACCGAGAGCATGGTGTGGCCGAGGCTGTCGGCGGTGTCGGGCTCGTCCGAGCCGTCGTCGCGGTAACCGAGCAGCGACCGGTGGCTGTCGGGCTGGCCGTCGATGGCCTTCGCGTACGGGTCCACCAGCAGCTTCGCCGGATTGCACCGGTGCCCGCTGTCCGGCCGGTACGGGCCGTGCACGCGATATCCGTACGCCTGGCCGGGACCGACGCCCGGCAGATACGCGTGCCAGACCGATCCGTCCACCGACGCCAGCGGGGTGCGTTGTTCACGCCCGCGCGCGTCGATGACGGCCAGATCGACTTTCTCCGCCACTTCCGAGAAGAGGGCGAAATTGGTGCCTGAGCCGTCATAGGTCGCGCCCAGGGGATACGGAAGTCCGGACCATTTCTGCATTCGCCGAAGCTAACCGCTCCGCGGCACGACGGCGCCGACGCACGCCGCGTCCGTACGGGTGACACCGCGCCCGCGCCCATAACGTCGAGCCTGCGCCTATAACTTCGTGCCCTTGACCGCCGGGCCCGGGCCCACCACGCCCGCGCTCACTTCTTCTGCGGCGTGATCACGGTGACGCCGCCGGCCGACCCGTCGCTGAGGGCGGCCAGCGCGCCCGGCGCCGCGTCCAGGCCGATGACCGAGCCGACCAGCAGATCGGGGCGGAGCGTCCCGGCCGCGACCAGCCGCATCATCTCCGGATACGCGTGCGCGGCCATGCCGTGGCTGCCCAGAATCTCCAGTTCGAGCGCGAGCACCCGGTCCATGGGGACGGCGACACCGCCCGACGGCAGCAGCCCGACCTGCACATGCCTGCCCCGCCGCCGCAGCCCCGCCACGGAGGCCGCACAGGTGGCGGGGGAGCCGAGCGCGTCGACCGAGACATGCGCCCCGCCGTCGGTCGCCGCGCGGACCGCCTCCGCCGTGTCGACATCGGCCCGCGAGGCGTCGACCCCCACCGAGGCGCCGAACTTCCTTGCCAGGCCGAGGGCTTGGGCCGAGGTGTCCACCGCCACCACGCGTGCCCCGCAGGCCACCGCGATCATCACCGCCGACAGGCCGACCCCGCCGCAGCCGATCACCGCCACCCACTCGCCCGGCCGCGTACGGCCTTGCGCGACCACCGCGCGGTACGCGGTGGCGAAGCGGCAGCCGAGCGACGCGGCGGTCGCGTACGGCATGGCGTCGGGCAGCCCCACCAGGTTGACGTCCGCGTGCGGGACGGCGACGTGCTCCGCGAAGGAGCCCCAGTAGGTGAAGCCCGGCTGCTCCTGCCGCTCGCACACTTGCTGGTCGCCGCGGGCGCAGGCGGCGCAGCTCCCGCAGGCGCAGACGAACGGCACGGTCACCCGGTCGCCGACCCGCCACCGGCTGACCCCGGGACCCACCTCCTCGATCCGGCCCGCGAATTCATGACCCGGCACATGCGGCAGCGTGATCCCGTCGTCATGCCCGAGCCACCCGTGCCAGTCGCTGCGGCACAGCCCGGTCGCCTCCACCCGTACGACCACCCCGTCGGGCGGACATCCCGGATCGGCCACCTCCCGAACCTCCGGCACCCGCCCGAATTCCTCGAACACCACAGCCCGCACGTCCGCCACCACCTTGCCGTCACATCGGTCGTCCCGCCCTGCCGTTGCGCCCTACCCTCGCGCACGGCCGCATTTCGCCGCACCCCGCCGCACCCCGTGGGCGTCAGGCCGCGCCCGTGACGGTGACCTCGGTGAGGTGGAAGGAGGTGTTGGCGGTGTTGCTGAGGCCGTCGACACGGATGTAGCGCGCCACGGCCGTGAGAGAGAACGTGTCCCCGGCGTCCGTGGCGACCGCTGCGGTGTTCTTGCCGCCTAGGGCGAACCAGTGGACGCCGTCGAGACTGCCGGTCAACGTATAGGTGTAGGCGCGCTTGCCGTCCACGTAATTGCGGACGTTGACCGCCGACAGGTCGTGGGCCGCGCCGAGGTCGACCTGCCACCAGGTGTCGCCGCCGGCCATCGCGCTCGCCCAGTACGTCTTGTTGGTGCGGTCGCCGTCGACCGCCGCGGAGGGCGGGCTGCCCGCCTCGTAGGACAGGGCGGTCGTCGGCCTGCCGAGGCTCAGTACGGTGTCGCCCGAGGTGTCCCGCGCGGTGAACGGTGTCAGCGTCAGCCCGTCGAACCGCGCGGCGCCCTGACGGTGGGTGGACGCGTTGACCGCGGAGAAGAGCAGACCGGCGTCCTCGGCGGGCGCGGCGCCGGGCAGCGGCGCCGACCCCACCCGGGTCCAGTCGGTGCCGTCCTGGCTGCACCAGCCGGTGAAGGTGTCGCCGTCGCGGCTGATCCGCAGGTGGACAGGACCGGTGAATCCGCCGCTCGACGCGGAGTGCTCAAGGGTTCCGTTGCCGTCGGCGTCCCACATGAACACGCAGCCGTGCTCCGGCGTGACGGCCAGATCGGCGTAACCGGGGCTTCCCGGCCGCGCGAGGTCCGCGCGCACGACGAGTCCGGCGCGCGCCCAGGGGTCGCTGTCGTCCTGCTCCAGCACCTCCGTGCCGACGGCCTGCCCGGAGGTCAGCCACCGCGGCCGGTAGACGGCGCCGTACTGGTCGGTGGACGCGCCGATGTCCGCGCCGCCCCCTGCCATGCCGAAGACGTCGCCGTGCTGGGCGAAGGCGATCGACGCGGGGGAAGCGGAGGACGCCGTGCGATAGGGCTCGGCCACCGGTCCTGACACCAGGACGTCGGTCGTGTCGGCCGCGGTCGCCGACACCGTGTCGTCGGCTCCGCCCGACGACCAGCGCACGGTCGCCGTCAGACGCGCCAGGCCGGCGGGTGCGGCGCCGCTCGGAATCGTCACGTCCCAGGCGGCGGTGGCCGTCCCGCCCGCGGGCACCGACGGCGTGGCACCGCCGACCGGGCGGACGGTGTAGCCGCCCGGCGCGGTCAGCGCGAAGCTCGCGGCGCCGGTGGGCCACAGGGCGTTGTCGTTGGTGAAGACCGCGGTCAGCCGTACGGTCGCGCCGGGCGGCCCGGCCTTGGGGTCCGCGGCCAGGTCCACGTGCCCCGCCGGGTACGCGGCGACCTTCCGCGCCTGCTGATAGGCGTCGTCGGTGGGCGTGCTCCGATAGCGCGCCACCTTGTGGACCCATGTCGAGGCGACCGCGCGCCAGTCGACGGCCCGCGGCGGACCGCCGGTGCTGAGCGCGGTGCGGAGCGAGTCGAAGAACGTCCGCCAGCGCGCCCCGTAGTAGTCCCCGACCAGGCCGTTCCACTCGCGCCCCGCGTAGTCCTGGATCGGATGGGTCTCCGTCCAGTCGCTGACCAGCGTGCGCAGGTCGTACTCGAGGCGCCTGGCCTCCGCGGGAGTCGGTGCCTGCGCGGCGGCCTCCTTCTGCCAGACGCCGAACAGCGACGTGCCGTCGGCGCCCAGGAGCGTGTCCAGCAGATTCAGCTTGGTCATCCACTGCCCGCTGAGCGCGTCGAAGGCGGCGGTGTCGCGGGCGGTGTACGCCTGGCGGATGCGCGGCAGCAGCGTCCGGGTGTCGTTGGACAGCACCTGACGGCCGAGGTCCACGAGGTCGTACGTGTACGCGGTGCTGCCGCGCGACGGCTGTCCCACCCGGAGGAGTTCGCCGAACGCCCGCTGGACGTCCTTCGGGTCGTACGGGACCGAACCGGCCGTCGCGGACAGACCGGGCTGGATCGAGAAAATGCTGCTGGTGTGCCTGGTCCCGGTGTCGCCCGGCCAGGAGTACGCCGTACGGCCCAGGATCTGCCAGGCCGCCACCGCGTGCGGGTCGGCGGCCCCGTAGCGCGCCGTGGCGTACGCGGCCATCCAGGTGTCCATGTCGACCGCCGACGACTCCCACGCCAGATCGGCGAAGAACTCCACGGCCACCGGATTGTTGTCGATCGCCTCCGGCATCAACGCGATACCGCTCAGGGCCGTGCCGGGCTTGGCGAGCCACGCATGGAACTTCGTGTTCCACAGCGCCATGCTCGCGCCCATGTTGGTGTTGCCGCCGAAGTTCCAGATCGTGCCGAAGGCGTACGGGGTCCCGAGGTAGTCCTGGTCGCGGTCGGTCGCGCCCGTGGTGTCGGAGTTGCCGTCGAGGACGAGCATGCGGGAGGTGTCGACGGCCCGGAGGGTCTCCTCGCGCGGGTTGCTCTCCCAGCCGAGGATGGCCCAGATCGCTCCGGGGTGGGCCCGGTCGAGGGCGTTCTGTACGGCCCGGGAGGCGTCGCCGACGTTGACGTCGCCCGCCTGGCCACCCTCGTGCAGCAGGTCCATCTTGTACATCGAGCTGTCGCCGAACAGCTTGCTCTGCTCGCCGTAGAACGCGTCGGCGACCTGGCCGAACAGCGCCGTCGTCGGGTCCAGCCAGTCGGACCGGGGAAAGCCGTTCCAGGTTCCCTGCGCGATCACATGGGCTTCCGCGTTCTTCGCGGCGAAGCCCGGCGGGACGGTGCCGAAGTAGCCGGGCAGCACCGGAGTGAGGCCGAGCTGCCGCAGATAGCCGGTCATCCGGCGGCCGAGCGTCACCCGCTGGTCGAGGAGTTGCGCGCTGATCGGGCCGTTCTCGCAGCACATGTTCTGGAGCAGCCACCACGGCTGGTGGCCGGGCTGCGGGATCCAGGCGCGCATCTCGGCGTCGGAGTAGCCGAAGTGCTGGAAGGTCTTGTCGTAGACGGCCTCCTGCCCCTCGTAGACCAGCATCTCGTTGATGCCGTCGAGCGCCAGCACGTCGATCCGCCGCTGCCACTGCTGCCAGGTCGGATACGCGCCCGCGTACCCCTCGTCGGTGTCGTTGAGGGCGAAACGGTGGGCGACGTTCGCGGACCGGCCGATGGGGGAGGACGGCAGGGGCAGCCGGTCGGGCAGCCGCAGTTGCTCCCCGTTGAGTGAGATGTCGGCGTGGGCGACGACGCGCAGGTACTGGCCGAGTCCCGCGAGGAGCGTGCCCGGTGTGGTGCCGCTGATCCGCACCCGCCCGCCGGCCGCCTCGATCAGATAGCGGTCCTGGCCCGACCCGGCGGCGATGCCCCGCAGGTCGATCTGGCGCGCGTGATCGGGGCCGAGCAGGCGTGTGACGGCGGCTTCGGCGACCGAGGTGTCGACGGCGGAGGGCGCGGCGAGGGTCGCCGTCCGGGCCTTCCCCGTCGTCGCGTCATTCCCGGTGGGAAGCTCCGTGGGCCCGCTCGGCCCGTTCGACCTGTTCGACCTGTTCGACCCGCTCGTCCCGGCGGACGCGGCGGGTCCTGCCACGACGGCGCCCGTCACGAGGGCCAGGAGGGTCGCCAGGACGGTGAGGAACGCCCTGACGCGTAAGGATCGGCCGCTGACGGCACGCGGGGCGAAGAGACGTGTGGACACGGATCTCTTTCCTGTCGAGGACCGGAACCGTAGGCAAACCGCTCGCAGAGTGAACTCCCCACCCGACCGTCCGTCAACAGGTACCACTCCCGTCACAGGGAGCTGATCTGACGCGCCGTAGGCGACGGCCACCACGGTGACCGGGATGTCCCGGCCAGGACCGCATCCGGCGCCGAGCCGCGCGGGCGCCGCACCACCGGGCGCGTGGCCGGGCAGGGCAGGGCCGTACGGTCGCTCAGCGCTCCTGCCGGGACGGCGTCGGCGCGGTACGGGGGGCGGTCATGTCGAGCAGGAGCGTCGCGTCGTGGTCGGGGGTGCCGGGGGCGGCGGTGTAGATGCCCATGCGCTGGCCCGCGGTGCCTTCGAGGGCCATGCCCTGGAACGCGAGGGTTGTCCTGCCGACCCGGGGGTGCTGGAAGGTCGTGGTGGCGGCCATGCGACACAGCCGCGGATCTGGTCCGCCCAGTCGGGGAAGACCTCGCGGGCGGCCGGGCGTAGTAGTCGATGCTGACCCCGGAGAGCGTGGCCAGTTCCTCGCGGCGCAGGCCGGGCGTGCGGCGGACCCCCGGACCGGGGGTGAGGCCGGCGGACCGGGGGCTGGTCTGGGTGCGACGGGCGAGCAGGAAAGAGCGGTTCGGCCTCGGGGCCGTCCAACGCCCAGCCGCGGCCGGTGCCCGACCGCCCGAAGCTCATGCACCCCAGGGTGATACGGCTGATCTCGAGTCCTGAGCTTCCCAGGTTGGGGTACTCCATGGGTCCATGGAATACGCGGAGCACGCGAAGAGGGAGGCCGTGACACGGCCTCCCTCCGTCCCTCACCGCATCGGTCCCGCGGGGGACCGGCTACGGAATGACGAGCGTTTTGAGCGCGGTGCGCTCGTCCATGGCCCGGTACCCCTCGGGTACGTCCTCCAGCGACACGGTCTGGTCGAAGACCCGGCCGGGGTCGACCGTGCCGCCCAGCACCCCGGGCAGCAGCTCCTCGATGTAGGCGCGCACGGGAGCCGGGCCACCGGTCAGGGTGACATTGGGGCCGAAGAGGCTGCCGAAACCGACCGGCGCGTTCGCGTACTGCGGGACGCCCACCCGGCTGATCACTCCGCCGGGGCGGACGACGCCGACGGCCGTCTCGTACGCGGGCATGTGGCCGACCGCCTCCAGGACGGCGCGGGTGCCGTGTCCGCCGGTCAGTTCGCGGACCTTGGCGATCCCCTCCTCGCCGCGCTCGGCGACGACGTCGGTGGCACCGAATTCACGGCCCAGGTCGGTGCGGACCTTGTGGCGGCCCATGAGGATGACGCGCTCGGCGCCGAGCCGCCTGGCGGACAGCACCGCGAGCAGGCCCACGGCCCCGTCACCGATGACGGTGACGCTGTCGCCGGGACGTACCCGCGCCTGCTTGGCGGCGTGATGGCCGGTGCCGTACACGTCGGCCAGCGTCAGTAGCGACGGCAGCAGCGCGGTGTCGACTCCGGTGGGCAGCTTCACCAGGGTGCCCTGGGCCTGCGGGACGCGGACCGCCTCGGCCTGGGCGCCGCCGACGCCGCCCGCCGCGAAGAAGCCGCCGTGCGGGCACGAGGTGTGCAGGCCCGCGCGGCAGAATTCGCAGGTGTTGTCGGCGAAGGCGAACGGGGAGACCACCAGGTCGCCCACGCTCAGTCCCGAGACCTCGGCGCCCAGGTCCTCGACGACGCCCAGGAACTCGTGCCCCATGGGGACCGGGCCGTCCGTGGCGGACAGGCTGTGGAAGGGGTGCAGGTCACTGCCGCACACACAGGAACGGACGACGCGTACGACCGCGTCGGTGGGCTGCTCGATCGTCGGGTCCGGCGCGTCCTGCACGCGCACGTCCCCGGCCTTGTACATGAACGTTGCCCGCATGGGGGTACGTCTCGCTCTCTGCCTGGAAGGGTGCATTCGCAGACCTGCTGATCAGGTCTCTTTCAGCGTGGCACCCACGCGCGGACGGGCCCAGGGAGAGATCTCTCCCCCCTAGGACGTGTCGTTCGGATCATCGTGCTGACCAGATGAAGATGGCGGCGAGGTGGAGTCCGGCGAGGTAGATGGTGGCGGTCTTGTCGTAGCGGGTGGCCAGGCCGCGCCATTGCATGAGCTTGTTGATGCAGCGTTCGACGGTGTTGCGCTGTTTGTACGCGTCGCGGTCGAAGGACGGTGGCCTGCCGCCCCGGCTGCCGCGGCGTTTGCGGTTGGCGGCCTGGTCAGCGGGCCGCACTGGCCGTCGGCGGCCAGGTTGATCTTCGTGGTCAGTCCACCGCGGGACCGGCCGAGGGCATGATCTTTCGGCTCGCAGGCTGGGGCCCCTTTTGACGGGCCCCGGCGGCGTGCTGGTGAGCGCGTACGATCGTGGAGTCGACGGCGACGACCCAGTCCAGGTCGCCTTCGGCGTCGGCCTGGGCGAGCAGTGCGGACAAGACCCTCTCCCAAGTGCCGTCCGCCGCCCAGGTCCGCAACCGGTTGTGGACGCCCTTCCAGAACCCGAAGCGTTCGGGCAGGTCCATCCACGGCGTGCCAGTGCGGTTCTTGAACGCGATCGCATCGATCACCTGCCGGTGATCACGCCACCGCCCACCCCGCTCCGGCGTCCGGTCAGGAAGCAACGGCTCAATCCGGGCCCACTGAGCGTCAGTTCACGACACACATCAATGAGCTTCTTCGAGACGGCCACCGATCGGGTGACGGTCATGAGGCGAAACGAGCGAGGCCCCTGGGCTGTTGATCGAGATGTCTGACGTCT
>NZ_JBIUSD010000025.1:0-71540 GCF_044741185.1 Streptomyces sp. NPDC088197
CCCGCGGAGCGGGTACCACATCGCTGCGCGATGTGCAGCGAGACGCAGCGCTTCGCTCTGCGTGACCACGCTCCGCGTGGTCTGCCCGGCAGAGCCGGGCCAACCCCTCCGCTTCGCTCCAGGGTTGACGGGCCGCCAGGAGGCGGGCGGAGCCCGCGCCCTGGCGGCCCGTGGCCCCTCGCTCCGCTCGGGTCCTGGCGGAGCGCTCCGCGCCCCGTAGGCCGTGCGGGAACACGGGTTCGGTGCGGCCAGTGGGGGTGGGTGACAAGCAGACTGGCAAGGAGGGGAGGGGGCGCGGCGGGGGTCGGGGTCGGTCGGGGGGTTGTGGGGGCGGATCGGTTTCGGACAGTTCCGGTCGTGGGGGCCGATCGGTTGTGCGTCAACTGTGAGCGTGAGCTAACCTCTGGACTCAGACACCGTCCCCGGAGCACACCCACCCGGTGCATCTTGGCGTCTTACCTCACCGACAGTACCGAAAGGCAGGCCGCCAGAAATCCCGTGATTGAGGCTGAGGAAATGCGATTGCGAAACCAATTACTGCGGCCCGTAAATGCCTCAGCCGAAGAACGGAACCCCTTCCGGGAATTCTGCTGGAATTCGGCGTGCGGAGGTGCAGGAGCTGTGAGACCGCCAGGCCGTGTGGCGGAACTCCCACGCTGGCCGACCTCGCTGCTGGCGTTTGTACGTTGCGGCCCGCCACCACCCGAGACTCAGAACCGTTGGTGCTGTCCACGACCTGCAGTTGGTCCATGGAGCCGCACGCGAGGCGAGGCGTGCTCCGGCGGCTCCTCGCGCGCCCGCCCGCGCGCGTGTCTTAAGGAAAAGAGAGCAGCCGCGCGATACCCCGTTTGACCTGCGGTTTCCCAAGATTCGATGTGTTGGCGCTGACACATCTGACCTGCGGAAATGTGTCAGCGGACACCACAATCGGCGGCAGTTCTCCCAGTTGACAGGGACAAAAGTTCAACGCTGCTGGTCAGAATGGTGCTGTAGCGCGTGCAGCCCAATCGTTGTGTCGTCTACAGCACCAAAGGGCCACGCCGACAGGTACAAATCCTCCAAGTCCAGTGGGACAACCGATAGAGTCCGCTGCGACCGGCAAGATCGACAGAAGGAGCGGACAGGACCGATGGTTCGCCGCCAGCCCGACCGCCGCCCCGCATCCGGGGCCAAGCCCGGCCTGTCCTCGGTGCCCAAGGGCGGGAGCCCGGCCTACCAGCAGACCCTGACCGAGAAGTTCGTCGGCGTGATCAAGAAGACGCCGACGGGCACGCGGACGCCGCAGCAGGTCAAGGTCGAGATCACTTACCGTGCGCCGCATGAGATGTACGGCTACGACGGCTTCAGCGCGGTCAGCAACGAGTTCCTGTCCGACGTCCTCGCCGTGCTGATCGCGCAGCACGGCATGTCGCCCATCCAGTCGGCGGTGCTGGTGTTCTGCATCGGCCGGCAGCGCGAGGGCTGGGTGAAGACCACGCATGCGAAGATCGCCAAGCACCTCGGTGTCGAGCGGTCGAATGTGACCCGGGCGATGGGCAGACTGGAGGAGTGGCACATGCTCCAGCAGGTGGAGAACGGCGTGCTGTTCGTCAACCCGCTGATCGGGTTCCGCGGCAACGGAGACCGGCAGCAGGAGGTCCTGGCGGTGCTGCGGACCGGCGTCCAGCCCGAGGGCGCCTTCCCGGTCCTCAACGCCCCACCGCCGCCGCGCAGCGTGCAGCTGGAGCTCGGTGACGACGAAGAGGGGGAGCAGGCGTGCTGATCACCGCGAACGCCGGCTACACGATGCTGCACCAGATGGACCTCACCAAGGGCGCTTACGACCTCCTCAGCGCCCTGGCGGACCTCCAGGAGCCCGGTGGCGAGGTCCGTGTCTCCCAGAGCGAGCTGGCGGCCCGTGTGGGGCTGAGCAAGAACGCGGCTAGCACCGCGATGGCGCTGCTGGTCGACCGGCACCTGGTGCTGCGACCCGAGGGCAGCTACCGGCTCTACATTCTCCACCCGTACATCGCCGGCTACGAGAGCACCGAGGACCTGGAGGCCGCGATCCAGGCCGCCTCCGAACGGATCGCCGCCGGCGAACTCCTCGAGCCGTCCATCCCGCTGTACGACACTCCCCCACCCAAGCGCCACCACCGCGACCTCAAGGCCGTCAGCGGCGCTTAGCTTGACCTCACGGCGCTGCACTCCCGAGGTGCAGCGCCGTTGCCATGGATCGCCGACTGTTGTTCCAAAGCTCTGCTGCCCCTGCCCCGGCGGTCTGTCAGGGCAGGGGCAGCGCCACCTGGTTCACATCGCGGTTGGTGTGCCGGTGGTGCGATAGTGCGAGCTGAGGCAGCTCGACCGCAGCAGCTAGCTGGACAGAATTTCGATTCCGTGGGCTTCAGCCCACCGAACCATCCCGGGTCGCAGCTGCCGTGACCAGCCGGATTGCCGGAGCTGTCCAGCTCGGGTTAGCGGTGGGGCCTCCGGGATGCCGAAGGCCTGCACGAGCTCATCGGCGAGGAACGATGCAGCCTGTGTCAGACCCGGCCCTGGGTCCGCGAGTTCGTCCAAAAAGACGACAGCCTCACTCTCAGCGAAGCTGCTGGTCTGCGTACTCAGATGAGTACGAGTACCGAAGCTTGCGTGCACCCCGTCGATCCGTAGCGGGTACAGAAGTTGATATTCGGGACGGTTGCCCATGAAGGCCAGCGGGCCGGGACGGTCCGGCCCGCCCGGGTAGGAGTAGCGGCTTTCGATCACCACAGCTCTGGTCAACGCTGTGCCCGTTGCCCCAGCCCGGTCGCGGGCATGAACGCCAAGCAGATGCAGAGCGGACAGCAACAACCACACCACAGTGTCGGGTTCGGTCCAACGGAAGGAAGGTTCCTCTTCTTCCGATTCGGAATCAGTGTGAGTTGCTGGTCGCATGGCCCATACTCCGGACCCGTCACGGTAGAGATTGCACTGGCTGTACCAGGTGCCATGAGGATCTCCGCCTGTAGCGATCAGACGCCGAGAACCGATGCGAACCTCATCGAATACGTGATCGTTCTCTCCCAGGAGGGATGCCGTCAGGAGCTCCGCCTGATGCTGGCGGAAAATCTCTTGATTAATTGTCATGTCACCGGGAGTCTCCGGTACCACAGTGACGAGCAGGCATGGCAGGCCGTTGCGTGGTAGGCGGTAGACAGCACTCCGTTCTACCGATTTGAGGCGTTGGCTACGTTCAGTTCCCTCACTGAAACGGCGCTGGTAGGCCGTAGCCACATCCGTCTCAGTGAGCCAGTCAGTCTTGCTGGCCGCGCGCCGCGGGTACCGCAACGCTTTTTCCGTTGCTTTCGTCGGTGGTGCGGTGACGGCATGGGGGCCGTGAGCGCTGCGCTGCACGGCGATGAGCAGGAACCCACGCCCATCGGCCGCCGGATCGGGATTCGGCACTGCGCGCATATCGAAGCGGACCGGGGGCGCGGTGTTGGAGGCCACGACCTGCTGGAGATGGCGCCGGAGAGCGTCAGAGACATCAGCGTCCACCACTTTCGACGGGATGCCCTTCACCTCGGCCATGCCAACGACAATGACTCCGCCGATGTGGTTGGCGAAGCCAGCCACATCCTTCGCGAATTCCTCTTTTCCCTTGTCTGTGTTGGCTGACAGTTCCGTTTTGTAGTCCAAGTCCTCGGCTTCGGATGCCTCGGTATTGTCAACCAGAGCCACCAAGTCGGAGTAGGTGACGGCCTCCAGCGGGCCGCCAAGAAGCGCTTCCAAGCGTCGTGAGCGATACAGCATGGCCAGGACCGTATCTGACTCCGTCGTTCGCCGCGTCCGAATTGCGAGGATCTAGGCCTTCAGCGGCGCTGCAGCGCGGGGCGTGCATCGTTCCCCTCCAGGGAAACGGTGGTGCAGCAACCCGCGTGCTGCACGAGCAGCACCCGTGTGTCCCGGGTCGCGAGCATGTACCAAAGCTCCGCGCTGCACGAGCAGTACGCCACCTTGCTGCACAATGCTGCGGGTTGCTGCTGCTCCTAGTGGTTCTCCCGGTGCTCAACCGTTGTCCGGTGGCGGGGCAACGGTTACCGCGCCTGGCCCGTGCCATGGACGGCCGGGTGGTCGTTGGAGGTGCGTGACGACCACGAGTGCGCTGGGTGAGGCGTTGCGCCGCGACGCGGCGGTGCTGCTGGAGAGTTACCGGTCCGGCACCTGGGTGCCGGACCCGGCCGAACGCGACCTTGCCGAAGCCCTCGCCCGCGGCCGGTGGAACGCGCACTTCATGCGCACCGCCCTGCGGGAGGCGGCCCCCGAGGTGCGGGCCGGGCGGCTGATCGACATCCTGGCGCCGGCCGCCGACATCCTGGACCAGGCCGCCGGCGGCGAGGGCGTCGTGCTGCAACTGCGGGTCCTGGTCGACGCCCTCACCACCCGGCTGTGGCTCCTGTGGCCGACGATGCAGCACGATGCTGTGCTGCCTGTGGTTCAGCGGCGAGAATGGCAAGCTAGGAAACGCAAGGTGCGAGACCCGCCGGGGGGCACAGGCCTCGCTTGAGCGCGAGCGCTCAGATGTGGCTCCACACATCGGTCACCGTTGCCCAGATTGCTCGCGCAACCAGGGCTAGGGCCAACCTGCTAACGACGCGTGTCAACCTGCTGGGGGTTTTGGGACCCACCTGCTTCACCTCCTTCTTTTTTCACCGGCGCGGCTACCGACGGTGGGCCCAGTGGACTCGCCGCGGTTCCCGTGCCGTGGGCGGAACCCCCACTACGGCGGGTCCCTCCCGGAGCTGACTGCGCGCATCGTCTGTGCTGATGCGTGCAACCGCCCCCCCCCCAGATAAGAAGGAAGTGCGTAGCCACGTTAGCGCGAGGCTCACTTGGGAGGGCAAACTTCTGGGAACTGCGGTTCAGGTGTGAGTAGGCGCCTGGGTGACGCAACGCAGGCCCGCCTATAGCGGCTGTCGACCTGGCGGTTCATCACACCGCACTGAGCTGCACTTCGGGCGGGTTGCTGCTGCTCTGTTAGCCCGTCAGCCGAGCCAGACGACGGAGACCACGTACAGGCGCCCTGCGGCGCGGTTGACCCAGTACACGGCGGTCAGCTGCCCGACGGCGGCCGCGCGGACGTCCTCGCCCTCGATGTCGCCGGCGTCATCACCGGCCAGGTCCACGGATCGCGGCCGGCGATGTCCAGGACGTCACGCAGCATCTCCACCGTGTGGGCGGGCAGTTCGGTCGGGATCGGCGGCCGCGAGGCAGCCAGCGAACGCCAGCTGGTCGACGTCGACGCCCGTGCCGGGCTGAAGGCGGGCCAGGGCGGCCAGCAGCGCGGCGTGGGTGTGGATCGGGCGCGGCAGGAGGTCGGTGGCGGCCTGGCGGGCGGCTGGGTCGGCGTAGTGGCCGCGGCCGGTGGCCAGGGCGTGCGCGAACCAGGCGTCGATGTCGGCCTGGACGTAGTGGTCGGCGCGGCGGGTGAGTAGGTCCCGCACCGCTTCGTCACCCTGCCGGGGTTCGGCCTGTGCCAGGGTGCCGAGCTCGCGCAGCGCCTGGAGCTCATCCGCGCGGGCCTCGATCTGCGCGGCTTCGCGCAAGCTCAGCTTCCCGCGCGGCGTAGGCCGCCAGCTCCGCCCGCGCGCCGTCGTCGCTCTGCGGGCCGTAGACCGCGCCCGGCCCCGCGGCGGCGAGCAGCTGGTCGATGCGTTCCCACACCGCGAGTTCCGCGCGGCCGCGCGAGTCGTCGGCCAGGTCCTCGTGCCGGGAGGCCTGCCGGGCGAAGAAGCGCGCTTCCTCGAGGGTGGCCGCGACGGCGTCGGCGGTCATGCCGGTGGCGCGGCGGTGCACCACGCGCCGGCCGATACGGGCGGGGTCGACCGGTTCGCGCGGGCCGGGAGGACGGTGGACTGCGTGCCGGGGCGTTCGCATTGGCGGCTCTCTTTCACACGGGAACGGGTCCGCTCGGTAATTCGGTGAGCCAGTGTGACTGAGCGTTCTAGTTGGCGGGTGAGCGTTTCGGTCGAGGGCGTTCTCCTTGTGACTGGGCGAGGCGGTTGGGGCCGGATCCTGGACACCTTCGACGTCGACGGGATCAGCAGGCCTGCGGGTCAGCATGTAACGGGGGGGTCGGGCAGGCGCGGCCTGGCCGCCGCCCTACGGGAGGCCGCCGCGATGGACGGCGCCAACGGCCGCCTGCCGAGGTGAAGGGCCCCGGCGCATGAGCCCGCACCGATCCCGGCCGGGACCGGGAAGAATATGCCTTAGCGCGCTGGGCCCCCACCGCGGTGAACTCCTCCATGCGACCTCTCAGGAGCAACATGCCTACGATGAATCCCTCGCAGGCTCTGAGCAGCTGTGAACAGGCGCTGCGCGAGCTGCTCACCATCGCGCTCAGCAAGAAATTCGGTCCGACCTGGATGAGCCGGGTCTGCGCTCCGGAGGAGATTGCCCGCCTGGAGGAGAAGCGCGAGGTCGAACAGAAGCGGCGCACGACACGTGGCGCTATTGCTGTGCCGGTTAACTTGATCAGCTACGCCGAGTTCACGAACCTCATCAAGTGGGTGCGGGCCTACTGGGACGACGTAGCCCCGGCCCTGGGGAGGAAGAGGGAGATCGAAGTCCTCTTGGACCGGTTCGAGGCTCTGCGGAACGCCGTGGCACACAGCCGGGAGCTCCTAGTCTTCGAGGAGGAGTTGCTGAGCGCCATCGCCGGAGAGATTCGAAACAGGGTGACGATCTACGTGAGCAGCATGGACCCGGTCGGTGAGTACTTCCCGCGCATCGAGTGGGTGACGGACAACCTTGGCAACAACACCGAGAACGCCCAGAAGCCCAGTGAGGGCGCATGGGTTGTCCCTACTGCCACCAGCCTGCGCCCCGGAGACCGTGTCAGCTTTTGCTGCCGCGGCACCGACCCCCAGGGCCGGACGCTCTCTTGGACGATCCGGCACCTGGGCGGTGTGACCGACCCCGTTCAAGGCAACGACGTCGACCTGACGTGGGAGGTCACTGAGCAAAACATCGGCCACCAGGTGCACACCACCGTCATGCTGACGTCAAGCAGTCCCTATCATCGAACAAATGGTGCCAACGGCTACGACGCCGTTGTGATCATGACGTACAACGTTTTGCCTCCCATGGCCGGAACCGTCGACAGCGGCGAGGAGGGCTAGCTGCGGGTGCGACGTCGACAGAGTCGGAGTCGGCAGCCAGCCGAAGGCCACCAGGGGGCGGGTGAACGCGTCCAGCCCTGTCGCTGCAAAGCGCTGCTCTGTCCGCCTTGCGGGCCAGCAGGAACCGGAACTGCGCGGCCGCGCCCTTCGGTACCGGCCGGGTGAACTCCGCCCGCTCCGCCGCCTCCAGGCCGTCGTGGAACTGTCCCCGGGGCGGCGCTGGCGGGCGGGGGGCGGTCAGGGCGCTGTCGTCGTGATCGCTCGTCATACCCGTACGGTGCTGCTCGCTGCCTGTGGATACAGTCCGGGCTCCGGGGTCGCCCCGAGCCGTGCATGGTCATGCCCACTCAGGGGGGCGGGGCGGGTACTGCTCCAGCCAGACGGCCAGGTCGTGCAGCCGCTGTCCGGCAACGCTGTCAGCCGGCGCTCCGACTGCGGCCCGAAGCATGGGGAGCAGGGCTTCGAGGGTGCGCCAGGCTTCCTCTGCTTCCTCGGCTGCGTACGCCCGGCCTTTGGCGTCGCGGGCAACGCTGCCGCTCGCCTGGAACTGCTCGGCCTGCTTGCGCAACTGCCTCAACCGGCGCAGGACGTCGTCGTGGGCAGGAGCGGCGGGAGCCGGGCGCGCAGCCGGCACCTGGGGTCCCGCAGGTCCGTAGCGGAAGTTCAACCCCAGAAGCGCGGTGGGAGGCAGGCGCCGGTAGTTGGGGTAGCGCCCGTCGACCGGCGTGCTGTGGCTCTCCCGCTTGTTGCACCGGTGGCAGAGATAGCCCCTGCTCAAGCCGGTTACGTGATCATGATCGAGTACGAGAGTGCCCTGCTGCCCACCGCGTCGACCCGGAACCGAGCAGATCGCGCAGCGGTCCCGTTGCCAGGCCGCCGGAACGGTGGCGTCGTCCAGGAACGGCAGGGTGCTCAGGTCGGGCACCGGCCAGAACCAGCACGCCGGGGGCAGCTGGAACAACCATCGGTCAACGAGCGGCTGAGCCCACCGCCGGGCCAGGGCCACAGCATCCAGTTCTTCGCGGGTCAGGTGCCGTAAGCAGGCGGGCGCGCCGTGCACGGCCGCGTTCCGACAGGAGTACCCGGCGCTGCCCCGGCATCGCCCGGAGCGCCGGTCGTCGACGACCGCCTTGGCGGTGAGAACGCGCTCAACGAGCTCGGGCGACATCCCCCGAGCAATACGGACGCCGGGCCGTACGGCGGCCCCGGGGCCGCCGTCTCCAGATGCGGGCCACACAGCCGACGGCATGGGAGGCAACTCCTGCTCGGTGAGGGGAACTTCGCATCGGAGTGTTCCAGGGGCAGCCCCCTACCGCGACCGTATGGCCGGGCGGCGGACCGCTGGTTCCCCGTCGTCTGTCCACAGGCCCGCAGCCGGAGCCTGTCCGGGAAGGTCGCCGTGACCGGCACGGCGACCGCGAGCGAGCAGGAGACGCTGATGCCGTACCTGGTGCCGCCCCGAACCCCGCTGACGCCCGAGCAGGTGCACCGCGCCTTCGCCTACCTCATGGCGCTGGAGGCCGGCGGCGGCGGAGGCGTCGCCGGCCGCGAGGAAGCCGACCCCGAGCTGCCGTTCCTCATGCTGCGGCTCACCGAGGACCTGGTCCTGCCCGTGACCACCGTGCCGGACGACGAAGACCCCACCGCCGACTCGTTCATCCTGGAGCGCGTCGGGGACGTCCTGCTGTCCGCGCTGCGGGACTGGCAGCGCGACTCCCCCACTACCGGGTGCATCGGCCTGGCCCGCACCCTCCTGCGCTTCATCACCGGCCTCCTGACCGACCAGGACGACCACGGCGACGTCCACGCCACCCTGGAACAACTGCGAGACGAACACCCCGCGTTGGGGGCCCGCACGGCCGCCTGACGACCGCCGTTGTCCCGCAGGGGGTGGCAACAGCGGCGTGCTCGCTACGGTTGTCGCACGGGCCTCCTGGGCACCGCGGCCCCGGCCTCCCCACGCGGGCGGCCGGGGCCGTTCGCACCCTCACCTGCCGAGCAGTCGCCGCCACCAGGTGGTAGGCGCAGTGAACGTCGGGGCCGGCAATTCGATGCCCTCCCGGCGGGAGATCCAGTACGTACGGCGGCGCGCGGGCAGCAGGTCGTAGTCCAGGCTGCGCAGACCTGACCCTTCCATGGCGTGGTGCGGCACGGTTACCCAGACGCTGCCGAGCCGGTCGTGGGGCTGGATCGGGCAGCCGGTCAGGCTGAGGTTCCAGGTGTCGGTGACGCCGTTGTCCCGGTCGTCCTGGACGCTGATCGTCCCGGCGGCCCTGTGAGGCAGCGGAAGGCCCTGTTGGCGGGCCTCGTAGTTTTCTGACAGTTCCTTGGCGGTGAAGTTCGCCTGGAGGAACACCTGGATCTTGTTGTCAGTGCTGCCGTCGCCACGGGCGGGCACGACGATCGGCGAGGGCGCCGGCCGCACGAGGTTGTCCTCCGGCGCCACGACCAGGTCCCCCTCGAACCTGGCCTCGATCGCCCGGCCGCTGAGGTTCTCCAGCACCACCACGGCCTGGAAGACGCTCCGTTCCCACTCCCGGTCGGGGAAGTGCCACTCGTGGCCGGCCGGCCACTCATTGCACGGCATCCCGAACTGGGACCAGGCCAGCAGCGGCCAGTGCGGCGTCTCCAGCCGGACCGAGACCTCCGGGGCGCGGTCGTCCAGGCGGGCGCGGTCACCGGCCAGAAGGACGGCCTGGGAGACGTCGACCCCGGAACGGGTCAGGAGCGACTGCCAGGCAACCGCAAGCAGTGCCGCCAGCGAGATCAGGGCGGTCACCGCGGTCGCGGCCGCGGACACTTCGGTCCAGTGCACTTCGCTCATGGACAGCGATTGTTGACCGCGGCAGGCCCAAATCACCAATCGCGTAAGGGAAGTTGCTGCTGATGACAGGCGTGCCAGGCGTTGAGCTGATCGAGGCCTCGGCCGACGCGGGACCTCCTGACCGGCGGGCGCGAAGCGACGTACGGCGAGCTGCAGAGTGCGCCTGACGATGCGCACCGTCCGGGCGGGGTGAGCTTGCACGACCGCCAGGGCATGAGGCCAGACGACCACGGCCAAGGCGGTCACGGCCAGCACGGCGACGACGCGGCGGCGCCAAGAGGATGAGCGGTACACGGGCGGTCCTTCCACGCGGGTGAGGCCGGGATCGGCCTGGTGCGCGGAGAGTCGAGGACCGCTGGTACTAACGTCGCGCCCTGCCGTAGGCGGGCGCATCTACGATGAACAGCGCCCCCTTTCCCGGCAGCTGCAATGCCGGAAGGGGCGCTGTCCCGGGGGTGTCGGTGGCCGCTGGGATGATGCTCTGATGAGCATCGACATCGAATGGGCACGGGGAGAGCTGGCCAGCTTCCTGGAACTGACTGAGCTGTACAGGCCGCCGGACCCGCCCAACGTCGTCAACTTCACCAGCAGGCTGTCCAATCGTGGTGGCGGCGCCGAGATCGTGGCCAGCGCCCAAGTCGTGGAGCAGATCCTGGATCGGGTCCTGCCGCGGTGGCGTACAGAAGTGCCAGACGACCGCAACAAGTCCGTCAACCGCTGGTGCCAGCACCGAGAAGCAGCCCAGCGTGCCGACGCGGTGTTGCTGCGGGACGCCGAAGTACGCGAGCGACTCGGGGACGACGCGCCCCAGCTCAGCGCTGCGGCCATGCACCGCTGGGTCTGGGATGGCGCCAGGTCTCTGTGGCGCAGCGGACACTTCCGTGAAGCGGTCACCGCCGCAGCTCGGAAGATCAACGCCGAGACTCAGAACAAGGTCGGCCGCCGCGACGTAAGCGAGACTCCCCTCTTCCAGAGCGTGTTCTCCAAGGATGCGGCCAAACCGGGC
Organism: Streptomyces sp. NPDC088197; assembly: GCF_044741185.1. Lineage (NCBI taxonomy): Bacteria > Bacillati > Actinomycetota > Actinomycetes > Kitasatosporales > Streptomycetaceae > Streptomyces > Streptomyces sp. NPDC088197. The sequence continues at coordinate 10,970 of NZ_JBIUSD010000025.1, forward strand.
CAACCCCGACTTCGCCTGATGCCGGACGACAACAGCGACACCTTCCGCAGTGTGCACCGCGGCGCAATGTCCTTCGCTGAGGGCTGCTTCGCCGGTATCCGGAACCCCAACAGCCACGAGGACGGACTGCCGGAATTGCCGGAGCAAGAGGCCCTGGAACAGCTCGCGGCCCTGAGCGTTCTGGCCCGCTGGGTAGACAGCGCGGCCGTCGATTCTCCCTGAGCAGTCGTTCCGTTACGGCGCCCCCAGCCGCACTTCGCTGCGATCAGAAGTCCAGTTCGATGTAGTCGATGTCGGTGAACTCCACCTCGAGGTCTTGGGCGCGGCGGCCGCGGTCTTTGAAGTAGATCTCTTGGAGGCCTTGGGCGGCGATGGCCTGGAGCTGCTGTTCGGTGGCGCCGGCGGCTTGCGCGTCGAACAGCCTCGCGGCGTAGGTGGGGGGCAGGTGCTGGGTGATCCGCCGGATCCGGCCGTCGTCGGTGGAACCGGGCGCGGCGGTGAACCCGAAGCGGGCCCGGGTCTCGATCACGATGCCGCCGAGCGAGGCGGCGTGCTTCTTCGCGCGCTGCTGGACCCGGGGCTGCCAGTCCTTGCGGACCTCGCGCTCCAGGCGGGCCGCCAGGTCCTTGCGGGGGCGGCGCAGGGTGCCCTTGAGGTAGCGCTCCACCGTGCGCTGGGTGACCCCGAGCCGGGCGGCCAGGGCGCGGGTGGAGCCCTTCTCCGCCTTGAGGAGGAACCGCATCTGCGCGCCGGCGTTCTTCGGGATCGGGCGGGTCGCGGTGTTCGCGGCCGCCCGGGTCAGTGCGTCTTCGATCTCGCCCACGTCTCAATCTCCTTGGCTCAGGGCGCGGCCGGCGGCGGCGACCAGGTCGTCGGTGGCGGTGATGGCGTGCTCGCGCATGGCGGTCAGTGCGTCCAGATCGGCGGCGCCGCGCATGTCGAACGCGGCCCGGGCGGCGGTGCGGGCCGCGGTTGCGAGGTCGGGCTCGAGGATGGAGACCGCGACCAGGGGTGCGGTGACGGCGGAGCGAGTGGCGTGGCTGGCAGCCCGGGCAGAGTCGTAGTGGGCCTGCGGGGCGCCGGTCAGGCGCAGGTGCTCGCGGTACCACATGGTGCGGCGGTGGTCGCCTATCGCCGCGACCAGCGATCCGAGGGCGGCCCGCAGGTCGGCCGCGCGCCGTTCCGCGCGGTCGTCGCGGCGGGCGGTACGGGAGTGGCGGGACTGCAGGAGCGCGGTTAACAGGCCGCCGAGCAGGGTGCCGGTCACCGCGATGATGGTGTCGCCCATGGTCTACTCCCCGTCGTCTTCGGTGTCGTCGCCTTTGATGTGCCGGGCCGGGTTGTGCTGGGCCTCCAGGAGCTCCACCGCCCAGAACAGCTCCCTGGTCCCTTCGTGTTTGACCATGCCGGGCGAGACGCCGAGCCGGAACGTGCCCGGTGCCGGCTTCCCGTCCGGCCCGTACGGCAGGACGTCCAGCGGGGAAGGCCCGGCGGCCGGGTAGACCGCGCAGTCCGACAGCAGCGCGATCGGCAGCAGCGCGTCCTGGTCGAACACCACCGCACCGGTCGGCGCGGGGCCGGCCTGCGTGGCCAGGGCGGTCTTCACCAGTTTGCGGTGCATGTTGACCCGGGCCGCCGAGATCACCGCGGCGCGGATGTCCGGGCGCCAGGTCGGCCGCTCCAGGGCCGGCCACCGCTCGCCCGGCCGGTACCTGGTGCCCTGCGGGCGCTCGCGCAGCTTGCCGATGCCGCCCTTCACGGTGGACTTGATCGCAGACAGCACCGCCGCCATGCCCGGGTCGCCGTCCTTGTGGGTCTCCATCGCGGCCAGGAACGCGGCCGGGGACAGGTCGGCGGTCACCCCGAGGTCGGCCATGGTCGCCTTGTACGCCTCCGCGAGGTGCTTGTACCAGGGGTCCAGATACGGACCCGCGTCACGCCGCAGGTACGCCTCGAGCGGGCGGAGCTCCACCGGCAGCCGGAAGGTCTCGATCAGCTCAGCCGCGTAGGCAACGGTCGGGGTGGCGTACCAGGCCGGGCCGTCGGGGCGGCGGCCGTGCGGCGTGAACGGCGACGGCAGCCGCGGGTCCAGCTCGATCTCGGACAGGTCGACCAGCCAGGAGCCGGGCACGGTCTTGTCGAACCGCGGTGCCTTGACGTGCTCCGGGCCGGCCAGGCCGACCATGAGCCGGTTGGCGGCCGCGAGGAACGCGGTGTTCACGTCGACGCCGACCGCGAACGGCTTCGCGCACTCGGCATCGGTGAGCAGCTCCGGCTCGCGGATCCAGTCGAACGCCTCCTCATCGAGGACCTCGGCCGGCGTCCGCTCGTGGGTACGGGGGAACAGCGCGGCCACGACGGGGTGTTCGTCCGGGGCTTCGACGTAGGCCGGGTCGACCGGCTCGGTGAGCGAGCCGGGCACCGGCCCGGACACCCACGTGTCGGTGGCCTCGTCTCGGACGGCGCGGGTCGGCGGCCGCAGCGCCGTCATCAGTTCCAGGCCGGCGACCGCGGTGGAGCCGCGCGGGGTCAGCACCCTTGAGGCGTAGGCGGTGAGCACCCGGGCGAGTTCCGCCGGCGGCAGCTGGTCCGCGTCGCCCCACGCCCGGGAGTCCAGCGCGCCCCACGCCAGCACGGCCAGCTGCACGCACTGCCGCTCGCTGCCCTTGGCCGGCCGGTAGATCCTGGCCCACGGCCCGAACCCCCGCTTGGTGAGCTGCCACTTCGCCCGGGCGACCTGCTTCACGACCTTGTGGTCCTCCGGCAGCCGCATCGTCCGGCGGTCCTCGAGGTGCTCCGGCAGCCCGATCCGGTCGGCGGCCGCGGCGGTCAGCACGATCAGCGGGTCGGAGTTCTTGCCCGACCGGTGCAGCCGGCTCGCACCGAGCTTCGCTTCGGCCAGCGTCCATGCCACCAGTTCCGGCACCGACGCCGCGGGGCACTCCAGCACCAGGCCGCCCGCGCAGTACAGGGAGCCGTCGCCGCCCAGCACGCCGAGCGGGCCGTACGCGAACCGCGGATCGACCGCGGCCGCCGTCGACGGCGCGGCCGGAGCGGGCTTCGCGGCGGCCTTCTTCGCCGCAGGACGGCGCGACGTCGCCGTGCTCCTGACGGCGGCCGCCGTACGCGGCGCCGTGCTCGGGGCCGACGTCGCCGAACGGGCCGGTGTGGTCGCCGCAGCCGATGCTTCGGCGGCCGGCGTCGCAGCGGCCGGTCCGGTGAACGTCTCCCGGGCCGTAGCTGCCGGTTGCGCCTGCGGAGTCGGCGCCGGCGGAGTCTCCGGGGTGGGGAACTGTGCAGCCAGGCCCTCCAGCAGCCGGGCGTAGGCGGCGCGCTGCGGCGGCCGCGGCTCGGTGCGGCCTGCCTCCCAGTTCCCGACCGCCTCCCGGCGGGTGCCGAGGGCGGTGGCGATCTGGGTCTGGCTCAGCCCTGCCGCCTCCCTCAGCCGCCTACGTTCAGCAGGGGGCGGCAGGTCACCGGCCGGGACCTGTTCCAGCAGCGCGTCAACAGCGCTGAACAGTTCCTTCTCCGTGGGCACAGAACTCACCTCCACACTCCACCCTAAAGCACGAATCGCTCTTTGAATCGCTCATCGATCACACATCGACAGCACGCCTGAAGGAGACACGGAAAAGATCTTGGAAGTTGCGGGTCACGGCAGGGGCCTTGATCGCCACTTAATGACTGACGGCCGCACTTCGCGGCTCCAGAAAGAGGTCCGATGGATCCGACGGCCGGCCCCGCAGTCGTTGCTGGGCTGATAGCACAGATCACCGTCCAGGTCGCGCAATGTGTGCGTACGCGGTGGCGGACGCGCGAATCTGACGCACTCTGGCGTCGCATCCAGCCTCTGGCTCGCACTCTGCCCGCCGACAGCGTTCTGGAGATTCAGCTCTCGCAGAACCGCTGGCTACGGATGACCGTAGGACCGCGCCAGGAACAGATCGGAAGCGGACGCAGAGTTGACTAGTCCGGACCCATTAAATAGCAATCCAGGCGCAGCACCGGGCGCACAATCTGGCGTCACGTTTAAGGAAGATTACGCCCGGCAATGCGAAGCAGAGTTCAGCGCGTTTTATGAAGCGAATTTTCGTAAGCTTACCACCGCTATGGTCTGCAATGGAATTCCTGTCGCACAGGCTATTGATTTTTCACAAGAGGCAATGCTTGAAGCCTATAAAGCGTGGCCCACAATCAATCATCCGTTTCGATGGGTTCACCGCGTGGCATCTCGAAAATTTGCCCGTCATCTGAGCAGTACCAGAGAAGTCCCAACTGGGCACATCTCCAATCTCCTCGTCAGCTCAAATGATGTAATTCAAAAATTGGAGAAAAAGCTGGAGGTACAGGAACTGCTCGACAGTTTGCCAGCGCGTCAACGCCAGGTGCTCACTTTGAGTATCCTCGGATACCGCCCCCTGGAGATAGCTAAGGAGCTGGGGATTAGCCCTGACGCAGCCCGCAGGGGATTATTTAAGGCTCGACAGCACGCGAAGCTTTTCTTTGGGGTGGAAGAGGAGGATCGGTGACAGAGGAACGAGACCCCTCTAAGCAGCGGGTAGAAGATGACTCAATGCGGCCACTCGTAGAGTCTCCGATTAATTCGCCGGATGCCGAAACAGACATTCTAGACCGCCTTCTTGAGTCAAAATTTAACAGCTCAATGCACGAACTGGGCGCGATACTAGACGTCAAAGCGGGTTTGGCGGCCATTCTTGCTATTCCAATCCCGGGCAGGCTGCCTCCTTCAGAGTTTCATCCGGTATTCCGTAACCTTGAGGCTGCGGAAACCATCTACGCGATCCCGCCCGAGTATCGATTGGAAATGCGCTGTCATCCGGCCGTGCACGGCTTGGCTCATTCAGCAAATTTGGGAACGATCCTGGCAAGCGCAAATGAGATTGGCGACGTTTACCAGAACGTCGCCTTGGCTCGCGACTCCGCGCTCGGCGTTGTGACCGCGGTTATGTCCGACGAAAGTGCGCGCCAGGCAGACGCGAGCGGGCCTGAGATCCATCGTGCACTGGATCTGGCAAGCGATATCTCCGAATCCCTGGATTTCGCCCTGTCTCTGAATTTTCAGGTTGTACGCGCTCTTGATCTCGTACTGGAGAGCAGAAATTGGATCGCCTCAACCCTTCACGAAATCGAAACTCGCCCCCATCGGGAAAATAGCAATCGGTTGAATCTCTGTGAGATTTTCGAACAGAAGACTGGAGGTGTCTTGAACAGAATAAAGGGCGATCTGCACGCCCCTATTCCATTAGCGCTCAAGAATGTGCGTAAATTTGTCACGTTCCGGAGCCTGAATTCGTGCCCTGCGTCCTGCAGTGAATCTACGGTGGCAGCTAAAGCCATCGCAGCCCAGATGTGCGAAAGCAAAAATTCGGCCCTCCGGAAAACTCAGGGGAAAATCAGGAAGCTCGCGAATTGCATCGCCGTTGCTCATGTCGCCCTGGAAAACTGGTCGAAGACCCCTGGCAAACAAGAACTCTCTGAAGCGGCTAGGGCGCTCGTGCGTGCTCAGAAAACCTCTGACCGCATCGTTTCCGATCTTGAAAATATTAGGCTTTCGGTGCTTGAGAAGCTTCGAGAAGCGGCTGTGCGCGATACGCAAACCCTCGGCTTGCTCTTTGCCCGAATCCTCGACAACACAACCGGAGGACCATTTGGGCTGGAGGCGTCTCATACTGAGGTCGGGTTGGTAATTGAAAGCACACTCAATGACTTCACAGAAGCCGATCTCACGCGGGCCGAATTTTTTGGTGCCGACCTCACTGGGCTCCGCTGGACGCTGGAAGGAACACAGTGGCCCGATAATTTTGATATCGGCGAATTGTTCTTCAGATCTGTCGAGGAACCATATGCCGTAGGCGTTTACTGCGTCCGGAGAGAAGGAGATTACACACTACTATTTGGGCGCCAACCAGTATCCGCCTAAAAGCTCGTTTACGTGTGACGCCCCAACCGTACGGCGGTGGCCGCACGATTGGGGCCGTCGAACGAGCAGATTGCGACGACCAGCTGTAAAGCTGGCGGCGTACCGCCCCGGTCGTCCGGCACCGGGTAACGCCCGGTCCCCGTGCTCGCCACGGCCGTTGAGTACGGCGCGCACGGCGCTCAGAAGTCCTTCCGGAGCCACCGTGCAGACGTCGGTTCTCACCCAATGAGCCGGTCAGGGGAGCGACACACACGCGGGCGGGGGCCGTAGCTCCACCTCCAGGGCAGAGGTCCTGGTCGTCTCGATTCCCTCCGACTCCAGTGTGGAATCCAGGTGGGCGCCTGGGTGCCGACGCGCGGAGGGCATAGAGGTGGTCGGGGTCCTGGGGCGGGTTCCGCCGACTGCGGCGAGCAGTGAGATGAACTGGTCGGCGAAGTAGGGGCTGGGCAGGGGCAGCCCGATGTCGTCGGCAGGTCTCCGGTGGCCGGTTCCGAGGGTGGCGGGCACGAACTCGAGTACGGCGGCGGTCTGTTCGTAGCCGTAGCCGAGCGCGCCGGCGGAGCGCAGACCGCGCAGGACCCGGAGCAGGGTGTGGAGGCTCGTGTCAGCGTCTTCGGCGAGCAGTTTGCCCGCTGTGCGGGACACCGCCCGCTCGAGGCGGGGTACCGGGACGGGGTGCGGCTTGTACTGCCCGAGCCATGACGCGGCCGTGGCGTTCTCGCCGCGTGCCAGGTGGTACAGGTACAGGCAGTGGGAGGCGGCACGGTCGTCACCGGCGGCGTACTGCCACCACAGGCGGGCGTCGTAGGTGGCGTCAGCGAGGTGGAGGATGCAGCCCAGGACGCGGGCCGCGGCGTTGTCGGGCAGTTGCTCGGTGACCCATTCGCCGAGGTTCGCGGCGTCCTGGGCGACGACGGCCTCGCACAGTTGCGTCAGGAGGGCGGCGGGGCTCTGCGGGTCGGCCTCGCTGCCGCCGGACTGCTCGCTGATGATGCCGTCGACCGCGTCGATGGCGGCGGCGGTCTCGTCGAATCCGGTGTCGAACAGGTCGGTGACGTCGCACGGGAGGAAGTCGGGGTCGGGAACGAGCAGGGCGCGGGAGAGCATGCGGTCGATGGGGGTCGGGCTCACAGGGAGGTCCCTTCCGGGTGGTTCGGGGTCTGGGTGGCGAACAGAGGCGGGGGCGGGGGCCAGGTCCGCCCGAGCAGCCCGGCCGGTCCGGCCGGACCGCCGGGTGTGACGGGGCTGGAGGGCGCGAGCAGGGCGAGCATCGAGGCCAGGGCCCTTTTGGCGTGCAGTTCGTCGGAACGGACGATCGCGGGCGGGACGCCGAGCACGTCGGCTGTGGTGGAAACGTCGATGCCGCAGGCGTGGAGCAGGATGATGACGTCCATCTGGGCGTCGGGCAGGTGGCTGATCGCCTCGAACAGGGCCAGGGACTCCTCGAGCTGGCGGCGCTGGGCGGCGGTGTCGGAGGCGGCGCGCGCCTCCCGCAGGGCGCGGGTGTACCGGGCGGCCGACTTCAGCACGGGACGGTCGTCCGTGTGCGGGGTGCGGGCCATCACCCGGTGCCGGAGGATCTGCCAGGCCGTGCGGTGCAGGTCGGGGCTGCCGAGGATCTCGTCCCAGCGCAGCCACAGCAGGTTGCTCGTCTCGCGGACCGCGAGCGTGGCCATCGGCGTGCCGAGGAACACCGAGCCGTAGCGGATGTAGGACGGTTCGCTGTCGGCGATGAAGCCGGCCTGGTCGACCGGGGCGACGTCCTCGCCGGGTATCCGCATGACCTGCTTGACGCAGTTCTCGATCCACGCGAGGTCCTTGTGCGCCTCGACCGCGGCCTGCTGCCACAGGCGCATCATCGGGGTCCTGGGCATTCTCAGGACGGTCACGACGCTGGACGTTAACAGCCACGTCGGATACAGGCCTTCGCCCCGCAGGAGCTCGCTGACCTTGCTCTTGGCGTATCCGGCCTGCCGGGCGACGTCGCCGACCGCCAGGCCGCTGGCGGCGAACTGGGTACGGACGGGCTCCAGCCAGGCGCGGTGAGCCCCGCGGACGTGGCCGGCGATCGGCCCCAGGCTAGGCCCCGGCCTTCCGCCGGTCACCACACGTCCCGGTCAGCGCCGGCCCGCGGAACGGACCGGCGCCCGGGAACCGGGGCCAGCAGGGTCGGCTCGAGCGGGGCGGTCCCGCCCGCCGGAGCGGGCGGGACCGCGGGCGGCTCGCCGGCCGCCGCGGGCGCACCGGGCGGGGGCGGCTCCGGCGGGGCCCCCGGCTCCCGGCCGCCGCTCGCGAGAACCTGCTGCAGGAGCAGGCTCAGGGGAGGGATCACCGCGACGAGCGCGGCGCCCTGCCCGAGAGCGGTCATCACCACACTCCACGCCAGGACCGTCGTCGTCGCGACGACGGTCCACCACATCCTTCTGGGCATCGGGGTAGGGGCCTTTCTGACGGTTCGGAGGGTCCCTCCTGCGGCGGTGCCGAATCGCCTGGCGGAGGACCAGACGCCAGCATGGCCGGGCCCGGTCGATAACTCCACGTAGATCCATGATCACGGAACATTAGGGGGCGACGTTCCGCGGCCCTACCCCAACTCCCCTGTCGGCGGGCGCCGATGATGCCACCTTGTACCCGTTTGAGGGCAGAAACGCCCGATCCCGCCGCACCACCCCCGCTGGCACGCGTCAATGGACCCGACGGCCCCACAGCCGCCGCCCTTTCTGGTTCGGAAGGGCACCAGCGCCCGAACCGTGCCGAGATCCTGGAACGGGCGCACACGGCTCCCGCCCCGGCCTCCGTCCGGGCGGGGGCCGTTCAGCACCCGTCCCGGCCACCCCGACTCGCCGGACCCGCCGATCGCCTCACGGACCGAATCCGGACGCGGGGCAGCGCCACCGGCCGAGAAGACCACGGCGCCCCGTACCGCCTTCACCCGCACTTCCAGCCCCTCACCTGCTCCGCAGCGTCGGCGAGCCGGTCGGCCCACGACGCCGCCCGCCCGTCGTCTGCTCCATAACGTCGGCGTGTGGTCTGCCTTGGGCCCCGGCCTGCAGTTATGCCGGTCGGCGCAGACGTCACCTGAAGCGAAATATAAAATTCCGCTCGGACTGAAATATTCCCATTTCATTCGGAGTGCAATATTCCGCGATGATTTGAGTCATATGCAGTAAAGAATCAGCCAAGGTGGCGTTCTTGGCTTTCCTGTTCCGACGGCTCGACAAGAATCGTCTCTCCAAGTCGGGCGAATATTATTGTTCGACACCATAGACCGAAGGGAGTCGCATGACTTTACGCTTTCGGATTTCGAAGCTCCTCGGTGCGCTAACGATCGCGTTCGCGGTTGTTCTCGCATGGAGTGGGCCGGCATCGGCCCATGCCTCGCCCGATGACTTTTCGTGGATCTCCTCCGTCAAGCTTGGAACCCACATTGAAGGGAACCAGCAGGTGACGCTCACACGTGTGCCGGGAGACTCACCGTCTCTGCCCAAGCCGCCCCAGGGGACGCACTACCCGGAGTACGTCCTGGTCGGTCACGTCAAGGACCTCCCCGGCGTCTCTCAGTCGGCCGTCAAATCGTCGGTTTCGCCCAACAGCGCCAGCAAATGCAATCCAACAGGCAGCGCCTTCGCCACCTGCATCGAAGTCACCGGCTCCGGTCTCACAGTCAGCAACTGGACCACGGACGCCTATTTCTGTTCCTGCGCCGCCGGGACAGTGCCAGCCAGCTACATCGTCAATACGACCGTGCTGGAGGTCCTTTACCAGCCGTGGTACGGCGCTGGCCGTTACCAATCAAGGTTCGACGACTTGCCGCGTTCATGGAAGGACGGCACCAAACTGTGCAACTACTGGGGCGGCTCCGAGGGCGGAACGCCCTGCATTACCGTCCATAGCTGAACTGGCGTGCGCGGTCTAGCCTGGTGGATTCGGCCCGCTTCCCCGGTACGGGGGAGCGGGCTACGGTTATCTCATGGTCTTCGCGAAGTGGGTACGACGCCGCCAGTTACAACAGGCAATGACCGGCAAGCCGTACTCGGATGAACCGGCTGTGGTCTATGGACTCGGACCTGGCTTTAGCGGCCGACGCCACCTCAACCAGCGCGTACGAAGCCGCCGCGGGGGCGTTGTCCTCTGGAAGCATCTGACGCCTCCTTACACGATCAGCCATACCGACGAGAGCGGCCGTCGGCTTGTCGTCGCCAGCCAGCCTCGCCAGTACACGACGGACCTCGCGATGTTCCGGCAACAGTCCCTGGAAAACACCGTGCGCCACATCTTGGTCGATACGCACGGAACATCTCCCGCCGGAGGCCTGACCACAGGCGGGGAGGATTTCGAGAGTGCCGTGGCGGCAGCGCTCACACAGACGCGTCCCGACGTCTGGACCACGCATGAGGTGACCGCCAGCTGGGGTCGCTACGAGCTGGACGTCCATCACGTGACGCCTGAGATATGGGTGGGCATCGCCCGGCTCGAGGACACCTGGTGCATGCTCCGTAGCCACGGTCTCCCTGTGGAAGAGGCGACCTTGGCTCCGGTACGGCTGACCACCAGACAGCGGTAGACCGGCGCCGGTTGCGCCGAGCGACAGCAGGCCTGGCCCCGCAGCCCGGCCCAGAGATTTGTTCCGCCGCACCTTCCTCTCACGGGCGCACCGCCGTGTACAGACTGCCCCCGTACCGCTTCAGCAGCCTTTCCGGCATGGCCCCGGGAGGCGGCCCTACAGGCCCTCGTTCAGCGGTGTGACGTGCGCCACACGCATGTCCTGATTTTGGCCCCGCGCACGGCTATGGGAGTGAAGACGTATCGCCATACGTCTCCTACCGGGTCCGCCGCTGCCGCTTTGGGAAGAGCCGAAGGCGGCGGACCCCGGTTCAGATTCGCGAAGCACGGTCGTGTCATCTACGTCACGATCCGGCGCTCGCGGTACGGCTGTCCTGCCAGTCGTCGGCTCCTCTGCCTGCACGGTTCAAACTTGCCTCTCATCCGGCAGCTGCCCTCACCCGAGGTGACGGAGCGCTGGCGGTGGAGCACTATGACGGACACTCAACACCCCTCGGGTCTCGGCAACGGCTCTTCCCAGTGTCAGCAAGGCGCCGATCAGCAGGGGTGATTCGCAACATAGGAGACGTAATGGCGAAAAAGGTGCGTCCGCACACCTTGCAGGTGGCGCAATGTGTGGAGCGGCCGACCCCGTGGCGGCGCCACGGCCGAAGGACGGTCAAGATCACGATCATCGTGGTCGAGGTCACGCGCGTGGTGCACGGTGACGCGCACTGGCAGAACTCCCTGGAGCGCGCGCTCGCCGTCGCGATCGCACTGCTGGCCGCGGAGATGGTCTACGGCGTGGCGTACCGCTTCGCGGGCGCGCTCCGTGGGCTGATGCCCGAGAAGATGGTGCTGAAGCGGAAGAACGGCAAGCGCAAGCTCTCGTTCGGCTGGTAACCGTGCCCACCGGTGCCCGGCCTGTTGCCCCGTCTGCGGATGCGGACGGGGCAACAGCCCTGTCCGCATCCGGGCCGGACAGCAACGAGCAGATCGACCGCCGTTGGTGGGAGTTCGTCCTGCATCAGGGGGTCATCCGGAAGTACCTGCGCTCCCGCGGCCTGAACGACCACGAGGCCGACGACGTGCTGGCCGACGTCGGCTGGAAGTACGTGCAGTACGCCCGGGGCCACGAGGTCGGCAACGTTCGCGCCCTCCTGCTGACCAGCGCCCGGAACGCCCTGTTCGACTCGTGGCGTCGGCAGGCCCGCAGCCGGGAGACGCCGGTCAGCACGCCCGAGCTTTTCGAGCCGACGGACGCCGTGGCGGAGTCTGCCGAGACCGTGGTCCTCCGCAACGAGAACATCAAAGAGCTGTTGATCAAGATCACCGGTCTTCCCCGCCGTCAGCGCCAGGTGATCACCATGGTCTACCTGGAGAACAGGACCTCCAGCGACGTCGGCGCCGAGCTGGGCCTGACCCCGGACGCGGTACGCAAGACCGCCGCCCTCGCCGTTGCGAACCTGCGCGGCATGTACGGCAACGCGGCGTCGGCCGCCGACGAGGCGTAGCCGGCGGCCGACGACATGACCACGCTGGGGAACAACGTCGGCAAGATCCCCGTGACCATCTCGGTGCCGAGCACCACGAGGACCACGCTCACGGCGCTCAAGCCGTACTTCGCCAAGGAACGCGAGCGGGTCCGTGCGCACGAGCTCGCCAACACCCGCGGCCTCACCGGACGAGAGGCGAGGGCGCGCCGGGACTTGTGGGAGGAGGAAAAGGCCCGGCTGCGGCGAGCGGGTGAGCTGGCGGACAGCATCGAGGCCCTGGTGACCGGCGGGGTCGTCCAGGAGATCGAGACCCGAGGCTGGAACAAGGACTGGCCGACGCAGCCGCGGCAGTCCCGAGGCCGGTGGCCGGGCTCTCCGAATCCTGCGGGCCCCGCGGCGATCAGTGTCCGGTTACCCGTTGATCTTGTGCTGACCGTGCGGGCCGGCTGCTGGGCCGCATGCGGGAAGGAGGTCGGACTGCTCTCGGACTGGAGAGACCGCTACCCCGACGCCCGGCCCAACCGGCCCCACCGCCCCGGATGCGACACCGACGCGCTCGCCGAATACCACCGCCTCGCCGCCAGGATCATCACCCCCGGCGAGGTCTGGCGCGCCGCCCTCGTCCACGGCCTATCCCGCATAGAACAGCAGGTCGTCCGATGAGGAGACGAGGATCAGACCTCGATGTACGCCACGACCACGATCGTGCGCAGCGCGGTAGCGGGCGACACGCCGCAACTCCCCTCCCGGCAGGGGGTCATCTGGCCTGCTAGGTTTCATGCGGCAGCCACGCACGCCACTCGCCGTGCTGAACCCCGCCCGCGCCGGGTCAGCCCTTCGGCCAAGGTCTTCCGAGATCCGTGCCTCTTCCGTACCGGCAGTATCGCCTACGGACAGGCGCGGGTTGTCCGGGAAGGCAGACGATGCCCAAGCGTTCCACCGCCGCCCAGCGGGCCCGTGAGATCCAGCAGGCCACCGGCGTGAACTACACCGCCGCGCTACGGCGCTCGCAGCGGCCCTCCGAAGTGCTCTACGCAGCGGTCCGCACCGCGGGGTTCGGATGGGCGGCCAGCCGCCTGGACGACATCTTCCGCGCCGAGCGTTGGCGAGCGCCCCACCTCGACGAGGCGGAGCGGCTGGAAGGGCTGATCTGGTACCAGCACGACCGCCTCTCCGAGGCCGAGCGGCAGGCCCTGCGTGCACAGGCTGACAGAGCGTGGGCGCTGGCCGGCGCCTACGACGGTGATCCGTGGGACGAGTCGCGGGAAGTGCTGTGGGTGGCAGGAACGGCTCTCGCTCGCGCCGGCGAACTGCCCGACGGCCGCCCGCTGGCCGCCGCGGTCGCCGTGGTGCTCGGCCAGGACGATCCCTATGTGCTCTCCGACTGGGTGCGCTGCCCCGGCCGGTCGCTCTCCGGCCACGCGTGCTCGTTCCCAGGCTGCGAGTGCGAGGCGATGGACGCCGACCTCACCGGCCCGGCCACCCTGTGGGCGCAGGAGGCCCGGGCCGCGGTGCGGGCACTGGCCGGTGCGGCACGGGTGCCGCGCACCGGGAACGACGAGCAGTGGACCGAAGCGGCCGACCTGATCGAGGAGGCCCTGCGCCATGCCCGAAAAGCAGCAGGTCTGCCTGATGAGGCAGATGGCGGATCTCCGCGCCCGTGAGTGCCTGCCTCCCTGATCGGACCGGAGGCGTGCGGCAAGATCGGAGCAGGACGACGGGAAGTACGACGAGCTGCTGGACGAGATCGTGTCGGACGAACTCGCCGTGCACTACGCGGCCGTGGTCGGCGTCGTCGGCGGCCTGGACGAGCTGGACGAGGGCTGACCGGCAGTCTCAGCGGGCGGCACCCGGGGCGGTGTCGCCCGTACGGGCGGTACGGCGCCGCAGCCTCGCCGTCTGGCGGCCCCCCGCCGCTACGCTGCCGCCATGACCACCCGCCCCGGCCGCGGAGGCCGCAAGGGCCAGACGCACACAGCGACTCCGCGCCTGCCGTCCTACGACGTCCCGCCGGCGTCGGAGGTGACGGTCACCCGCGTCGACGGTACCAGCAGTACGGTTCCCGCACAGAGGCCGCAGCCCTCCCGGCGGCCCGCGCGCCGACGCGGCCCCCTCATCTGCGCGATGTGCGGGTACCCGATCGACAAAGACGTCCGGCGCCGCTCGGAACGTGGGAAGCCCGCGCACCTCGCGGGCGACTGCCCGAAGCCGGAGCCCAGCCCCGCCCGGCCCGGGCAGCCGGGCGAGGAAGACGCTGAGCTGTGGGCGAAGGTGACGTGCCCGCGCTGCAAGGCCGCGCCGGAGAAGCGGTGCGTGATCCGCAAGGGGACGACGTCGGCCGTGCCGCACCGCGAGCGCGTCCAACTCGTCCACCGGGTGCTGGCCGCGGCCAAGCGTCAGACCGCCGCCGAGCAGGACAGCAGCCGGTAGGGCCCCCTTGGCCAGGATGCTGCCGGGCCGGGTCAGCCGAGCCAGACGATGTTCAGGACGGTCAGTCGGCGTAGGGGTCGGTTGACCCAGTAGATGAGGGAGAGCTGGCCGACAGCCGCGTAGCGGACGTCGTCGCCCTCGGGGTCGTCGCGGTTCCACTGCTGGAAGCCCCACGGGTCGCCGGCGGCGGCATCGAGGACGTCCCACACGGTGTCTTCGACGTGCTCGGGCAGGCTGTCGAGAACCTTCGCGGCCGGCGCTGAGAAGCGGACCGCGTACGGCTGTGGGGTCACCGGCGCCTTCCCCGCAGCTCCGCCATGTCGATGGCGTCGCTGTCGTCGTAGCCGGAGGCGATGAACGCGTCGACGGCCGGAGCGTGGGCCAGGCGGGCCTGCCAGTCCTGGACGACCTCGTACAGAGGTGCCAGGGAGAACGTGGCGCGGGATTCCTCCAGTGCGGCCGCCCACTGCCGCTCGAACGCCGGCACCCATCGGTCCGCGCGCCGGTCCGCGCGCAGTTGGGCAAGCAGCTCCGCTGGCGCCCCGGGGGCGGGGGCGTAGGGCGTAACGGGTGCGTGGTCGGGCTGCGCGCTCATCCGGGCCTCCTTGAGGGGCGTCGTCTCACGGTACGCGCCGGGCCGTTGCCGATGCAGGCATGCGGCAGATCCGCTGCCCTGGCTGCCGGGCCCGGTGCTGGTCACTGGTGCCCCCTGATGGTGCCGACGGTGCTCAGCGACGTGATGAAGGCCAGTTGCCGGGCCCGCTGGACCAGGTCACTGCCGTAGATGCTCTCCGCGACCGCCGGCCCCCAGTACCGGACGGCGGCGCCGATCAGCGTCGTCTTGCCGGTCATCAGCTCCGTGGCCGCCGCCTTGCGCATGCCCGCGGCCTCGGTTGCGGTCATGTCTTCCAGCCCTGTCAGCTCCGGCAGCCCCGGCTCGTTGTCGGCCGGCAACGAGGGTCGCCTCACTGCCTGCTCGATCAGCTGGTCGACTTCACGCTGCACGGCGGCGCTGCGCGGCTTCTGCCAGGCGTTCTCGGTGCGTTCTTGCTGGTCACGGAGCTGCTGGATGCGGTCCTTGCGGGCGGCGTCGACGGCGGCGGTGCGGTGGTCGACCTGTACCTGGCGCTGTTGCTTGGTGGTCCAGCCGGGCATGGTGGCCATGCCGCGCATCCGGGCCGCGAGGAACCCGGATGCGCGCTTCACGCCGCCGGGCGGCTCCTGGCGCAGGTCCAGGGCGGCCAGGACGTCATCGGCGGTCCAGCCCGCGTCGGAGACCTCGCCGACCACCCACGCGATCCGGGCCTTCGAGGCCGTACGCAGCCACGGCACCCGCCGCATCAGCTCCCCGGCCAGCACGAACCGCTGCCCGACCCGGTTGCGCTTCTTCGGCGCGCGCGTGGCCTTCTTCGGGTGAGACGACTTGTGCTGCCCGCTGGCGAGCTTGTTCTCAGAGGGATCAGTGGTAGTACCGGCAGTGGAGACAGTTGAGGTACCACCCTGCATTGGGGTGCAACGGCCCTGGCCCAAATCCCGTTCGGCGACCTGCTCCTGGCCCCGCTCCCCGCGCTCCACCGCACCCCGCGCCGACGCCGCCGACGCGGCCTTCGCCGACCGCCTCGAGGACGGCTTCTTCCTCGGCTTGCGGACCTTCCGGGCCGCTTTCTTCCCCAGCGCCCCCACCAGCTCGCGCCCCGCCTCGCCGATCCCGGCCATCGCCCGCGTGTAGTCCGGCGCCGCCTCGTACCGCTGCACCGTGCGGATCCCCAGCGCCGCGTCGAACTCCGGCGGGATCATCAGCACGAACTCCGACGCCTTCCGGTCCCCGCCCTTCTCCCGGGTCCCCTGGAACACCCACACCAGCAGGCCCGTCTCCCGCAGCATCCGCAGGTGGTTCTCCACCGACCGCTTGCACAGACCCGTGCGCGCCATCAGCAACTCGATCCCGGGACGGCACTGGACGAACTTCGCCAGCTCCTGGGCAACCCGCACCGTCGTGGGACCGAACGAGCGCGGCCCGGACCGGTGGTGACGCCGCGGCTGGTACAGGCCGCTGCCCGCCACCCAGTGCACCGCCTGCATCCAGCTGTAGCCGTCCATCGCCAGCCGCGACGACGTCGTCGACAGCCAGTGGGAAGCCTCCGGTACGAACAGCTCCGTGAGCTCCGGCAGCGCGTCGACCGCGTCGTCGACCGGCAGGCCGGGACAGCGCGGCGACGGCACAGCGGCCGTCGCCGCCGCGGTGCTCATCGGTCCACCCGGGCCGGCGTCGGGACACAGGTCATTCGGCGACCGTGGACCAGGTCACCTGTGGATAGAGGACGCGGAACGCAGGCCCCGCAGGGGCCGCCTGTGGACGAAGGGGTGCTCACGTCTTCTACAGGTGCCGGAATCGCCGACCGTGTGACGGCAGGGAGGAACGACTTTCGATCAGTTCCACAGGCCGACCCGGGGACACAACGCCGTGTGATGTACGCCACGGTGTAGCCGTGCCCGGGCCGCTCGGGCCGCTCGGATGGCTGAAACGGAGGACTCCACGCACGCCAGAACTGGCGCACCTGCTCGTGCACGTGCAAAATGGCAGCGGCCTTCCTTCACGGAGACGGCTACGCAAAATGGCACCGCCTCAGCGGGTGGTGCGGTTCGGTGAGAACCAAGATCGAACGTCTGACCGGCGGCAACCGGACGGACATTCCTTCGGAGGGCTTCCCAACCCTTCGGTGGCAGATGGGGCGCTCAGCCCAAGACGATGGGGATCGTCTTGCAGGCCAGAACCCCGGCGGCGCAAGGCCGCCCGAGACCTACGTCATCCCGGCCCCCTCAGCAGAGGTGCGGACCGGGATGACGTGCGTGTGGGCAACACGAACGCCCCGGCGAAGGGTCAGCAGCGCATCGCTGCTGACCCCACGGCGGGGTGCGGTGTCGTCGGCGCCGGGTACGGGTACCCTGATCACGTCGGCGCCCTCCTCTGGATAAGGGTGCTCGGCACTGGCCTCGGACCCCGTCGCAAAAGGTCCTTGGCCGTTGTGGCCCCTCCCGGCTTGCCCAAGCCGGTCGACGGGGCCACTCTCCTGTGGATCAACGTTCGGGGTCACCCTATCGGTTGGCGACCACTCAGCGTGCACGGGGGCATGACGTGTCGTCACCAGGCATGCAGACATACGGATCATCCTCGGGGCTGCAGCTGGCACGATGGGCCGCCCGCGCCAAACACCCGCCTGCCATCCCGCCAGGCGCGCACTGACCTTCCGCCACGTTCCGCCACACGGGACGAAGTTGCCGAACATGTCTGCTGCCTCCCTTCCGCGTCCGGGAACGGCGACCGTACGCCGCCGGGCTTCAGCTCGCCTACACACCTCGAGGTGGGTGGGCGGCCGCAGGCCCGGACCGTAGCCCAAGACGCCCGCGGTGGATACAAAGCATTTACTTTGCAAACCCCTACCGATCGGCCCTCTGAGCAGCGACGATGCCCAGCGAAAAGGTGCGATCGCTAGGGTCGCAGCGTGCAGAGACTTGCCCTCTTCGATCTGGACGGCACACTGGTCGACCGCCGCGCGGCGTTCGGTGACGCCGTCACGGGTCTGTGCGCTCATCACCGGTACGGACCGGACATCCGGAACTGGCTGCTGGCCGAACTGGCAGACCGGGCCTACGCCGACGACTTCGCGCGACTCTGCAGCACCTTCGCGCTGAGTGAATCCGCAGGCCAGCTCTGGCAGGACTACGTCGACCGGATGGCCGCTTCCGTCACCTGCCGCCCGGCCGTGCTCGAGGGCCTGACCCGCCTGCGCGCCGACGACTGGACGATCGGCATCGTCACCAACGGCGCCTCGGATATCCAGCGCGCCAAACTCGCTGCCACCGGCATTACCAAACTGGCCGACGGCATCGCAGTCTCCGGCGACCTTGAAGTCCGCAAACCAGACAGCCGCTTGTTCCGCCTGGCTGCCACGCGCTGCCGAACACGGCTGACGGACGGCGGCTGGATGATCGGCGACAACCCCAGCGCGGACATCGGCGGCGGCCACCAGGCTGGCCTGCGCACCATCTGGCTGCGCGGCCGCCCATGGCCTCCCGAGGTCCCCGCCCCGCACCAGACCGTGGACGACGTCATCGGTGCCATCGACTTCCTGCTCACCACCAGCCCGGAGTAGCCCTGTGGAAGAGACCGTCGGCATCCTCCACCCCGGCAGCATGGGCGCCGCCGTCGCGGCGTGCGCCGCGACCAACGCCACCAGCGTCCTGTGGTGCGCAGAAGGCCGCAGCGCTGCCAGTGCCGCGCGCGCCGCCCGCTTCGGCCTGGAACCGGTGGATACGCTGCAGCAACTGCTGCAGCGGGCTGACACGGTGATCAGCTTGTGCCCGCCGGCGGCTGCCGAAGACCTCGCGCGCGAGGTCGCCGGGCACGGCTTCGCCGGGGTGTACGTAGAGGCCAACGCCATCAGCTCCGAGCGGGCGCAGCGCATCGCCGCCCTGCTCACCCGGGCCCGGGCCGTCGTCGACGGCGGCGTGGTCGGCTCGCCGCCGGTCCGCGGGAAGACGCCGACGCTGTACCTGTCCGGCCCGGCCGCCGCGGCCGCACAGATCGAGGACCTCTTCGACGGAACTGCGGTGCGTACGAAGGTGCTGGGCGACCAGGTGGGGCAGGCGTCCGCGCTCAAGCTCGCGTACGCCAGCTTCCAGAAGACGTCGCGGGTGCTGGTGGCGCTGTCGTACGCCCTGGCCCGCGAGCACGGCGTGGACCAGGAGCTGCGCGACATCGCCTCCCGGCGCTCCGACTCGTACCTCGCCGAGCCGGAGTACGTCGCGAAGGCGGCGGCGCGGGCCTGGCGGTGGGGGCCGGAGATGGAGGAAGTCGCCGACATGCTTTCGGCCGCCGGCTTGCCGCCGGAAATGCTGCGTGCGGCAGCGGCCACCCTGGCCCGGTGGGACGACGCCAAGGACGACGCCGAGCTCACGCTCAACGACGCCCTGGACCAACTCGCCCACCCGTAGCCGCTCATGCCGACGCCGCCCCCGCCCGCAGCCACTCATCGATGAGCCGCGCGGCAGCAGCCGGCGACGTCTCCACCGTCTCTACCCGCAGATCCCAATCCACTTCCGGGTGCGCGTCGACGTCCTCTTGGGTGGCGTCCCACGCCGCCAAGCGCTGCTCGGTGTCGGCGTCGCCGCGACCCCGCGACCGCTGCTCGGTGATGTCCTTCGGGCACCACAGCAGCACTCGGACCCAGGCGGCCGGGTACCCGTCGACCAGGGCGCGGATGCCGTCAACCTGTCCGAGGTGCACCACGGGCACCCCGGCCGCGAACGCTTCGTCCAGGCCGGGCCGGTCGATGACGTAGGTGTTGCCGTACCGGGCGTTGGCGTAGACGACGTCGCCCGCCGTCTCCAGCTCGTGCAGCTGCTCGGGATTGCCCATGCGGTAGCCCTCGGCCTTGCCCGCGCCGACCTTCAGCCGGGCGAACTGGCTGTAGCGCGCCGCCAGCTTGGTCAGCTCCCGCGTGACGGTGTCCTTGCCCGCCGCCGGCGGTCCGTACAGGATCACGCCCTGCTTCCCGCTCACGAGTGCACCGTCCCGATCGCATGCCGCGCCTGGTCAGCAAGCGAGATGGCCGTGCCGAGGCGGTTGTCGACCACCATGTGGGGCACCGCCGGCCGCAGCTCCAGGTCGACGGTGGCGATGTACTCCTCCCACCGCTGCAGCTTCCAGGCGTCCCGTGCCGCGGACCGGAAGTTGATGTACTCGCGCATTGAGTCGACGTCGCACTGCACCCAGATCGGCGCGACGTCCACGCCGACTGCGGCGCACTTGTTGACCAGGCGCTGCATCCACGCTTCATCGGTCATTTCCGCGATGAACGGCGCGGTGAGCACCGTGGAGATCCCGCAGTTGATGTTCGCCCACGCCGCCTGCATCAGGCAGTCGTACTCCACCGGCCGCACGCGCTCGCGGTACAGGTCGGTGTGCCGGTCGTTGGCATCTCCCCCGAGCGCTATCAGCAGCTGCTCCACCAGCGGGCGGGTCAGCGGATCCTTGTCCAGCAGCGGCCACCCCGTCAGCTGCGTGACGAACCGTGCGAACTCCGTCTTCCCGCTGCCGGCGTAGCCGCCGACCAGCACCACTGACGGGCGGTGAGGATCGCCACCGGTGTGTCGCCGCCGCCAGGCGTCGATGATCCGTTGCTGCAGCGCCATGTGGCCATCGGCGTCCCCGCTGCCGGGCGCGATCCGATGGACAGCCCGCTCCACTGCCAGGACGTGAGCGCCATTGCGCTGGTCGTCCATCGGCGTCAGCGGGTACCGGATGTCCTCGCCGGGCAGCGCATTGCGGAAGCCGAGCTCACTGTCCGTGGCGCGGTACAGCAACGCGTACGCCCGCCGGTAGTGCGGACCGGGGTATACCTCGCCCTGCTCGTGCTGCCACAGCGTCTGTGGATTCGCTGCCGGCACGCCCTTGAGCGCCGCCCGTTCGGCGACCTCGCGCAGCTGCTCGCCAGCCTCTTCCAAGGTCAAACCATGGGCTTCGCGGATCTCCCGCAGCCGCTCCGGCCGCCACCCCACGTGGTGCTTTCCCACCCTCTGAGCCTCCATCGACATGCCCGGGAGCTTAGATCCACATCACAAAATCCCGTGTGTATGCGGATGTTGAAAACGTGTGAACGGAGATGCGAACGAGCTTGGACACGCCTTCGTGATGTTGGTTTTTGGCCGCGCCCCTTGTGATTGCTCCCACAGACGATCTGTCAGGAGGGAGCAACGGTGGGTGAGCAGAGGTCACTAGGCATCGAACTCGTAGTCCAGGACGTACGAGGCGGAGTCCAACGTCATCTCGTTCACTTCGACCACCCGGCCGCCGTCGGCGAAGGCGGTGCGGACCAGCTTGATCACGGGGCGTTCGACAGGCATCTCCAGGGCGGCGGCCTCCTCCGTCGTAGGCAGTCGGGTGCGGATCTCTTCGCGGAACCGAACAGGTGCGTAGCCGAGCTCTCCGAGTCGGGCGTAGATGCCACCCTCACCGGTGTCGACACTGGTGATAGCCGACCCTGCGACCAGCTCCAGGTCCAGGTACGACGTCGCCAGCATGACCGGCCGGCGCTCCAGCACGAAGCGCCGGGAGCGAGCACAAACAAGGCCGCCATCGGCGATCTCCAGCACCCGAGCGATGTACTCCGGGGCCGCGATGCTGTCCACGCTGACGTCGACAGTGACAGGCCGGCTGTCGTCGGCGGACCAGATCGACTTCCCGACGCCCCATTGATCGCGAGCCAGCCGGTGAATGCCGCGCCGACGGATCGGCTGGAACGAGCGCACGCGGGGAGCCGAGCCCTTCTTCGTCTCCACCAGCCCTTCGTTCCTCAGCACCTTGAGTGCCTGACGCGCAGTGAGGGATGCGACGCCGTACTGCGCAGCGAGCGCGGTCTCACCGGGAAGCCGGTCGCCGGCGGCGTAGTCGCCCCGTTCGATAGCCGCCTTCAGGTCGTCAGCGATTCGTCGGTACTTGGGCGCCACAGCACCCGTCTCACCCGCCATGTGTCTCCCTACCTCGTTAGCGATCCTACGGCGGTTGATTATCGCGGCCTGAGCAGGGACGCGGCGGCATGCCTCAAAATCGCCCCCCGAGCGTACATCGTTAACGAACTACTTGACATCACTAACGAGGATGGTTGTACTGGTGCCAACCTCGTTAACGAGGTGACTGAGGCGCCGCCTCGGGACGGCCTCGCCGTGCCTCACCGCGATCGGGACGCCTCCCGAGACCAGTCCCTCCGAGAGGAGATCCACCTCATGAACCGCACCTCCCCCGCCGCTGAACTGGACGCCGAAACGCTGGCGCTGCTGGACGCGATCGACGTCCCGGTGCCGGCCTTCACCGTCGACCTGGACGTCGTCTTCGGAACGCCGCTGGAGATGTACGAGGCCGGCCTGCTGGAGCACGAGAAGCTCGCGGGCCTGGACGACCTCGCGGCCGCCGACGCGATCCAGGCCCGCCACGACCGGCTGCTCGCCGCCGCCGACATCGCCGCGGACGACCCGACCATCGCGCAGCGCGTCCGGGAGCTCCTGGTCGACGCGCTCATCCCCTTCGCCCCGCTGCTGCTCCCCGCCCGTCCGGCCGCGTCGGTCGCGATCGAGACGGCGGTCGCGGCGTGAACCCCGCACCGAGCCCGCGAGTCGCCGCCCTGGGCGTGGCCGTGCTCACCGGCGTGATGGCGCTCCTGATGCTCACCGCGGAGTTCATCGGTGTCGGCCAGCTCCTGCTGTGCCTCGCGGCGGCCGCCTCTCCCGCTCAGCTCACTCGGTCCTGACCTCTCCCCTCGCCGCCACCCGCGGGTGGCGGCGGTAGAAGCGGCCAGATCCCACAGGTTGCCTAGCGCCCGGAAAGCCCCCACCAGGGCCGGACGGGGAGCGCTCGTTCCTTCACAACTCCACAGAGGAGCAAGGACTGAAGCCGGGATTTCCGTAATCCGGCCCGGTGGAACCCCAGGTATGTCCCTGGCTAGTTCGAACTGCCCACTGACGTGGGCCTTTAGGTCCTTGCCCGCGCCGCATGACCGCCTGGTCAGCCGCACGGCGCGGCCCATGAATGACATGCACGCACATTGCCGCCCGCAAGCGGGGCGACGTGCTGGCCACGCCAGCACAGCACGAGCACCAACCGCGTTCGTGACCCGTCAGTGCCGTCGTCTGTTGGATTCGACACTGCTTGGCACGGCGCGCACCGATTGCGAAGGCCTGTCCGGCCCTGGCGGAACCTCATCGCCAGTGCTGGAGATCCGTTCTTGGCGGGCAGTTTCTGCCGCCTGCAACTTCGCAAGGTTCGCGCGGGCGATCCGCTCGCGAACGAACTTCGGCACACGCCTCTTGGCCATGTGCCAATCATCCATCCGCAGCCACGCGCTGCCCAGTCGCCCGCCGTACCGCCTCGCGTGGTCCGGTGGGCGGTGGGGAGCCCGGAGGAAGCAACCGCGCTCCAGCCTTTCATCCGATCTGGCAGGAGAGCACATGAAGTCCCTGGCCAAGCCCGACTACAGCAGCATCACCAGCCACTACCTCAGCCCGTTCCCGGAGCAGCGCAGCTCGCACCCGATCAGCGAGGCCGACGCGCTGCGCACGCTCGGTGCGAACACGTTCACCGGCTTCACCCCGGTCGTCTACACCGAGGACGCCCGTGGTGAGCGGCTGACCGACCGTGAGGGCCGGCCGATGTCGATCGCGACGCTGCACGGCAGCGTCGGCGTCTTCTACGTCTTCGAGTTCCAGGAGTCCTGACCCGCCCGTACGTCCGTCCTGGGACTGCCTGTCGCCGCCGCCCGCCCCGAGCCAACCGGGCGGCGGCGGCAGAGGGCCACAGGGCCCGAACGCGACGACGACCCCGGGTAGCCCCCCGGGGTCGTCACAGGTCGCGGACCCGTTTCCTGACACAGAGCGAGGTACGACCTTGACCACGATGTTAGCGGCGCCTCCGGCCGCCGCGATCTCCTTCGCACAGCCCCGGCGCTTGCACTTGCGTCTCCCGGTCCCGGTCGCGGGCGTCATCGACGACATCGAGCGCGAGGACGACCGGGACGGCTACGAGGACGCCGAAGACGCGGCGTTCGGATCCATCGTCCAGGCGGCGCTCAACGACGCCTGCGGCATCTGCGGGTTCTGGAGGTGCCAGTGCCTGTCCGGGGCGGCCGTCGCAGTCCTGGTCGTCCTGGCGCCGGTCGACGGCGACGGCCAGTGCAGCGTCTGCCAGGGCTGGTTCGACGACTGGAACGGCGGGATCTGCCCCGCCTGTCGGCAGAACGGCTCCTGACGCTGAGCCGCATATCCAGGGCCCGCGCCGCCCAGCACCGCGCGGCACGGGCCCTCACCGCTCTCGGACCCGCCCATCCGGCAGTCCGCGCCCTGCTCGCCGTCGCCGCCGCGGCGGCCGCCAAGGCGTGGGAGGCCGGCCACCTGGTCGCGGATGTCCACCGCGCGCCTCGGCGCACCGACCACAAGGAATCCAGTGCCCCAGCCCAAGCCCGGTGACCTCTACCGGCGCTACATGGCCGCCGACAAGGCCAACACCGCCCACACCAGCACCTGTTCGGCCTGCGAGCCGGACCAGCCGTGCGAGGTCGGCGCCCCGATCTACGAGCGGTTCTGCCGTCTGCAGGACGCCTACCTCGCTGAGCAGCGGCGCCAGCAGCCGCGCCGCTGACCTGAATCCCAGGAGTCCGGATGAGCTTGTACGACCGGATCATGACCGTCACCGACGGCGACACCGCCACGCTCAAGGCGTCGTACGCCGCGCAGGGCGCCGCCCGCATCGTCGCCGAGATCGGACACCCGGGCCTGGCCGCGGCGGCCGCCGTCGGCGGGGCGTTGTTCGCGGCGGTCGACACCGTGATGCACGTGCCGAAGGCCGCGCCCGGCACCTACGCCGGCTTCCGCACCGGCTGAACCACCGCCGCCCTGCGCTGCCCAGTCGCGGCCGGCCCCACGGGGCGCGGCCGCGGTGGAGAACGCAGGGACCGCAGCCCGCACCAGCCGCTCGGTCCGCACCTCAACACCGCCACCGCCCGAGGGAGTTCACCCATGGCCAGTTCCCTGTGCACGCACACCCCGACCTGTCCGACCGCCGACAGCCCCGACCGCGAGGCCGCGCAGACCATCGCCGCGCACCCCGGGCAGGGCTGGAGCTTGTTGTGCAACTCGGTCCTGGTCTTCGAGGACACCGGCGAGCTGCTGCCCGACGGCCAGATCGTCGCCCCGCACCGGCCGGCCGGCGCCGACGGCCGCAGCCGCCAGGCCGACCACGTCGCCGCCGCCTGAACCGCTGTTCCGCAGCCCTGCGCTGCCCGTGCCACCGGCCGGCCCCTTCCCGGGCGGTGGCGCGGAGAACGCAGGGAGCCTCCCTCGTTCTGCTCGGCCCTCCCCGAAGTCCTGGAGGACTCGATGATCACTCTGCCCATCGTGGTGTTCGCCGCCGTCGGCGTGTTCGTGTCCTGGCGCATGGACGTCCGGATGCCGCTGGCGATCTGCACCGTCGTGCTCGGCTACGCGCTGGCCGCCTCGCCCCTGGCGAGCGGCATCAACGCCTTCGGCTCCGGCGTCAGCAACGCGATCCACGACGCCAGTTCGCACACCCAGTCCGGCACGACGCAGCCGGCCAGCTACACCCGCAGCCACCGGTGAACCTGCCGCCTGCCTGTGGTGCCGGGCCCCGGCCCGGCGCCGCGGGGAGGTGACAGCCCCCGGAATTCCGTCCCGCCCCCTTCTGGAAGGACCGCAATGAGCGACAGCGACAGCGACGGCGAGAAGCTGGCCAGCAACCTGGCCCAGCTCGTACAGCAGTTGGAGAAGATCGAGTTCCGGACCGACCGGGACCTCTACCAGTACGCGCGGATCCTGCGCGCGATCGGCCTGGAGCTGCACATGCGGGTCGCGATGGACGCCGACATGGTGTCCGCGATCCTCGCGCAGTACAAGGGCAAGTGGTTCACCTTCGGCGTGCAGTCCAAGGTCCGCAGCAAGCTGGTCGGCGCGCACCTGAAGACCGGCGCGTCCGCGGCGAAGGTGCTCGGGCTGAGCGGCATCAAGATGTACGCCAGCTTCGTCAAGCACTTCATCCAGCCCGAGCTGGACGCGGAGAAGAAGGCCCGCGAGGGCAAGGGCAAGAAGCCCGGCTTCTCCATCGGTGACAAGCCCAGCACCGGCTCCGCCGGGCGTCCGGGCGAGGCCGGCGGGAGGGTCGCCTGATGCCCCGCCGCGCTTCCGCGTCGAAGAAGATCGACGTCCGTACCGAGGATGAGCAGGTCAGCGACCGGCAGCTCTACCTCACCTACGGCGGCCCGTGGGCCGTCACCGTGGGCGGCCCGCTCCTGGTGGAGACCGCCCACGCCGTGCTCGCGCAGCAGCCCACCTCGCTCGCCCTGGCGGCCCTCGGGGTCGCGGGAATGGGCACGGGGCTGACCAAGCTGGTGGCCCGGATGGATGAGGTCGCCAAGCGCGACAAGGACACCCGGGTCCTGCACTTGGTCAACACCACCGCCGTCACCGCCGGCGCGACGCTCGGCACGGTCGTGGGGCTGGAGTCCAGCACCACGATCGGCTGCTGGCTGCTGGTCGGGGCGGGCCTGTCCATCGGCAACAACCTGTGGTCCAAGCTCCACAAGAAGGCCGCAGGCGAGAAGACCGGCGGCAAGTGGGCCACGCTGGAGGCGGAGATCGGCCTGGCCAAGCACGAACTGCAGGAGGCCAAGTCCAACGGCAAGGGCACGGTCTTCGCCAAGATCGAGGCGAAGGACGGCGCGACCGCCGACGAACTCGCCCGCCGCATCCCCGCGATGACGTCCGCGCTCAAGCTCGGCACCGGCCGGATCACCCACACCGTCGATGACGACGACGCCTCGCAGATCACCATGCGCGTCCAGGTCGCCGACCTCCTCAAGGAAGGCACCCGGTGGCCGGGTCCGTCCGCGTTCGGCGCGGGCTTCGGCGACATGCCGATCCAGATCGGCCGCTACGAGGACGGCGAGACGCTCAAGCTCAACCTCCCCGGCGTCCTGAACGACCCGCAGGAGGTCGCCGGCGGTGGCAACGTCGAGCACTGCATCGCGCAGGGCGTCAACGGCGCCGGAAAGACCGTCGGCAACGCGCTGATCGCCACCGAGGCCGGCACCCGCACCGAGGTCAGCGTCATCATCATCAACTGCTCGAAGTTCATGCAGGACTACGGGCACATCCGGCACGTCGCGGACATGGTGATCGACACCGAGAAGGACGCCCGCCGGTTCTTCAAGCAGATGGCCCCGGTCATCAAGGCCCGCGGCGAGTACCTGGCCGCCAAGGGCCTGTCGAAGTGGAAGCCGGGCTGCGGCCTGAACTTCCTCCTGATCATCGGAGAGGAGGCCGCCGACTTCGCCGACGGCGACGCCTACGCCAAGGTGCTGCGCACCCTGCGCTCCACCGGAGGCTGGTTCCTGTCCTCGATCCAGCGCGCCACGCACGACCAGATCGACACCACGGCGCGCTCCAACCACCCCGCCGGCATGGCCTACGGCCTGTCCGACGGCGCGGAAGCTCAGTACGTGCTGCCGCCCGAGGCGATCGAGGCCGGGGCGTTCCCGGGCTGGAGCAACCGCAAGCCCGGCTACCTGTACGCGGCCGGCATGGGCATCGACCAGGAGCGGTGGGCGGTCACCGCCCGCACCTTCGACGTCGACCGCCCGACCCTGGCGGCCGCCGTCACCGCGGGACTGAACGTCCGCACCCCCATGGACGCCACGACCGCGGAAGCGTTCGGCCCGCTGTGGACCAACCGCACCTTCTACACCACCCCGCTGCTCGAGGCCGACGACGCCGCCGGCACCGGCGCCTTCCCCCAGAAGCCCACCCACCCGCCCACCATGGGCACGGCCTCCCAGTACAGCGCCACCCAGGCCGGCGAGTACGAGGAGGACGACGACATGGACATCGAGGTCGACGAGGAACTGCTCGCGAAGGAGACCGAGGACTTGGACGAGGAACTGCGCCGGATCCTCACCGAAGAGGACCCCGAGCCCGGCGAGTACCAGGACCTGGACGTGGACCAGGAGGTCGCCGCCCCCGCGGACGACAGCCCGGTCTTCGAACTGCCCGGCCTGGTCGCCGACACCCAGCGCATGTCCCCGGACGCCTGCCGGGACGCCATCCTGGCCCGCCTGGACCAGTGGCACCGCGAGGGCAAGGACGGCTTCGAGCCCAAGGAGCTCAACGACCTGTGGATGGCGGTCGACCTGGCCGGCCAGCGCTCCTGGTGGAACCGCCTCAAGGCCCAGCTCCTGGACGACGGGGTCATCTCCAAGGACGACTCCGAGGACGGGTACGGCCGCTACGACCTGCTCCGCTCCCCGCTCGACGGTGACGGAAAGTAGCGGAAGCCGGGGCGGACAGTTCGCGACCGCCGAACTGTCCGCCCCCGGGGGTCCCTAAGGAAATCCCCAGAACACTGCGCCTAAAAGTCGTGAACATCCTGATTTGCCCCCGGCGAACTGTTCGCCGAACACTCCCCGCGAACACTACGGAAGGTAACTGCCATGGCTGCGCCGCACGTGGCCGGCCCGCCCGGCCAGTCCACTCCCCGAGCCCCCGTCACCCAGCAGGACGCCGAAGCCGCCCGCGTCTCGATCGACCACCTCAAGCGCGTCGGCGCCCTGGTCACCAAGGCCCTGCTCGCCCTTGGCGGCGGCGCACTGGTCTTCACCTGCGTCAACGTCACCCGCTTCGCCACCAGCCACGACATCCCGGCGTACATCGCCTGGATGCTGGACCCCCTGGCCAGCGTCGCCCTGATCACCGTCCTGTACGTCGACGGCGTCCTGGTGGAGCACGGCGGCACCTACAAGCCGTCCGGCTGGCCGTTCATGCTGCGCTGGGCTGCGGGTTTGTCCACCTGGATCATGAACTGCTGGACGTCGCTGTACCCCGACGGCCGCTTCCACCCGATCCCCCAGCATCCCGACGCCGGCGGCATCCTGCTCCACTCCGTCGCACCGGCCCTGCTCATCCTGCTGAGCGAGGCCGCCGCCGGCTACCGCCGCTACGTCTCCGCCCGCCGCGTCGAACTGGCCGACATCATCGACTGGTTCGCGGCCGCGGAAGCCGAGAAGAAGGACAGCGAGGTCCGCCGCGCCCGCGAACTGCGCGACCGCGAGGACGCCGAAAAGCGAGCCGCAGCAGAACGCGAGGCGGCGCGCATCGCAGAAAACGAGGCGGCAGAACGCGAGGCGCAGCGCGAACGCGAGCGGCTCGCCGCAGAAATCGAGGCAGAACGCGAGAGGGTCGCCCTGGCCGCGCAGACGGCAGAAATCGAGGCCGGGCGCGAGCGGCGCGCGGCAGAGATCGAGGCGGCCCGGCGCCGCACCGACGCCGAGATCGCACAGGCCGAACGGGACCGTGAGGCGGCCCGGCAGGCGGAGCTGATCAGGGCGGAAGCCGAAGCCCAGGCCCTGCGGGAGAAGGCAGCAGCCGAGGCCCGCGCCCTGGAGGAAGCAGAGCGGGCCCGGCAGCAGCGCGCCCTGGAGCGGGCCGCGAACCGCACCCGGGCCATCTCGGAAAGCGCCTCGCAAAGTGGCGGTCGCCGCACCTCGATTTCTGGCGGTGCCGCCTCGGAAAGTGCCTCGCAAAGTGGGGCCGCGCTCATCGCGGTTCGCGAGACGGCCACCTCGGAAAGTGGCCGGGTGCCTCGCGATGTGCGCGAGCAACAGCGCGACGAAGCCGAGCGGTACGTCGCGAAGTGCCTCCTGGACAGCGTCACCCCCGACCTCGAGGGACTCGCGAAGTTCTACGGCAAGGCCGACACCTGGTGCGGCGACCGGCAGCGTGCCGCCCGCCGGCGCCTGTCGGAAGAGCCCGGCTTCGAGGCAGCCGTCCGCGCCGCCAACGCCCTGGACGGGTTCACCAACGACGACGCGGCCGGCGCCGCATGAGCGGCCGGCCGCGCGAGACGGAAGAAGACGACGACATGGGTTTCGAGACCGACGACACCGCGCCCACGTTCACGTTCGGGTTCGTCCCCGGCGACCGGCCGCCGCTGCTCCTGGCGGACACCAGCCCCGGCCACCCGACGACGATCCTGCGCCGCGACCCGGAGCACCCGGCGATGCTCGCCACCCGCTTCCGGTCCCTGACCGACTGAGCACGCAGCCCACCGAGCAGCTGTTCCGGCGGCTCCACTGGCCCCCCGAGATGAATGAAGCACCTCGGGAGGCCGGTGAAGAGGCCGGAGCCTCAACCAGGCGTCGCATTCGAGTGGGTCGCCTGGCTCCCTCAACAGAGGAGACCCCATCATGCCGTCCTACGGCGACGACGCACAGCCCGCCTACTACCAGCCGATGCCCGTCCAGGCCCCGTACGTCCACGACCCGGTCCAGCCGTACGGGCAGCGCCCCCTCCCCCAGCCGACGATGGTCTACCCGCCGTCCTCGGGCATCGACGGCGTCACCGTCATGCCGGACCAGTACGGGCGGCCCGTCGCCTACTACTCCCAGTCCGCCCCCTCCCCCAGCGAGCCGCTGATCTCCCCGCTGATGGCCAAGATGGCACTCGCCGCGTTCATCCTCGCCGCCGGCGGTGTCGGCATCTACTTCCTCGCCATGGCGCTGGCCACCCTCATCGCGGCGCTCACCATGCTCATCGCGGTCGTGGCCGGCGGTGCCGCCGTCATCGCCGTGCTGTCCGCGGTCAGCCGCGCCGGTCGCAGCAGCGGCACCCGCGTCAGCGTCAACGCCCGCGGCCGCGCGAACGTCCAGATCCACACCGGCCGCGGCCACAACCGTGGCCGCCGCTGAACCCGTCCCGGCCCAGCCGCCGGACAGTCCCGTCGTCGACGTCGACCCGTACGACCCCGGCGACGGCTCCCTGCCGGTCTTCCCCTGGAAACAGGCCGGCTACAAGGGCCTCGCGACCCGCCGCCAGTTACGCGCCAAGCGGCTGCGCCCCGGCGGCCAGGCCCCCGTCGCCCGGATCGAGTGCCGCGGCGGCACACGGTGGGCGTGGCTGTACCGCGTCGACCTCGCCCTGCCGATACGGCCGATGACGCTCGCCAAGGAAATCGCACTCGACGCCGCGATGGCCAAGCGGCAGACCTGCCCGAAGTGCCAGCGCCGCTTCATCTGCTGTCTGCCGCTCAAGACCCTCGGCAGCTGCCTGGAGTGCGACTCCGGCATCCCCCTCGACCCTCGCCTGGTCATGTTCGCCGCCCCCGGCCCTGCCCCCGGACTGGCGGCCTGACCACACCGCGCCCACTGGCGGCTGCCCGATCCGCCCGGCCCAGCCGGGCGGTGAGGAGAGCCGGACAGCCCGGCCCTGGAGGAAGGAACCCCGTGCCCGACATCACGCTCGTCAGCTTCGGCTTCCTGCACGGCGCCCCGCCGATCGCCGACCTGACCTTCGACTTACGGCCCTACCGCGACCCGCACGTCAGCCCCGAGCTGCGCGAGCTCACTGCCCACGACCAGATCGTGGTCGACACCGTGCTGGCCACGCCCGGCATCGCCGAGGTCATCGAGAGCGTGACCCGCGCCGCCGCGTTCGAGCTCATCACCGGCGACACCGACATCACCATCGCCATCGGCTGCTCCGGCGGCCGGCACCGCGCGCCCGTCATCGCCGACCAGGTCTACCGGGACCTGCTCGAGCAGGACTGGCCCGTCGACGTGGTCCACCGCGACCTCGCGCTCCCCGTCGTCCACCGCTGACCTCATCCGAGAGGACTTCCGCCATGGACACCGCTGTCCGCACCGCTTTCACCGAGCCCCACCGCCCCGCCAACCTCCAGATCCGGTACGTCAACTCGCGCTTTCCGGAGCAGGAGGCCCTCTCGAGCATCCGCGAGAAGGCCAACGCGCACGCCGCCGCCTGCCGCGCCATCCCGCTGACGTGACCGCAGCCTCCCCGAGCGCTCTCGCGCCGGACCTCGAAGCCGCCCTGGACCGTGCGATCGCCGACACTGACGCGCAGGTCAGCCGCACCGACAACAAGGCATCGCTGCTGCTGGCCTTCGACGGGGCCGCCCTGGCCGGCCTCGCCTCCGTCGCCGACACCCCGCTGCCGGCCCTCGGCACGCTGGCCGGCGCCGCGGCGATCGGCGCCCTGTCCGTCTCCGCCGTGCTGCTGCTCCTGGTGGTCCGCCCGCACCTGCGCGACGACGACCACGGCAGCTTCCCCTACTGGTCGACGCTCACCGGTGACGACCAGGTCCGCGCGGCCGTCACCAGCAGTTCCAAGGAGACCCGGCTGCGGGCACTGTCCGGGATCGCGCTGCGCAAGTACACCCGGCTCCGGCGCGCCGTCGACGTCAGCCTGGCCGCGCTCGCCCTGCTCGCCCTGGCCGCCGCCTGCGCGGCCTGGTGACCGGCTCACCCTCAACTCCCGCGGGCCGGCCGCCTGGTCACCAAACCCGGCCAGCCCGCGGGGTTCCACTCCCCCAACCAGCAGAAGGAGTACGCCCCATCATGACCAAGACCAGCCTCACGCGCCGCATCGCCCGCGCGATCGGCGCCTCACTCACCGAACTCGGCATCAACGCCCTCACCTGGATCGGCGCCGGCGTGGGCGGCTACATCGGATTCGGCGCCGCCCCCGACTCGTGGGCGACCGGCTGGAAGGCCGCCCTCGCCGGCATCGGCGCCCTCGCCTTCGCCGTCGGCTTCGAGGACCTCCTGGACGACGTCGTCGCACCGCTGCGCCGCCTGGCCGACACCCGCCCGACCGGGAGCCGGTACAGCACGGAGCCGGCCACCGCCGCGGCCACCGCGCACGAGGGACTCATCCAGCTCCGGGAGGCGGCCTGCGCCGACGCCGCGTCCCGGGCGGCGGCCGACGCCTACCGCGTCGACCGCGGCCAGGTGCTGCTGACCGACGTCGACCGGTGGCAGGGATACCCCGACGGCACCGCGTCCTTCCACCTCGCGCCCGGCGCGTACCTGCGCTACTGGCGGGACAGCAACGCCGACGGCATCACCCCCGGCATGGTCTTCACCTTCGTCACCGGCGAGGCCGACAACCCCGTCCCCGTCACCGACGTCCAGCAGCTCCAGCGCCTGATGGCGGACTACGCCGACCGTGCCACCAACAGCGAGGACGACACCGACACCGCGCTCAAGGCGGCCTGACCGGTGACCGTGCCGCCCCGGCCCCTCCGGCCGGGACGGCGCGGCCGCCCGTCAGCCCACCAGACAGGAGCCCGCACCATGCCGCCCGCCTCCCTCAGCTCCCGGATGACGATCCAGCGTGTCGGCGCCTCCCGCCGAACCCAGCGCACCGTCACCGACCGCGCGCCCGGCGCCGCCCGGCTCGTGCAGAACCACTTCCAACGCCGCCCCCTGGCCGGCATCCACCTCGTCATCGCCAAGCCCAAGGCCCTGCCCGACCTCGCCGCCGCCGCGCAGGGCGCCGCCGCCGGAGTCCCGAAGAACCTGTGGCACCAACACCCCCTGAGCATCACCCGCCGCCCGTCCGACCTGTACGCGGCCGTCGTGATCGCACCCAAGGGCATGGTGCGGATCCTCCTCAACGGCAGCCGGCTGCGCCGCACATCCGCGACCGACGCCACGCTCGTCTACGCGTTCATCGAGGTCGACCAGCTCATCCGCCACGGCGCCCGCGAGCGACGCATCGCCCTGGTCCGCCACGAGATGCACCACCGGCGGCTGTCCAAGCGCGCCCACGACGACCTCCTCAAGCAGGCCCGCGCCGAAGAGGACGAAGCCGAGCAGCTGCTCGGGCAGTTCGCCACCCGGGACTGACGACCCCCGCGTGCCGCCCCGACTCTCCCGGCCGGGGCGGTGCGCAGGGGCCGGACAGCCCGGCCCGCACGATGAAGGGACACCCCCTCCGTGACCAGCGCCACCAGCGATCAGACCGCCCGCCGCGCCGCCCGCCGGGCCCGCAGCACCCGCCCCGAATGCGCCCTGGCCGCACGGGTCGCCGCCGTTGAAACGCCGATGCTCACCGAGATGACGGCCGCCGCCTTCCACCTCGAGCGCCTCGCCCTCAACGCCGGCACCCCGCAGGCGGAAGCCGCCGGGTACGACGGCACCGACACCGAGAACCGGCACCGCGACTACGTGCTGGCAGCCGCGGAGCGCATCCGCTTCTCCCTGGACCGGATCACCGCCCCGTACACCGACCCCGACGAGACGATCCGGTACACCGCCGACGTCGTCCTGCTCGCCGCCGACCACGTCCTGCTGATCGAACGCGGCTGGGACCCGCACAAGGGCCAGTGGGCCCTGCCCGGCGGGCACGTCTCGATCGGCGAGAGCGCCCTGGCCGCCGCCGTCCGCGAGCTGGAGGAAGAAGTCGGCATCGCCGTCCCGGCGGCCGACCTCCGGCCGGTCGGCACCTACGACACCCCCGGCCGTGACCCCCGCGGCCGGTACGTCACCGCCGCCTACACCGCGACCCTGCCCGCCCTCGCCGAGCCGACGGCCGGAGACGACGCGGCCGCCGCCCGCTGGTGGCCCCTGGCCGACCTCCCGGACCTCGCGTTCGATCACGCCGCGATCCTCGCCGACGCCGTCACCGCCCGAACTGCCTGACCCCTGTGCCGCCCCGGCCTGCACGGCCGGGGCGGTGCGGAGGACCGGACAGCCCGGCCCGCACGACGGAAGGGACATCGGCATGAAGGACTGGAACACCCCCGACCACCACATCGCCGACACCGACCACGGCACGCTCGTCTTCGCCGGCTACCTGCCGATGGTGCTCGCCGACTGGCAGGTCACCGAGAACGCCCCCGACACCGACGGCCGGATCTACGCCTCGATCCGCGGCTGGCTCGCCAACGGCACCGGCACCGGCACGGTCACCGACCGGTACACCGAGCCCGTCCCGGCCGGCCGCGCCCGGCTGGTCCGCAGCGAGCTGCGCGGCCGCCAGGCGCTGACCGACCGGGACGTCCACATCGACTACTACAACCCCGGCAAGCCCTACCCGAACACCTGGGACCACCCCGGCTGCCTGGTCACCGTCACGTGGGTGGACCGCCGCGTCGACGCCGCCGGCCACCCGGTCCCCGAGACCGAGATCGGCCGCACCCAGTGGACCCACCCCGACACCGGTGCCGTCTTCGACCTCACCGCGGCGTACGTCCCCGCCGGCGAGTTCTACCACGACGACCCGGAGCACCCGGGGTTCACCTGGCAGCACTTCGACCACTGGTCCGGCGGCGTCCCGGTCCTCCACCTGTTCCACGGCGCCGCCAAGTCCCCCAGCCGCGGCTTCGGTTCCAGGGGCCGGCTCATCACCGACGGCGAGTGGACGACGACCGCCGACGCCCCGCGGTTCTCGGAGCACCTGGCCACCGCCGGCTCCTGACCGCTCCCAGATCCTCTGCGCTCCGGGACGGCCGCCGCGGCCGTCAACCTCACCGGCCGCCCCGGGCACCCACCCCGCATCACCGACACGAGAGGGAGCCTCAGTATGGCCTCCACCGTGCACGTCACGGGCCGCATGGCCCACATTCCGGCTGCGGCCGCCGCCGTCACCGCGGCGGCCGTCCCGCTGGCCGGATGGACCGTCCACTCCGTCATCTGGCACCGCCGCTTCGCCGCCGCCCGCCGTGACCCGCTCACCGGGTTGCTGCGCCGCGACGACTTCACCACCCGCGCCGACCGGCTCGTGCGCGCCTACGGCAACGACGTCCTGGTGCTGCTCGCCGACGTCGACGACTTCAAGACCGTCAACGACCGCTTCGGGCACGCCAGCGGCGACCAGCTCCTGGCCTCCGTCGCCGACCGGCTCACCCAGTGGGCCGGCTCCCGCGGTGTCGTCGGCCGCCTCGGTGGAGACGAGTTCGCCGTCGCCGCCTACATCGGCGCCGGTCGCCGCCAGATCCGCGTCGACCAGCTCGACACGATGCTGACCGCCCCCCTGCCGCTGGAGGGCACGCACCTCACCCCGGGCGTCTCGGTCGGCGCCGCCGCACCCGACCTGGTCGGCACCCGCGACCTGTCCGGCCTGCTGCGCGCCGCCGACGCCGCGATGTACGCGGGCAAGCACAGCGGCCGCACCGTCCTGGCCGGCCCCGGCCACCGCGACGTCCCCACCGTCAACGGCCGCCGCGCCGACCGCCCCGGCACCCACACCAGCGGGCAGGTCGCGGCATGACGAAGCCGACCACCGCCCGCCTGCTGGCCGCCGCGCAGATCCGCGCCCTGGGCCGCCGCCGTCCCGGCGCCCGGCACTACGCCTGCGCCCACTGCGCCGTCACCTGGGCAGGCCCGCACACCGACTGCTGGGTCTGCAACCGGCCCGCCGTCACCGAGTACACCTCCCGCACCAGCGCCCTGCAGCTACTCGCCCGCCTCCGCGTCCCCACCCGGGAGGCGACCTCGTGAGCAGCAGCGACATCACCGAGGCGGCGACGGAGATCCCCTTCCCCCGCAGCGACAGCCCGACCGCCTGCCAGAGCAACCCCGGCCGCTTCTCCCACGAGAAGGGCAGCACCACCGGGTCGTCCGACACCGCGGTCGACATCCGCCGCGCCAAGCGGGACTGCGCGCAGTGCCCGCTGGTGAACGACTGCCTGAAATGGGCGCTGGCCAACCCGGCGCTGACCCCGGTCGGCGTGTGGGCGGCCACCACCCCGCGCGAACGCACCACACTGCGCAAGCGTCAGGTGGAGCGCCTCGGACCGGACTGGGTCGCCAAGGTCGCCGCCGCCGACCGCCGCCGTGCCGAGCGCCGGCAGCGCGCCCGGGTCGACCCGCCGCCGATACGCAGCGAAGCCCTGGAGCGCCTGGCCCTCGAGCTCATCCCCACCCGGCCCGCACCGTACGAGCCCTGGCGGGCCCCGATCACCCCCGAACGCGCCGCGGCCAACCGGCAAACCCTCGCCCGAGCCCTAGGGCTGAAGAAGGCCGCATGACCAGGCCGGTCCAGCAGCGAGCGCTCCTGGACTGGCATGACGGCCGTCACTTCACCGGTGGCGGCCGCTGCGTCCTGTGCGGCCACTACACCGTCCTGCAGTCCCACTCCGGCGAAGACGTCCACAAGGTCTGCGCCGAAGCGTGGAACGCCGCACACCCGGGTGAGACCCGGTTCGTGTCCGACCCGCCCCGCGCCCGCCGCAAGCCGGGCGCGTAGGAGGCGAGATGTACGACAACTTCGACATCCACGCAGCAGCCGAATCCATCCCCCTGACCGTGTTCGGAGCCACCGAGGAAGGCGCCGCCGCCCACATGACCGCCCGCCACGCCCGTGACAAGGACGACCTGGCCGACCTCCTGGCCGCCCTCGCCCTGCCCGACGACATCGACACCGTCACCGCCCTGCTCCCCCTCATCCCCGCCCCGGCCGACGACTCCCCGGCAGACCCCGAACCGACAGGAGACGAGCCCGCAATGCCCGACCAGCCCCCGACTACCGGCCTCGACGCCTTTGAGGCGATGGCGATCTCGATGCACAACGCCGGCGCCGACGTTTTCGCCATCACCGAGGCAACCGGCATGACCTGCCAGGAAGTCGAGAACCTCATCGTCGCCTTCACCGGCACCTCCGAACCGGCCACCGACGACGTCGACGCCGCCCCGGCCGGGAAGCCGACCGAACCCGCCCACGACACCGCCACGTATGACGCGGTCTCCCCCACCCCGGAGTCCCCGTCCTCGAAGCCCACGCCTACTGTGCCGGACGTCACCGACGTCGACGTGCTGCTGCTGTGGGCGGAGCAGCACACGCTTGCCAGCGTCCGCGCCACAGCCAGCCGCATCCGCCAGGACCTCGCCGACCTGGACCAGCGCCGCGCCGCTGACAAGGCCACCACTGAGGTCGAGGCCCGTATCGCCAAACTCCGGGCGGACCTCCAGGCCGAAGAGGAGCACTTGCGGCAGCTCAAGGCCAGCAGCCGCGCCGCGGCGATCGAGGTACCCACCCCGATCCGCCCTCAGCCCGCCAAGCGCTCCCGCGAGGAACTCACCGCGATCCGCACGTGGGCCCGGGCCAACGGCCACCACGTCGGCGTCGCCGGCGTCATCAAAGCATCGATCGTGGAGGCATACGACGCCGCCCACCCGCAGCCGGCCACACTGGCGAAGGCGGGCTGAGCGATGACGGCAGACGCGATAGTCCTTGACGGCTACCTGGACGAAGAGGTCGCTGCCGACGACAAGACCGGCACCCGCGCCCGCTTCCGGTTGATCGTCTCCCCCACCGACGAACTCGTTGACGAGATGCTGCTGCCGTGCAGCGTCAGCGCCTCCGAACTGACCGCCGCCGTCCTGCACGAGCTGCGCCCGGGCGACCACGTCCGCGTCACCGGACACCTCGGGTTGCCGCGCATCAGCGACCATCCGATGTGGCTCCAGGTGCTCACCCTCGAACTGCTGGACACCCCGCCCCTGGACTTCCCGGACGACGACGCCCGCGACGACCAGGCCGACGACGATTGCACCACGACGGCCGCCGACCCGGCGGTCCCGGTCGACAGAGACACCCTCTCCGACGTCGGTCGACTCGAGCGGTACGGGCCCTACGTCGTCTGGTCCGACCCCGACCTGTGCGCCGACACAGTGTGGACCGAGGCCGGCGACCTGCTCGGCACAGCCGTCTATCCCGACACTGCCACCACGCTCATCCACACCCACCAGCGCCGCGCCTACGGCGACATCTGATCCAAGGAGTGCACACCCTTGATCCCCATCAGGCGCGCCGCCGACGACCCCTCGGACAGCGCCCCCGCCCCCGGGCCGCCTGTCAACATCCCACAGCAAGCCGACCCCGTACGCCCGGATGCGATCAACGTCGGCGACATCGCCCGCAAGCCGCGAGCTCTCGCCACCGCCCTGCAGAAGCTCTACGGCGTCCGACGTCGGCACTGACGAGGCCCCGGGCCGCAGCAACTCCGCTGCGGTCCGGGGCCTTTCGTGCGTTCAGGACCGGTTTGGTGCTGCGCGGTTGCAACTTGTGACATGGTGCCCGTCCTCGGGAAGCGGGAGACTTGCCAACAACATGCGGAAGGTAGTTACCGTATGAGGAGAGTCCCCGCCGTGCTCATCGCCAACATCAGCCCGCGAAGTATGGGCAAGACGACCGACACCGGCGCCGTGCCGATCAGCGCCATGCGCCGCCCCGCCGCCCCGAGTACC
Organism: Streptomyces sp. NPDC088197; assembly: GCF_044741185.1. Classification (NCBI taxonomy): domain Bacteria; kingdom Bacillati; phylum Actinomycetota; class Actinomycetes; order Kitasatosporales; family Streptomycetaceae; genus Streptomyces; species Streptomyces sp. NPDC088197. Next base: position 49,981 of record NZ_JBIUSD010000025.1, read on the forward strand.
GCGGCTGGCATCCCTGCCCCCGACACAGGTGCACCCGCAGTCTGGGCAACCTGATCACACGAGCACCACATCGAAGGCCCCGTCCCCAGCGACGCGAAATCGCTGAGGACGGGGCCTCTTTGTGTGGAGCGCGAAGCCTGGCCCCGATGGCCTTGATACGGACGGCCTTCCGGAAGCACGCCAGCCTTAACCGGGTTAAGGCTGGCGACAGGGGCGGATGCGTCGGGAGTCCGGTGCCGTGCTCCGTTCTGACCTATCTGTCGGCCTGGAGCAGCCAGGCCAGAGCCTCCCGCTGTTCTGGAGCCATGTACAGACGAAGCATGCGGTCGAACCATGCCGGGTTGTCCCAGGGAAGGTCCGGCACGGCCTCGTCGACAGTGGCACCGTTAACCGGGTTAAGCCCCGACGCTTTGCTGCCTCCAGCACGATCCGTTCCGCTCGTCTGGGTCGGCACGGATACATCCGCGACCTCGACGCTCGTGGCGGGACCGGTACCCGAGGACGGCGCTGCCTCGACCGCCTCCTGCGGAGCGATGCGTGTTCGCGGCTTCCGCGGAGCCTTAACCCGGTTAAGAGCCGCATCTGCCTCGGTCCGCTGCTTTTCAGCGGGCAGCCGTCCAATACGCCGACCGTCCTTGACCGTCAGCTCCCCGCTCGCGACCTTGTCCTGCAAGTCGCCTTGCAGAGACAAGAGAGCCAGCCGCTGTGACACCCACGCCCCGGACTTGCCCAGCCGACGCGCCACTTCCTCCTGCGAACCGTGCTTGGCCAGCAGCTCCTGTATGGCACGGGCCTGATCCAGCGGCGGCACGTCCACACGGTGAATATTCGCGATCAGCGCCGATTCCAGCATGTCTGCCGCGCTGGTCGCGAGGTCGTCGTTGACGTCGATCCGAAGTTCCGGCAGGCCCGCCAAGGCTGCTGCTGCGAGGCGTCGGTTGCCGTCGATGACGACGTACTCCACCGCGCCGATCGCCTTCTCCTGATCCGGGTGAACGGACAGGAAAGCGGCACGGCGCACCACGGCCACCGGCTGGAGCTGTCCGCGAACACGCAGGGACTCCGCGGTCTCTTCGACGTCGGTGAGTTCCTCGCGCGGATTGAACGGATTGTGCGCCAACACGGTCAGTTTCACCGAGGCCGGCGGCCTTTTCCCCTCGCCCTTCATGATCTGCTCACGGGTACGGATTTTGCGCGGCGGGGGAGTACCACCCTCGCCCTCTTCGCTGATCTCGAAGCCCCGGGTGATGCGTCGGCGGTCAGTCATACGGCAAGCTCCCTCGCGAGATCGCGCATCGCCTGCGCGTGTTCACTGTCCGGCGCGTACTCCAGCAGCGGGATCTCCCCGTCGGCCGCCTCACGCCCCTCCTTCAAGTCCCCGATCACGGCGAGCACGCTGGGAGTGGTGCTCTTCTCCCACTGCTCACGGTTCTCCTGCACGAGCTTCCCGCGGCGGCTGTCGTAGGCGTTGATGATCAGGCCCAGGTAGTCGACCTGGATCCGCCCCTTGGCGCACAAGTCGTCCTTCTGCTTCTTCAGCAGCCTCACCGCGCGGTGTGAGGCCCGGTTCGCCCACACCGGCGTGATGACGCCGGACCGGTCCGCCAGCTCGCCTTCGCGCCGGCGCACGTAGTACAGCGCGGTGTCCATGTTCAGTCCGAGGCTGGGCGGCCCGTCAATGAGGATGATGTCGTAGTCCGCTTCGAGTGGTTCCAGTGCTCGCTCGAGCGCGGCCTCGCTGAAGCTGACTTTGGACAGGGCGACGTCCCGCATGAACGCGTCGTCGGATGCAGGCAGCAGGTGAAGCCGGCCGCCGAAAACGTCCCCGTCCAGCGCGACCAGGAGGTCGCGGATGTCGCCCTTCGCGGTGCCGTCCATGTGCATCATCAGCGTTTCGACGTCGTCCTCGTACATGAGGTCTTCGAAGCCGAGCTCCGCGGTGAGGTGCCCCTGCGGGTCGTAGTCGACCAACAGGACCCGGTGGCCGCCTTCCGCGAGAGCCTGCGCCATCCCGGAGGCCAGGAACGTCTTGCCGACGCCGCCCTTCTGATTCGCAATTATCACCCGCACCACCGGCTGAGCCACCAAAGGCGCAGTGGGGGAGGGGTGGTTGTCGAGCCAGAGCGTCAACGCCTGTGCGAGCCCCTGTACATACGTCACGCCCCGGTCCGCGCACACCGCCTTGAATTGGTCCGGCTCGCCTGGAGGCAGGAAAGTGCCCCAGGTCTTCGCCCCGGCAGTCTCGGCTTCGGGAAGACCATCAGCCGCGTACCACGCCTTGATTGCATGCTCGGTGGCGTCCTGGATGTCCATGCCGTGCTCGAAGGCACGGATCTTCAGATGCCTGCGCAACTGGGGTGTGAGAGAGGTGATTAGCTTCTCTCGGTCCCCTCGCGGGTTCGGGATGCTCATGTGGCCAAACATTACTAGGTAGTGGACGAGGGTTGCCCGCCCCACACCGACGTTCACCCGCTCTTACACCCCGATACCTGGAAGGACCGCCGGACGAGACCGTCGTCCTGCCCCAGGAAGCACCGGGCAGGACGACGGTTCTGACGTCCCGTACGGCCCCTGCCTACTCGCTGTCCCGTGAAAGTCCGCAGTGCGGCAGGAACGTCTGCACCATGTCCCGCAGACGGTCGGGCAGGTGATCAAGTGCCTGGCTGTCGGCCGCGCGGCTCGAGGACGCCGCGGTCGTCGCGGCCGGCATCTGCCCTCAGGGCAGCATCGAGGACTGGGCCGACAACGTGCCCGAAGAGGCGCTGCCGTTCGACTACGTCGTGACACGTGGGAAGGTCGGGCTCCTCAGCGAGCTCAAAGGCCAGGCGAGCCGGAAGCGTGTCTTCGTCGAGACTCCGGGCTTCCTGGAGATCAGCCCGGATGCGGACTGGGGCGACAACCCCATGGGTGAGAGCCGGGTGGCGGCGGCGCTGTTCGAGGTGCTGGATCTCGCGGACTTGGACATCGTGCCGATCACGCCCGAGGGGATGACGCACCGGCCGGGCGATGCCTGCCCAGTATGTCTCCGCCCGCTGGGCAGGCATCTAGGCTTGCCGACTCCTCCGGGGTGAGATCAGTACCAAAACTGCACGGTGCTGCTTCGCAGGGTCACATCAGCGCGGCCGTTGACGCTGTCGATCGTGTAGTGATACTTGCCCTTCGGCTGGCGCCCCCAATTCTGCGTGGATGAACTGGCGCAGTGGAAAGTGCGCTTGCCGCGATTTTGATCTGGCCCGATGCGTTCTTTCATCAGCTTCACGACGACCGTGACGCTGGTGGCATACTTCACCCTGCAAGAAGTGAACCGCAGGGTAGTCCAGGTCCCATCAGTGTTCTTGTCTGTCCACGTCCGGCTCTCGTTCCCAGCCCACGCGTTGTTCCAGTAGGTCTTTACATAGCCTTCAGCGTGCGCCTGCGGCACCGACAACATGAGCAGCGTTGTGCTGATACCCGCAGCAGCGAGCGCGCGGGCTGCTAAAGAGGTGCGCATCCGACATTCCTTTCGCTCGTATCGGACGCTATAGACGCTTCGAGCCGGGTTGAACCGTGTTTTCGGACGATTCAGCCGGCCCACACGATGTCGAGGACGTACAGGTGCGGCGGCTGAGTGGTGCGGTTGATCCAGTACAGGAGGCTGAGTTGGCCGACGGCGGCGCTGCGGAGATCGGCGCCTTCGGGGTCGGTGGTGTCCCACTGGGGCCAGTGCAGTGGGGCGCGGGCGGGAGGGTGCGCAGAGTAGACGTCGCTGCGCAGCGTGCGGGCGATGTCGGTGAGCAGCCGACCGGAGACCAGGACCGTGCCCGGGTCGGTGACGCGCGGGCGGCGGCGGGGGTGGCGTAGGCGGAGGTTTCATAGTCGTAGCCGGTGACGGCGAGCTGGTCGTCGGCGGCGTGCAGCTTGAGGCTGACACACGGTCAGGCCTGGGGTCACGGGTGTGTAGGGGTCTCCTGCGGTGGAGTGTGCTGGCTGGCCGGAGCTAGCAGGTCGAAGGTCGGCCCGCGGTCGGGGCCCCGCACACGGTGGTGTGCGGGGCCCCGGTTCTGTGCGCGGCGGTCAGAGGAGGCGTTCGCTGAGCGGCGGCAGGTTGCGCAGGGCGGCGGCGCGCTTGCGCTGTTTTATCCGCAGCCGCCGCCATGTGACGGTCCAGGTGGCGATGTCGGTGATGCCGCAGACCTCCAGGAAGCGCACCATGGTGTTCTCCCTGGGCAGGTTCGAGCCGTTGAGCATGTCGCCGATCGTGCTGCGGCGCAGCAGGCCCCCGCTGGCGTCGGCGAGCTGGCGCAGCGAGGGCTCGCCCGCCCAGACCAGGACGTCGTTGAGCTTCTCGATGAACTCCGCAGAGGTGGAGCACTCGATGGGGTCGGGCTCGCGTCCGCGGACGGTCTTCCCCGCGGCGAGCTTGAGGCGGGCGCGCTGTCCCTCCCAGACGCTGCGGAGCATGTCCATCTCCAGGGGCTCGGCGCCGAGGATCTGCGCCGTCTGCGAGACAGTGCGCCAGGCGAACTGGACGTCCGTGCTGAACATCCGCTGCACGCCGGAGGGGCTGATCCCGATGCCGATCTCGCCGAGCTTGAGCGCGATGGCCTTGGGCGTGAGGCCGGAGCGGATCCGCATGTAGGTGAGCAGCAGGTGCGGCGTGGTCATCCCCACCATCTCCGCGTCCATGCTGCTGACCTCGTGCTGCGCGAGCAGCTGGGAGAGCGCGCCGACCCTCTGGCGGCCGGTCGGGCTGACGCTCATCGGGCGCTCCTGCCCGGCGCGGCACGCCTGGCGGTCCGGCTGCCGGCGGCGCCGGTGATCGCGTCGATCGCGACGCCGGCCAGCACCGCGGCCAGCAGCGCGGCCGTCACCTCGACGGCGAAGCCGAGGACGACCATGGTGGCCAGCAGGATGACGGTCAGGGCGGCGAGCTGCCAGCGGACGGCGCGGCGGGTGAAGCCGAAGCCCGGCCTGGGGGTGTTCGCGTCGATGACGCATCCGCCCCCGGCGGAGGTGCTGGCCGGGACGGGAAGTGGGTACGACGAAGTGGACTGGCGGCGCCGGAACATGGCGACTCCTCAGAGTGAAGTCTTGAAGCGGGACGGGGTATTGCGGGGCTTGGCCGCCCCAGTGACCTGAAAGTACGGCCACCAGATAACACTCTTCCTCTGTCTGATCCTGAACACAAGTAGCTCCGGACCGGTCGGATACCGGTGCCTACTACATGAGTTGAGGGGCGCGGATGTGCCGCCCGGAGTGTCGGCGGGCGAGGGTATGATGGTGCGCTTTTGCAGCAGCGCGGCCGGTCAGACGCAATTGCATGATCAAAGGTCCGGGGGTGTCCGGCAGCATCCGGAACTGTCCGGAAGCCGGGTCCAGGAGCCTCGTGTCTAGACCACTTACTGGCGCGCCGACCAGCGGCGGTCGCAGTTGGTCAAGGGTTCACTGTCCGGTGGTGTCCGAGTAGGTTGGTGGAGGGGCTCTAAATGCCGAGACTCCCTGATGACTCCGGTCCTTGAAGCGGGACGAAGTCGATCAAGGCGGTGCCGTTGGCCCGGCGCCCCTTACATGTGACGCAGACCACTGCGTCACGGAGGGTCCGTGCTCCCGAGTACGGACCCTTCGGCGTGTTCGGGTGAAACCCGGCCTTCCGCCCCCAAACGGCCCGCTGACGCCGGGCGGCCCCGCCGACGGCGAGCGTCTGGAGCAGGGAGCGATCGGCCGGGCGTGGGAGGCGCCGGACGGCACGCTGGTCTCGCTGTCCGACGAGGAGCTCGACGACCTTCCGCTACCGACGGCCAAGACGATCGAGATCAGCGGCGGCTGGCGAAGTCGGCGAGGCTGTCGACGAGGCGGCGGTCGGGGAGGCTGACTATGCCGCTGGGGTCGCGGGACGCGAGCCGGTCGACTTCGGCTTCCAGCCCGTCGGGCGGTGCTGTGCTGGAGGCGGATCCGTTGCGCCGTACGTAGCGGGCCACGACACCGAGTCCCTCGAGGAAGTCGCGGTCGGGGGCGATGTCTAAGGCTTCCTCCATGGTGCGGATGGTCTGGAGGTACCAGTGCTGGGCCTCGCGGGTCTCCCCGAGCACCAGGTGGTCCAGGTGCAGGCAGTAGGCGGCGATCCGGCTGCCCGCTCCTGCCGCGAGCTGCCACCAGAACTGGGCGCTCTCGGGCTGGTGGGTCAGGCTGAGCAGGCAGGCGAAGACCACGGCGCCCTGGATGTCGAGCATCTCCTCCAGGCAGCGGCGTTCGGCCGCGGGCAGGATCGTGACGGTGGTGTCGGTGCCCCACCGTTCGTCGACCTGGGCGAGGCGGTCGACGTGGGCTGCGGCGCCGGGGGTGTTCAGGACCCACCGGCACACGACGGTCAGGCGCTGCCTGGCCTGTCCGGCGCGGACGACTTCGCGGGTCGGTCCGCCGGTCGCCGCGTCCGCGGCGAGCCGGCGCAGGCCCGCTCCGACGTCGAAGGTGCGGGAGGACGTGGGGATGGAGGCGTTGTCCAGCAGGCTGTTCAGGGCGGCGGAGGTCACTGTCGTGCTCCCTTCCGGGCGGTGGCGGTTTCGGCGGGCAGGCCCAGTTGGACGCGCAGGCGTTCCTTGGCCTTCCGGACGTGGTAGTCGACGGTCCGCTCGTTCTTCAGTCCCAGCAGCCAGGCGATACGGGTGGTGGGGTAACCGAGGATGAACCGCAGCACGATGACGTCGAACTGGCGCGAGGGCAGGTCGGCGATGGCCGCGTACAGGCCCTGGCTGCTGTCCATTAACTGGAGCTGGCCGCGGGCGGACTCCATCTGCGCGGTGTACAGCGCCTGGAAGAGCGGGCCGTTGTCGACCAGGGCCGGCGCGCGGCCTTCGGCCTCCAGCTGCCGGACCACGGTCCGGCGCATGATCGCCCATGCCTGCTGTTCGAAGTTGCCGTCGCCCAGCAGGGCGTCCCAGTTGCCCAGGATCTCCAGGAATCCGCGGTGGACCGCCTCTTCGGCTTCGCGGCGGCTGCCGATGGTGACTTCCGCGTACTCGTGGAACGGCTCCTGGTGTCCCAGGTAGAGGGCCTCGAACTCCAGGGGAAGGGGGTGGAGGGCGCCGACGGGCTGGCCTCCGCTCCTTGGTGCGGCGGCCGGAACGTCATCGTTCACAGCGGCCTCCGTGCGTAGACGTCATCGTGCTTCCTTGACGGGGGTCGGCCCGGGGCCCTCGGCACCGTGCCGAAGGTTTGGCCTCAGCACCACTCAAGCGATTTCGGGGGCCGCTCACGCATCGTTGCCCCGAAAAAAATCACTGAATGATCATGAGTGAGCACAATTAGTAGTATCTAAGCGGGGGGCATCGCTGTGACCAGGCGGGATGCGAGTTGCAATTGCGAAGACGTTCAAAAACCGGGACAGAAGTGGTCCGGATCACACAGTGACCGGCCTGTCTGGATCATGATCATGTGGGCAGATTGCCCAGAAAGACCATTCATGCGCACGCACGTCCAGCCCGACCGTGTGGCTGACGGGCCGCTCCAAGGGCGTCGCCGCTGACGGCGACGCCGCGCACCGTGTGCACGGGCTCGCCGTCCGTGTCGGACGTCCTTCCGGTCCTACCGCACGCGGGTGACGGTGACGACCGCGTGGCGGGTGGTTCCCGCGGCGGCTTCCACGGTCAGGCCCGGAGCGACCGGCGTGTAGGGGTCTCCTGCGGTGGAGCGGGCCAGCGAGCCGGAGCCGGCCGGGCGGAGGCGGGCGGCCGCAGTGGCGGCGGTGCGCGGATCGAGGCGCTGGGAGATCGCACGGCGCCCGTCGGGCAGTTCGACCACCAGGGCGCGGGGCCGGCGGGGACTCCCGGTGAAGCCGACCACCGCAAGGTCGACGGTGTCGGAGTGGCGGAGTTTTTTCCAGATTCGTCCTGCCCGGTACCGTCCGTCGCCGCGCTTCGCGACCAGGCCCTCGATGCCCTGCGCGCGGAGTGTTTCGTACCAGGCGAGGGCCACATCGCGGCCGTCGGTGGCCGGGACGGGCTGGATCGGCGGCCCGAGCGGCTCCAGTGTGTCGAGCAGCAGTTGGCGCCGCTGTGTCCAGGGCCAGGGCCGTACGTCGCCGAGCCGGGCGGTGGCGAGGATGTCGAACACCGCGTACGACGCGGGGAGGTCGTGGGCGAGGGCGGCGGCACGGGCGGGGGAGGAGGCCATCCGGCTCTGCGCGGCGCTGAAGTCGATGACGCCGCCGGTGAAGACGACGGCCTCGCCGTCCAGGACCGTGCCGGGCTCCAGTGCCGTCCCGGCCGCCGCGAGGTCGGGCCAGGACCGGGTGCTGTCCCGGCCGGAGCGGGCCTGACACCGTACGCCGCCGACCTCCCGGCGCATGACCATCCGGTGACCGTCGTACTTCGGCTCGAACCACCATCCCGGACCGGCGGGCAGAGACGTCACCGGCTCGGCGAGCGCTACCTGTATCGGGTCCTCCACACCGCCAGCCTGCGCCACCGCATCGGGTCCGGCACCCCGGACCCGGCCTCGCCCCCGCACGCCGGGACCGCGCGGGGTGTGCCTACGACGGTTCGTCGAGAACCTTCACGGCGCAGGCCGGGCACGAGGCCGCCCGGCCGGAGTCCAGCAGGGCGCGGGCGGCCTCGTGCCCAGCGAGCGGGGCCGAGCTGCCGTCCGTGCGCCGCAGGCACGGGCCGTGGTGGACGACGTCGCCGTTCCACCGCCGCTCCAGAGTCCACCCGGCCAGCGCGCGGCGGCGCCGCCCGGCCTGCTCGGCGGCGAGCTGTTCGAGGCGGGCGGCCCGCTCGAGGCGGGCGAGTTCGTCGCGGGTGCGCTGGAGGTGGAACGAGAGCCACTGCTCCACCGCGCGCAGACGGACGATCCGGCTCGGCTCAGAGTCCCGCTCAAAATCGTTCACTTGTACGAATATAGTGGGCGGGTACCATCCAGCAGCGCGGTGACCAGCGGAGACCGGGTGTACCCGGTCGACGCGGCGGTCACGAACGGCGGAGACAGCCCGCTGCTCCTGGCGCTGGCCGCCGGTGCCGTCCCGTGGACGGCGGTCGGTCTGCGGCTGGCCTGGCTCGAGGAACTGCGGCGCCGGATCGGCGCGCTCGTCCGCGAGACATCGAAGGCCTAACCGCGCAAGCGCCTCGACGGGACCGCGACCCCGCAGCGCCATCCCGGCTACCGGCACCCCCATCGCTGAGGGCCGTGCCGTCAGGAGTGTTCGTCGGCGCCGTACTGCTCGGTCGTGGGTGACCGTTGTTCACGGGTCAACTGACTGTGTGGTTCCGCTCCCGCCGCTGCCATCCCCCAGCAGAATCATTCACGCCGCGGACCGCGCAGCATGAGATAGGTCAGCGTTCCGGCGGCTGCGAGCGTAACGATTCCCACGCAGATGAATGCCACTCCGCCTGCGCCCTCCTCGTTACTTCCCTGGATGATAAGAAATACGGCAGCAATGAACGTGATGATGATGAAGATCACCATTCGCCGCGCCATATTCGGACCCGATTTTCCCATTGCGCACCAATCTTAATATAGTTGACCTGATAAGGGATGTGAACGTGTGGGATTGAGCTGGTCGCGTGGCCGCGGAATCGTCTCCCGCGGTCACGCGACTATTGACGCGCTCTCCTGGGTCTGTTGCCTAGGAACTCTGGCAATCGGTGGGTTTACTTCGGCCTGCTCCTTCTTTTCATCCGTAAGAAATGATGTCAGCGCCGTATTTGGAGGCGGCGACTCCTACCCCGCAACTGGCCACAACTGCGGTGCCTGTGCCCACCGGGCCGTAGATGCTGGCGTACATAATGATGCCGCTCTCTGAGGCGGCTCCAACTCCCGCCAAGCAGCCGGAGACATATCCCGTGATCTCGCCTACCTTGTCAATGGCGTCGCTCAGGAAGTTCTTTCCGGTGGGATCGGTGTTGTTGATGGGGTCGTCGCTGGCGTAGGCGTAGCGGTTTCCCTGGGCGGGGTCGGCGAGGAACGAAAGTGCGTCCTGGGTGGTGAAGCGGCCGGTGGTGGGGTTGTACCAGCGTTGGCCGTATTTGATCCAGCCGGTGGTGCGGTCGTAGGTGCCGCCGACGAAGCGGTAGGGGTTCTGGGCTGCGGCGGATCCGGTGGCGGTGGTGGTCTGGTAGGCGCCGTAGGGGTCGTACTGGTAGACGGTGGAGGTGACCGTGGACTGGTTGATGAATTCCACGGGGCTGCCGAAGCCGTCGGTGATGTAGTACGCCTCGGTGCCGGTGGTGGTGCGCAGGACCAGGGGCTGGCCGGTGGTGGGGTCGTGGTCGATGTAGGCGGTGCCGGCGTCGAGTGTGACCTGTTCGATGACGGGCTGGCCGTTGCCGTCGGGGCGGCCGTAGACGTAGTCGACGTTGTCGCCGGTGTCGGTGGTCTGGTGGGTCAGCTCGGTCTGACTTTCCGGCGCCTGACGGATCGAAGGGGGCGGCTCCTGGTTGGCGACGTGCCCGGCAGGGGTGACGGTGCCCGGTGCGGGACGGGTTGTCCGGTACGAAGCGGTCATGATCCTTTCTTCGATGCGGCGTACGGTCTTCGCCTCCGGTGCCGCTCTGGCCGTCCTGACCCTGCCGCTCGCGGGCCCGGCTGCCGCGGCTTCCGTGCCCACATCCGGCACGGCGGGGGAGACGGGTTCCCTTCCGGTGAGCCAGGCGCTGGCGGCGCTTCCGGTCCGGGCGGAGGACCGCACCGGGTACGAGCGCAGCAAGTTCCGGCACTGGATCGACGCCGACGGCGACGGGTGCTCGACCCGGCAGGAGGTGCTGAAACGGGACGCGCTCACAGCCCCGGTCCAGGGCCCGCGCTGCGCGCTGACCGGCGGCACCTGGCTCAGCCCGTACGACGACACCTACGTCGACGACGCGAGCAAGCTCGACATCGACCACCTGGTGCCGCTCGCCGAAGCCTGGGACAGCGGTGCCTCGGCCTGGACGCCCAAGGAACGACAGGACTACGCGAATGACTTGGGTGACCCGCGGGATCTGGTCGCGGTCTCCGCGAAATCCAATCGGTCCAAGGCCGACAAGGACCCGTCGCAGTGGCTGCCGCCGGCCGTCGGCTACCGCTGCACCTACGTCACCGACTGGATCGCCGACAAGACCCGGTGGGGCCTGGACATCGACACCGCCGAACAGACCGCCCTGACCAGTACCCTCGCCGACTGCCCCGACACCGTCATCACCGTCACCACAGCCCGGTAACCACCCCGCCCCCCCTGCCCGGCCTGCCCGCGCGCCGCGCCGTCAGCCACACCGCGATGCGGATGTCACCGAGGTCGCCGACGACGACCAGTTCGATCTCACCTCCCGCGAGGAGCAGCAGAAGGAGCAGACCGAGACCGTCATCCGCACCGCCCACGCAGCGGGCAAAGCCGCAGTGTGGGTCATCGGACAAGGCATCGCTGCTGCCAGCAAAGGCAAGTGGTACCGGCGCAGCCACGCCTCACTGGAGGACTACGTAGCAGACGTGATCCCAGACGTCGTGCCCCGACAGGCCCGCCGCTGGGTGACGGGCTACCCCGTCCGTTGGCCATCACCTCCCGGACGGGCGAGTCACCCGTCGAAGCGCAGGTCCAGGAGATCACCGACCTGCCCGAAGACGTGGTCGTGGAGCTGTACTCCGCAGCGGACGAAGCGGCCCGCGCCGCCGGACCCGTCTCACGGCCAAGCACCTCACAGACCTCCGGCGCTCCCTACGAGACCAGCCGTGCCCGAGGGCCAGGACGCTGCACGGGAGGATCTGCGGGTGCGCGCAGCGAGCATTTTCCAGCTTCCAAAAATTCCCGGACCAATTGGTCCTGGATCGTTCGAATCAAATTCGAACGCGGCTGCGGCAGGGGCAGACGAGAAAGACGTCCAGGATGCCGAGGCCATCGAGCACCCCCAACTGGACACCCTCAACCGAGGCTTGATCGAGCTCAAGGCAGCCCGGAGGCACCTCACCAAAGCTGCGTTCCAGGAGTCGACCACCGAAAGTGATCCCGAGCGCTACGGAGAACTCCTGCAGGACATCGAGGCCGCCCGTTCCGCAGGACTGCGACACCTCTTCTCCCGGCCTTGAACGCTCGGAGAAGGAGGTGTTCTCCTCTTCGGGGTCCGCCCGGGGGGCGGCGGGGCGCAGCCGGCGGGTGGCGCGGGCGGGGGCGGAGATCCGCGGCGAGGTGCTGGTGACGCTGGCCCGGCTGCGGCTGGCGGAACCCGAGCAGCTGCGCGCGCTGCTCCTGGACCACCAGGAGGGCACCGACTACGTGCGCCGCGCCCTGCGGAACCTCGCCGCCGAACGGCCGCCGTTGGTGGGCCGGGTGCAGCGGGCACAGCAGTCCTACTGGTTCTGCACGACCGCCGGTCTCGCGGTAGCACCCGCCTCCGGGCTGCTGCCCGCGTTCAACGGTTCCGCGGGCGCCCGCACGACAGGGAGGAAGGCGGCGGCGAAGACGGGCTTGCGCGAGCACGGCCTGGCCCTGGTCGACACCGCCCTGGCCTTCCACCACTCCGGCGCCGCCGACGCGGGCGACTGGCAGCTGGAGGCCGCGCACCCGACCCCGGCCGGCCCGCTCATCCCCAACGCCGTGGTGCTGCTCGCCACCGGGGGGTTCGCGTTCGTGGAGCTGGACCGCGGCACGATGTCCTACGCCCGGCTTATGGCCAAGCTGGACCGCTATGCCGCCTACCGCACCGCGCCGCCGTCGGGCCGGGGAACGCGGCCCGGGCGCCGCGCTCGCACTGGCAGGACCACTACGCCGGGCCGTACCTCGAGCAGCCGTTCCCGCGGCTGCTGGTGGTGTTCGCGCCGGCGCCGCGGCGGGCGGCGCCGCCCACCCGGGAGGCGGAGTTCCTGGCCAGCGCGGCTGGCCTGGAGCCGGTTCGCTTCCGCCGCTTGGCCGTCGCCACCGTCGCCACGGCCCGGCTGGCCGCGCAGGCCCGGCCGCGGCGGTGTGGCGGGTCGCCGGCGCCCCGGAGGGCGGTTGGAGCCTGGACCGCCTCCCCACCCCGCAGTAAGTCAAGCCGCTGAGGACCTGCAGGAACGACCGGGCGGGTGTCCCCGTCGCCTGCCGGTGGGTTCATGTGATCGTGCACCCTACGAGGTCTGCCCGCCTAGCGGCGCTTCGGCAGCAGATCTGCAGGCAGGCCAAGATCCCTGACCGCTTCTGTCACCAGCTTCTTCATCGGGTTGCCCTTGATCATGGGGCTCATCACGCTGGCCGCTTGCAGCAGTGGGATCACCATCCAGCACAGATCGGACAGTCGGTCAACGAGGGGCTGATCAGAGACGGTGAGGCTGCCGTCGTCTGCCAGCTTCACGTACGCAAGCGAGGTGAGATCAGTGGTGTGCGTGTATGCCGAGAGGTTGCGGTACAGGGGATACATCATCGGCTCTCCGTACGCATTCACCAGGTTGACGAACTTGCTCAGCTCTCCGACAAGGCGCCGATGCTGCTTCTCCTCCTCCGCCGTCGCGAAGGTGAATACGGGCTTCTCGCCGATGTCGATACCAGCCAGGTGCCACTTCGCCTCGGTGAGGTTGTCGTTGAGCTTCTTCCTGCTCTGCCAGGATTCGTCGATGAACGCGTTGTAGGCAGGTTCGCCGTTGTCGGCCAACCAGTGCATGGCGTAGGCGTGGCCGATCAGATTGCGCATCAAAGGCACTGCCTCAACGCTGAATCCCCGCTCGTATAGCAACATCATCGCCTCCGCGGTCCGGTTGGCGAACATCCACCACCCGGCGAGGACCGGGAACACAACGCTGTACTGGGCGTCGACGATGGCTTGGACGTCCAGAGCGTCGCTGGCTCCGGCTATCAGTTTGGGCACGATCGCGCGCACCCGCCTCGCTGTTCTGTTGTCCGCCCTGAACGTGAACTCCGTCATGTCGAGTGACGCTACTCACCGGACCTGGCTCTGCGCAGCCGGGCATAACGATGAGCGAGGTCTGCGCTTATCCGGCCCCGGCCCGCCTCTTACTCCGCTCGCACCCCCTGGCGGGTGGTTTCGCCGGTTCGCGCTGTGGCGGTGGTGGTGGGCGCGTACGGTCCGGGCCCATGGACGACATCGAGTTGACCGATGATGAGCACCTGCGGGCGCTGGCCGCGCTGGAGGCCGTCGTCGGCAACAACGACACCGGCCTGGCGGTCCTGGCTGCGAGCGGCGCGGGGGAGAAGCCGCTGCCGGAGCTGCTGGCCGCGTACGGGAAGCACACGCTGGAGCGGATCCTGGTCGCCGCGTTCGGCATCACGTCCGGGATGGACCGCAGCGAGATGGGCCCGCGGCTGGCGGAGCTCAACGCCGACCCGCAGGCCCGCCTGACCTTCCTCCTGGCCGAAGCCCTGCGTCAGCAGGCGGCGCTGGCCGGCGACGACCTGGTCACCGCCAAGCACATCGGAAGATCGGTCCTGGGGGCGGTCCACGCCTTCACCGACGCCGACGACTCCGACGCCCTGACCCTGCTGCGCGCCCTGCGCAGCGAGGTCCTGCGCCCCGGTTGACCGGCCGGGCCGGTCGTTCACCGGCGTCACCGCCGCTTCGACGCGGCTCCTGCCGGTGCCCCTTACGGGACGACTGCCAAGGCTCCTACCGTCCAACCGGCCACCGATCAGAGCGTTTCCGGAGGTCAGGCCACAAGTAGTGATGTTATCCGAGGCCTCGACATCCCCTCTTGCCCTCCACCCCCTGCTGCACCCGATGAAAAGGAGACGGGTGCGGCTGGGTGGTGGGCGAGGCGCGAGGGGCTGACGGGCGGTTTCGTGTGCCTCCGGCGGCCCTGGCGGGGCGCAGGCCGCCGCTGTGTGCGTCGGCCGGGAAGCGGAGCAGCAGGGCGCTGCGGGCCCATCAGGCGGGCGCTGACGCTGCTTTGACGGTGGGCCGGGCGAGACTGGACTGCCTGATCACCGCAAGCGGGGAGGCAGGCGTGAGCCACACGCAGGAGCAGGGGCAGATACAGGGGCCCGGACAGACCAGGACCGGACAGCCGGGGAAGCCGAAGCCGAAGCGGGTGCTGTACCCGTACGGGTCGGCGTCACCGGAGCGGGACGACGCGATCACCGTGCTGGGGGCGCTGAAGGTCGCCACCGCGACGCAGATCATGCGACTGGTGCGCCCGCACCTGACGGACAACAAGTCGATCCGCAACGCGCTGCTGGACTTGGCCAAGCACGGCCTGGTGGTCTCCGAGGGCAACACCGCCGGGCCCCGGGGCCGGATCGGCGCCCCGGGCCGGGCGGGGCCGGCGGCGCAGAAGCTGTGGCGGCTGACGGCGGCCGGTCTGGACTACGCGGACCAGATCCTCGAGGAAGGCGTCGACGGCGGCCTGGCCCGCGGGGTGGCCCGGGGCGGGGCCAAGCACGCGATGGCCGTGAACGAGACCGTCACCGCGTTCGTCTGCGG
This sequence comes from Streptomyces sp. NPDC088197, assembly GCF_044741185.1. NCBI lineage: Bacteria > Bacillati > Actinomycetota > Actinomycetes > Kitasatosporales > Streptomycetaceae > Streptomyces > Streptomyces sp. NPDC088197. The sequence goes on from NZ_JBIUSD010000025.1 coordinate 65,331, forward strand.
CGGCACGCTCCCCGACGCGGCCGCGGGCATCTGCGGCATCGAGGCGTTCCGCACCGAGACCCACCTGCCGATCGCCTCGGGCAGCAAAGCGGCGGTGCGGGTCGACGCCGTGCTGCGCGCCCCGGCGGCCAGGGTGCCGGTGCTGATGCTCGAGGTCGACCGGGGCACGGAATCACCCGAGCGGGTCGCGGAAAAACTCGCCCGCTACGAGACGTACTTCGCCCGCACCCTCTTCGAGGTGAAGCACAGCAACGCGATGGGCGGCAACACCGGGACGGGGCTGCACTGGCAGACGCTCTTCCCGCCCACCGGCCGCCCCGGCACCCCGCCGGTCGCGATCGTCTTCACCGGCGCTGGCCGCGCCGCCCTGGCGAACCGCATCAACCGGGTCCTGAACCTGACCGCAGAGCACTGGCAGCACAGCTTCGAGACCTATCCCTTCCCTGCGGGCAATGTGCCGCTGCTGGTAGCCGCGCTGGACGACCTGGCCGCACATGGCCCCCAGGGGCCGGTCTGGCACCGGGCCGGCGGCCACATGCCGCTGCGCGGCCTGGTCCAGGCGCTGGACGACAGCCGGGACTGAGTCTCACCCTTGGGACAGCAGCAGCCGGGCCGGGTTGTGCCATCTCGTGTCAGCGGGACAGCCACGGCGGCGCATAAGGGCCGGGCCGGGGCTTCCTGCCCGGAGTCCCGGCCCGGCCGGTTGCTGCTGCGCGAGGTGGTCACCCCGGTGGGGCGGCGGCCCCCCCAGGCGTAGGCGTGGTCGTCCAGTAGGACGTCCTCCAACTCCCCTTCCCACAGCACGTACAGCAGCCGGACGGACTCCATCCGTTCGCAGAGCACCAGCGCGTCGTGCTGCCCGACCAGGGCGTGCCGGTTCTGGGCGGTGGAGACATTGCCGAGACCGTAGGCCGCAGGATTCGGTCAGGTGATCGTGTTGCTGTTCAGGCAGTGTCGTCTGCGCGCGGGGCCAGGAGGTGGACGACGTCGGCGTCGGAGTGGACACGTTGGGCGTAGTCGACGCTGTGGGTCTGATCCGAGGCGTAGTTCAGACGTTCGCGTTGCTTGCGGAGGCGTTCCTCGCAGGCATCGATGATCTCGCCCCAGGTGATGATCCGGATGGTAATCCGGTCGTCTTTCTTCACATAGCCGTCGGGGTGCTGCCAGCGCACTACATCCTGGATGGAGTTGCCGACCAGCCAGAAGTCCCAGTGCGTCTGCTCGTCGTGGCGATAGCGCTCGTCCTGAGTGAGGGCGTAGGCGTAACTGCTGATCTGGGAGACCTCGGCCTCGCTGAGTCTTTGGCTGGGTCGTTTGAGCTCAACAATCAAGTGCTGCTTGGTGCGGTCGGCTCCGGCTACGCACGACAGTAGGAGATCGAGCCGTCCGGTTGTGCCGTCAGAACGACGGACTGCCCGCCGGGGCATGGGAGGTCTGCCCTCCAGGAGAGGGAGGTGACGCTGGAGGGCCTCGGTCAATCCGATCTCGGACACGCCCCGCGCGTACTCGTCGCCGAAGATCCACAATTCTTTCTCCAACATGCGGTGGAGCTGGGTCTTCTCCCGCAACTCGTACCGTGACTGGAACTCGAACAGCAGCCGGCGCAAGGTGGCAATGGCGTCGATCCGATCGACAGTCTCGGCATTGGCCGCGATCAGATTGGCTAGCGGGGTCCGATCGACCAGGTTTTCCAATTGCTCCCGCTGAGGCGCCGTGAGCCCGAAGAGCTCGTCGAGAACCCGCGGCATGGCGTTGGGCTGTCGCCGCAGTGCTTCGCGCAGGAGGACCATCTGAGTCCGGCGGGCTTGCTTTGGGCCCTTCATCTGTCGGCTGACCAGCGCAGCGACCTCGTTGAATGTGTCCCGCTCGTCCTTTTCGACCGACTCCTGCGGGTCGCCGGAGTAGGGATACACACCTTCCTGAATCCACTGCTCGACCAACAACTGGGTGCGCCTGCGCTCTTTGTCCCGAAAGTGTGTGCGTAGCCGCGCTCGAGCAGCCTTGACCGTCGCTCCAAGCAAGGAGTCGGCCTGCTCGAATTCTCCTTCCAACGTGTCGTGGTCCGTGAGGTTCGCGAACTTGTCCCACAGCACATACGCAGTGAAGTGGAAGTCCGGCGCTTGGATCTGCGCGAGCATCGTCACGCGGTGCACTCCCGCGTCGTCACAAATCAATAGCTCACGCCGCTTGGGCTTCGTGTGCCACTCCACGATCCGCAGGAGCGGCCCGGGGCCATCGGTGCCGTGCTGGACGTCCAGCGGTTCCTGAAATTCGTCCTTGACCGCTTCCTTCGGATTGAGGGCGACTCCCTGCCACGACACCCTTGCGGTCGGGTACTTGCTCAGGTACATCGCGAGTCTGCTGGTCAACTCCTGCTTGGCACCCTCTGCGGTGAGGCGTAGTTTCCGCTGCGCCTCACCGGTGACCCGTACTACAGTCCCGGTCCCGCGGGATGGCTCGGGCCGATCATCCACATCGAAGTCGCTGTCACCGTCTTGGAATCGGATGACCACTTCGCTCCTGCCGGCGGGGCCGTCCGACACCGACGTCCAGGTCGCGGTGGAACCCAGTGCCAGAACCCTGAAACGACCGAACCCGTGGCGACCGTGCAACTGCCGACCTGCCTCGGTAGGGGGAGCGTTGCGCTTCCAGGAACCGCCCATGCCCTTGAAGGCTGACTCCACCGTTGCCCTCGGGATACCGTGCCCGTTGTCTGTGACTACTACCGCCTGGACTCCACCGAAATCGTCCAGTTCCAGGTCGACGCCCACCTCGGTCGCGTCGGCGTCCAGACTGTTCCAGATGAGTTCTTCAACGGCACCGAGAGGATCGGTGCGTCGAGCGACCTTCTCGATGAAGTCGGGGCGCACTTCGACAGGAATCCGCATACGGGCAGCATGTCACCCGCTGCTGTCAATCCTCCACCGAATGCGGCGGTATGAGGTCCCCCTCATGCGCCTGTTACCAGCGCATGCCCAGCGCGGCCAGCTCCTGGCGCCGCGTCTCGCTCAGCTTGTCGGCCCGCCTGCGGGCGTTGTCCACGAACAGCCCGAGCTTGTGTTCGACGCCGTCCACGACTTCCACGGCCTTCCTGGACGGCTGTAGGTGGCCCTCACGGGCGTGGAACTGCCGGGCCGCCGCCATGTTCGCGTTCCACTTGTCCGCCTGCGTACGAGACGCCGGCGGCCGCTCGTCAGGCCCGGCGGGGGACAGGTTGAGCATGTGCTCGAGCATCCACTGCTGCGCGGGCAGCAGGGCGTCCCAGTCCAGGCGCTGCGCCTGGACCCACGCGCCCAGGTCCTCGCCCTGCACCGTGGACTCGCCGGGCCCCGGCAGCGCGGCGCCGGCCTCGATGACGCCCCTGCACAGCTTGTAGCAACGCTGCCAGGCCACCGGCCAGGCCGGGCACCACGACGGGTCGATGGCCTCCAGCGCGTCCCTGCGTTCCTCGGTCAGCGCCCCCACGGCGGAGCCGACCGGCAGCCCCTGCTCGCGCCGCGCCTCGATCTCCGCGAGCCTGCGCCCCGCCGTCCTCAAATTCTTGGCCCACACCCCCACTGGATGCCCGTTCCAGGTGGCCGTGGTGGGCGGGAGGAAGTGCCCGTGGGCGGCCGCCCACCCCCGCGCTGCTGACAGCCCCTCCTGAAACGCGACGTCCCAATGCGACCAGACCATCCGCAGATTTTCGAGTTCCTGGACGCGTGCGGGCTTCATCTCACCCGCGTTGTAAAACCGCCTCTGGTCAGCGATCCACGTTCCCAGAGGAAAGTCAGCGGGCTGCCAGCCCTCCGGAGTGGTGAATGCGTAGGGGACTCTCAGATCCCCGTTCTCTTTCACGTACCGGGTTGCGGCCTGGATTCCCTGGCGCCAGTACGTGTTTTCGGGCTGGAGAATCCGCAGTTTCATGAACTGCGCCAGCACGGCGGGGTCACGCGGGGTGGAGAAGGAAAGCAGGCTCTTTGCGGGGGCCGATGTGCCGCGCTCCTCACCCCGGCCCGCGGCCTTCGTCTCCGCCGCCGACGGCTTCCGGCTGCGGGTGTTCGACTGCTGCTCCGCCAGAGCCTCCACGGTGTCCGCGTCGTGGCTGCGCAGCGCAGCCAGAATCCGGGCCAGCCCGTTGTACCCCTTGGACGTCAGCATGGCGTCGGGGTCCTCGCCCTTGCCGAGGAAGACCGGCACAACCAAGCTGGCGACCTTGCCTTCCCCCGGTTTCATGCGCAGGGCGCGGCCGACGATCTGGAGGATGTCGACGGCGGATCCGCGCACGTCTCCGAAGAACACGGAGTCACAACCTGGCGTGTCTACGCCCTCGCCGAGAATCCGAACACTGCTCAGCAGCCGCAGGCGCATCGGGACCAGGTCGCCGTCCAGGCGCTCACCGACCGGGTCCGCGAACGTGGCCAGCACCTCCTTGCGGCGCTTCGGCTTGTGCTCCCCGCACAGCCAGTCCGACCACACCCGATCCGGCTCCGGGTACGTCTCCGGATCGTCCTCCCACAACCGCTGCGCCACGGCCGGCACCCCGGCCGCCATCGCCTCGGCCTCGCTGGTCCGGTAGTGGAAGGTCAGCATCCTGCGCAGGCCGCGCTCGGCGGCGGTCTTCACCGCAGCTGTCTGCAACGCGGCGAGCCGGCTCCCCCGCACGTTGTCCGACCTGGCCTCGATCCCCAGCAGCGCCGCCGCCTGGAGCTCCGGGTCGGTCACGTCGACACACACCACCTGCCACGCCGCGACCAAGCCGAGATTGCGGGCTTGGGAGAGGGTCAACTTGTACGCCACGCTGCCGAACAAACCGTCCGGGTCGTCTTCCATGCTGGCGACCAGCACTGGCGCGCCGCCAGCACCTTCCTCGGTCTCCGGCGCCTCCCACACCCTCGGGGTGGCGGTCATGTAGAGCCGACGGTCGGCCGGGATCTTCACGTTGTCGTGGATCGCGGCCCACGGCTTGCTGCCCCTGCCGCTGGTCCGGTGCGCCTCGTCCACCACCACCAGCGACCAGGGCGAAAGACCCGCCTCATGCGCCCGCTGGAGCGTCCCCAGACCCACGCTGGCGTACGTGGCGAAGACGGTCACCTGCTCCCGGCCTCGCGTCCACGCCACCAGCTCGTCCACGTCCGTCGTGCACGCCAGCCCCCCGGCCTCATCAGCCCGCAGCGAGCACACCCCGTAGAACTGACCGGTGCGCCCGCCAGCCCGCCACGCGGCCGCCATCTGTGCCAGCAGGTCCAAGGTGGGCACCAATACCAGGACACGGCCCGCCCGCAGTTTCCTCGCGGTCAGCACACCCATAAAGGTTTTGCCCGAACCGGTCGCGGCGATGACCTGAGTCCGCAGACCCTGCACGGGCATTTCCTGGCCCGGCTGCAATTCGAGTTTCCGCACCGCAGCATCGGACGCCTCGATCTGATGTGGGAGCGGGTCCATTTCCACGACCGCGTTTTCCACTTTGCCTTTGACTACCACCACCATGGTTTTGACGCTCCCCTATCCCGAGACGATGCGTGCCCCGGGCGGGTGTGCTCCGGGGGTGGTGTCTGAGTCCAGAGGTTAGCGCATACGCAAAGTTGACGCACCAGCGAACGGCCCCTCTGATCGGAACCGTCCGAAACCGATCAGGCCCCCCATGTTCCGATTGCCCTCGGTGTCGTTCTGGCCGTCCGGCGTTGGGTAGGCGAGCGCTATGAGGACATGGCGCTTCTGGTGGCGCGTGGCGGTCGTGTACGTGGCTGCCTCCGGCGTGTGGATGGTGCTGGAGCACTGGCAGATGCACAACAGTTGGAGTCACTCGGTCGGGGCCGGCCTGATGTTCGGGGTCATCCCTCTTGGTTCGACATTGGGCAGTTACATATGCATGCGCATCCGCAGGAGGCGCGACACCTTGCCCCCTTCCCCCTAGCCAGCCTGCTCGTTGCCGGCCCCCCACCGGCCCAGGCTGAACCCGTGTTCCCGCAACTCCCACGGGGCGCGGAGCGCACCTCCCAGGACCCGGGCGGAGCGAGGGGCCAAGGACGGCCAGGAGGCGGGCGGAGCCCGCCGCATGGCCGTCCGTTGGCGGTCCGTCAACCCTGGAGCGAAGCGGAGGGGTTGGCCCGGCGGAGCCGGGCAGACCGCGCGAAGCGCGGTCACGCAGAGCGAAGCGAGGCGTCACCCCCGCGCGAAGCGCGGGGGTCGCTTGCACATCGCGCAGCGATGTGGTACCCGCTCCGCGGG
>NZ_JBIUSD010000026.1:0-70737 GCF_044741185.1 Streptomyces sp. NPDC088197
GGCGCGGGTCCCTCCCGGGCCCCGGCCTGGCCGGTTCCCGCCGCCCCGCCGGGGCGCCCCCCCCGGGCGGGGCCCCCGGCGGGGGGGGCCGCCCCCCCGGGCCCGGGGGGGGGGGGGGCCCCCCCCCCGGCCCCCCCCGCCTCTGTGCCGTCTTCCGGCCCCGCCCGTCAGCCTTCTGACGGCCCGTCGGACCGCCCGGCGGCCTCCGGAGCCATCGCCCAGCGGATCGTCCTGGTCAGACCGTGCCCCGCGAGCCGGACGCCGGTCGCTTCGGTGATCGGCAGATACGGCAGCCGCAGCGGGCTGCGGGCCCACGAAGGAAGCAGCCCCACCGCGCCCGCGGCCAAGATCGCGTACGGGCCGCGGGCGGCCCACGGCAGCGGCGGGTCGAGCAGCAGGAAACGCGCCGCGTCCCGCGCCTCGGCCGTGGACCGCAACTCCGGCCGGTACGCGGCGAGCCGGGCGGTCAGCGCCGCCTGGTCGCGCGGCGGGTCGAGGACACCGAGGGCCTCCGCGACCCGCGCGGTGTCCGCCACGTAGGCGTCGCAGCCCGCGGCGTCCAACGGCCGCGCCCCGTACCGCTGATGAGCGCGCAGGAAACTGTCCACCTCGGCGACGTGCACCCAGCCCAGCAGATGCGGATCCGACGCCCGGTACGGCTCCCCCTCCGCGGTCGTGCCGCTGACGCGCGCGTGCACCGCCCGTACCTGCTCGACGGCCTGCCGCGCGTCCTCGGCGGTGCCGAAGGTCGTGACCGCGAGAAAGGTGCTGGTGCGCTGGAGACGGCCCCACGGATCTCCCCGGTAGCCGGAGTGCGCGGCGACCGCGGCCATCGCCAGCGGATGCAGCGACTGCAACAGCAGCGCACGCAAGCCCCCGATGAACATCGACGCGTCACCGTGCACCACGCGGATCGGCCGCTCGGGGCCGAACCACCGCGGCCCCCGCGCGTCCTGGATCCGCGCCCGGTTCTCCGGCCCCGAGGGCCCCGCCACCCGCGCCAGCAATTCCGCGCGCAACCGCTGCCGCACGGCTGCGACGCCGGGAATGTCCAGAATACTGACGGCCATGTCGCCACTGTACGACTCGGGCGTGAACGCGGTCGCGCGGGGAGGTGTCGGCGAGGTCCCGCCGGAGATGATGTGGGACGGAAACGGGCGGCCGGACCCGGGCGGTACCCGGGCGCGGCGGCCCACGGACGGAAGCACCTGCGCGGGAGAGGCGGAACGCGATGACGACGGCTGAGGCGGGCGCGCTCGGGGACGGGCTGCGCATCGAGCGGGCGCGAGCGCTGGACCCCGGAGCGGCGCACGCGCTGCTGGCCCCGCTGGTCCGGGGCGGCGCCCCGCTCGGCTGGCTGGAGCCGCCCGGCCCCGACGAGGTCACGGCCCTCCTCGACCGGGTCCTGACCGCGGTACGGGCCGGTGACGGGTCGCTGCGCGCCGCGTATCTCGGCGAGGACCTGGTCGGTTTCGGCTACTGGCTGCGGTACACCCGCCCCACCCACCGCCCCCACGCCGACCTGGAGCGGCTCGCCGTGGACGGCGCCGCCCACGGCCACGGCATCGGCCGCGCCCTGACCGCGGCGCTGGTCGCCGACGCCCGCCGGGCCGGGATCGAAGTGCTCACCCTCGACGCCCGTGGCGACAACACCCGCGCCATCGGCCTCTACGAATCACTGGGCTTTCGCGAGTACGGCCGCCTGCCGGACTTCGTGGCGGTCGGGCCGCGCCGCTACGACAAGGTGTTCCACATGCTCGACCTCCGCCCCGGCCGCCACGGCGGCGGTGCGGAGGACGCCGCTCAGGGCAGCCGCAGCGTCACGTAACGGATCGTGTCGCCCGGCAGCAGATACCGCTCGACCTCGACGAAGCCCTGCGTGAGCGCGAAGCGCAGCCCGTCCTCATTGGACTCCAGCACCACCGTCTCGACGGCGCCCGGCCGCAGCTCCCGCGCGTGCGCGAGCCCGCGCGCGTACAGCTCCCGGCCGAAGCCCCGCCCCCGGTGTGCGCTGAGGACCCGGGCGATGACCGTGACCACCGGCTCGTCGTCGGTCGGCGGCCGTACCGTCGTGTTTCCGACCAGGACGTCGCCGAGGTAGGCGACCTCCAGGAGGTGGCGCCCGCTGCGCTCCCGGACGTCGTCCAGGGACAGCGGATGCGTGGGGATGACCGTGTTGTGGACGGCGCGCCAGTCCTGGACGAAGGCGTCGGGGCGCACGCGTTCGATGCGAAGTGTGCTCACCGGCACAGCGAAGCGGGCGCGCCCCGAGGCGTCAACCGTGATTCGGGGCGCGGCCCGCGGCTCAGGCAGTCGACGTCCAGCGGATCTGCGTGCTGCACAGGGACACGACCAGCGCCGAGGCGGCCACGGCGCCCAGGCCCCAGACCAGACCGGTCGCGTTGGCGATGAAGCCGATCACCGGCGGCCCCGCGAGCAGCCCCGTCGTACCCATCGTCGCGACCAGCGTCAGCGCGTCCGAACCCTGACCGGCCGCCGCCACGTATACGCACGGCGTCACGGCGGCGATGCCCAGGCCGACCGCGGCGAAGCCGATCAGCGCCGGGACCACGCCGCCGCTGAGCAGCGCGATGGCCAGGCCCGCCGCGGCCAGGGCGCTGCCCGCGCGGACGATCAGGCCGTCACCCCAGCGGCTGCGCCAGCCGTCGGCGAAGAGCCGGGCGAGCACCATCATGACCGAGACGACGGCGATGCCCATGGGCGCCAGTTCGGCCGAGGCCTTGGCGACGTCCTTCATGTAGATCGCCGACCAGTCGTTCATCGCACCCTCGGTGACCGTGCCGAAGGCCATCGCGCAGCCCATCCACAGGGTCATACGGGCGGGCAGCGTCCACTTGCCGCGGCTCTTGGCACCCCGCTCCTCCGCGACCGCGACCGCGTCCTCCTTCTGCTCCCGCGCCTCGGCCGCCTCGTCCTTGGCCGCGACCTGCTCGTGCGTCAGCAGCCCGGTCCTGGCGTACGCGGTCAGCAGGAGCAACAGGACGGCGGCGGCGCCGAAGTGCACCGCCATCGTCGAGGTGACGGTGTTCATTCCGGAGGCGAGCAGGGCCGCGCCGAGCGAGCCGCCGCTGAAGGTCGCGTGCAGCTTGGCCATGGCGTTGCGCCGATGGACGGCCTCCAGCGCCGCACCCTGCGCGTTCATCGCCACATTCAGGCAGGCCACGAGCACCCCGTCACAGCCCATGACGAGCAGCGCGACCGGGTAGTTCGGCATGACGGACAGCGGGATGAGCAGCAGCGTCAGGCCGACGGCCGAGAGCAGCGACAGCAGCCGCGAGCCCAGCCGCCGCATCAGCATCGCCACCAGCGGGAAAGCGGCGGCGGCGCCGATGCCGGTGGCCATCAGCAGCAGCCCCACCTGCGCGGCGGTCAGGTCCAGATGCGCCTTGATCGCGGGCAGCCGCGACGCCCAGGTGGCGTACTGGAAACCCAGCGAGAAGAAGAGCGCCCCGATCGCCAACTGCCCGCGCCGGAAAGGATCGTGAACGTGCAACACAGGCGTTATCCCACTTCGTTTCGCGTTGGTGCCCCGCTCAGCAGGCCGCTGGTCGGCGTCGGACTCTCGACGGTCGGCGCGGTCGGCAGCGCCATGGACATGTACACCGAACCGGCCCCGTAGCTCTCGGAGTTCACGACCTCCTTCTGGGCGGCGAAGCCGTTCGCCGCCCAGAAGGTGTGACTGCCGCCGACCGCGACGAGCGACATCTGCTCGTATCCCTGCCGGAGCGCCCGCCCTGTGAGGTGGTGCAGCAGGCGTTTGCCCAGGCCCCGGCCGCGCAGATCCTCGGCGATGACGAGGTCGTGCACATGCAGATTGCGCGAGCGGAAGACCACCTCCTCGCCGCGGGCGAGGTCGGGCGCCTGCGAGACCGGGTACGGCAGCGCCAACAGGTAACCGGCGAGCCGCTGTTCGACGTCGAGGACGAAGCACGTCGTCGGCGACGCCCACGCCTTCGACTCCAGCGCGGCCCGCCCCTCGGACAGGCCGAGCGAGGTGTAGGCGGCGGCTTCGAGCGCGACGAGGTCCGCCCAGTCGCCGTCGCCGACAGGGCGGACGCGCGCGTGCTCCGTCACCGCGCGCCGGGGTGTCTCGCGGTCGCTCACCTGTCGTGCTCCTTCCGCGGGCGGCCCGGCCCGTCGCCCGCGCCGCGTACGCACACGTACGGCAGCGGGCTGAAGCCGTTGAACCCCTGGGTCATGTAACTGACGGCGTAGGCACCGCTGGACAGCACCCACACCGGGTCGCCCGACACGACCGACTCGGGTACCGGGACCAGGCTGTGCTCGCGCGAATAGGCGTCGTCGCTGTCACAGGTCGGACCGGCCACGGTGGCCTCGACGCGCGGGGTGTCGGGGTGGGTGGGGAAGACCAGCCGGTACTGCAACTCGTCCATCTCGTACAGGCCGTTGAACTTCCCGCAGCTCAGGTAGAGCCAGCGGTGGGCCGTGCCGTCCGCCGTGTGCCGGGTGGACAGCCGCGAGACGTGCGCCCGGACGGCCCCGTGGTCGGCGACCAGATGGCGGCCCGGCTCCATCACGAAGCCCAGGCCGTCGCCCGCCGCCTCCCGGCACCGCTGCATGCCCTCGCGGATGACGGCGAAGATCTTGTCGATCGGCGGGTCGAGCGGCCTGCCGCGCTTGTCGAGATAGCCGAGCGCGGGCAGGCCGCCGCCCAGATTGACGTACCGCGGCGGCATACCGCGCTCGCCGAGCACGGTCAGCGTGTCGACCAGTTGCTCGAACGCCCGCTGCCACGCCTCGGCCGTCATCTGCTGCGAACCGACGTGCACGGAGAGCCCGGCCGGCCGCAGCCCGGACTCCCGCGCCTTCTCCAGCACGGCCAGGGCGTCCTCGGCCGAGCAGCCGAACTTGTTGCTCAGACCCCAGAGCGCTCCGTCACCGTCGGTCGCCAGCCGGCAGAACACCCGCGAGCCGGGGGCGTGCGCCGCGACGGCGGCGACGTCCTCCAGGCTGTCGGTGGCGAAGTCCCTGACACCGAGGCGATAGGCCGCCGCGATGTCCCGGTCCGACTTGACGGTGTTGCCGTAGTGAACTCTCCCGACCGCGACGCCGGAGCGTACGGCCTGCTCGATCTCGTTGATACTCGCCGCGTCGAATCCGCTGCCTTTCGCGACAAGACAGGCGAGCACTTCGTCCACGGGACAGGATTTCATGGCGAAGCGCACCGCGATTCCCGGCAGCTCGCGCAGCAGGGAATCGTAGCGTTCCTCGATACCGCTGAGATCGAAGACGATCCGGTCCTCGGCGCTGGCCGAAAGAGCGGCGAACAGTGAGGCGTTCTCGTGCGTCATGTGCGGCGTCAGCCAGGCAGCCGCTGGAGTGTGTCGAGACCCGTTTCCCTGCTCGCCCGAATCATCGCCGACCATGTTTCCGTCAACAGGGCGTAGTCCTCGATGTCCCCGCGGGCCTCGTCCAGCAACCGCTCGCGCCGCTCCGTGAGCGAGTCCGCGAATTCGGCGTACCTGCCGCCGAGCTTGCGGTAGGACCGGTCGAGGATGTCCAGCCGCTCCACATTCTCCGCACGGTCCAACAGGGCGCTGTCCCGCAGCAATTCGGCGACCGCGGCCACCCGTATCCGGTGGTCGTCGTCCAGCAGCGCGGAACCGGCCTCGGCCATCCGGTCGTACACGGCGTTGAGATACAGCATCGACAGGAAGAATTTGGCGAAGCGCAAGTGATACGCCATGAACCCGGCGTCCGTCTTCCGCTCACCGGTGTGGTAATTGACGATGTTCCGGTTGTGCAGGACACCGGGCAGCGTCGCGTCGTGGACGAGGTGGATCAGGAAGTAGTCACTGCCGATCGTGTCCGTCGCGGGCATCAGCGGGACCTGCTCGTGGACCCCGTGGAAGGCGATGTTGCACATGTCGACCCGCATCGGGTCGACCAGGGTGAGCGTCGAGTGGTCGCCCGCGAAGGGCTCGTGGCCCGCGCCCTTGAAGGACTCGTCGACCAGTTCGCGCTTCTTCCGCGACGACCAGTGGACCGGCGCCCACAGCCCGACCACGTCGTAGTAGGCGTCGCGGTCGAGCCGGTGCATCTCCTCGATGTCGACGGACATCTCGCCGATGAAGGAACTGCCCACCATGGAGACGGTCTTGCCGGTGTGCGCGTCCGCCAGATCGGTCTCGGTCACCCCGGCCGCCGCGTCGCCCGCCCGCTTGCCGAGCGACAACAGCTCATGGTGGACGGGGAAGACCGGCAGACCGTCCACGGACTGGTAGCGGCTGTCGGAGTCCCTGCGGTGCACGGACTCGCAGCCCAGCGCCGCGGCGATCAGGAACGCGCGGTTGGTGCAGGCGCCGTACGAGAGCCCGGCGGGCAGCATCAGATCGAGCAGCAGCTCGGGCTTGTCCGGCGCGGCCCGCTCGATGACCCGCCGCAGGAAGTCGCGCTGCTCCGCCTCGCCGAGGTGGTGCACGACGACGCCCGGTACGGCCGGCAGACCGCGCACGACCCGAGCGTGCTGCTCGCGGGCTCCGGCGTCGGAGGAGTCCAGGACCAGCAGACGCACCTCGACGTCGAAGTGCGTGGCGGCGTGGGCCGCCTCCTCGTGCACCGCCGATATCGTTGTCGCGCAGGGCCTGTTGGTGGGCAGCGTCAGGCAGATTCGGCGCATGTCCGCTCCCCGGTCCCCTGGTCCGCGGACGGCTGCTTCCAGGAGTCGCGGCCCAGCAGCTTGGCGCCCAGGTCGGTCAGCTCCGCGGGTCCGTACCGCAGGGACTCGTGCCGGGTGGCGTCGCCGACCAGCGTGCCGTTCCACTCCGGAGTGCTGAGCGTCCGCCAGGAGTTGACGCGCGAGTCCCGCAGCTCCTGGTGCGACTCCAGGGCGGGCATCATCGAGAGGTACTGGGCGGCGCGGACGCCGCCCTGCGAGGTGTTGGGCGCGACGCCGTGCGCGAGCAGCCCGTTCCAGATCAGCAGGTCACCGGCCTTGAGATCGGGCTGGATGACGGGGTATTCGGCGCGGTCGACGCTCGGCCGGATCGGGTCGCGGTCCTCCGGCTGGAGCGCCTTCCACTCCTCGAACCGGTGGAAGAGGTCGGGCGCGCACTGGAAGCCGCCCTGGTCGGGCTTGGTGTCGTTGAGCGCGATGATCCCCTGGACGCGCTGCGGGAGTACCTCCAGCGTGGTGTCGATGTCCCAGTGCAGCGTGATGTCGAAGCCGCGCTCGGTCGGCGCGATGTGGGCGCGGTCCCGGTTCTTGATGTTGGGCGGGTTGAGGTTGAGCCGGTCCAGCGTCACCCACAGCTCTTCGCAGTCCCATACGTCGACGAAGGCGTCGTAGACGCGCTGCGACTGGCGGCTGTCCCACATGAGCTGGTGCTGGTAAGCCTCGACGAAACCGTAGATGTGCAGTTCCCTGTCGAGATCCGAGCGGAACTCCCGCTCCTCGTACCAGGTGTCCGGGCGGGCAGGATCAAGTCCCTGGAAATTCCAGGCGAATTCCAGGAGCTCGTCGGCCGCGACGGCGGGTATCGCCTGCCGCACCACGACGTATCCGTAGGTCTGCCAGAAGGTGAAGTCCTCTTCCGACAGCACACGGAGTTTCTGTGTCTTGCGGAGGTTCCGCAGCGGAGTCGGTGTGAGGTAGGTCTCGCCGTCCGAGCTGAAGTACGGGCGTTCGGAAGAGGCTCGAAAAGAATGATCAGGCGCCGACAAAGCAGTCGCTCCAGGGTTCGGTTCTCTGACGCGGATCGCCCCCGGGCTTTCCTTCGGCCGGGACGGATCGGCCGTGTGGGGACAGGCAATCGCGTCCGGTGCCGAGAGTGGTTCTGGGCGACCGCCACTACATGTGCCTACGTCAAAGCACGGCGGAACCGTGCGTTGCCGTCGGTGGGCGAGTGGGTGCGTACGGCAACGGACGTTCGCAACTTGCCCATCATTCATGGCACTACGCCGCGCTTGTCGCTCGCTGAACTCGCGTCCCACTAAAATGGATTAGACCAACCGCCCATGTCAACCGTGGAGTTGACGTGTCGCGCCGCCCGAAGGCGGCGATTCGGCCAGCTCGTCGCCGTGCGCGATCCGGGCCCTACCACGGGTGACGCGGCTTCCCCGGCGGCGACGGACCAGGTCAGGCGCGGTCTCCCGGACGCCCCGGCCGATGTGGCCGGTGTACGTGCGTCAGGCACTTGACACCCCAGATCACGCTGGGCGAGTATCCGGATGGTCTGTACCAATGTCCGCCGTGTCACAAATGCGTTGGCTCTACGTGGAAGGCCCAGTTGATGTCCTCCAGCACGCCCGACAAGGAGCTGCGACGACTCGCGCTCTCCGTTCTCCAGCCCGGCTTCGTGGGGACGGAGGCGCCGGAGTGGGTGCTGCGGGCCATCGGTGACGGCCTGGCCTCCGTCGTCCTCTTCTCGCGCAACATCGCCTCGCCCCAGCAGGTGGCCCGGCTGACCGCGCAACTGCGCGCCGAGAACCCCGCGTTGATCATCGCGATCGACGAGGAAGCCGGGGACGTCACCCGTATCGAGTCCTCGACCGGCTCCACCCGGCCCGGCAACTTCGCGCTCGGCGCCGTGGACGACCCCGACCTCACCGAGTCCGTCGCCCGCGACCTCGGCCGCCAACTGCACGCCGCCGGCGTCAGCCTCAACTACGCGCCCAGCGTGGACGTCAACTCCAACCCGGACAACCCGATCATCGGGGTGCGCTCCTTCGGCGTCGACGCCGGTCTGGTCGCCCGGCACGCGGGCGCCTGGATCCAGGGTCTCCAGTCGGCCGGAGTCGCCGCCTGCGCCAAGCACTTCCCCGGTCACGGGGATGTCGCCGTCGACTCCCACCACGGCCTGCCCAGCTACGACGCCGACCTCGCGACCATCGCCGCCCAGGCCCTGCCGCCCTTCGAGGCCGCCGTCCGGGCGGGCGTGCGCGCCGTGATGAGCGGTCACCTCCTCGTGCCCGCCTACGACCCGCACGTTCCGGCCACCCTCAGCAGCCGCATCCTCGACGGGCTGCTCCGCAAGGAACTCGGCTTCGACGGCCTGATCGTCACCGACGCCATCGAGATGGGCGCCGTCACCGACCGCTACGGCATCGACGGCGCCACCGTGAAGGCCGTCGTCGCGGGCTGCGACGCGGTCTGTGTCGGCGGCGAGAACTCCGGGGCCGACACCGTCGACCTGCTCGCCGACGCGCTCGCCGACGCCGTACGGTCGGGCGACCTCACGCAGGCGAGGCTGGAGGAGGCGTCCGAGCGGGTCCGCGCCTTCGCCGAGTGGTCGACCGGCCTGGCGCGGGCGGTTCCGGTCAATCCGGTCAGCGGCGACATCGGTTACGTCGCCGCCCGCCGCGCCATACGCCTCGGCGGCTCCGCGAGCGACGTCCTCCCGCTGACCGCGCCCCCGCACGTGGTCGAACTGGTGCCGTCCACCAACCTGGCCATCGGCAAGGAGACCCCCTGGGGCGTCGCGGCCCCGCTGCGCGAGCGGCTGCCCGGCACCACCTTCGTCCGCGTCCACCACCAGGAACTCGCCGCCGACGCCGCCCTCCTGGAGTCGTACGCGCTCGCGCCCGCCGCCGGGCGCCCGCTGGTCGTCGTCGTCAGGGACGCCTCCCGCAACAAGTGGATGGGCCGCGCGCTCGCCGAACTCGCCGGGGCACGTCCCGACGCGATCGTCGTCGAGATGGGCCTGCCGGGCGACTCCGTCCAGGGCGCCGCGCAGATCTTCACCCACGGCGCGACGGCCGCCTCCGGTGTCGCCGCGGCGGAAGTCCTGGTGGGCGCGCGGTAGTCGGGCCGGGCCCCGGCGGGGTCCGCGCCTTGGGCGGGTCCGACGACCACCGGGGGATACTTGGCCCGAGGCGGTCCGCGGCCGGAGACTCCGGTACGCGGCCACCGCGGTCCGAGGGGGAGCCATGATGCGGACGATGTTCGATCGTGACGATCTGTCGCCGCCGGACCGGCTGGCGGCCCTCAACGAGCTGTTCGTCACCAGCGAGCACCCGATGAGCCTGTCCAGCCGGGAGGCGGAGGACTTCAGGGCGTCGGCCAGGACCGTCGACCTCGCGGCGGTGAACGTGGTCGAGCTGAGGGTCTCGCCCTCGCAGGTCGTCCGCACGCCGAAGATGGTCCGCCAGGCGGATCCGGAACTCCTCTGCCTGGCCATGGCGCCCTCGGGCAAGCTCGTCATGAGCCAGCTCGGCCGCGAGGCGGTCCTGGAGGCGACGGACATCGCCCTCTACGACAGCTCGCGCCCCTTCGGACTCCAACTCGGCGCGGGCGGCGAGCCCACCACACTCGTACGCGTCCACATCCCGCGCGCACAGCTCGGACAGCCCGCCGACCGGATCGAACGTCTGCTGGCCCGGCCCTTACCGGGACAGGCCGGATTCGCGGGCATGCTCGTGCACTTCCTCACCGGCCTGACCACGCAGGCGGCCTACCGCCCCGACGATCTCGGGCGGCTGGCCCGTATCTCCGAGGACCTGCTCACCGCCGTCGTCGCCCACCACCTCGACGCGGAAGCCGCCGTCCGTGAGGACTCACGCCGACGCACACTCCTGCTGAGCGTCGAAGCCTTCGTCCAGCAGCATCTGCACGACCCCGACC
Source organism: Streptomyces sp. NPDC088197 (assembly GCF_044741185.1). Taxonomy (NCBI): domain Bacteria; kingdom Bacillati; phylum Actinomycetota; class Actinomycetes; order Kitasatosporales; family Streptomycetaceae; genus Streptomyces; species Streptomyces sp. NPDC088197. The sequence goes on from NZ_JBIUSD010000026.1 coordinate 10,604, forward strand.
TCTCGCCGACCCACATCGCCGACGCCCTGCACGTCTCCGTCGGCTACCTCCACCGGCTCTTCACCACGCGCGAGACCACCCTCGCCGCCTGGATCCGCCGCCTCCGCCTGGAGCGCGCCCGCCGGGACCTGCGCGACCCCGCCCTCCGGGACATCCCCATTCACCGCATAGCCGCCCGCTGGGGATTCAAGGACCACTCCACCTTCACCCGTTCCTTCCGCACCGCCTACCACCTCTCGCCCCGCGACTACCGCCACGCGACGGGGAGCAGCGAACCGTAAACGGCTGGGCTCAGCGGCACCATGTCGTGCCGCATGCCTGAGGTCGCCATGCCTGAGGTCGCCATGGCTGAGGACGCCGTGGCTGAGCGCGCCTCCTACGCGTCAGGACCGCCCCCGTCCCCGTCCCCGTCCGCCGCGGCGATCTCGCCCAGCGGCACGGGGAAGGCCAGCGGGCGGGTGGCCAGGCCGCGGTGGTCGGCGGCGGTGGCGGGGCGGCCGGTGAGGGCGGCGCTGATCGCGGTGGTCGCGAAGCCGCACACACGGCCCTGGCACATGCCCATACCGGGGCGGGCGAGCTGCTTGAGGGTGCGCGGGTCGTCCGCGCCCAGCGTGCGGTGGGCCTCGTCGAGCGCCGCGAAGGTGACCTCCTCGCAGCGGCAGACGACCGTGTCGGGCGTGAGCCACGCCGTCCAGTGCGCCGGGACCGGATGGGCGGTGTGCATCGCCGCGGCGAAGCGGCGACCCCGCCCGATGCCCGACCGCAGACGGCGTACGGCGCCGCGGTCGTAGGACCGGCCCAGGTCGGCGGCCACGGCGAGCCCGCTCAACCGGCCCTCGCGCAGGGCGAGCGCGGCGCCTCCGACCCCGGTGCACTCCCCGGCGAGGTAGACGCCGGGCACGCTCGCGCGCTGCCACGCGTCCACCACCGCTACCAGCGAGCCGTCCACGTCCACCCGCGTCCCCGCGCCCAGCGCCAGCGGCAGTTCGAGAGCGGGGGTGAAACCCCAGCCGAGCGCCACCAGATCCGCCGCGACCTCGGTGGCGCGCGCGGTGACGGGGCGGCCGTCGCGGCCCAGCGGCGCCACCCGGACCGCGCGGACGCGCGTCCCGCCGAGGATGTGGGTGACGACGGTCCTCGTCCGGTACGGGATACGGTGGCGCGCAAGCAGCGCCGCGTACCGCGCCGCCTCCACCGCCTTGGCCGGTTCCCGCGCCGCGCCGCCGGCCTCGCGCAGCCAGCCGCGCAGCGCGTTCGCCTCGCAGACCAGGGGTACGTCCGCCCCGGCCGCGGCGAGGCCCGTCGCCACCGGGAGCAGGAAGGGGCCGGTCCCGGCCACCACCGCCCGCCGCCCGGCCAGGGTGCCGTCCGCCTTGAGCAGCGCCTGCACGCCGCCCGCCGCCATGACACCGGGCAAGTCCCAGCCGGGAATGGGCAGTTGGCGGTCGTATCCGCCCGGACAGAGCACCAGGGCGCGCGCGGCCACCGTCACGGCCGGTGCGCGGGCCGTGTCGTGCGCGGGCCGGGTCCTGAGAATGAAGCCGTCGGCCCCGCGCTCGGCCCGCCAGACCTGCCGGCCGTACAGCGTCCGTACCCCGGCTCGGGACAGCCGCCCCGTCAAGTCCGCGTACGTGCCCAGGTGGTGGTGTCCCTCGTCGGCGCGCGGTCCCCCCGGTCCGTGCCGCCAGAACTGGCCGCCGGGGCGCGCCGCCGCGTCGACCAGGACGACGCTCAACCCTGCCTCGGCGGCGGTCGCCGCCGCGGCCAGCCCCGCGGGACCCGCGCCGACCACCGCGACCTCGGCCCGCGCGACCTCGGCCTCCGCCGTCGTGGCGGCGCCCGTCATCGGTCGGTGCCTTCGTACGTGGCGGGCGCCGTCTCCAGCCGCATGCCGTCGGCCGCCGGCACCTGGCAGGCGCGCTGGTCGCGGTGGCCGTCCACGGTGATCAAGCAGTCGAAGCAGACGCCGATCCCGCAGAACAGGCCGCGCGGTCGGCCCTCGACGCGGGTCGACCGCCAGGCGACGATGCCCGCCGCCATCAGGGCGGAGCCGACGCTTTGGCCCTCGCGGGCAGGGACGGGCCGGCCGTCGAGGAACACGGTGCAGGGCGCCGCGAGGTCGTCAGCGTGAGGGGGCACGGGGTTCCTCCTGCGGTTCCTCGGTGGGCGGGCTGGTGTCGAAGCGCTCGGGGGCGAAGGGCGCGAGGTCCAGCGGTACGGCCTGGCCGGTCAGCGCACCGACGAGCAGGCTGGCCGTGCCCGCCGACAGACCGATCCCGGCGCCCTCGTGCCCGCAGGCGTGCCACAGCCCCGGCGCCCGCGGGTCGGGGCCGATCACCGGCAGGTGGTCGGGGCAGTAGGGGCGGAAGCCGACGTAGGAGCGCAGCGCCGGGACCGAGGCCAGGAACGGGAAGAGCGCGATGGCCTTGCGGGCCAGCGCCGCGGGGACGGCGGGGGACAGCCGCCGGTCGAAGCCGACGCGTTCGCGCGAGGAGCCGATCAGGACGGTGCCCGCGCGGGTGCCCTCCACCACGGGCGACGTCTGGAGTGCGGCGTCACCGCTGGCCACATCGGCGACGTACTCGGCGGCGTAGACCTTGTGCCGGATGACCAGGGGGAGCGGTCGGGTGACCAGGACGGCGCCGCGCCGGGGGAGCACCGGCACCCGTACTCCGGCCAGCGCCGCCACGTCGCCCGCCCACGGCCCCGCCGCGTTGAGCACGGCCGGGGCGTGCACCGGACCGCGGTGGGTGTCGACGCCGGTGATCCGTTCCCCGGACGTGCGGAAACCGGTCACCTCCGTGCCGGTCCTGACCCGCGCGCCCGCCTCACGGGCCAGGCGCAGCAGGTGCGCGACGACGAGCACGGGCTGCACCTGGGCGTCCTGCGGGTAGAACGCGCCGGAGACCAGCTCCCGCGACAGCAGCGGTTCGTAGCCGGGCAGTTCGTCGCCGGACACCTCGACCGCTTCGACGCCGAGGGTGCGCTGATGCCGTACGAGCGTGGCCAGCGTCCCCGAACCCTGCGCGGTGGCGGCCACGACGAGACCGCCCTTGGGCTCGTACTCCCACAGGCCGGCGTGTTCCGCGAGGTCGTCACGCCACACGCGCAGCGAGAGCAGGGCCAGATCGAGCTCGGGGCCCGGCTCCTTGTCGGAGACCAGCAGATTGCCCTCGCCCGCGCTGGAAGTGCCGCCCGCCAGCGGACCGCGGTCCAGGACCGTGACGTCGAGACCGGCGCGCGCCGCGAAGTACGCGGTGGCGGCCCCGATCACGCCCGCGCCGATGACGACGAGGTCCGCGGTGTCGGACGCCGTGGCCGGGCGCGGCGCCGTTCGCGACGCGGGCGGGTGCGGTGTGCGCATGGCGGCCTTCCCGGTCGCAGGTCAGGGGCGGGGCGTGGGGTTCACGGGCGGGTGCGGACGCGGGGTCCACCGGCGGGTGCGGGCGGGGGTCCACCGGCAGGGCACTACAGGAGGAATCCCGCGGGAAAGGGGTCGTCGGGGTCGAGCATGTACTGGGCGGTACCGGTGATCCATGCCCGCCCGGTGACGGTCGGTACCACCGCGGGGACGCCGCCGACCTCGGTCTCCTCCACCAGACGGCCGACGAAGCGGGTGCCGATGAACGACTCGTTCACGAAGTCGGTGTCCAGCGCGAGCTCCCCGCGGGCGTGCAACTGCGCCATCCGCGCGCTGGTCCCCGTACCGCACGGGGAGCGGTCGAACCAGCCGGGGTGGATGGCCATGGCGTGCCGGGAGTGGCGGGCGGTGGAGCCGGGCGCGGTGAGATAGACGTGGTGGCAGCCGCGGATGTCAGGGCGCTCCGGATGGACCGGTTCGTCGGCCTCGTTGATCGCCGCCATGACGGCCAGGCCCGCCTCCAGCAGCCGTCCGCCCTCCCGCCGGTCGAAGGGCAGGCCGATCCGCTCCAGGTCGACGACGGCGTAGAAGTTGCCGCCGAAGGCGAGGTCGTAGCCCACCTCGCCGAGGCCGGGCACGGTGACGGTCCGGTCCAGCGCGTGCGCGTAGGAGGCGACATTGCGCAGCGTCACCGACCGGGCGGCGCCGTCCTCGACCGCCACCTCCACGGTGACCAGCCCCGCCGGGGTGTCCAGCCGGATCACGGTGACCGGCTCGCGGACCTCCACCATGCCGGTCTCGACCAGCACGGTCGCCACCCCGATGGTGCCGTGGCCGCACATGGGCAGCACCCCGGACACCTCGATGAACAGCACGCCCCAGTCGGCGTCGGGCCGGGTCGGGGGCTGGAGGATCGCACCGCTCATCGCGGCGTGCCCGCGCGGCTCGTACATCAGCAGGGTGCGCAGATCGTCCTTGTTGGCCATGAACCACGTACGTCGCTCGGCCATGGTGCCGCCCGGCAGGACGCCCACGCCGCCGGTGATCACACGGGTCGGCATGCCCTCGGTGTGGGAGTCGACGGCGTGGAAGACGCGCCGCGCCCTCATCGGCAGCCCTCCGCGACCGCGGCCTTCGTCAGCTCGGTGATCCGCGCGGCGACGTCGTCGGGCAGCGGGCCGCGCGGCGGACGGCAGGGGCCGCCGTACCGTCCGGCCATATCCATGGACAGCTTGATGGCCTGGACGAATTCCGTCTTGGAGTCCCAGCGCAGCAGCGCGTGCAGCGAGCGGTAGAGGGCGATTCCGGCCGGTACGTCGGCGGGGTCGTCCGACGTGATCAGGCGGAACATCTCGACGGTGGTGGCCGGGAAGGCGTTGGTGTAGCCCGCGATCCAGCCGACCGCGCCCGCGAGCCCCAGCTCCAGTACCATGTCGTCGGCGCCGACGATCAGGTCCAGGCCCGGCGCCGACTCGGCCAGCAGATAGGCGCGGCGCGGATCGCCACTGAACTCCTTGACCGCCACGATCAGATTCTCGGCGTGCAGTTCGGCGAGCAGGTCGGGGGTGAGGTCGACCTTGGTGTCGATGGGGTTGTTGTACGCGACCACGGGCAGCCCGACCCGCGCGGCCTCGCGGTAGTGGGCGACGACGTCGGAGCGCGAGGCCCGGTAGGAGTTGGGCGGCAGCAGCAGGACGGAGGCGGCGTCGGCCTCCGCCGCCCGCTCGATCCACCCGCAGACCTCCCGCGACCCGTACGCGGCCACGCCGGGCATCACCCCGAACCCCTCGGGGGCCGCCTCGATCGCGGTCCGCATCACGCGGGTCCGCTCGTCGATACTGAGGGTCTGGTACTCGCCGAGCGAACCGTTGGGGCACACGCCGTGGCAGCCGCCGTCGGCCAGGAACCGGACGTGCTCGCCGTACGCGTCGAGGTCGACCGAACCGTCGTGGCGGAACGGGAGCGCGGTGGCGACGTAGACCCCGTGCCAGGGCTGCGCCTGGGTGTCGGGCATGCGGTTCTCCTCACGGGAAGGGCGGACGCGCCGCCTCGGCGGTGCGAGGACGACGGGGGCCGGGCGGGCGAACGAGCGCTCGCGGGCCGCGCGTTGGGCGCCTGGACGCTGACGGGGGCGCCGCGACGGGAGCCCGGATCGGTGGTGCGCAACGGGCTACGGACCGGCCGCCGGGACCGTGGGCGCTGCGCTGTCACAGTAGCTGTGCAATGGCACTGACGCCAGACCCCGACGGATCTTCGAGCGAACAGCGCGAGGACGTGCGCCTTTGCCCCTTTCGTTCCCGGCTCGCGCGTCCGTGGATATCATTGCGCCGCACAATGAAACCTCATTGACCCTCCGCCCTGTCGCCGCCGTACCCCGCCCGGCTGTCATCCTGACCTCGGACAGGCGATGCGCCGGCCGAGCGGCGGGGCGCGGGAGAGCCGAAGGGCGGGGCACGTGAGCGGTGGGCAGAGCGTCGACGGCCGGGAGACCCAGCGGGACCGGGTGCGCAACGAACTGCGCGCCGCCGTGGTCTCCGGGGACCTGATCCCGGGCGCGGTCTACTCCGCTCCCAGCCTGGCGGCGCGCTTCGGCGTGTCCTCCACCCCGGTGCGGGAGGCCATGCTCGACCTGGTCAAGGAAGGGCTCGCGGTGGCCCAGCCCAACAAGGGCTTCCGGATCACCGAGGTCTCCGACCAGGACCTGGACCAGATCACCGCCGTCCGCCTGCTGATCGAACCGCCCGCCGTACGCGCCGTCGTCCCGCTGGTCCCCGCCGCCGACCTGCCCCTGCTGCGCACGCTCGCCGAGCACATCGTCGTCGCCGCGCGCGCCGGTGACCTGGTCGGATACGTCGAGGCCGACCGGATCTTCCACCTCACGCTGCTGGGCTACACCGGCAACCGGCACCTGGTGAACGTCGTCGCGGGTCTGCGCGCGCGGACCCGGCTGCTGGGCCTCGCGCCGCTGCTCGCCGACGGCAGCCTCGTCGAGTCGGCGATGGAGCACCACCAGCTCACGGACTTCGTGGAGTACGGCGACGCGGTGGGCGCCGAGCTGATGATGCACCGGCACATCGGGCATGTCCGGGGGCTCTGGGCGGCGCGCTGACGTCCCTTCCGTCCGCGTAACACAGGTTTTACCGGGCGGATCGGACGAAATTTTCTCCCCGCCCGGCGGCGCTCCGCGCGGGCTCGGCCCCGTGCGGCCCGGGGGAGTCAACTCGCAGGTGGCGGGCGGGCGTTGAGCGCCCGGACGACGATTTCCCGACCCGCTCGCGAGCCCGGTCGGATGGCTTGAACGGTGCCCTGTGCGTCGTCGCCGATTCAAGAACTTCGTGATCGACCGTTGACCGCACCCTTGTCGCTCACTTAGCGTCCTGCTCACCCCAGTGGAAGCCAAGTTCCAATGAATGGAAGTTCAGGTGAACGCTGTGAACCCGGACGATCCGTCGGCCCTCGACGCCCGATTGACCAATGTCAGCAAGACCTACCCCGGCGGCGAGACCGCGGTGACCAGCATGAACCTCGGTGTCAGGCGAGGCGAGTTCTTCTCGCTCCTGGGACCGTCGGGATGCGGCAAGTCCACCACACTGCGGATACTCGCCGGTCTCGAACAGCCCACGGAAGGCACCGTCGCCATCGCGGGCAAGGACATGACCGGAGTGCCGCCCAACAAGCGGCCGACCAACCTGATCTTCCAGAGACTGGCGCTCTTCCCGCACCTCACCGTGGCCGAAAACATCGCTTTCGGTCCGAAGATACGCCGCCAGTCACGGGCGGAGATCCGGTCGACCGTCACCGACATGCTGGACCTGGTCGACCTCGCGGGTTACGCCAACCGCAAGCCCGCCCAGTTGTCCGGCGGCCAGCAGCAGCGGGTGGCGATCGCCCGCGCCCTGGCCAACAAGCCCGCCGTACTGCTGCTCGACGAACCCCTGGGCGCGCTGGACCTGCGGCTGCGGGTGCAGATGCAGCGCGCCCTGAAGCAGATCCAGCAGGAGTCAGGGACCACCTTCGTCTTCGTCACCCACGACCAGACCGAGGCGTTCACCATCTCCGACCGGATCGCCCTGATGAACCAGGGCCGTGTCGAGCAGGTCGGGCGGCCCGACGAGCTCTACGACCGCCCCGCCACCGAATTCGTCGCCACGTTCCTCGGCGACACCAACATCATCCGCGGCGCCGTCGCCGACCGGGTGCTGCGCGCGGACGGCTTCACCTGCCGCACGCCGGGGCCCGGCACGGCGCTGTCGGTCCGGCCCGAGGCCATCGCCATGCGGCCCCGGCTGACCAGCGACTTCGACAACCGCTTCACCGCCCGCGTCACGGACCTGACCTTCCAGGGAGCCAGCATCCGCTTCCAGGTGGCCGTCGCCGACTCCAGGCAGGAACTGGTCGTACAACTCCCCGCCAAGGACGCACGGGGGATCGCCACGGGGGACGAGGTCGAGATCGGCTGGCCGTCCGACGCCGCCGTCATGCTCGGCGCCGACTCCTAGGACTCGTCCGCGCGACGGGCCACCGGGCCTGTCCGCGCGACAGTCCCGGCCGAGCGCGGGCCCACCACCAGAAGTGCTGTGACCACCCAGGGAGAGACCATGCACAGCAACACGGGCAGATCGAACGGGGACAAGGCGGCGGCGGCCGGAGCCGCGTCGCCCGCAGGGGAAGGCACCGGCCGTACCCCGGTGTCGCGGCGCTCGCTGCTGACCGGCGGCGGCGCGGTGGCGGCCGGACTGTTCCTGGCCGCCTGCGCCTCGAACAAGCAGCCCGGCACGTCGGCGAGTTCGGGCGCGGGCAAGGGCGCGGGCAAGAAGCTCACCATCACCATGACCCCCTTCGCGGGCGCCGATCTCGGCCTCATGCCCAGGGAGTTCGCCAAGGAGTACCAGGACAAGCACCCCAACGTGCAGATCAAGATCGACGACACGCTCAACCTCGCCAAGCAGACCGCCGCCTACCAGGCGAACCCGCACAAGCCGCTGAACAACCTGGTTTTCTCCAACGGCGGCGCGACGGCCACCGGCAAGGCCACCGGTATGTACCTCAAGCTGGACTACAGCAAGATCCCCAACACCTCGCAACTGCACGCCCAGTTCGTCGAGCGCGACCACTGCGGTGTGGTGTTCGGCGCCGACCAGATGGGGCTGGTCTACAACACCAAGACCTACCCCAAGGGCTTCGCGTCCTGGACCGACCTGTGGTCGCCCGACCAGCGCGGAAAGCTCTGTTTCTTCACCATCCCCTGGTGGGCCATCGGCATGGCCGCCAAGCTCAACGGCGGCGGCTGGGACAACATGGACCCCGGCTTCAAGCTGTGGATCGAGCACGCCAAGAACATCCGCACGATCGTGACGGCCAACCCCCAGTTCCTCAACGTGCTCTCCACCAGCGAGGCCCCGCTGACCTCGCACTACCTGGGCACCTCGACGGCCTGGCACGCCCAGGGCGCGCCGCTGGGCTTCAGCCGCCCCACCGAGGGCGCCTTCTTCGACCCGGTCGGCGTCAACATCAACTCCGGTTCCTCCGACGACCAGCTCGAGGTCTGCTACGACATCGTCAACGAGATGCTCCAGCCCAAGTGGAACCAGCGCTGGGTGGACACCTCGGTCGAGATCCCCGCCTCCAGCACCTCGAAGCTGACCCCGAAGCTCCAGGCCATCCCGGCCATCGCCGCCGGCGCCGACCAGAAGTTCGTGGACGTCGACTGGGACACCGTCGGCAAGAACATGGCCGCCTGGACCGCGCGGTGGAACGAGGAAGTCGTCTCCAAGATCTGACGGCCCCGTTCGTACGACTCAGTTCCGACGCTTCCAGTTCTTACGGCTCAGCGCTCACGGACCGGTTCCGACAGCCCAGTTCTCACGGCTCAGCCCCGACGACGTCCACCCCACGACCGGAAGGACCTGCACGATGGCGGACAACCCTCCAGGCGGCATACGAGAAGCCGCCCCGGTGAGCGGGGCGGCGACGGCCACGGCGGAGCGCCCGGCCCCGGAGAAGCCGGGACCCCGCCGAGCGCAGCCCAAAGCCTTCACCGGCAAGGGCCGCGACCGGCGCACCGCACTCCTCCTGCTCGCGCCCAGCATCGTGCTGCTGCTCGCGGTGTTCGCCTTCGCCATGGAGTCGCTCGTCGAGTACTCCCTGCAGAAGTACCAACCCGGTGGCGTCAACACCACCAACACCCTGGCCACATGGACGAAAGTCCTCACCAGCTCCTACTACTGGTCGGTGATCTGGCAGACCGTACTCGTCGGTCTGCTGGTCACCGCGATCACCGCGGTCGTCGGCTACCTCACCGCCCTGGCACTGCACCACACCAAGCGGACCGGCTGGCGCAACGCCGGATACGCGGTGGTCTTCTCCTCGCTGGTCTTCTCCGGCATCGCCAGCGTCTACGCCTGGCAACTGCTGCTCGGCCAGGAGGGTTTCCTCAACTCCGCGCTCGGCCTGTTCGGCATCGGCCCCGTCCACCTGCTCTACGAGCGCAGCGCCGTCGTCATCGCCCTCGTGCACACCCTGCTGCCGCTGATGGTCCTGCCGATCAGCAGCACCTTCCGGCAGATCGACGGCACCCTCGCCGACGCGGCCGACGACTTCGGCGCCTCCCGCTGGCGCACCTTCCGCTCGATCACCCTGCCGCTGAGCGCGCCGGGCCTGATCGCCGGATGCCAGCTCACCTTCGCCCTGACCATCTCCAGCTTCACCGCCCCCAGCCTCCTGGGAGGCGGGCGGGTCGCGACCCTGTCCACCAGCATCTACTCCCTGGTCGGCACCACGGACTATCCGGGCGCCTCCGTCTGCGCCCTGGTGCTGCTGATCCTCGCGCTGGTCTCCACCGGAGCGTTCGTCCTCCTCCAGCGCCGGTTCGCCGAGGCCGACCAGGGCGGAGTCACCATCAGCCCCTCGCCGCCCCGCGGCATCCGCGGGCTCGGCGTATGGATGGCCGTGCTGTACGCCTTCCAGCTCGTGCCCGCCGCGATCGTCGTGATCAGCTCGCTGTCGTCGGTCTCCTACGGGGTATGGCCGCCGCCCGGCTTCTCCACCCGCTGGTACACCAACCTCTACCACCAGGACGGCGTCATGGACGCCTTCGTCGGCAGCCTGTGGATCGGGGCGCTGGTCGCGGTGCTCGCCGTCCTGCTCGGCTCCGCCGGCGCGGTCGCCCTGGTCCGCTACCGCTTCCGGGGCAGCGGGGTGGTGCAGTCGGCGCTCTTCTCACCCGTCGTGGTGCCCAAGATCGCTTTCGGCTTCGCCGTGTTCATGCTGCTCGCCCGGGCTGGTCTGCCCTCCGGGCGGTGGGCGGTGGTCCTCGCCCACACCGTGGCGACCGTGCCATTTGTGATCGTGCTGCTGTCCGCCGCCCTGACCCGGGCCGACCGCACCCTGGACTACGCGGCGATCGACCTCGGCGCCTCGCCGCTGCGCGCCTTCCTGCGCACGACGCTGCCGCAGATCGCGCCCGCCCTGCTCATCAGCGGCGTCTTCGCCTTCCTCGTCAGCTTCAACGAGATCGACCTGTCGATCTTCCTGCTCACCTCCGACCAGCAGACCCTGCCGGTGTGGATGTACGGCTACCTCAACAACTACCAGGACCCGACCCCCGCGGCCCTGTCCACGATCATGACCGCGCTGTCGGTGCTCGTCGTCGGACTCGGCGCCCTGCTCCTGCGTGTCGTCCAGCGCGGCCGACGACTGGAGCTGTGACCGACCGCCACCACCGCATCGGGCCACGCCGCACCCGCGTCCGCGTACCCGCACACCACCCGCCTTCGTACGACCAAGGAGACCCCCGATGGCTGAGCTGTTCCCACGGCTGCGCCACGTCTGCGACCTGGACGCCGCCTACCTGCGCGAATACTCAGGACTGCACGACGAGTACGACGGCACGATCGTCGACCTGTCGCCTGCCGGGGTGGCCTCGGCGCTGGCCGCGCTGGGCGGTCCCGCGCTGGACGACGCGCACGACGAAGCACAGCTCGCCGCCACCGAGAACGCGATGCGGACCCGGTTCGGCCGTATCCGTCAGCACCGCTGGGACCCCTGGGTCCACATCGAGGCGCTGGACCTGTCGCCGTACGACCGGCCCTACGACGACGAGGCGGTACGCGTGCGGGCCAGGCGCCGCCACCTGCGGCTCTGGCCGGACGCCGTGGACAACGCGATCGAGGCGCTGGACGAACTGTCGTCCTCCGTCGCCGGGATGTTCCTGCCCGCGGCGCGCGGAATGGCCGCCGAGGTCCGCGCCGACGACGGCGAGGACGGCGTACGCGCCCTGGCCGCGCTGGAACGGCTGACCGCCCACCTCGAACGCGCGGCGCGCGAGGCCGCTCCGGCAGCGGGACTCGGCAGGGCCGACCTCACCGCGCTCCTCGGCTGCGAGGACCGCGTCCCGGTGGACCTGGACGAACTGGCCGCCATGGCCGACAGCGAGTACGCGCGGATGAGCGACATCCTGGACGACGCCGCGGCCCGGCTCGACCCCGCGGGCGCCGACGACCCGGCCGCCAGGACCCGGCGGCTCAGCGCCCGGGTGCGCGCCGACCACGGCGACTTCCCGCGCATCCTCGCCGACACCCAGGCCCAGGTCGCGCTGGCCGCGCGCTTCGTGCGCGAGCGCGAACTGGTGCCCGTCGTCGACGAGGCGTGCGTCATCGAACCCAGCCCGCCCGCGCGGAGTTGGGCCGCGGGCCGGGTGAGCTGGACCGCGCCGTGGGAGACGCGCGGCCACTCGCTCTTCCACGTGACCGGACCCTCGCCGCACTGGTCGCTCGACGACCACCGCGCCTGGCTGTCCCGGTTCAACCGGCCCGCGATGGCCGTGATGGCCGTCCACGAGATCGGCCCCGGCCACTGTAGCCACGCCCTGATGATGGGCAAAGTCGACCGGCCGATCCGCAAGACGCTCTGGTCCGAGCTGTTCTTCGAGGGCTGGGCGCACTACGCCGAGGAGATGATGTGGGAGGAGGGCTACCAGGACGACAGCCCCCTCTACCAGTTCGGCATGGCGCAGGAAGCCATGATGCGGGTCGTCCGCGTCCAGGCCGCGCTCGGCATCCACACCGGCGCCCTCACCCTCGACGACGCCATCGCCCTCTTCGAACGCAAGGCGTTCCTGGCGGGACCGGCCGCGCGGGCCGAGGCGCTGCGCGGTGTGTGGGAGCCGACGTACATCCGCTACACCTGGGGCAAGGTCCTCATGCGGCGGCTGCGCGACCAGGCGAAGTCCGCGTGGGGCAGCGGCTTCACGCTGCCGCGTTTCCACCGTGAGCTGATGGCCTTCGGCTCCCCGCCGGTCGGCCTGGTGGCCTCCGCGATGGGCATCGGCCCGGCGCCGCTCCCGCAGCCGGGTCCTGGCGCACCGGCGGACCAGGGGAGCGGACCGGCATGACGGCGGGCCAGCGGCCGGTCGTGGACCGGGCACTCGAACAGGGGCGGAAGGACTCCGCCCACGGCGGCACCGCCATGGTCTCCGCCATGCACCCGGCCGTCGCCGACGCGATGCTCGACGTCCTGCGGCGCGGCGGCAACGCCATGGACGCGGTGCTCACGGCCGTCCCCCTGCAAGGCGTGGTCGAACCGCAGATGACCACCCTGGCCGGTGGCATGTCCGTGCTCTACTACGACGCCGCCCGGCGCGCTTACGACTACATCGACGGCGAACTCGACCACACCCGCGACAGCCCGCCGGTCTCCGCCACCTGGGACCACTACGTGACGGTGGACGGCGCCCTCGGCGCCTCCTCCGGCCGCCGCGTCGCGGTCCCCGGCGCGGTCGCGGGCATGCACCTGGCCATGGAACGCCACGGCAGCATCCCCTGGGCCGACTACTTCGCACCCGCCGTCGAGGTCGCCGCCGCCGGCTTCCCGATGTACTCCTTCCTGTACGGCGAGGCATTCGAGGCCGCTGCGGGCCGGTTGGCGGCGCACCCGTCGGGCCGCGCCGAATTCCTGCCCGACGGCCACGTACCGCCCGTCGGGGAGCGGCTGGTCCGCCCGGCACTGGCCGAGACGATGCGGCGGATCGCCGCCGACGGCCCCGACCACGTCTACCGCGGCGCGTGGGCGTCGCGCTTCGTGGCCGCGGTCCGCGAGACCGGCGGCACCGTGACCGCCCGCGACCTCGACGACTACACCGCCCGCGCGAGCCGCCCGGTGCGGCGCGCCTACCGGGACCACGAGATCGTCGGCGCCCCGCCCCCGTCGTCCGCGGGCGTCCTCATCGGCCTCGTGCTCGGCATCCTGGAACACTTCGACCTGCCCGCCCTGGGCCACTACACCCGCGACGCCGAAGCCCTCGAAGTGCTCCGACGCGCCATGGCGTTCGCCGAATTCTTCACCGAGCGCTTCGTGAAGGACCCGCTCTCCTTCGACGTCCCGGTGGACGAACTCCTCTCGCCCGACTTCACGGCGTCGCTGGCCGCGCTGATCCGCGGCAGCACCCGACGCGACCCGGCGCCCGCGAGCGGCGGTACGGTCTGGCCGCCCGGCGCGCCGCACACCCACAACACCGACCACGTCGTGGCGGTGGACGGCGCGGGCAACATGGCGTCGCTCACCCACAGCGTCTACGGCACCACCTTCGGCACCGGCCTGGTCGTGGACGGCGTCCACGTCAACAGCGGCAACAGCTTCCCCGGCACCGGCGACGGCGACGGGCGGCGCGTCCTGTCGCCCTTCCCGCCCACCATGGTCGCCCGCGCCGGAACCCCGCACCTGGCCCTCGGGTCACCGGGCCTGTCCGCGCGCGCCACCGCGATCGTCCTGGCCAACCACCTCGGATACGGCCTCGACCTGGCCGAGTCGATCGACGCGCCGCGCTTCCAGGGCGTCCAGACCGACCAGCCGTTCACCGTCGAGGCACGGGTCGACCCGCGGGTGCTCGACGCGCTCGCCACCCGCTACGGCGCCGACGTACGACTGACCACCCCCTACTTCTGGCACTTCGGATCCGTCCACGCGGTGGAAGTCGACGCGGACGGCCACCGCCACGGATACTGCGACCCGCGGCGCCCGGGACGGGCCACGGGATGGTGACCGACCTGCCCGAACAGCCGCCCAAAGCAACCGACTTGGGACGACAGGAGACGCACGTACCCATGGCAGAGGACACCGAAGTCCCCGTACCGGCCCCCAGCGAGAACACCAAGTCACCCAGCTACATGGGGCGCATCCTCAACTTGCTGGAGCAGTCCGTGGTCGCCGAGGGCGCACCGCTGACCCTCACCGAACTGGCGGCGGCGGCCGACGCGCCGCTGTCCACCGTGTCCCGGCTGACGGCCCAGCTCGTCACCTGGGGCTTCCTCAACGAGACCACCTCGCACCGCTTCGTGCCCGGCCGACGGCTCGCCGCCATGGCCGCGGCCGTCAGCGAACACCTCTACAGCAACGACCGCCTCCAGCAGGCCACCCGGCTGCTCACCGGCGTCACCGGCGAGAGCACGACCGCCGGACGCATCGTCGGGAACAGCATGTTCATCATCGCCCGCACCGAGTCCGAGCAGCCGCTGCGCGCGGTGAACCGCATCGGCGAGTTCATACCGCCCGACAACTCCGCGCTCGGCAAGGCCATCATGTCCCGGCTGCCCCGGGCCCGGCAGCTCGCGCTGCTGCGCGGCGCCGACGTGGCGGACCCCGAGGCCACGCTGGAGAAGATGCAGCCGGAGCTGGAGGAGGCCAGGCGGCGCGGCTACGCCGTGGACGAGGAGACCTACAGCGTGGGCCTGCGCTGCCGGGCCGCCGCCGTCGTCGGCCCCGACGGCGTCGCGGTCGCCGGACTCTCCATCAGCGGACCCGCCGCCCGCTTCACCCTCGACCTCGCCGAAGGAGCCGTTCCCGCGCTGCGCCAGGAGGCGTCCGCGATCGGCGACATGCGGTGACCCCCGCCGGGGCCGGGGACACCGTCCCCGGCCCCGGCGACGACAAGAACCCGAGCACCGATCCCCGTATCAGTACCCGTATCAGCAAGGAGACACAGCGGATGAGCGACACCACAGCCACCGGTACTCCGGCCGCGCAGCCCGGCCACACCGTCGAGACCGTCCCCGTCACCCGCGTGGACAACGGGCACGACCTCGCGCTCACCGTCCACCGCCTGACCGGCGCCCGGCCGGGGCCCACCCTGGTCGCCTTCGGCGGCGTCCACGGCGACGAGGCCATGGGACCCGAGGAGATCCGCAGGTTCGTCTCGTCGGTCGACCCCGCGGAACTGGCGGGCACGATCGTCGCCGTACCGGTGGCCAACCCGTACGCGTACGCGGCGATGTCCCGCTTCACCCCGCAGGACGGCCTCAACCTCAACCGCATTTTCCCCGGCGACCGCAACGGCTCGGTCACCGAGCAACTGGCCGCCGTACTCGCCGAGATCATGCTCCAGGCCGACTACTTCGTGGACTTCCACTCCAGCGGCCTGTACTCCACGGTCGAGTACTCCTACATCATGGACGACGGCCGGGAGATGGCCACGTCCTTCGGCGCCGCGCTGCTCTACCACCACGAGCCCTACGAGGGCACCTCCAACGCGTGGGCGATCAAGAACGGCATCTCCTCGACCGTCTGCGAACTGGGCGGCGGCGGGCAGCTCACCGACGCCTTCCTCGACAAGGCCGTACGCCAGGGCCGCAACATGCTCAAGGGCATCGGCATGCTGGAAGGCGCCCCCGAGGCGATCGTCGAGCAGCAGACGGTGATGACCGAACTCGTCACGCTGCGCCCGACCAAGGGCGGCACGATGATCTCCCACTTCACCCCTGACCGGCTCGGCGAGGTCATCAAGGGCGGCACGGTGCTGGGCGAGGTCGTGGACCCGTACACCTTCGAGACGCTGGAACAGCTCGTCGCGCCGTACGACTCCAACATCCTGGTGCTCAGCCGCGAGGGCTACTCCCGCACCGCGCCGGGCGACTACGGCTTCATGGTCGGCAACGCCGGCACCACGACCACCGTCGACGAGCTGTTCGGCGCCTGAGCGCGGGGGCGCGAGCCAGCGGGCGACGGGTGTAGCGGAGACGAGGAGCGGCGTACCGGCATGGACATCAGACACGTCCACGTGGTGGACCCCGAGAGCGAACAGATCCTCAGGGACCGGCGGATCACCCTGGAAGGAGACCGGATCACCGCCGTCACGGCCGACACCCCCGACCCACTCGCGCCCGGCGACGTGGACGGCACCGACCTGTACGCGGTCCCCGGCTTCATCGACTGCCACGTGCACGTCACCTCGGTGACCGCCGACGAGTGGGCCGACACCGGGATGGCGCCCAGCTACGTCACCGCCCACGCGCTACGGGAACTGCGCGCGATGCTCGAACGCGGCTTCACCACCGTCCGGGACGCGGGCGGCGCCGACGCCGGGCTGGCCGACGCCCTGGACGAGGGGCTGGCGCCAGGACCCCGGCTGTACGTGTGCGGCAAGGCGCTGTCGCAGACCGGGGGCCACGGCGACCTGCGCCCCCGTGGCCGTTACCACGCCGACGACCATCCGGCCGTGCCCGGCATCGGCCGGATCGTCGACGGACCCGACGCACTGCGCACCGCCGTACGCGAAGGCGTACGGTCCGGGGCGTCGTTCGTGAAACTCATGCTCTCCGGCGGGATCTCCAGCCCCACCGACCGGATCGACACCCCGCAGTACAGCGAGGAAGAGATCCGCGCGGCGGTCGACGAGGCCGCGCGGGCGGGCGTCTACTGCGCCGGGCACGCCTACACCCCGCAGGCGGTGGCCCGCGCGCTGCGCCTGGGCGTACGCACCATCGAGCACGGCAATCTGATCGGCCCGGACGAGGCCCGGCTGTTCGCCGAGCACGACGCGTACTACGTGCCGACGCTGGTGACGTACACGGTGCTGGCGCAGGAGGGTCCGCTCCACGGGCTTCCGCCCGCGAGCACCGCCAAGGTCGCGGCCGTCCGGGACAGCGGCCTCACCGCGCTGGCCCACGCCCACGCCGCCGACGCCCCGATCGCCTTCGGCACCGACCTGCTCGGCGCGATGCACGTCCACCAGTCGCGGGAGTTCGCGCTGCGGGCCAGGGTGCAGCCGGGCTGGGCGGTGCTGCGCAGCGCCACCACCACCGGCGCCCGGCTGCTCGGCGCGGCCGGTGAACTCGGTGTGCTCGCGCCCGGCGCCCGCGCCGACATCGTCCTGACCCGCCACAACCCCGCTGTCCACGTCGAGCGGCTGGCGGACCCGGAGGCCGAGGTCGCCGCCGTCTTCTCACGGGGCCGCCTCGCGGTACGCCGCTAGGCGCCGCCAGGGCCCCGGCGCCGCACGCGGCAGCACCATCACACGAGACAGGGAGCCGTATGCACCACCCACCGCACCTCACCAACCCGACCCGCGCGTGCGGGAGTTCGAAGGTCTTCCCGGTCGGCCTTGGCGGCATGCTGCTGTCCATCGAGGGGCGCCCGGACCGCGCCCGCGCCACGGCGACGATCCACACCGCGCTCGACGCCGGAGTGACCCTCATCGACTCCGCCTCCGCCTACCACACAGGTGCCGACGAAGTAGGGCACAACGAGACGCTGATCGCCGACGCGCTGGAGAGCTGGGACGGCGACGCCTCCGGAGTCACGGTGGTGACGAAGGCGGGCCGGGTCAGACCGGGCGACGGGCGGTGGCTCACCGACAGCAGCCCCGACCACCTCGTCCGCTCGGCCGCCGCGTCCCGCGACCGGCTCCGCCTGGACCGTATCGAGCTGTTCTTCCTGCACGCCCCCGACCCGGTGGTGCCGATCGCCGACTCGCTGACGGCGCTGCTCCGGCTGGTCGCCGACGGGACCGTCACCTCGGTCGGTGTCTCCAACGTCACCGTCGCCGAACTCGATCAGGCACACGAGCTGTTGGGTGACGCCCTCGTCGCCGTGCAGAACGAGTTCTCACCCAGCGCCGTACAGCACCGCGCGGTACTGCGCCGCGCGGAGGAACTCGGTCTGGCGTTCCTGGCCTGGCGGCCGTTGGGCACCATCGGCACGAAGGACGACGAACTCACCGCCGCCTTCACCGAGATCGGCCGCGCCCACGACGCCAGCCCGCAACGCACCGCGCTGTCCTGGCTGTTGTCCACCAGCCCGGCGCTCATCCCCATACCGGGCGCCCGCCGCCCGGACACGATCCTCGACTCCGCCCGCGCCGCCGAACTGCACCTGGGGGAGGACGAAGTGAGCCGACTGGACGCGGCGGTCGCGAGCCGCGTGCCGTCCTAGGGAAGAGGTGTTCCGAAAAGGCCGCGCCTCAGGAGTGGGGCCGCGCCATCCGTACGACCGCGGTCCCGCGCTGGAGATCGACGGTCGTACGGTTCGCGGGCGCGCCGTCCTCCTCGTCGTCCCGCAGCACGAGGGCCGACTGCCGCTCCTTCAACTCGTTCTGCTTGCCCGGCGAGAAGCTCGCGTGCAGCATCTCGAAGCCGGTGGACGAGATCTGCCCCTGGCGGCCAGGGCCGCGCCACGGCAGGATTCCGGCCCGCCCGGCCCGCATGAGTATCTGATCGGCGAAGGCCACCAGGGTCAGCAGGATGACCAGACCGGGCAGGGTCATGAAAACGACGAACGTCATGCCCCCAGTATCGCCGTCCGGGCGCCGGTGATCCATGGGCCGGCAGGGGCCGGTCCGGCCCGCGCGCCACCTCGTCGGCCGCGCGAGGGGTCCGGCGGGAGGCTCCCTCTGAGCATGGTGCTGGGCGGTCTCGTGACCGCGGGGACCGCTCACGCCGATGTGGCACCAGGGGTGTCGATCGACCTCGGCGGCGCGGGCGGCGGCGACTTCATCGCGGACACCGGCACCGGCGGCAGGCCCGACACCATTCCCGCGGGCGCTTCCAGCTTCCCGAACTGGGGACGGACCGTGGCCCACCCGATCCCCGCCGACATCTGGAACACCTCACGCGTCGGGGACTCCTCCTACAGCGTCCCCGGTCTCACGCCGGGCGCCGACTACCAGGTCCGTCTCTACTTCATGGACTGGTACTACACCCACTCCGGTCAGCGTGAGTTCGACGTCACGATCGACGGCGCCAAGGTCCTGACCGACTTCGACATCATCGGCGCGGCCGTGGCGGCGGGCGCGGACGGCCAGGAAGCCTTCGGCGTCGAGAAGGACTTCCCCGTCACCGTGGACGCCTCCGGCATCCTCTCCCTCGACTTCACCCGCGGCTCCGCCAACCAGGCCCAGGTCAACGCCATCGTCGTGACGCCCGCGAGCTGACGACCCGCCTCCGGCACGCATCGTCCACGTGATCGCGGTCGGCCGGGTGGTGCCTCGATGGCGGGTCCGGCCCGACCGCGCTGCCGTACGGGGGACCGGGACCCCGGTCCGGCTACGGGCGGCGGCGGGGCTTGCCGCGCTTCGCGCCGCCCGTACCGCCGCTCTTGCCGCCCTTGCCTCCGGCACCCCGGCCCGGCGCGGGCTTGCGGCGCGCCTGCGACACCTTGTCCGGGCGTTTGTCCTTCGCCTTGTCCTTGGCCTTCGCGGCCTTCGCCCCCGGTGCGGACCGCTCCGGGAGCGGCCGGCCGCGCGTGCTGTTGACGGTGCGACCGCGCACGATGCCGATGAGGTGTTCCACCAGATCCGTGGTCTCCTCCTGCGGCCAGGACAGGGCGACGCGGGACTCGGGCGCGTCCGGGACCGGCCGGTAGGTGAGGTCCCTGCGGTGGTGCAGCCGCGCGAGCGACTGGGGGACGATCAGCAGGCCCACACCCGCCGCGACCAGTTCCACGGCGTCCGCCGTGGTGGCGGGCCGCTCCTTCGCGGGCCGCCCCGGCGGCGTCTGCCAGGTGAGGGTGTCGTCCAGGGGACGCAGCACGATGTCGTCCGCGAGGTCGGCCAGCGACACCTCGTCGACCGCCGCGACCGCGTGGTCCTTGGGGACGACGACCACCGTCGTCTCCGTGTAGAGCGGGATCGCGCTGAGGTCCGCGCCGTCGACCGGCAGCCGTACGAATCCGGCGTCCGCGCCGGACCCGCCGCCGTCCCGCAGCGCGCCGAACGCCTCGGCGGCGGGCACCGGGACCAGGGTGAGCGGGACCTCCGGCAGTCGCTCGTTCCAGATCCGCACCCACTTGGTCGGCATCACGCCCGGAACGTATGCGAGCCGGAACGAAGGAGGTACTTCCGAACCTGTCACCCCAGCAGGTTATCCGCTGGTGGTCGGAGGTGGCGCACGCGCTCGTTACCCTTGACGGCATGACGTCGCAGCAGACCGCCCAGACCATGAAGCCCGCGACAGCGGCGAAGAAGCTGGGTGTGTACCTCCAGGCCACACCCGCCGAGTTCCAGGAGGGTGTCGTCTCGCGCACCGAGCTCAACGCGCTCCAGGCCGATCCCCCCGAGTGGCTGGTGGAACTGCGGCACAACGGACCGCACCCCCGCCCTGTCGTCGCGTCCAAACTCGGCGTGTCCATCGCGGGTCTCGCGCGCGGCGGCGTGACCGAGGCGCTCACCACCGAGGAGATCGAGGCGCTGAAGCGGGACCAGCCGCAGTGGCTGGTCGAGGAGCGTGCCGTGCAGGCGGAGGTCCGCAAGGAAGCGGTGCGGATCAAGGAGAAGAACGCGGAGCGCGCCGCCCGTACCCGCTGATCTTTTTTCCCGCTGACCCGTACCCGCTGACCTTTGTCCCCCGACCTTTGTCCGCTGACTCCGGCGCGGATTCGTTGACCACATATTGACCAGTGGTAAGAACGGGGTCCATCATCGGTGCGTCGCCGAACACCTCGGCGTCCGGACGCCGAGACACCGGCACCCGCCCCGCGCGGACAAGACTGGTGGGCCCATGGTCAGCAGCGAGAGCCGCTGGGAGAAGCGGCAGCGGATCCGTACGCACCTCCTCGACCTCGTCGAGGAGACCGCGACCGGACGACCGCTGCCCGGTGAGCGCCAGCTCTGCGAGACCCTGGAGGTCTCCCGCCCGACGCTGCGCTCGGTGATGGACGACCTGGTGCGCGACGGACTGCTGATCCGGGCCCACGGGCGCGGCGTCTTCGTCGCCGAGGACAAGGTCGCCCAGCGCCTGGGGCCGGCCGCGGGGCCGGGACCGAGCCTGGGCGTCGGCGGTGTGGACGGCGCGTGGACCAGCCGCACCGTGGAGTTCACCGCCATGGCCGCCGGACCCAGGATCGGCCGCCGCCTCGGCGCCGCCCCGGCCGACCGGATCCTGCGGATCGCCCGGCTGCGGCTGGTCGACGGCGACCCGATGTGCGTCGAGACGCTGCACGTACCGACGGCGCTGGTCCCCGGCCTCACCGCCCACGACCTGGAGACCGACTCCTTCTACCGCCTGCTCGGCAGCCGGTACGGCATCCTGCTCACCCGCGCCTCACAGCTCATCGAACCGACCGTGGTGGACGAGGCCGAGGCCGAACTGCTCGGCGTGCCCGTCCACACCCCGGCCCTGCTCTTCGAACGCGCCGCCAGGGACGCGGACGGGCGCGTCGTGGAGTTCACCCGCTCCGTCTACCGGGGCGACCGGTACCGCATCCTCACCGAACTGTCGCTCGCCCCCGAGCCCGACAGCGGACGCGTCCTGGGCGGCTCCTGGTCGGCGGCCTCGCGCGTACCGGGCGCCGACACCCTGGTCCTCGACCCCTACTGGAACGACAACGGGTAGCCCCCGCGCCCACCCACGACTCCTCCGTCACCCCCCACCCCGCGCCGCCGCCCCCGGCCGACGCGGCGCACCCCCACGCCCCGAAGGGACGGATCATGCTTCGTCGCAGGCTCATCCTCGCCACGGCCGCCGCCTGTTCGGCCGCCCTCGCCGGTGCCATGGCCGCGGGCGCCATGACGACCGACAGCGGTACGTCCGGACCCGGTACGTCGGCCGCCGCGTCGAGCGGCGCCGCCCACCGGCCGCCCGCCGCCCGTACCGCCGCCTCCGCCGTACAGCTACAGACCTGGCTCTACCCCGGCTCCGCAGGCGACTCCACCTGTACCGCGCCGAGCGAATACGCCGACAACCGGGTCAAGAACGGCGCGCTCAAACCCGAGTACTGGAGCGTCACCGGCAAGGGCAAGGTCAGCCTGGAGACCACGGCCGCCGGGCTCTGCAACACCTACAGCGCCTCCAACGTCGCCGACCTCAAGGCGCACTCCGCCTACCAGTACCCGACCGTCTCCGGCATGACCACCGCCGACGTCCACGCCCTGGTCAGCAGCAGTGCCAACCGGAGCGACGCCGTCTCGCAGCTCACCTCCTTCGTGGTCACCAACCAACTCACCGGCGTGGACGTCGACATGGAGGACTACTGGTCCTGGAGCGCCGCCGACTTCACCAACTACAAGACCTTCCTCGGCCAGCTCGCGACCTCCCTGCACGCGCAGGGCAAGAAACTCGTGGTCGACGCGCCCGCGATGACCGAGGACGCCGCCTTCTACGACTACGCCGCCGTCAGCGCCAAGGGCGTCGACGAACTGGACATCATGGCGTACGACGAGGAGTTCGACACCGCGCCCGGCAGCCGCTGCCTGCCGATCACCCCGCTCGCCTGGCTCAAGCAGGTCACGCGGTACGCGCAGAGCAAGATCCCGGACCCGTCGCGGCTGGTCATCGCCCTGCCCTCGTACGGCATCAGCGCGCCCGACCCGTGCGACCTGGACGCGGTCACCGGCAACATCCAGTTCAGCGACATGAAGCACAGCCCCGGCTTCTCGGCCGACCCGAGCACGATCGCCGCCCGTCGCGACGCCTCTTCCGGAGAGATCCGCTGGGTCTCCGGAGGAAAGCTCTACGACTACGTGGACAGCACCGCGCTCAACTCCAAGCTGGCGGTGCTGACCTCACTGGGCGTCACCAAAGTCTCCGTCTGGTCCCTCGGCGGCGGGAACCCCTGGTTCACCGGGTGACTCTCCGTCAGTGCGGGTGAAGCGCGCGACCCGCGGGACCGGCCCGAGTCCGGTTCCGCGTACGCCGCCTGACGCGCCCTCATAGGGCACTCGCGCCGAGCTTCACCACGACGGCCCGTTTCCCTCCGCGGTCGGTCGGTGTCAGGCTGTGGCCATGAAGGGGCACATTCCGCAGGAGACAACGAGTTTCGTCGGCCGTACGGCGGAACTCGCGCGGCTGGACATGGCGTTGGCACACCGCCGGCTGATCACCCTCACCGGGCCCGGCGGAGTCGGCAAGACACGGCTCGCGCTGCGGGCGGCGGCGCGCGCGTCGGTCGGCCGCGTCGCCGTGGAAGTCGCCGCGGAACAGGAGCCGGGCGCGGACCGGCGAATCGGTTCTGCGGAAGACACCGACTCCTCCCGCTTCCCCGACGGCACCTGGTGGGCCGACCTCGCCACCCTCGACAGCCCGCACCTGCTGCTCGCCACCGTCAGCGACGCCGTCGACCTCGCCGACCACTCACCGCGGATGCCCGTCGAGGCACTGTGCGAATGGCTCGCCGACAAGCGCCTGTTACTCGTGCTCGACTCCTGCGAGCACCTGATCGAGGCGTGCGCCCACCTCGTCGGAGAACTGCTGACGGCCGCGCCCGGCCTGACCGTACTGGCCACCAGCCGCCGCCCGTTGGCCTCCGCCGTGGAGGAACTGATCGACGTCGCACCGCTGTCGGCAGAAGGACAGGACGCGCTCGCCCTCTTCAACCAGCGCGTCACCGGCCGCCTCGGCCACACCCCGCTCGCGGAACCCGGCGCGGCGGAGGCCGCCGCGACCATCTGCCGCCGCCTCGAAGGGATACCGCTGGCCATCGAACTGGCCGCGGCCCAGGTCGGCCCCGCCACCGTCGCCGACGTCGCCGACCGCCTCGGCTCACGCTTCGACGTCCTGTCCCGCACCGGCTTCGTCTGGCCCCGGCGCCACCAGACGCTGCGCACCGCGATCGGCTGGAGCCACGAGCTGTGCACCCCGCAGGAACGGCTGCTCTGGGCCCGGCTCAGCGTCTTTCGCGGCGCCTTCGACCTGGCCGCCGCGGAAGCGGTCGCCACCGGCGGCCCGCTGCGCGCCGCTGACGTCGCGCCGACCCTGGAACGGCTGGTCACCCAGTCGGTGATCATCAGGACGGCCCCCGCCGACGACGCGTCGAGCGGCGCAGGACACCGCGAGCGCTACCGCATGCTCGACACGATCCGCGAGTACGGCGGTGAGTGGCTGCGCGAGCTGGGCGAGTCCGCCGCGACCGCCCGCCGTCACGCCGACTACTTCACCGGCCTCGCCCGCTGGGCGGACGGGAGCTGGTCGAGCCCCGACCAGCTCCTCGGCTACCGGGTGATCGAGGACACCCACCCCGACCTGCGCTCCGCCCTCGACCACTGGCTCGTCCACGACCCGGCGCAGGCCGCCGAACTGGCCGGGCTGCTGGTCTACTTCTGGACCTGCTGCGGCCACCTCAAGGAAGCCCGCTCCTATCTGGAGCGCGCCCTGGAACTGCACACCGCGCAGGACCGGGCCCGCGCCCGCGCGCTCACCGGCCTCGGAGCCACCGTCACCCTCCAAGGGGACTACGCCCTGGCCACCGAGATCAGCGCCGAGGTGGAGGCCGCGGCCGAAGCGGGCGGCGACCAGGAGGAGCGGATCGCCGCCGCCTGCCTCACCGGCCTGCTGGGCCTGCTCATGGGCCAGCCGCGCAAGGCACTGGACGCGGTACGCGCGGCGCTCGGCGGCGCGCCCGGCTTCGCCTTCGACTCCCCGGACCGGCTGCGCTGCAACCTCGTCGAAGTGCTCTCCCTCACCGCCCTCGGGGACTTCGCCGAAGGCCGCGAGCGGGCCCTCGAACTGCGCGAGCACTGCGTACGCACCGGCGAGGTCTGGACCCGCTCCTACCTGGACTACCAGCTCTCCGTCGTCGCCCTCTTCTCCGGCGCCCCCACCGAGGCCATCGGCTACGCCCGCACCATGCTGGAGAGCAAACGCCTCATCGGGGACGCCTTCGGCATCGCGCTCGGCCTCGACCTGCTCGCCGCGGCCCTGGCCGCCGAGGGCCGGGCCGAGCAGGCCGCGTCGGTCTACGGCACCGGCGGCGCCTATTGGCGCAGCGTCGGCCACCCGCAGCGCGGCGCGCCGGAACTCCAACTGGTGCGCGAGCGCTGCGAGGAGACGGCCCGCGCGGCGCTCGGCGACCAGGCGTACGCCGCCGCGTACGCCCAAGGGTCCACCGCCCACGGCCCGACCGCCTTGGCCGCCGCCCTCCAGCCGGACAACCACACCGCGTGAGCGGCCCGTTCACCCCTGCCGGAGACCCGCGAGGGAACGGCGCGGCCGGTCGGACATCCGTCGGCCGGGGCCGGGGGGAGGTCGGCCCCGGCCGACGGGAACGTGCCGCGCTGTGGGGTTCGCGGCACCGGGCGGGAAGGAAGTAGGAGGCGGCGAAGGTCAGTTGGAGAAGTCCTGCGTCATCCAGACCGTGCCGGAACTGTCGCGGTAGACGTCGATGCCGATGTGCGTGTAGCCGCTGCTGAGGATGTTGCGGCGGTGGCCGTCGTCGGGGGCCTTCTCGTCGAGCATCATCTGCGTCAGACCGACGGCGCTCGCGGCGATCGCGGAGGCGGAGGAGCCCACACCGCCGCCCTCGCCGATGTTCTCGCCCGCCGACGTCCAGTGCACCCCGGCGGCCGTCTCGCGGTCACCGAAGGCCGGTTCGCCCGGGCACTGGTGGGACAGGCCGCAGCCGGACGCCATCACCTGATTGTGCGCGGCGGCACTCTTGTTGAGCCCTTCGAGCAGCGTGTACGGGGCGAGGCCCTCGGCGGCGCGATTGCGGTTGATCAGGTCGAGCACCTGCCGCACGGCGTCGCCGGCGCTCGGCGGGTTCGTCGCGGCGGGCGGTGCGGGAGTCGTCGCCGAGGGGCTGGGCGCCGCCGTCGTGGGCGCGGTGGTCACCGGGGTGCCGGTCGGCGTGGCCGTCGGCTTGGGGCTCGGCCGTCCGGGGCGCGGGCGGTGCGTGGTGGAGATGGTCGCGGCGGGGGCGGTGGGCCGGAAACCGGCCGGCTTGCCGCCGGGCCTGTGCCCGGCCGACGCGCTCGTGTCGCCGGAGCCGGAGCCGGAGCCGGAGCCGGAGTCGCTGTGCCCGGCGGTGGGCGACCCCTGATGCGGCGCCCCGAGGCAGGCGAAGGCGGTGCCGCCACCGAGTACGGCCAGGGCCGCGGCTCCGGTCACCGCCATGCGTATCCGCGGCTTGCGCCTCGCCCTGTGCTGGCCGTGGGCGGAGTTACGGGAGTGGGCACGGCGGGACGAACTCATCGCTGGCACCTCGTGGTGGGGGAGACGTGTCGTGAGGGGGACCCGCTCACAGGAACGGTCCGGCGGGCACGACCCTAGGCCGCCGGAGCCGTCCGATCCGCCACCCGAGCCCAACTTCACGTTCCCCTAAGGAAAGCCGCAGATTCCGCTGAGCCCCGCCCCCGGCCGGGCGTCCGCAGGACCGCGGACACCGCTGAGCCCCGCCCCCGGCCGGGCGGGCGAAGAACCGCGGACAACACTGAGCCCCGCCCCCGGCCGGGCGTCCGCAGGACCGCGGACACCGCGCCTCACCAGGACACCTCGCTGGTGACCTCCTTCGCCTGCGGACGCAACGTCGCCGTCAGCTCCGAGCGGTGGCGCGCCCCGGTGAAGGTGATGGTGAGCGTGTCCGGCGCGCTCTGCCGGGTGCTCGTGGTGAAGCCGATCGCGGGCACCGCCGAGACCAGGCACACCGCGTCCGCGCCGAACCGTATCGACGCCTGACCGCCCGTCGACTCGAAACTGTGCGTCCCGGCGCCCCCTTCGCAGTCCGGCGGCCGGGAGGCGGTCGACGGCGGCGCGGCCGGCGCGGAGGACGGGCTGGTCGCGGTCGCCGTCGGGCGACGGGTCGAGGGGGACGGCGACACCGTGGGCTTGCGGGTCCGCGTCGGCGACTGCCGGGGCGTGGCCGTCGGCGAGCCGATCACCACGGAACTGGGCGAGTTGGTGGCGATCCCGGCCGCCACATCCCGCGCGGACGGCGGCAGCGGCGCCGTCGAACCCACCACGAAGCGCACGGTCAACGACACCGCCGTGACGGTGAGGACCGTGCACGACAGCCAGATCAGGAAATGGCGCAAGGACCGGGGCACCGGGCCATCATGGCCGATCCGTTACGGTGTGCCGCATGGCGAGCGTCCTTGTCGTAGAAGACGATCCCGGCATACGTGCCGAACTGATCGGGATACTCACCCGCGACGGGCACGAAGTCCGCAGCGCCGCCGACGGATTCAGCGGATTGCGCGAGGCGACCAGAACCCCGTTGGACGCGGTGATCCTCGACCTCGGCCTGCCCGACCTCGACGGCGGCGACGCGCTGCGCATGATCCGCGGCATCTCCCGCGTACCGGTCCTGATCGTCACCGCCAGGGACGACGAGGCCGAGATCATCCGGCTCCTCAACGCGGGCGCCGACGACTACCTCGTCAAACCCTTCTCCGGCGGACAGCTCACCGCCCGCCTCGGCGCCGTCCTGCGCCGCTCCGCGGGCCCCGACGGCAGGACCGGCGCCCCCAATCTGCGCGAGCCCGTCACCCTCGGACCGCTGCGCATCGACCCCGGACCCCGCACCGTCCACCTGCACGGACACGAAGTCCCGCTGACCCGCCGCGAGTTCGACCTGCTGTCCTTCCTCGCCGCCAACGCCGACACCGTCGTGTCCAAACGGCACATCCTCACCGAGGTCTGGCGCGACCCCTACGTCGAGGACCAGACCATCGACGTCCACCTGTCCTCCCTGCGCCGCAAACTCGGCGAGAGCGCGGCGGCGCCGAGCCTGCTGCGTACGGTGCGCGGCGTCGGCATCAAACTGGTGACCCCCCGGTGAGAGGGACCCTGGCCAGGGTCGCCCTGGCCGTCACCTCGATGGTGGCCCTGTCCTTCCTCATCCCGCTGGGCCTGCTGGTCCGCTCGGAGGCCCGCAACCAGGCGATCACCGCCGCCGAGCAGCGCGCCGCCGCCCTGGCGCCGGTCCTCACGCTCACCGACGACCCGGCCGCCGTACGGCAGGCCGTCTCGGGCCTCGACCCGTCGGGAAACCTGGCGGTCCACCAGCCCGACGGCCGCTCCATCGGCGCGGGCCACGCACCCCACTCCCTGCTGGTGCGCGCACAGCACGACGGCGAGTCACTGGCGCAGGACCTGCCGGGCGGCGGCTGGGTCTACCTCCAGCCGGTCGTGCTGCCGCAGGGCCGGGTCGCCGTCGTCGAGGAATTCGTCCCCGAAGCCGAGCTGAACCGCGGGGTGAACGCGTCGCTGACCGTGATGGCGCTGCTCGCCGTCGGCCTGGTCGTCGGCTCCGTCCTGGTCGCCGACCGCCTCGCCTCCCGCGTCGTACGGTCCTCCCGCAACCTCTCCTGCGCCGCCAACGCGCTCGGCCGCGGCGACCTGGAGTCCCGCGTCGACCCCATGGGGCCGCCGGAACTGCGTGAGGCCGGGCAGGCGTTCAACGCCATGGCCGCACGCATGCTGGAACTCCTCGCCGTCGAGCGGGAATTGGTGGCCGACCTGTCCCACCGTCTCAGGACACCCCTGACCGCCCTCCAGTTGGCCACCGAACGCATGGGTACGGGACCGGACGCCGCCCCCGTGGCCGCCGCGGTCGCCCAGCTCGAAACACAACTGCACGCCGTCATCACCGCGGCCCGCACACCGCTGGCCGTCGGACACATGGGCGCGCCCCAACTCGACCGGCCCGAACAGGTGTTGTGCGCCGCCACGGTGATCGTCCGCCGCCGCGCCGGATTCTGGACGACGCTCGCGGAACAGCAGGGCCGCCCCTGCCTGGTGGAAGTGACCGGCGAGGACGCCCTGATCGACCTGCCGGAGGACGACCTCGCCGCCGTCATCGACGCGCTCGTCGGCAACGTCTTCCGGCACACCGCGCCCGGCACCGCCTTCGCGCTGCGCCTGGTGCGCGCCGCCCAGTCCGTCACCCTCACCGTCGAGGACGCGGGCCCCGGCATCCCGGACCCCGACGACGCCCTCGTCCGCGGCGCCAGCACCGCGTCCACCGGCCTCGGCCTCGACATCGCCCGCCGCGCCGCCGCCGCGACCCGCGGCGCGCTGGACATCGACCGCGGCCCGATGGGCGGCACCCGCGTCGCCGTCCGCTTCGGCCTCGCCTCACCGCCGCCCAAGCGCGGACCGCTGCACCGCAGGCGGGCCCGCCTGCGCAAGTCGCCGGTCTGACGCGGCGGCCACGAAGGAGTCCTGCCCCGCGGCCGAGGGCGTGGGCCGCGGTGGCCGATTCAGCGCTCGGGAGCCGGTACCGCTCGCGCGGTGAGCCGGGTCCAGCCGGCGGGCGGCGCCAGAAGCGTACGCACATGCGGCCTGCGCGTGCGCAGCCGCACCTCGCCCCGGTAGCCGCTCAGGATGAGGTGGCCGAGGTGTTCGAGCGCCCTGACGGCGAAGCCGCTCGCCGGACACATGCCCTCGCCCTTGCCGAACGGCAGGTAGGACCGCCGCTGTTCGTCGGTCGGCCGCTCCCAGCGCGAGGGGCGGAAGTCCAGCGGCGCCTCCCAGACGGCCGCCGACCGGTGGATCGCGTGCGTGCCGATGAGGACGTGCTCGCCCTCGCGGACCTCGGCCCCGGCGATCTCGTGGTCGGCGGCGGCCACTCTCATCAGCCGCCAGGCGGTCGGATACAGGCGCAGCGCTTCCCTGACCAGGCGGTGGACCTGCTCCCGCCGCACCGTCGGGGTGTCGTAGCCGTGCCGGACCCCGAGCAGCACCACCCATTCGAGCGTCACGCCGGTGAAGCCGACCGTGGACAGCACGAGGCGTTGCAGCACCTGCGCGCGATCGGCCGTCGACAGCTCGCCGGGCAGCCCCAGCACGAGGTCGACCAGATCCCGCGCTCCGTCCTCCTGAGCGGACAGCCGCCCGAGCTGTTCGGCGAGCCCGGCCCGGACGGCGGGCACCGTACGGTGCGAGCGTCTCAGCACATGGCCGACGACGTCGTCGGCGACCACACTCGACGTCACATACGTGTCGACGAGCGCGTTGATCGCGGTGTGGCTCCGGTCCGCGATGACGGGGGCGAAGTACCGCCGGACCACCTCGACGCCCCAGCGCTGGTGCCGCAGACGGCCGCGACCGTCACACACCTCGCCGAGAGCCGCGCCGAGGTCGAAGGACGACGCGGGATCGTGCCGGGCCAGGACCCTGAGCAGTTCACGCGAGGCTTCGCCCCTGACCGCCGGGGGCAGGGACTCCGGCCCGAGACGGAAGAACCCGGACTGGGACAGATAGTCGCCCGCCTGCTCGACCAGCACGTCACGGGCCGCGTCGGCGTCGGCCACGAACAGGGTGCCGAAGCGCAGCCGGAACGGCCCGTCACGGCCCGCCGCCTGCTCCTCCCACCGCCGCAGGTCCGGCCACAGACTCTTCCTGTCGAGGAACACGGGTCGCCCGCCTTGTCGGATACGGGACGGAACGCGCGCCGCGTACGGCCGCCCGTCCCGTCCCCGCGCGGAGAAGACGTCAGGCGTTGTGCCCGTACCTGTCGCCGTACTGGTTGCGCCGCGCACGTGCCTCACCGCTGAGCGCGCGAAGGCTCCTGACGATCCATGACATCGTGGCCGTCCTCCTTGTCGGTCCGAGTGGTGCCCGGTCCTGCTGCGGGCGTCAGTCCTGCTGCCCGTAGCCGACGAAGTACCCGTGCCACCGTGCGCGCATCTCGCCGCTGAGCGCCCGAAGGCCGCTGGTCACCCATGACATGGCGTACTCCTTGTCGGTCGGTGCTCCCGGAAGGTGACGGTACTCCCACGAGCGAACCGGGCGAACCGCCGAAACCGGCCAAAGACGGCGCGGGGCGTGCCCGGTCCACCGGGCACGCCCCACGCCGTCGGACCAGGGGTCAGCCGAAGATCCACTTCTGGTTGGCGGCCCCGCCGCACGTCCAGGTCTGCAACCGCGTCCCGTCCGCCGACGCATTGTCCTTCGCGTCAAGGCACTTGTCCGCGCCCGTGTTCGTCAGGTCGTGGGCGTCGGTGTACTTCCACTGCTGCGCCTGGGTGCCGTTGCACGTGTAGAGCTGCACGGCCGCGCCGTCCGCCGTCGAACCGCCGTCCACGTCGAGGCACTTGCCCAGCGCCCGTACCGTCCCGTCGGCGCCGAGCGTCCACTGCTGGGCCACATTGCCGGTGCAGTCGTGGAGCTGGACCGGCGTACGGTCGGCCGACGAGCCGCCCGCCACGTCCACGCACATGCCGCCGATGCCCTTGATCGAGCCGACCCGGTCGGAGCCGCCAGACCCGCCGGACCCGCCGGTGCCGCCGCCCGCCGTCGTGCCGGAGCCGCTGTCCCACTGCGACGCCCGTACGTAGTCGACCGTCATCGTCTGCGGGAAGGACGTCGAACCGTCGGGCGAGCCCGGCCAGTCACCGCCGACCGCCAGGTTGAGGATCAGGAAGAACGGGTGGTCGAACACCCACGTGTTGCCGCCCGCGTCCGACGGCGTACGCGTCTGGTAGACCGTGCCGTCCACCGTCCAGGTGATCGCGCTCGGGCTCCAGTCCACACCGAAGGTGTGGAAGTCGTCCGCGAAGGCCGCGCCGCCGGGCAGCGTGTACGGGGACCCGATACCGGCCGCGCCCGAGTAGCCGGGGCCGTGGATCGTGCCGTGGACGGTGCCGGGCTCCCGTCCGATGTTCTCCATGATGTCCAGCTCACCGCTGTGGGGCCAGCCGACGCTGCCGATGTCGCTGCCCAGCATCCAGAACGCCGGCCAGATGCCCTGGCCGCGCGGGATCTTGATGCGGGCCTCGAAGTGACCGTACGCCTGCGTGAAGGTCGAGGCCGTGTTCAGCCGCGCCGAGGTGTACTTGCAGGGTCCGTACCAACAGGACAGTCCGGTGTCGGAGTTGGGCCGTGCGGTGATCACCAGGTGCCCGTCGCCGTCGAGAGCGGCGTTGGAGGTGCTGTCGGTGTAGTACTGCAACTCGTTGTTGCCGTTGCCCGAACCACCCTTCTCATGCGTCCACTTGGCGGGGTCGGGCGCGCTGCCCGCGGGGCCGTCGAACTCGTCGGACCAGGTCTGCCGGCCCTCGGCGGCGTCCGCCCTCGACGTGCCGGGACCGGTCGTCGCCACCAGGACGGCGGCCACCAGAGCGGCGGCGACCAGGACGACCAGTCCGCCGAGCGACCATCTGCGTGCGCGGTGTGCAGCCATGGGTTACGTACCTTGTCTGTGGGGGAGATCAGGGTTCGCGTCGGCGGTGGCCGGGCGTACGGCGTCGGGGGAGGCGGGGGCCGTGGCCGGGGGAGCGCTCTCACGGGAGCGACGACCGCCGCCGACGGCCCCGATGCTACGCACGGTCACCCTGCCCGCCAACCCGCCCGGACAGCCGCCCGCACGCCCGTGACGTGCCCGAACTGCGAGGACGCCGATCGGCCCGAGGCGCTGATAAGCCGCTCTTAACCGGCCCTTAAGACACGGCGTTCGTGATCGTCCGTCACCGGCCGGACCTCCCGCGCCGCCGGACCGGCACCGACCCTCGGCGTGCCCAGGAGGACTCGGCTAGGGTACGGACGAGTCCGGGCCCCGAGACGTTTCGGGCAGACCGGCCGCGGGCCGAGCGTGGGGGAGACAAGGTGGGCGCAGCCGTTCCGAGCGGCACGGATGAGCCGAACGAGCCGTCCGCCGCTGAGTCCGAGGTGACCTCGGTCGTCGTGCACGCCTCCGGAGCGGTCGTCACCCGCCGCGCGCGCGTCACGGTGCCGACCGGAACCGCCGAGACCACCGTCCGCGTCGAGGGCCTGCCGCCCACGCTCTACGAACAGTCGCTGCGCGGCCGGGTGGTGAACGGCCCGCACGGGCTGCGTGTGACCGACGTACGGCTGGACGTCGGCGCCACCGTGCACCGGGGCGAGCAACTGCCCTCGCTGCGGCTGGACCTGGAGGACGCCGAGGACCAGCAGTCCCGGCTCCAGGACCGCAAGTACCGGCTGGAGAGCGAGATCGAGGAGGTGGCGGCGCTGCGCGCCGAGCCGCCGCAGCCGCGCAGGGGCGACCCGCCCCGCTGGGCGCCCGTCGAGTCCTTCCTCGCCCTGGCCGGATTCGTCGACACCCGACTCGGCGTCCTGCACGAGCGGTTGCGGGCCACCGAGGACCAACTGGCGCGCGCCGACCACGACGTGGACGTCCTGCGGGCGCGACTGCACCAGTCGTCCACCGCCCTGAGCGCCGAGCGCACCGACCCGGCCGTCGGCGCGGTCGTGACGCTGGCCTCCGAGGTGACCGACGCGACCGACGTACCGGACGCGTCGGCCGACGAACCGGACGCGCCCGAAACCCGCGAGGACACCTCCCCGACCGGCGAGGCCGGGACACCCGCCGACGCCCCGGCCGAGATCGACGTCGAGGTCGAGTACCACGTCCCCGGCGCCACCTGGGTCCCCACCTACCAACTCCGCCTGGACGGTACCAGCGGCGCGGGCACGCTCGTCCTGCGCGCCTGCGTCGCCCAGCGCACCGGCGAGGACTGGTCGGGCGTACGTCTCGCGCTGTCCACCGCGGACCTGCTGCGCCGCTCCGACCTGCCCGAACTGCGGTCGCTGCGGATCGGCCGCGCCCAGCAGGAACCGCAGACCCCCGGATGGCGCGAACCGCCGCCAGGGCTCGCCGAGTTGTTCACCGGCTACGACGGCGCCGCCGCGGCCCACCCCGCCGCGTCGCGCGGTCCGGCCCGGCAGTCGGGCCCGGGCGCCCCCAGGTCCATGAACGCGTGGCTCGGCGGCGTCGAGGACGACCTGGAAGAGGCCGACCTCTCGCCGGACCTGGCGGCGGGCGGCGCGTACGGACCCGCGGAGCCCGGCGGTGCGGCCGAGGCCGTCGGCTACGGCGGTTCGTTCGGCGGCCCGGTGCCCGCACCGGGAGCGGCGCCGCCCCCGGCTCCGCTTGCCGCCGCGGCGCCCATGTCCCAGGCGCACGCCGAGCCCGCGACGGACCGCCCACGCGGCAGGTCGGCGCCCGTCGCCCGCAGCGCCCGGTGCAAAGTCGCGCCGCCCGTGCCGCCGCCGTCCACCGCGCCGTCCGTGGACATGCTCGACTACGGCCGCCTGACCGTCGCGGGGCCCGACGCGGGCGCCGAGCGCGGCACGCTGCGACCGGAAGCCGCCCCGATCGCCACCGTGGTCACCGAGTACCGGCGCAGGGCCGAGACCGTCGGCCGCCTCCCGCGGCCCGCGCACGCGGTCGACGTACGGACCTCGGCCGGCTCCTTCGACTACCGCTTCGACACCGCCGCGCCCGCGGACGTGGTGTCCGACGGCGCGTGGCACATCGTGCCGGTCAGCGAGGTGCCGGTCGTCACGGAGTCGCTGCACGTGTGCGTCCCCGCGGTGGACACGGCCGTCTTCGGCACCGTCCTGGTCACCAACACCTCCCCGCACGCGCTGCTCGCCGGTCCGGCCGACGTCATGGTGGACGGCGACTTCGTCCTCACCGCGGCCCTGCCGACCCTCGCCCCCGGACAGCGGCAGGCGGTCGGCGTCGGCGTGGCCGAGAGCGTCCAGGTGGCCCGCCGCACCCACATGCGCGAGTCCACCGCGGGACTGCGCGGCGGCACGACCGTCCTCGACCACACCGTGGAGATCGAGGTCGCCAACCGCCTGCCGTACCCCGTCGTCGTCGAGGTCCGCGAGCGCGTACCGGTGTCGACCGACAAGGACGTCCGTATCGAGGAGCACCGGGCGCGACCGGCCTGGACGGAACCCGAGGAACCGCTCACGGGCCAGGACGGCTCGTACGTCCGCGGAGCGCGCGTGTGGCGCGTGGAGTTGGCACCCGGCCGGACCACGACGCTCACCGGAGGGTTCGAGGTCCGCCTCCCCGCGGGCAAGTCGGTCGTCGGCGGAAACCGGAGGAAGTGAACCGTGACCACCCCGGAGACCCTGACCGACGGGACCGGCGCGCCCGGCGCCGATGACACGCCCGCCGAGCCGGACGCGCTCTTCCTCCCGGTCACCACCGTGACCTGCCTGGAGGACCGCGCCCAGGTCGAACGCACCGGCACCGCGCGGCTCACCGCGGGCGTCCAGCGCCTGCGGATCGGCCCGGTCACCCCGCTGACCGTCGACCGCTCCCTGCGCGCCGAGATCTCCGCGCACACCGAGGGGGACGACGACACGGACCTCGGCGCGGACGGTCCGCGCGTGTTCGACGCCCGCGTCATCCGCACCTACACCCCCGCGCCTCCCGGCGGGCCGGGCCCCGACGCGTCCGAGCTGCGCCGCGAAGTCGACTCCCTGGAACGGGAGATGCGCGAGGTCGGACAGCTGCGGCAGCGCCTGGAGAGCGCGCTGGCCGTGGCCCACCAGGCCAAGGCCGATCTGCACCGCGACATCGTGCAGGGCGCGGGAGCGGGCGCCGCCGACCCCGAGCGCTGGGCCGACCGCCTGGAGCGCGTGGACGAGGACGCCGAGACCCGGATCGGCGAACTCCACCGGCTGCGCCGCCGCGAGCACGACCTGAACGAGGAACTGCGCACGGCGCGTACGGCGTTGGCGGCCACCGAGACCGAACCCCCGGTGCTCACGGCCTTCGTGGAACTCGTCGTGGAGGCGCCCGAGGCCGGTTCCGCGCGGATCCGCGTCGTGAGCCTCGTCCCGTGCGCGCTGTGGCGCCCCGCCTACCGCGCGACGCTCGCCGCCGACCGCGACAGCGTCACCCTGGAGACCGACGCCTTCGTGTGGCAGGACACCGGCGAGGACTGGAACGGCGTACGGCTGTCCCTGTCCACCGCGCGCCCGACGCTCGCCGCGGCCCCGCCGGAGCTGACCGAGGACGTCCTGACCCTCAGGGAACGCACCGTCGAGGAGCGCCGGACCGTCGAGGTGGACCTGCGCGAGGAGGACGTCACGACCGTGGGCGGCGACTCGGCCGCCGACACCGCGGACGGCGCGGGACCGCTGCCCGGCCTGCACGACGGCGGCGCGGTCCGCGTCCTGCACGCGCCCCGCCCCGTCACCGTCCCCTCCGACCGGCGCCCGCACCGCGTCCACCTGTCGGCCTTCACCGCCGCCTGCCGCACCGAGGACACCTGCGCCCCCGAACTGTCGCCGCTGGTCGTGACCACCGCGCGGTTCCCCAACGCCGCGGGCCACGTCCTGCTGGCCGGCCCCGTCGACCTGGTGCGCGACAGCGGCTACACCGGCCGGGCCACGATGCCCTTCGCCGGTACGGGCGAGGACGTACGCCTGTCCTTCGGCAGCCAGGACACCTTCCGGGTCGTCCGCCACACCGAGGAGCAGCGCGACACCACCGGTCTCGCCGGGATCAACCAGCGCACCGTGATCACCCGTCAGGTGCGGCTCTTCGTCTCCCGCTTGGACCAGCCGAGCGCCGAGCACCCCGGCGACGCCGACCGGCCGGGCGCCGACCTCACCCGCGAGGTCGTGATCCGCGAACGCGTCCCCGTCTCCGAGGTCTCGGCCGTCGAGGTCCGCACCCTGCCCGACCGCTGCCGCCCGGCGCCCGACGAGACCGACGACGACGGCATCGTCCGCTACGTCCAGCGCCTGGCTCCCGGCGAGCGCCGCGAGATCACCCTCGTCTACGAGGTCAGCGCGTCGAGCGCGGTGACCGGTCTGTGACGCGACCCTGACGCCCTTACGCAGGACCGCCGTTCAGCCCGCTGCCGCCCGGTAGGGGCGGAAGAATTCGCGCAACTCCCGCGCGTACAGCTCGGGTTCCTCGAACGCCGCGAAGTGGCCGCCGCGCGCGGGCTCGGTGACGCGTACGGCGTTGGCCGTCCGCTCGAGCCAGGCCCGCGGCGGGCGGGCGATGTCGCCGGGGAAGAGCGAGAAGCCGGAGGGCACTTCGACGCGGCGGGTGAGCTGGGCCGACGGGATCGCGGAATTCGCGTGGTACATCCGCATCGACGAGGCGATCGTCCCGGTGAGCCAGTAGATCGTCACGTTGGTGAGGATCTCGTCCTTGGTGAAGCTCCGCTCGATGTCGCCGCCGCAGTCGCTCCACGCCCGCAGCTTCTCCACGATCCACGCGGCCAGCCCCGCGGGCGAGTCCTGGAGCCCGACGGCCGCGGTCTGCGGCTTCGTACGGTGCATGGCGGCGTATCCGCCCTCGGCCGCGCCCCAGGCGGCGGTCTGCTGGAACCAGGCGCTCTCCTCGGGTGTGAGCTCCGCCGGATCGCCCGCGAAGACGGGCAGGCCGCCGTCGGTGCGGTGGACGGCCACCACCCGGTCGGGGTGGTCGAGCCCGAGGTAGCGGCTCACATGGCTGCCGATGTCCCCGCCCGCCGCGCCGAACCGCGCGTAGCCGAGGACGTCCATCAGCTCCGCCCACAGGCCGCTGACGGCGACGGAGTCGAGCGGCCGTCCCGCGGCGGGGCGGTCGGAGTACCCGTAGCCCGGCATGTCGGGCACGACCACGTCGAAGGCGTCGGCCGGGTCGGCGCCGTGCGCGGCCGGATCGGTGAGGAGCGGGACGACCTTCGCGTACCGCCAGAAGGAGTCCGGCCAGCCGTGGCTGAGGACCAGCGGCAGGACGGGCCCCGTGGGCGCGACGGCGCGGGCGTGGACGAAGTGGATGCCGAGCCCGCCGATCGGGGCCCGGAACCGGGGGAGCCGGGCCAGCGCCGCCTCCTGCGCCCGCCAGTCGAAGCCGTCCGCCCAGTAGGCGACCAGTTCGCGGAGGTAGTCCAGGTCGGTTCCGAGCGACCATCCCGCGTCCTCGGGCGCGTCCGGCCAGCGCGTCGCGCGCAGCCGGGTCCGCAGGTCGTCGAGCGCGGCGGCGTCGGCCCGCGGGGCGAAGGGTTCGGGGCGGGACGGGGCATCGGGCATGGGACGCATGCTAACGCCGCGTACCCCGGCGGCCCCGGAACGGGGGAGCGTGGCGAATCCGGACGTCGGCCACTGGTAGCCGACCGTTCAACAGGTCGTCTCCCGCAGGGGTCTGGCCTCCGCCCATGCGTCACGGAAAGATAACAGGTATGGACCGAACAGCCTCGATGTTCCGGGGTGTTCGGTCCCACTGGTGCTCTCCCGCACCGCCCGTCTCCGCCACCTCCGCCATGTCGAACGGAGCAACAGATGTCCGACCACGGGATCTCCCGCCGCAGCGTCCTCGCGGCCACCGCCGCCGTCGGCGCGACCGTCGCCGTCAGCGGCGTCACCGCCGCGACCCCGGCCGCCGCCGCGACCCCGGCCGCCGCCGCGGCCCCCACGCTGCCGAACGGCACCAGCAAGGATAAGGTCCTCGTCGTGGGCATGGACGGCCTGCGCCACGACAGGATCGACGCGGCCACCGCCCCTCACCTCAAGTCCCTGATGGCGAACGGCACCTACGGCACCAGCCTGCTCTACGCGAACCCGATGGCGGCCACCGTCTCCGGCGCCGGCTGGTCGACCATCGCCACCGGCGTGTGGCCCGACAAGCACGGCGTGAAGGACAACACCTTCGCGGGCAAGAACTACGGCGCCTACCCGGGCTTCATCAAGCGCATCGCGTCCGTGAAACCGGCCCTGTCCACCTACGTGGCCGTCGACTGGAAGCCGCTCGACGCGCAGGGCACCTTCACCGACGGCGCGGACGGCAAGGTCGTCTACGACGGCGACACAGCCGACTACACCGTCACCGACGCCCAGATCGTCGCCGACTCCGAATCCGTCCTGCGCGATCAGAACCCGGATGTCGCCTTCGTCTACTTCGGCAACACCGACGAGGTCGGACACGCCTCGGGCGCCGCCAGCCAGGCGTACCTCAAGGCCATCGCCACCCAGGACGGCTACCTCGGCCGCCTGCTCGCCGCGGTCAAGGCCCGTCCCACCTACGCGAGCGAGCGCTGGACGGTCATCGTCGCCACCGACCACGGACACCTGGACGCGGGCGGCCACGGCGGCTCCACCATCGAGGAGCGGCGCACCTTCGTGCTGGCCCAGGGGCCCGGCATCGCGGCGGGCCTGCGGCCCATCGACACCCGCCTGGTCGACGTGGCCGCCACGGTCTTCAAGCAGCTCGGCATCGTTCCCGCCGCCTCCTGGGGCCTGGACGGCAAGCCCATTCAGGAGCGCTCGACCGATCCCTTCGACGCGTTGACGCTCTCACCGCGCACCGACGAGACCGGCATCCCCGCCGGGGTTCTGGGCTACACGCACACCACGCCCAGCGGCTGGTCGATCATCAACTCCGCGATGGGCACCGGCGGTGTCACCGAGTGGCGCGGCTGGTCCTTCGCCACCGACGAGTTCTGGTCCCGCGCCCAGGCCGACCAGTCGCGTGAACTCAACGTCCGCTCGCGCGGGGTCTTCGCGGTCGCCGACTCCGACGAGTGGGCCGACAAGTCCTTCTCCGGCACGTTCGACTCGACGCTCGTCACCCCCGCCCACGCGGTCACCGCGGGCTCCAAGGTGACCCTCGACTACGTCACGCACTACCTCCAGGAAGGCAGCCAGAAGGCCGAGATCCTCGCCTCCTGGAACGGCGGCACCCCGACGGTCGTCAAGACCTACACCACCGACACGGTCGCCAAGGTGGAGTCCCTCACCCTGACCGCGCCCGCGGGCGCCTCCAGCGTCAGCTTCCGCTTCCACTACACCGGTTCCAACAACTGGTACTGGGTGATCGACGCGGTCAAGATCACCGCCTAGCCGCCCGATGTCCGGGCAGGGGGCGCCGCCACCGGCATCCGCGCCCCCTGCCCGCCCGACCCGGCACCTGAAAGTGCGGGAGAAGACGCAGGTCAGCCCTGGCCGAAAGCCGGATGCGAGGCGATCGGCCGAATGGCAGACTCCGCACATGCCCCATGCAGACGTCGCGCCCGGAGTGTCCCTCGCCTACGAGACCTTCGGCGACCCCGCCGATCCCGCCGTCCTGCTCGTGATGGGCTTCGGCGCCCAGATGATCTCCTGGCACGAGGACTTCTGCCGCGCGCTCGCGGACCGTGGCCGCCACGTCATCCGGTACGACAACCGCGACTGCGGGCTGTCCACCTCCTTCGACGCCCACCCCGTCGACATGGGCCGGTTCATCGCCGCGGTCGGCTCGGGGGACATCGCCTCCGCCCTGGCCATGGTCCCCTACACGCTCCAGGACATGGCCGACGACGGCCTCGGCCTGCTCACCGCGCTCGGCATCGACCGGGCCCACGTCTTCGGCTCCTCGATGGGCGGCATGATCGCCCAGACGATGGCCATCCACCGGCCGTCGCGGGTGCTGACCCTGACCTCGATGATGTCCTCGACCGGCGAGTCCGAATACGGCCGGCCGACCCCCGAGGCGCAGGCGGTGCTCTTCGCCCCGAAACCGGCCGACCGCGAAGGCTACGTCGCCGCGGCGGACAGGGAGTTGGTGTGGGCCTCCCGGCGCTACGGCGACGCCGACGCCCTGCGCGACCTGGCCGCCCGCAGCTATGACCGCGCCTATCACCCCTCCGGCGTCGGTCGGCAGCTCGGCGCGATGATCCTCGGCGGCTCACGCGCGGACGCACTCCGGAAGCTCGAGGTGCCGACCCTCGTCATCCACGGCCTGGACGACACCCTGATCGGCCCCAGCGGCGGGGAGCGCACCGCGGAGTTGGTGCCAGGGGCCGAACTCGTCCTGATCCCCGATATGGGCCACGACCGCCCCCGTGAGCTGTGGCCCGAGATCATCGGCCTCGTGGCGGAGCACACCGCCTGAGCGATGACCGCGCCGCGGTCGCGCAGCGTCCGTCAGGTCGCGGAGCCCCGGCGGACCGGCCTCGCCCCCGGCGGCCGTACGGGCGCCGCTCCAGGACGCCCTCGTCGACGAGGCGGTTCAGCCGCTCGGCCGGCGCCTCGCGCGGGATGCCGAGGTCGCGAGGACCTGGCAGGGTTCTCAGTGTGCACGCGTGTCGGTCCACGGATACGTCCCCGGACGCGGCCCTGGGCGGCCGTCCGCGTACATCACCAGAGCCGCCGACCCGTTCACCGGCGCACCCGCACCAGCCATCAGGAGCTGACCACGATGCTCGACCCCGACGTCCGCCGCGTCCTCGACGGCACCTCACTCGCCCACATCGCGACCGTCCTGCCCGACGGCGCCCCGCACACCGTCCCCGTCTGGATCGGCACCCACGGCGACCGCGTCACGATCTTCACCGGCCCGCGGTCCCGCAAAGCCCGCAATCTGCGCCGCGACCCGCGCGTGGCGCTCTCCCTCACCCCGGCCGACAACCCCTTCCAGCCGGTCGTCATCCGCGGCAAGGTCGTCGAATGGCTGGAGGGCGACGCCGTCTGGGAGATCATCGACCGGATGGCGACGAAGTACACCGGCGGCCCCTACTCGCGCGACAACGAGCTCGTCGTCGCGCTCATCGAGCCCGAGCACCAGAGCGTGGGCATGGGCTGAGGATTCCGCAGGGCCGCGCGCCGCCGTCCGGACGCGTCAACGTCCCACGGCGTAGCCCTGCATGCCGCGCGGATTCGCGGCGGCCGACAGCACGCCCGTCTCCGGATCGCGCGCGACGGCGGAGATCCGCCCCTCCGACCAGGCGCCGCCGACGCTCACCGCGTGCCCCCGGCGGCGCAGTTCGGCCACGACATCGGGACCCGTCCGCTCCTCGACGGTGAGGCTGCCCGGCGCCATGGCCCGCGGGTAGAAGGAGCCGGTGAAGCTGTCGGTGTGCCAGTTCGGCGCGTCGACGGCGCCTTGCAGGTCGTAGCCGCCGCGCACCCGGTCGCGGAGCGCCACGGCGAGGAAGAAGTGCACCTGCCACTGGTCCTGCTGGTCGCCGCCGGGGGTGCCGAAGGCGAGGACGGGCACCCCGTCGCGCAGCGCCAGCGACGGACTGAGCGTCGTGCGCGGCCTGCGGCCGGGGGACAGGGAGTTGGGCAGACCCTCCTCGACCCAGGTCATCTGGAGCCGCGTGCCGAGCGGGAAGCCCAGCTCCGGTATCACCGGATTCGACTGGAGCCACCCCCCGCTGGGCGTCGCCGAGATCATGTTGCCCCAGCGGTCCACGACATCGATATGACAGGTGTCGCCGCGCGTGCCGCCGTCCACCGCGACCGTCGGCTCGCCCGCCCCGGCCCCGGTCGGCGCCACCCGCGCACCCGCGCCCTGCCCCGCGGCGGTCGCGTACGCGCTCAGCTTCGGCGTCCGACCCTCGGGGCCGCCGGGCCGCAGTTCGTACGAGGCCCGGTCACCGATGAGTTGGCGGCGGCCGGTGTTGTACGCGGTGGACAGCAGCGCGTCGAGCGGGACGTCCGACACGTCGCCGTACCACGCCTCGCGGTCGGCCATGGCGAGCTTCGTGCCCTCGACCAGCCGGTGGACATACGCGGCGGACCCGTACGCGGGCAGGTCGGCGGCGCGCGACGGCAGCAGGGCGAGCTGCTGGAGGAAGGCCGGGCCCTGACTCCACGGACCCGCCTTGCAGACCGTCCAGCCGTCCCACTCATACGTGGCGGGCTCCTCGTACGACGCGGACCAGCCCGCCAGATCGGCGGCCGTGAGCGTCCCGGTGTGCCGCTCGCCGCTGGTGTCCATGGTCGGACGGGCGGCCTGGGCGACGATCGCCTCGGCGACGAAGCCCTCCCGCCAGATCCGGCGCGCGGCCTCGATCTGCGCGACCCGGTCCCCGCCGCCGTCCGCCTCCGCCTCGGCGATCAGCCGCCGCCAGGTCGCGGCGAGCGCCGGATTGCGCCACAGCTCGCCGGGACGCGGCGCCTCGCCGCCCGGCAGATACAGCTCCGCGGACGTCGTCCACTCCGTCTCGAACAGCTCACGCACCGTCTCGACGGTCGCCGTGACGCGCTCGACCGGCGGATGACCGTCCGCCGCGTACCCGATCGCGTAACGCAGCACCTCGGCGAGGGACGCGGTGCCGTAGTCGCGCAGCAACGTCATCCAGGCGTCGAACGCGCCGGGCACGGCGGCGGCCAGCGGCCCGGTACCGGGCACCAGGTCCAGGCCGAGCGAGCGGTAGTGGGCGACGGTCGCGCCCGCGGGCGCCACCCCCTGCCCGCACAGCACCCGTACCTCCCCCTCGGCGGGCCCGACGATGATCGGCACCTCGCCGCCGGGACCGTTGAGGTGCGGCTCCACGACGTGCAGCACGAAAGCACCGGCCACGGCGGCGTCGTACGCGTTGCCGCCGCCCTCCAGTACGGCCATCGCGCTCTGGGAGGCGAGCCAGTGGGTGGAGGCCACCATGCCGAAGGTGCCTTGGAGGGTCGGCCTGGTCGTGAACATGCGCTGCGCCTCTCTCGGGTCGGGCAACTCCCGTCAAGGCGCGTCCCGTTGCCCGCTTAGAGGGCCGTCCGCCGCCATGACCTGGCACATCACGGTGCCGCGTCCTTGCACGCAGGCTAGCGACCGGGAAGCGGCGGGTCCGCGGCGGTCCACCATCCGGGCCCGCGCGGGCCCTTGACGGTGCGTCAGGCGACCGGCCGTCAGCGCCGCACGGCGCCTATGGTCAGCGGGTGGATGCCCGTACCGGCGCAGTGCTCGGTCTTGTCGGCGAGGAACAGCGCCGCCTTCTGGTTCGGCGGATAGATCCGCAGCCCCTCGACCTTCGTCAGCTTGCACTGGTCGGCGCTGTAGCCGCCCTGACCGTTGCTGTCGTGCAGCTCCGCGTACGCGGTCGCCTTCGGCGCCAGCGAGACGGTGCCGTGCGAACCGCCGTCACGGTCGGCCGCGGGACCGGCCTGCGCCCCGGCCGTTTTGACGTACGAGACGCCCGGATAGCCCGTCAGCGTGCACGCCGTGCTGCCGGTGTTGGTGAAGACGACCTTCGCGTGGTACTGCCCGGCGCCGACCTCGGCGTCCTTCAGCGCCACGCTGAGGTGGTCGCTGGCGCACGCGCTCGGCCCCGCCGCCTCGGCCGACGCGCCGCCGGAGCCGTCCGCCGACGACGTGGGCGTACCGCCCGGCGCGCTCTGCGTACCGTCGTCCGTCGTGGACGGCGCACCGGCGGACGGGGAGTCGGACGGCGCCGCGCTGACCGAGACGGACGAGCCCGCCGGAGCGGCGGACCCGCCGTCGTCCGAACAAGCCGTCAAGGTCAGGGCCGCCGTGGCCAGAGCCGCGGCGGGCACCATCACGCGTACGGACAGGCTGCGCATCGTGGGACCTCCGTGCGTCCTGGGGCCGGAAGACCGACCCCGTCGTACTCAATCACCGTGTGATGCCACGCCTGCCCCTGTCCTCCCTGGCTACACAGGCGCCCCAGGTCCGGGGGCACCTCGGGGCATCCGCCCCGAGGGCGGCGGTGGCTACGCGTTCGGCGCCGGGGCCGCGTCCCGATCCTGCGCGTTCCCGGCCTGTTCGCGCATCGCCCACGGGGACCCGTACGCGACGAGCAGGTCGAGGAAGGGCCGCGCGTCGAACGCCTCGGGGCCGAGGACACCACTGCCGCTCCAGGTGCCGTCGGCGAGGAGTTCGAGGGCGATCACCGGATTGATCGCCGTCTGCCAGACGACGGCCTGGGAACCGTACTCCCGCATCGACCACTGGTTGTCGACCACGTGGTAGAGGTAGACCTCGCGCGGGCGGCCGTCCTTGGTGCCCTTCACCCAGGTGCCCGCGCAGGTCTTGCCGTGCATCCGGTCGCCGAGCGCGGCCGGGTCCGGCAGCAC
Organism: Streptomyces sp. NPDC088197; assembly: GCF_044741185.1. NCBI lineage: Bacteria > Bacillati > Actinomycetota > Actinomycetes > Kitasatosporales > Streptomycetaceae > Streptomyces > Streptomyces sp. NPDC088197. The sequence continues at coordinate 55,454 of NZ_JBIUSD010000026.1, forward strand.
GGCGGCGACGACGTCCCTGGGGGAGACCCGGGCCGGACCCCGGTCGGTGGCGACCGTGACCGGGTCCGTACGGTCCAGGCCCAGGTCGTGGAGGGTCTGGAGCTTGTCGATGAAGTCCTGGCCGAGACCGTACTTGAACGTCACCCGGCGGGCGTCGACCCAGCGCGGGATCAGCAGCACCTCCTCGTGCTCGACGTTCACGCACTCCACCGGTCCGATGCCCTCGGGGAAGTCGAAGATCTCGGGCTGGCTGAACGGCGCCGTGGTGTACCAGCCGCGGTCCTTCTCCCACACCACCGGCGGGTTCAGGCACTCCTCGATGGTGGTCCAGATACTGAACGACGGCGCGAAGTCGTAGCCGTCCACCGTGAGATTCGCGCCGTCGCGCACCCCGATCTCGTCGATGCCGTCGAAGAGGTGGTCGGCGGCGTAGCGGGCGAAGACATCGGACATGCCCGGCTCCACGCCCATGCCGACCAGAGCCAGCAGCCCGTCCTCCTCCCACGCCTTCGCCTGCGCGAACTGGTCGTCGCCGAGCTTCGTGCCGCACTCCTCGTGGGGCCGCCGCGCGTGCGGCACCGACAGCGACATCGCCATGTCCATATACGTCGCCCCGGCCCGGTGCGCGGCCTGGAACAACGGCATGACGAAACGCGGGTCGGTCGCGTTGAGCAGCACGTCGCACCGCCGCTCCCGCAGCAGATCCTCCACGGAGAGCTGGTCGGAGGCGTCGATCCTGGCCGTGCTGAACCGGTCCGCCGCCTCGCCCAGTGCCGCGACGGCCGCCTCGGCCCGGCCCGGGTCGTAGTCGGCGACGACCATGTGCTCGAAGAAACCGCGTCGGGCGGCGATCCGGGTGATGGCGCTTCCGACGCCTCCGGCTCCGATGAGCAGTACGCGCATGGCGGGGTTCCTTCCGCTGGTCGAGTGGATGAGCGGGTGAGCGGTGCGGCCGGGGCCCTCGCACGCGGGGTGCTCGCGCCGTGGAGTGATGGAACCGCCGGCGGCGCCGTAAGGTCAATGCCGTTGGCGTAAGCTCCCGGCCGTGGCCAAGAAGGTGGTGGACGGAGCCGCGCGGCAACGACGTCGGCCGACGCGGCAGGGCGAGGTGCTCAGCCACGAACTGATCGTGGAGACCGCCCTGCGCATGCTGGCGGAACACGGCGCGCAGGGGCTGACCGCGCGGCGGCTCGGCCTTGCACTCGGCGCCGACCCCAGCTCCCTCTACCGCTACTTCCGGGGCATGGACGCCCTCGTCCTGGCCATCGCCGACGAACTGATGGGCCGGGCCCTGGCGGGCTGGACGCCGACCGGCCAGTGGCGGCGCGATCTGCGCGACCTGGGCCTGCGGATCCACCGCGCGTATCTCGCCCACCCGCAGGCGGCGGTGCTGACCGCCAGCCGGGTGAGCGGGGGGAAGCGCGAACTGGCCGCGGACGAGGCCATCCTGGGCATCCTGCACCGCGCCGGATTCACCGGCCCCGGCCTCGTACGCGTCTACCACGTCTTCATCGACGGCTGCCTGGCCTTCGCCGCCCTGGACGCGGCCTCGCTGGCGCTGCCCGCCGCCGCCCGCGCGGCCGACGAGGAGATCTGGCAGGACACGTACGCGGCCCTGTCGCCCCGCACCCACCCGCACATCGCCGCGACCGCGCCCCTGCTCGCCGCCCGGATGACCCGCAGCGCCTATCCCGACGCCCTGGACATGCTCATCGCGCAGGCCGCCCGCGAACTGCCCCCGGCCACGCGCTGACCGACCCGGCGTCCTTCCCCGGATCCGGTCCCTTACCCCTGTATCGAAAGAACGCGGTAGACCGGTCCGAGCCGGGCAAGCGACCTGAGGAAGCAAACCGCCGGACAATCTGGTTCAGGAGCGTCACATGTACATAGGTATCGGAACCATCGTTCTCATCGTCGTCGTCGTACTCGTCGTCATGATGCTGCGGCGCGGCTGACCTCAGGTCGCACGCGCCGCGGGATCTCCTCCAGAGGTGATTCACGTGAGCGATCCGTCCGATGGCGGGGCACCGGCGGCAACGCCGGTGGCCCACGCCGTGACTGTTTCCCGGCCCATGAGCGCGGCGGAAGCACGCGTCGCCGCCTCGGAGTTCGCGGACACCCTCCACCCTCCGCTGGCCGTACGGACCCTGCAGAATCTGACCCTCGTGGTCTCCGAGCTGGCCGCCAACGCCCTCCGGCACGCCGGAGCGGTACGCGAACTGCGTCTGAGCGCCGCCGCGAACACCCTTCGCGTGGCGATCGACGACCCCAGCGACACCCCGCCGCAAGGCCGCGCGCCCGACTGGAACGGCGCCAGAGGCGGCTTCGGCTGGATGATGATCCAACGGCTGGCCCACTCACTGGCGGTGACCCGCCGCCCCGGAGGCGGCAAGACCGTCCTGGTCACGCTGGCCCGATAGGGCCGCCGGGACCTCGCGCCCGCACCCCGCCCGCCCGTGACCCGACCGGCATCCCGGTGGGGTTCGGGCGTGGCCCCCGGGGCAGACGGGCGGCATGGAGACCGCTGACCAGCCCGTACACCCCGCAGGACGACGGACCGCCCGGCCGGGCGTCCTCATCGCCGTACTGGTGATCGCCCTCGCCGTGACCGCCGCTCTGGTCCTCACCGGACACGGCCGCGACCACGGCGGAGCCGGAGCCGGCGGCCCGGCGGACAAGGGCGCGCCCGGCGATGGAAGCGCTGACCAAGGAAGTGCCGACCAGGGAAGCGCCGGATTCGGCAGCACCGATCCCGACGCCACGGCCCGTCTGCACGCCGACGCCGCCGACCTGTTGGTCCTCGAAGGAGTCTCGGGTCGCGTGCGGATCACCGCCGACGCGAGCGCCCACACGGTCTCGGGCACGTATCACCGCCCCGACGGCGGTGCGGCGCGGGTGCGCGGTGTCGTCGACGACGCGGCGGGCCTGCGCACTCTCACCCTGGTCTGCGGTACGGACACCGGTGACGACGACGGCGGCGACGTCGGGGGCGACACGGCGGGCTCGTGCGACGGCGACCTGACCCTCACCGTCCCCGAGAAGACCGGCCTGCGGCTGCGGCAGACCTCGGGCGAGACGCTGCTCGAAGGACTCGGCGGCCGACTCACCGTCAATGTCGCCTCCGACCGCCTCACCGCCCACGCGCTGCACCCCTCCCACGCCGACTTCGCGGTGACCTCCAGCAGCGCCGACCTCGGCTTCAGCTTGGCACCGGACACCCTCGCCGTGGTGACGACCTCCGCCTCGACCGCCGTACGCCTCCCGGTCCCGTCGGGCGACGCCTACGCCGTGACCACGGCCGCCACCTCCGCCGACGTCCAGGTGAAGGTCCCGAACCGGGACGGCGCCGCCCACCGGGTCGCCCTGACCGTGCACTCGGGATCGCTGGCCGTCCTGCCCGCCTGACGTCAGGTCAGATCCCTGAACGGCCTTCGGCGGTACGGCCCTTGAGGCGCCGTACCGCCGTCCACGAAGCGTTCCTCAAACTCGCCTGCTGCCTCATCACGCGACGACAGGTCAACTCATTGTGTTAGCCGCTGTCAGACCATGGGTATCCCCGGCGGCCGGAAACGGAATGATGCGAAGGTGGGCTTCTCGCCGAGCGCCGCGTTCCCCGTGCCCGGGTGCCGCGGTCTCCGCGTCCGAGCGCCGTGTTCCCGCGCCTGCCCGTGGTGGTCAGGCCCCTGACGCGTCCGGCCACGGCCGGTCGGTGCAGCAGCTGACGAAGTCCCGGACCACGGGATTGGCGTCGTCGGCCGGTGCCCAGGCCACGCCGACCTCGCTGTCGCTGACGCCGCTCACCGGGCGGTAGGCGATACCGGGCCTGGCGTAGAAGCGGGCGGCGGACGCGGGCGCCAGAGCGACGCCGTAACCGTTGGCGATGGCGCTGAGCCAGTCGTCGGGCAGGTCCGTGACGGCGCCGATCCGTACCGGACGGCCCTCGCGCTCCCCGGCGGCCAGCCATTCCTCCCGCCACCGGCCGGTCTCCGCCGGAGCGGCCACGAACGGCTCGTCCCACAGGTCCCGGAACGCGATCGTCTCCCGCGCGGCCAGCGGATGCGCCTCGGGCAGCGCGACCCAGCGCGGCTCGGTGAACAGCGGCACCACCCGCAGCGCCTCCTGGCCCGGGAACGGCAGCCGTACCAGCGCGACATCGACGTCCCCGTCGGCGAGCCCGGCGGTCGGATTCGCCCAGGACGCCTGGCGCATCTCCACCCGCCACCGCGGACGGCGACGCGTGAACTCCGCGATGATGTGCGGAGTCGCCTCATTGGCCGCGCTGGCGAGGAAGCCGACCCGCAGCAGCCGCAGGCCCCGGCGCTCCGCGCTCCTGGTCTCCGTCAGCACGCGGTCCCAGTCCGCCAGCAGCGCGGGCGCGCGCTGCGCCAGCAGACGGCCCGCGTCCGTGGGCGTCATGCCGGTACGGGACCGGGTGAACAGCCGCACCCCGAGTTGACTCTCCAACTGCTTGATCTGCTTGGTGAGCGCGGGCTGCGACACGAAGAGCCGCTCGGCGGCGCGGGTGAGGGTCCCCTCTTCCGCGACGGCGACGAAGTAGCGCAGCAGCCGGGTGTCCACGTCCATGCCCCCAGGTTATAGGTGCAGGTATTGGACGGGAAAGTTGAGTGTGACGAGGCTGGTGGTCGCGGGCGCCCGCACCATCTTCGAGCCCATGACGTTTCCGACCCCGAGGACAAGCATCGTGTTCACCGCGTATGTGATCATCACCGTCGTCACCATCCTGGCCAACGCGGGCATCGCCGTCGCGGACCTCGCCCGCGCCGAGTTCGTCCTGGCGAACTCGGCGGAGGTGGGCGTCCCGCAGAGCTGGCACATCTGGCTGGCCTCGCTCAAGGCCGCCGGCGCCGCCGGTCTTCTCCTCGGGCTCCTGGGCGTCCGGCCCGTCGGTGTCGCCGCCGCCGCGGGCCTCGTCGTCTTCTTCGTGGGCGCTGTCCTCACCCATGTGCGTGCCCGTGTGCTCTACAACATCGCGTTCCCCGGCGGCTATCTGGCCCTGGCGGTCGCGTCCCTCGCGCTCACTGTCGCCTACTAGCGGGTCGGCGGCCCGGAATCCGTTCCTTTGCGCGGGCCCGTGCCGCGCTCACCGGCGCGCGTGCGGTCCGGCCCCCGACGCAGCTGTGGAGCGGGTCAGTTGGCGAGCTGGACAGTGGTGTGGAGGTGGGCCGGGTAGGCGGCCTCGCGGAGCATGAAGTGGGCGACGTCGGCGCGGGAGATACGGGGGATGCCGCGCAACGGGAGGCGTTCGCCGGTCCGGTAGCGGCCGGTGAGGGGTCCGCCGACGAGCATCACGGGATAGACCAGGGTCCAGTCCAGGCCGCTGGCGCGCAGGATCTCCTCTCCGGCCGCCTTGTCGGCGAACATCGGTCCGAGCGCCTTGTAGACCGCCCAGTACACCGCCGGCGCCTGGTCGGCGGTGTCGCCGACGCCGTGTGCCGACAGGTGGACGATCCGGTTGACTCCGGTGTCGCGCATGGCCCGCACGATCCGCGGGATCGCGGTGACGGTCAGGGTGGGCAAGGTCAGGCCGTGCCAGGTGGTGGGGCTGCCGAACGCGGTCAGGACCGCGTCCTGCCCTTCGACGGCGGCGCGCACCGCGTCCTGGTCCCCGGTCACTTCCCCGGTCGCGACGCGGAGCCGGGGCCGGGGTTCCGGCGGGGTGGCCCGAGGGCGGACGAAGGCGGTCATCTCGTGGCCCGCGGCCAGTCCCTGGGCGAGGAGTTGCCGCCCGGTCCTGCCGTTGGCCCCGAACACGAGGAGCTTCACGTCGGCCTCCCGGACCGGTGTGCGGGGGCGCGGTCCGCGGTGGTCCCGCGGACCGTCACCCGGCCTGTGCGCATTGTCGCCCGCGGCTACTCGGTATAGACCTCAAGACTCACCACATGGGGCGCCGCCGGGCCCTGCGCGGTGTAGGTCGCGGTCGTGCCGTTGTGGGACTTGAGCGTCGCGGTGTGGGTGGGGTCGCCAAAGGGCGTCCAGGCGGCGCCGTCGGATGAGACGTCGATCCGGTACGCGGTCGTGGCCCCGGACGCCTGGACCACTGTGCGTCCGACGCGGGTGGCCTTGCCCAGGTCGACGGTGAGCGCGGCTCCGGGCGCTGTCGCCCGGGCCGGATGCCCGGGGGTGTCAGGGCTGTGGGTTTGGCACTGTTGGACCTGTCGTCGTCGCGGTTTCTGTGACCGCCGGGAAAGGGTGACGGGGGTTGTCACCTTTGGGGTGGAGGTTGGGGGGATGGACAAGAACACGAACATTCAGGATCCCGGCCGGAACGTCTCTCCCGCCGGTTCTCCCGCCGTCTCTTCCACGGTCTCTTCCGCTGGTTCTTCTGCTGGTTCTTCCGCGGGTTCCTTGGACGGGAGGATCGCTCTGGTGGCGGGGGCCACGCGTGGTGCGGGGCGGGCGTTGGCCGTTGAGCTGGGCCGTGCGGGTGCGGTGGTGTATGTGACGGGCCGTACGACGCGCGGGCGCGTCAGCGAGGTCGGCCGGGCGACGGAGACGATCGAGGAGACGGCGGAGCTGGTGACGGCGGCGGGGGGTACGGGCGTCGCTGTTCCCACCGATCATCTGGTGGTGGAGCAGGTCCGTGCTCTTGCGGCGCGGATCGGACGTGAGCGGGGGCGGCTGGACATCCTCGTGAACGATCTGTGGGGCGGTGAGCATCTGCTGACCGGTTCGGTGTTCGGGAAGAAGAGCTGGGAGACGCCGCTGGAGGACGGTCTGCGGATTCTGGAGCTGGGGGTGCGCTCGCATGTGATCACCGCGGCGTTGGCGCTGCCGTTGCTGGTGCGGTCGGCGGAGCCTTTGCTGGTGGAGGTGACGGATGGCACGGCGGTGTCGAACCGTCGTTACCGGGAGAATCTCTTCTACGACCTGGCGAAGAACGCCCCGATCCGGATGGCGTTCGGGCTGGGTGAGGAACTGGCGGAGTTCGGCGGTACGGCGGTTGCGGTGTCGCCGGGTTTTCTGCGGTCGGAGCAGATGCTGGCGCACTTCGGCGTGTCGGAGGAGAACTGGCGTGACGCTGTCCTGACGGAGCCGGATTTCGCGGTCGCGGAGTCGCCGTACTACCTCGCGCGGGCGGTGGCGGCGCTGGCGGCTGATCCGGAGAGGTCGGCGCGGTGGAACGGCGCGTCGACGTCGAGCGGGGAGTTGGCGAGGGTTTACGGTGTGCGGGACGTCGACGGCAGCCAGCCGGACGGGTGGGGGTATTTCGAGGATGTGCGGTACGGGGGGAAGGCCGGTACGGCGGACGACTACCGCTGATCCGGCGGCGGCGGGCCGTAGAGGTCGCTGAGGGCCTGCGCGTGGTCGCGGAAGCGGGCGCGCAGGCCCTGCGGGGCCAATACCTCGGCGTCGGCGCCCAGTTGGGTGAGCTGGGTGAAGGCGACGTCTTCGCTTTCGGCGGCCAGGCGGAGCGTGACGCGGCCCGCGGTGTCGGGGGTGTCGGCGCGGGCGAGTGCCTCACCGGTCGCGGCGGGGTCGGTGACGGCGGGCAGGCGGTCCAGCCCCCGGGGGGTCAGGCGGACGGTGACGGTGGTGCGCAGCAGTGCCCGGGCGAATTCCGCGGCCCTGGCCTGCCAGTGCGCGGCGAGGTCGAAGGCGGGGTCGCGGGTGAAGGGCTCGCCGGCGCCGGGGGACAGGGCGGTGATCCGGTCGGCGCGGTAGGTCCGCCACGGGTCTTCGTGTTCTGCCGGTGGGCCGGGGACGCGGCCCACGACGTACCAGACCCCGGCTTTGAGGACGAGGCCGTACGGTTCCAGATGCCGCGTCACGGTGGCGGGCGGTGTGCCGTCGCGTCCCGGCCGTGTGTAGGTGAGCTCGACGGTCCGGTCGGACCATACGGCGCGGGCGAGTTCGGGCAGCAGCGTGCAGGCCGACGGTTCGCGGAACCAGGCCGGTGCGTCAAGGTGGAAGCGGTGCGCTGAGGACTCGGCCGCCGCGCGCAGCGACGGCAGCAGGGTCGCGGACAGTTTCAGCCGTGCGGTGTCCGCGGCGTCGGACAGTCCGAGGTCCCGCAGGGCAGAGGGCAGTCCGGTGAGGTAGAGCGTCTCGGCTTCTCCGGGACCGAGCGTGGTCAGCCGGGTCCGGTACCCCGGCGCCAGCCGGTATCCGCCCGCCCGTCCCCGCTCCGACCGTACGGGGACTCCCGCCTCCTGCAGCGCCTGTACATCCCTGATCACCGTCCGCTCGCTGACCCCCAGTTCCCGGCCGATCGCGGCGGCGGTCACACCGGGACTCGACTGGACCAGCAGGGCCATACGGATCAGCCGGGCAGCGCGCATCCCCCCATGATCCCGCACCCGCCGGCGCGGCGGTGAGGGGTCAGCCTTTGCAGCCGGGGTCGGGAAGTATGACGGGTGCGGCGTCGCGGGTGGTGACGAACGCGCGGTAGCCGGGTGCGCCCGCGACGCATTTGGTGGCGATGTTGGCGTAGTGGTCGGGGAAGTTGGTGACGTCGGCGGGCGCGTTGTCACCCTTGTGGTTCGCCACGGGTGAGTCCCCGGTCCCGCGTTTGTCGCTTGCGCACCCGGACAGAGCAGCCAGGGCGATGGCCAGCGATGCCCCCGCGATCACACATCTCGTCATACGACCTCTCACCGGCATCCTCATCATCCTCGTCTCTGCCCGCAGGGTCTCCCGCGGGTGCGGATGCCCTGAAGGACACTCCGCGCCCGGCCGTGGTTCCCTAACCCCGGCTCGCGCGGTTGGCGTGTGGGTGAGGTGTCCGGCTTGCTGTGATGGCGAGGAAGACGGTCCCAAGGCGGTCGGCGAAGACCTCGCCGACAACGTCGACGCAGGGTGCAACGGAGGCCGGGGAGCACGGCCAGGAGCGGTGTCCGGCCCGGATTGGGCGAGGGCCGTTGCACCCCCAATGCGGGGTGGTACCTCACCTGTCTCCACTGCCGGTAGTACCCCTGATCCCTCCGAGGGCAAGCCCGCCAGCGGGAAGCGCACGTCGTCTCACCAGAAGAAGGCCAAGCGCGGGCCATGTAAGCACAACCACGTCGGCCAACGGTTCGCGCTGGCCGGAGAGCTGATGCGGCGTCTGCCATGGCCGCGGGCCGCCGACCAGGCCCGGATCGCGTGGGCGGTCAACGAGGTCTCCGACGTGGTCTGGACCGCCGATGATGTCCTGGCAGCCCTGGACCTGCGCCAGGAGCCGCCCGGCGGCGTACGGCGTGCGTCCGGGTTCCTCGCCGCCGGGCCGCGCGGCATGGCTACCATGCCCGGCTGGACCACCCGCCAGCAGCGCCCCGTACAGGTCGACCACCGCCACGCCGCCGTCGACGCCCCCGAGAACCGCAGCGCACAGCTTCGCAACCAGCAAGAACGCAGCGAGAGCACCTGACAGAAGCCGCGCAGCGCCGCCGCATGGCGTGACGTCGACCAGCTGCTCGAGCAGGCCCTGACACCCGAGCCCCCGGCCGCCGACATCGAGGAGCTGCCGGAGTTGGCAGGCCCGCAGGACACAACCGCGACAGAGATCCGGCAGATGCGCCGGGCAGCGGCCGCGGTACTGGCCTGCTCCACCGCGCCCGGCAGCTGACCGGTACCGCCCCCCACCAACACACCGTGGCCGCCGGTGAGCAGCGACGGCCGCACCGCGGTGTTCGACACCGACGGCTGAGGCAACCTCGTCAAGACCACCGACACCCGCACGACGAAGGTGGTCACATCCGGAGGCGCAAGTGTCACCTACACCTTCGACGGTGACAGCAACCAGCGCTCCCGCGTTGACGCCACCGGCACCACCACGTACGCGATGGACAAGCTCAACCGCGAGCCCCTGCGAACCCTGACCGACGGCTCCACCACACTGCTCACCTACACCCCCCACGGCCACATCGACACCTACACCGATCCCACCGGCCTTGTCGACTACGGCTACGGCGCCGCAGGGCGCCTTACTTCACCTACACCTACGACCGCCATAACCGGCTCACCGAAGCGGACACCCCCACCCCCGTTCACTACTGCCTGGACGCGGCGGGCAACATGACCGGCGTCGGCGCCCTCTTCACGTGCCCCGACACCAGGACCACCTACGCCTACAACGACGCCAGCCAGCTCATCTCCAAGAACGGCTCCTCCACCGGCTGGTCCTACAACGCAGCAGGAGACGAAACAGCCGCGAACCCCTGCATCAGCGCCGTGGCCCGCAACGGCGAGACCTGGTCGGACTTCAACCAGCTCACCGCCCTCACCGCCGCGTACTCCGGCACCGACAACGGCGAACGCACCAGCCTCGGCGCGACGACCTTCCACAACGGACCCGAAGGACTCGCCGCCTCCACCACCGCAGGAACCGACACCGGATACACCCGCGATCCCCAGGGCACACTCAACTCCATGAAAACCGGGGGCACTCCACAACCACAACCCCTACGGCCAGGACGCCTCGACCCCCCGTCGAAGCGCTGCCCCAGCCCTACCGCCCCCAGAGCACCTACCTCCACCCCACAGGCCCGTACAAAAAGGGCGCCCGCTACTACTACACCACCCCCGGCCACTTCACCCAAACCGGCCCCTCCGGCCAGGAAACCAACCCCTACGCCGCCTTCAGCAACGACCCCATCAGTCATACGGACCCCAACGGCACATTCATTCTGGGGGATACGATGGGAATCGTACTGGGAACCGCAGTCGGAGTTACAGCATTGGTGGTGACTCAAAACCCGTATGTTGCCGGATTCCTCAGTGGTTGTGTGGGCGGAATGACTGCCAGCTCCATGAACAGTGGAAGCACAAAAGGTGACCTTGAGTCGTGTGTTGGGTACGGCGCTGGCGGCGCAATTGGGGGCGGGGCCGGCGGCACTGTCCTCAAAATGGTAGGGAAATTGTAGAAGATTCTCCATGGACCGTGGCCGGATTTGCGAAAACCTGGCCACGGTCCATAACAAATGAACCAACTATACCGGCGGTGAACATGACTGGAAAAGTAGCATGCGGGGAATACTCGCCCTCTTGGTCGGGGTGGTCGCCGGCCTCGTGGACTTTTTCGCCACGGACAATGGGGCGCATCAAGCAATTTGGACGTGCTTGTTCTTTGCAGTCCTAATGTTCGCCATATGGTCCACCTATGCATGGCTTGAGCGGCGCAAACAGTAGAAAGCTAAAAGGGCGGGCGACTACGTCTCCGGCCTGGTATCCGACTAACCTGCGAGGTGAGGACGGCCCCGACCATCGGTGGCCGCCCTCGTCACCGCTAACCGTAGGAGTAGAAATTGAAGAGTGGTTTTGATATTGCAGTAGGCGGAACCCGACTGCCGGGCGGTCCCGTATTCGATCTCATAGGAATTATGTGCCTAATCGTCATATTCGCCATTATTATTGTGATCGGAAAAAGAAAAGCAAGAAAAATAACCAAGACCACTAAATATCTATTAAATTCATCTGCCCGGAGGCGCCGCCTTCGGGCTTCCTTTCGCAATCTGAAGGAGTCACGTGAGCACTCTGATTGTGATCATCGCAGTGATCGCTGCAGCGGCCTTTTTGGGCCCGCTGATGAGATGGAAGGGGGCGAACTTCCGAAAAAATCGGCGTCGTAGAACTCATAACAGAGGGCGAGATCATGCCCGACGACCCCGGAGGTCCCGATGCGCACCACCATGCGCCAGATGATGGGTGTCTTCGCCCAGTTCGACCGGGGAATGTTCGTCGCCAAGCTTCATCGCGGCCGCCGTACCGAGGGCAACAAGGGCGAGTACACGTACGGCGGGCCCGCCCCGCAGGAACCCGTCACCCGAACGCCGCACTATTAACTACGGCATCGGCTGACCTGCCCCGTACGACGGCGCCCCGTTCCCAGCATTCGAGCTGCCGGCAAGAGGCGCTCGGTGGGTCAGCCGGGCCTCGACGGCTGGCAGGGCTACAAGTCCTCCTGGTGGTCCAAGCCGTGAGCAGTGAGGACGCCCGGGAGACCGCCTGGCGGATCCACGGCGCCGTCGGCGAGTGGACGGGGCAAGTGGACGCCAAGGCATCATTTGCCCTGAAAGAGCGTTTTATCCTGGCAGGAGTGTTTGGCAGCGCGGTGCTGCCGTGGATGATTGCGGGGTGTTGATCCAAGTGGAAGCGGTGAGGCAGGTCGCCGACGGGCGCGCGACGGTTCGGGTGCGCTCGGAGGTGGGTGCCGCTGCGGCGTTCTGGTGCGGCGATCCGACGGGAGTGGGCCGCGAACATCATGTGGAGTCGACCGTTGAAGAGGACGTGGCCTGGGGCGGCAACACTCGACCGGCCACTTCATTTTCACCGGGGGTGGATGAGGAGGAAGGCGGTCGGATTGTCTTTCGGGGGCGGCTGGGCCTGACGGGCGATGGCGGAGCCATGCTGGAAGTAGCTGGAACCCACATCTTGTTCGACCTCGCCGACCCGCCGCCATCGACTGCTGTCGATGGAACGTGGGTCGAGATCAGTGTGAAGCGGAACAGCGTCAGCCTGTGGCCCTACCTGCTGTGATTCGCAGGAGGCCGACTCTGCCGCCGTTCAGCTGTCGCGCCAGTTGCGGATCGATTCCCGGGTCAGTCTGCGGCTCATGAGGTCGATCATCGCTATGTTGATCATGGCTTCGGAGCGGTGAGGGTGAGTTTCGTAGTCGCGGGCGGGCCGGCGGTGGTGCATGAGCCAGTCGAACGTCCGCTCGACGACCCAGCGCCGCGGAAGCACCTTAGAGCCAAGGGCACAAGTGAGAGCGACGATCCCTGCTGCTAGGATTACGGCATTTCCGTTTACCCCCTGAGTGATGCCAGCGATTCCCAGTGCTGCGCAAACAATTAAGAATATTACCAGCGTTCGTGTTGCGTCTTTGCTCATTTTTCCCGTTTTCTATTATTGGCAAGAAAGCCAGTGCGGACTCCCCGAACGGTTGGCCAGATCACCTGCTGGGGCGTAGACGCACGTGCCGGTGTTGGTCGACGCGGTGACCACGGATCCGAACGGCACGGGATCACGGCCATAGGCAGGGCCGGGTGCTGGCGCAACCACCGCGACAGCATCCGGGGAAAGTCACTCTTTTCGCTGGAATGCCCAGAAGGCGATCCCCGTCAAAACCATGCCTCCAAGCAGAGGTGGCCAGGCGGCTGCTGCCAGGGCAAAGCACCCCGTCAAACCCAACATGACAGATGCTGAGCGGGACTTCACGCCGTACGATTGATGGTTGCGCCATCGAAAGAGCGCTCCACCGATGAAAACTATTCCAGCAACCACCAACAGCACTTCGAATAATACGTGCATTATTTTTTTCACCTTACCAAATAGTGAATTCGTCGCCCTCATGGTCCACACTGGTGACCATGAGCGACGCACAGAACGAGGGAGCCCGGTCAGGCACCGCCGCCACCGGCTCAGCAGCAGAGTTTCGCTGACACCTTCGCCAACCCGGCACTCGTCGGCACGGAGAAGAAGAGCGACGACCCGCCCGTGGTAACCCGGGTCGACTGGCCCTGGAGAGACCCGGCAAGGCTGAGCGAGCGGCCCTGCTCTTCGATGCTCCCGGTGCCGAGCACCGGGAGCATCTGCATATCCGCAGCACGCGGCGAAGTGCTTCCGCCGCGAATCATTCACGCCGCGGACCGCGCAGCATGAGATAGGTCAGCGTTCCGGCGGCTGCGAGCGTAACGATTCCCACGCAGATGAATGCCACTCCGCCTGCGCCCTCCTCGTTACTTCCCTGGATGATAAGAAATACGGCAGCAATGAACGTGATGATGATGAAGATCACCATTCGCCGCGCCATATTCGGACCCGGTATTCCCATTCGGCACTCTTTTCGGCGTGGTGGGTGACATTGCTATCGAAACCGCCGACGCACCAGCGGCTGCTCTGGAATCCGCGGTTGGAGTAAAGCTACTCTTTTTTGGGTCCTCGAATAATCAGAAAAAGCACCACAAGGGCACAAGCAAGAGCGACAATCCCTGCTGCTAGGATTACGGCATTTCCGTTTACCCCCTGAGTGATGCCAGCGATTCCCAGTGCTGCGCAAACAATTACAAATATTACCAACGTTCGTGTTGCGTCTTTGCTCATTTTTCCCGTTTTCTATTATTGGCGAGAAAGCCAGTACGGAGTCCCCGGACGGTTGGCCAGATCACCTGCTGGGTGCGCCTTCCTCGCCGTCGTCCGAGCGGACGACGGCGACCGCCACCCCGCACCCGACACCCGCACCCCGCTCACCTGCAACGAACAACCCGTCTACGGCACGGACCACCGGCTCGGCTGGTCCGACTGGCGACGTCACCACCAGGCCCGCTCCCAGACCAGCCGCTACCGACGACAAGCAACTCAGACTTGAAGATCACGAACTACGACTGGAGTACTAACCCCGATGTTGCGAGACCAGCCTCGTACCCGAGTTGCAGTGTCGCGCTACTTCTTATTTTTGAACCTGAAGATGAAGAATATTACGCCTGCTACGACGGCGCACACGCAGGTAATTGCGATATCCGTTCCGGTGCTACTGGGCAGGCTCGTCCCTCCGGCGGCGAAGTTTATTGTCGTCATTTTGACTCCTGCCGCTTGTATTGGATGCCATGCTTACTCGTGTCGGGCCTATCGGAGGCCATTTTGCTTTTGCCTTCGGTATCGGACGAATCCGACTCCCAGGAGTGGGGCGATCAATACAGGGAGTGTGCCGCCCCAGGCCGAAGCCGCACTTTTTCCGCTGGCGGTCATTATGAATCCAACGATCACGTAGAAGCCTAAGAAAGCCGCAGCGAGGTACAGCCAGCCGCGAGCGGAGTTTTTCTCGATTTTATCGGAAATGAATATCACCTCTCGAAGGGGGCTGGGGGGCGCTCCTGGAGAGAGCGCTCCCCAGCGATCTAATTCACGACAGAGCTACCTGCACTGAATATGATGCGGCCACACCGAACGCATAGCAGCCTACGGTGGAAAGTCCGGCGGATTCAGGGGCTGTTGCTGCCTCACATACGGCACCGGCCACCACTCCTGCGCTGATGCTGGCGAACCCAGACGCCGCTCCTGAAATGTCTCCGCTCAGCAGGCTAGTGCCTGCCTGCAGCCAGTCATAAGCGTCGAGCCCTTTTGCGAGGCCACTAGTCACCGACGACAGTCCGAATTGCCCGGTGGGGTCGGTGTTGTTGATGGGGTCGTCGCCTGCGTAGGCGTAGCGGTTGCCCTGGGCGGGGTCGGTGAGGAAGGAGTGTGCGTCTTGGGTGGTGAAGCGGCCGGTGGTGGGGTTGTACCAGCGCTGGCCGTATTTGATCCAGCCGGTGGTGCGGTCGTAGGTGCCGCCGACGTAGCGGTAGGGG
>NZ_JBIUSD010000027.1:0-66247 GCF_044741185.1 Streptomyces sp. NPDC088197
ACGCTGTTGAGTTCTCAAGGAACGGAAGCTTCCTTCAGACCGTTTCACCGGCCCTCCGGGCTTTCCCTTCGTCGTGTCTCCGACTTTAGCAGAAGCTATTCGGTCGGAATTACCAACCCCGTTCCGAGCACACACGTTTCCGCGGGTCTCGTCGAGGCGGTTGTGCCAACGTACTGGACTCCCCCGCTCGGAGCAAATCGACCGCGGCCGTTGCGGTCGCGGTGACAGTCACGGTGGCTGAGGGTGGCCGGATGACAGACTTCCGATCGGGAAGGGTCATCATGTGGTCGCTTCCGCTCGGGCGGAATCCATACTTGACATGACTTAGGCTGCTCTCGCGGCCTCGCCGTCCGGTGACAGGCAGTGACGGCGTCTTGAGCTCCGCATATAGGAGGCTTCCCATGACGACCGTTTCTTCTCCGCTGGCCGGACGGGCCATCGGGCTCGCGGCAGTGCCCGACCCCGTGTTCTCCGGCGCCATGGTGGGACCGGGTACGGCCATCGACCCCGTGCGCGAGTCGACGGTGGCGGTGTCCCCGGTGGACGGAGTCGTTGTTTCTCTGCACCCGCACGCGTTCGTCGTCGTGGACGACGAAGGGCACGGAGTGCTGACGCACCTCGGCATCGACACCGTTCAGCTCAATGGCGAGGGATTCGAGTTGCTGGTGTCCAAGGGCGACACCGTCAGCCGCGGCCAGGAGGTCGTCCGGTGGAATCCGGCGGCCGTCGAGGAGGCCGGGAAGTCGCCGGTGTGCCCCGTGGTCGCGCTCGAGGCCACGGTGGAAGCGCTCGGCGAGGTCGCGGAGAGCGGCGAGATCGAAGCGGGCGGCACTCTCTTCACCTGGAAGTAGTCCCGCGCTCCGCCAGGAGTCAGGCCAGCGGGGGCACGCAACCTAAGCGGCGGCGTCATCGACCCGCCGCATCGACCGGAGACGGGTGAGATGGAGACAACGCTGCGAGGCGTCGGTGTCAGCCACGGTGTGGCGATCGGCGAGGTACGGCACATGGGCACCGCTGTTCTGGAGCCGCCCGCCAAGCAGATCCCGGCGGACGACGCTCCGCGCGAGCAGGGCCGGGCGCGGCAGGCCGTCGAGGCGGTGGCCGCCGATCTGACCGCGCGTGGTCATCTCGCGGGCGGCGAGGCGCAGGCGGTGCTTGAGGCGCAGGCGCTGATGGCGCAGGACCCGGAGCTGCTGGCCGACGCCGAGCGCCGGATCGCGGTGGGGAGTACGGCCGAGCGCGCGGTGTACGACGCTTTCGCCTCCTACCGGGCGCTGTTGGCGGGCGCTGGTGAGTATCTGGCCGGTCGGGTCGCGGATCTGGACGACGTGCGGAACCGGATCGTGGCGCGGCTGCTGGGTGTGCCGATGCCGGGTGTGCCGGACAGCGACGAGCCGTATGTGCTGATCGCGCGTGATCTGGCGCCTGCGGACACGGCGCTGCTCGACCCTGCGTTGGTGCTCGGTTTCGTCACCGAGGAGGGCGGGCCGACCAGTCACAGCGCGATTCTGGCGCGGGCGCTCGGGGTGCCGGCCGTGGTGGCGCTGCCGGGTGCGGGTGAGCTGGCCGAGGGAACGCTGATCGCGGTCGACGGCAGCACCGGTGAGGTGTTCGTCGAGCCGGACGAGGAGAAACGGACCGCGCTGTCCGAGGCGGCCGCGGCCCGGAAGGCGGCGCTGTCGGCGTCGTCGGGTCCTGGTGCGACGTCGGACGGGCACAAGGTGCCGTTGCTGGCGAATGTCGGCGGCCCGGCCGATGTGCCCGCGGCGGTGGCGGCGGGGGCGGAGGGCGTGGGTCTGTTCCGTACGGAGTTCCTGTTCCTGGACGACTCCTCGAAGGCTCCGACGGAGGACAAGCAGGTTCAGGCGTACCGCCAGGTGCTCGAGGCGTTCCCCGAGGGCCGGGTGGTGGTGCGCGTGCTCGACGCGGGCGCCGACAAGCCGCTGGAGTTCCTGACGCCCGCGGACGAGCCCAACCCGGCGCTGGGTGTGCGGGGGCTGCGGTCGCTGCTCGACCACCCGGAGGTGCTGCGGACGCAGCTCACCGCGCTGGCGAAGGCGTCGGAGGGGCTTCCGGTGTATCTGGAGGTCATGGCGCCGATGGTGGCGGACCGTCAGGACGCGAAGGCGTTCGCGGACGCGTGCCGTGCGGCGGGGCTGCGGGCGAAGTTCGGTGCGATGGTGGAGATTCCGTCGGCGGCGCTGCGGGCGCGGTCGATTCTCCAGGAGGTCGAGTTCCTGTCGCTCGGCACCAATGACCTGGCGCAGTACACCTTCGCGGCGGACCGGCAGGTCGGTGCGGTGTCGCGGCTTCAGGACCCGTGGCAGCCCGCGCTGCTCGACCTGGTGGCGGCGTCCGCGGACGCGGCTCGGGCCGAGGGCAAGAGCTGTGGTGTGTGCGGTGAGGCGGCGGCGGATCCGTTGCTCGCGTGTGTGCTGACGGGTCTGGGTGTCACCAGCCTTTCGATGGGTGCGGCGTCGATTCCTTATGTGCGGGCGACGTTGGCGAAGTACACGCTGGCGCAGTGCGAGCGTGCGGCTGCCGCGGCTCGGGCGACCGACAGCGCCGATGATGCGCGGCGGGCGGCGCAGGGCGTGCTGTCCGGCGAGTGAGCCGACGGCGGCGGCGGCGGTCGGGTTGGTTGGCGGAGGGCGTTCCACCCGTGCGGGGTGGGGCGCCCTCCGCCGTTTTGTCATCGGCCCGGTGTTCCGCGCCAGCCGGTCCCGTACTGCGGCCTCTCCCTCATGTGAGGGGTCCGAAGGGACCCGTCGGGCCGATGTGGTCGACGGGCGGTGGCGGCAGGGGGAGTCCCGCGCGGTAGGCGACGCCGTGCTCGGGCGGTACGGGGTCGCCGGTGGCGGCGTCGGTGCAGTAGGCGTTGAAGACCTCCGCTTCGGTGAGCGGGTGGAGGTGGCCGTCGCGCAGGGACCAGCCGCGTACGGTGTCGGGCCGTTCGTCGTCGTGGGTGGTGCGCAGGACGACGCCTCCGGTCCGGCCGGTGGCGGTGCTGGCGGCCATGACGGTGCAGAGCACGAGGGCGTCGTTCTCCGCGAGTTCGATCGTGTCGTCGGTGTCGGCGTGTACGTGGACGGCGGCGAGCAGTGGGCCGTCGTCGGCGGGGAGGCTGCACACGACGTGGTGGGTGCCGGGGCCGACGGTCTCGATGAGGCGCAGCAGGGTGTCGGAGGCGCGGTCGAAGGCGCAGTGGGCGAGGTCCTGTCCGCAGTCGGGGCAGGTGCCGGCCCGGGTGAGGGCGTCGGTGGCGCTCTCCCAGGTGGCGCGGCGGTCGGCTTCGTGGGCGAGTTGGGCGCGCAGCAGGGTGAGGGACTGGCGGGTGTAGGCGATGGAGGGGCCCGCGGCGGTCGCCTCCGCGGTGTAGTGGGTGCGGGTGGTGGCGCTGTCCGGGGGCTGGCGGGTGGTGGTGCAGTAGTCGGCGTAGGCGTCGGGGTCGAAGAGTGTGACGGCGATGTGGTGGCCCTGGGCGTGCAGGTGGCGGAGGAAGGCGTCGACGGCGTGCAGATACTGTGCGTAGTTGTCGAAGGCGAAGCTGCGGTGGTCGGTCAGGGCCGCGAAGTCCTCGTCGTCCAGGAGCAGGGCGACGACGGTGGGGGCTTCGCGGCGCAGCGCCCTGCGGTGGGCCGCGCGGTGCCGGGGCGGGCGTTGTGCCTGGTCGGCGCGGGCGTGGCGGTTCTTGCGGTGGGTGGTGCGGTTCTTGGTGCTGGACATGCTTCCCCCTCGGTGTGGCACCGGGGTCCCGATGACCCCTAGTGCTCACTCACCGTAACCGGGGGCACTGACAACGGCGGTTCTGCGGCGGTCGGGTGCGGTCGGTCGAGGCGGCGCAGGACCAGGCGGCGTTGCAGGAGCGCGGCGGCGGCGAGTACGGCGCCGAGCGCGATCCAGCCGGTCGGTCCTGTGGCGATGACGACGGAGGTCATGAGCAGCGGGCCGACGCAGCGTGAGGTGGACTGGGCGAGGCCGTGCACGCCGACGTAGCTGCCCTGTGCGTCGTCGGGTGCGAGGGCGACGGACAGTTCCCAGGAGATGGCGGACTGGATCATCTCGACGACGGTGAAGGCGATGGCGGCGGCGAGGATCGCGGCGGTCGCGGCCCATCGCGTGTGGACGACGCCGACGGCCGTGGCGGCTCCGGAGAGCAGGAACCATACGGCGACCCGGCGCAGGGAGTCGGCGGCGACGCGTGGGGTCCTGCCGTGCCGGGAGAGCCGGACCTGGAAGGCGACCACGATGACGGTGTTGACGACGAAGATGGCGGCTGCGAGGCCGTGCGGAGCGTCGGTGCGGGTGATGATCCACAGCGGCATGCCGACGCTGAGCGCGCAGCCGTACAGGAACATCGCCGAGTCGAGGGCGGCGTAGAGGAGGTAACCGCGGTCCCGCCAGGGGTTCGAGGGGGCGCCGACTTCGCGGTGCGGTACGGGAGTTGTGGCCGTGGTGGCGGTCGGGGCGGTGTGGGCGGCGACGGTTCTGCTGGCCGAGGGGGGTTCGGCGCAGCGGGCGACCAGGGCGGCGACGAGGACGAAGGACAGGGCGTCGCCGAGGAGCAGGCCGCGGTAGACCGCGCTGGTGCCGATGGCCAGGGCGGCGGAGGCGCCGAGGCCGCCGACGGTGTAGCCGACGTTGACGACGGTGCGCTGTACGGCCTGGTAGCGGGCGCGGTCGGGTCCCGCGACGCGGGCGGCGAAGAGTTTGGTGAGGACGGAGGCGGAGCGTTCGCCGAAGCTGCCGAGGGCGACCAGGGGCAGCAGTTGCCAGAAGCCGTGGGCGAGCAGGAGCAGCAGGCTGGAGGCGCCGCGCAGGAGTTGGACGGCGAACAGCACGCGGGTGAGCGGCACGCGGTCGGCCAGGCGGCCCGCGACGGGCGCGCCCGCGATGCCGGCGGCGCCGCCGAGGCCGAGCAGCAGTCCGGCCTGGCCGGTGCTGAGTCCGCCGATGAGGACGAAGTAGAGGGCGGTGACGGCGACCCAGAGTCCTGAGCCGGTCTTGTCGATGAGGTTGATCCAGAGCATCCGCCGCCCGTCCGGGCCTCCTGGTATCGGCGGTATCCGCATCGTGTCCGCTCCCCCTCGTCACCGGGTTCGTTCGCCGCTCGTCCGCCACGTACTCGCTTGCCGTGCGGCATTGTATTGGTACATACTCATGTATGTGGCAACACAATATGCGATCAGCGGTGCGACGGCCAGGGAGATTGCCGCGTCGGCCGAACGGGCGGTGACCGAAGGGCGGTTGCGCCCGGGGGACGCGCTGCCGCCGGTGCGGACGCTGGCGGACGGACTCGGCGTCAGTCCGGGGACGGTGGCGGCGGCGTACAAGGAGCTGCGGCGGCGCGGGATCGTGGTGACGCGCGGGCGCGGCGGGACGGTGGTCGCGTCGGCGCCCTCGGTGGCCTCGCGGCGTCCGCCCCGGGTGCCAGAGGGGCTGCGGGATCTGGCGGGCGGCCATCCGGACCCGGCCTTCCTGCCGGATCTGGTGCCGCCGGGACGGCTGTCGCCCGGCGCACGTTCGCACCGCGCCTCGCCCCGGCTGCCGCAGTTGGAGGAGCTGGCGCGGGCGTGGTTCCGCCGGGACGGGGTGCCCGACGGGCAGGTCACCTTCGCGCACGGCGCGCTGGACTGCGTCGCGCGGCTGCTGTCGGTGGAGCTGCGGCCCGGCGACGCGGTGGCCGTCGAGGACCCCGGCTTCCACCATCTGCTCGATCTCGTACCGGCGTTGGGGCTGCGGACGGCCGCGGTGGCGGTGGACGACGAGGGGATGCGGCCGGAAGCGCTGCGGTCGGCGCTGCGGGCCGGCGCGCGGGCGGTGGTGCTGTGTCCGCGCGCGCAGAATCCGTACGGGTCGCGGGTGTCGGAGGCGCGCCGGGAGGAGTTGCTCGCGGTGCTGGCGGGGTCGCCCGAGGTGCTGGTCGTCGAGGACGACCACAGCGCGGACACGGCGGGCGGTCCGCTGCACTCGCTGACCACGGCGGGGGCGCGGGGTCCGGGGCGATGGGCGCAGATCCGTACGGTCTCCAAGCATCTGGGCACCGATCTGCGATGGACGGCGATGGCCTGCGACCCGGTCACGCTCGCCCGGCACGACGGCCGGATGCTGCTGACGTCGGGCTGGGTCAGCCATGTGCTCCAGGAGACGGTGGTCCGGCTGATGACCGATCCGGCGACGGCGGAACTGGTCGCCGCGGCGGGGACGGCGTACACCGAGCGCCGCGAGGCGCTGATCGCGGCGCTCGCGGAGCACGGGATCACCGGGGCCGGGGTGAGCGGTCTGAATGTGTGGGTGCCGGTGCGCGACGAGGCCGCGGTCGTCAACGGCCTGCGGTCGCAGGGCTGGTGGGTGGCGGGCGGGTCGCGGTTCCGGATCGGTACGGGTCCGGGCGTACGGATCACCGTCGCGGACCTGCGGGTGCCGGAAGCGGCCGTGCTGGCCGCCGACTTCGGTCGCGTGCTCGCCGACTCCGCGAGCACGTACGGGGGTTGAGGCACCGCACCGTGACGGGGGTGGTCAGTGAGGTGCCAGCGGCGCTATTGACGGGGGCGGCGCCGGTCAAGTATCCAGATCCTGGGCGGCATTGGTACAGACCAAATGGGAGTCCGGCATGCGAAGATCCCTCACACTCCTCCTCGCGCTCTTCGGCACGCTCGTCCTGTTCCTCGTTCCACCCGCCTCGGCGGCCGGCGGCGTCGGCGCGGCCTTCGCCAAGACCTCGGACTGGGGCAGCGGCTACCAGGCGCAGTACACGATCACCAACGGCAGCGGTTCCGCGATCAGTTCCTGGAAGGTCGAGTTCGACCTGGCCTCCGGCAGCAGCGTCGGCAGCTACTGGGACGCGCTGCTGACCCAGTCCGCCACGTCCGGCGGCACGCACTACACGTTCACCAACCGCGACTACAACGGGACGCTCGCGCCGGGCGCCTCGGCCGTCTTCGGCTGGGTGGGTTCGGGAACCGCCACCCCGGCCAACTGCAAGCTCAACGGGGCTTCTTGCGACGCGGGCGGCGGTGGCGGCGGTTCCGACACCACGCCTCCGACCGTGCCCGGCGGCGTCACCGTGGGCTCGCCGACCAGCTCCTCGCTGACGGTGAAGTGGAACGCCTCGACCGACAACTCCGGTTCCGTGGCCGGTTACGAGGTCTCACGCAACGGCGGCACGCCGGTCGCCGTGACCGGCACGTCGTACACCGCGACGGGTCTCGCGGCGTCCACCGCGTACTCCTTCCAGGTCCGCGCCAAGGACGCGGCGGGCAACTACTCGGCGTACAGCGCGGCCGTCAGCGGCGCCACGAGCGCGACCGGTGGCGGCGGGAATCCGAGCCCCGGCGTGATCCGTACCGCGCCGTACGTGGACATGGGCGCCTGGCCGACGCCGAGTCTCACGGCGATGTCCCAGGCGAGCGGCGTGAAGAGCTTCACGCTCGCCTTCGTGACCTCGGCGGGCTGCAAGGCGTCGTGGTTCAACGCCTATGACCCGCGCCAGGCGTGGGCGAAGGACCAGATCGACGCCATCAGGGCGGCCGGCGGGGACGTGAAGGTCTCCTTCGGCGGCGCGAGCGGCATCGAGCTGGCCCCGGCGTGCGGTTCGGCCAGTGCGCTGGCCACCGAGTACGGCGCCGTGGTCGACGCGTACAACCTGTCCTACGTCGACTTCGACATCGAGGGCTCGGCGGTCGCGGAACCCGCGTCGATCGCCCTGCGCTCACAGGCGTTGGCGCTGCTCCAGCAGTCCCACCCGAGTCTGCGGATCTCGCTGACCCTGCCCGTGCTGCCCAACGGTCTCGACGCGAACGGGCTGAACGTGGTCACCTCCGCGAAGAACGCGGGCGTCAACCTGGACATGGTCAATGTGATGGCCATGGACTACTACCAGAGCGTCGACTACGGCGACGCGGCGGTCCAGGCCGCCAACAGCCTGTTCGGACAGCTCAAGTCCCTCTATCCGACCAAGTCCGACGCGCAGCTCTGGGCGATGGTCGGCGTGACGCCGATGCTCGGCCAGAACGACGACGGACACGTCTACGACCAGGCCGACGCCCGTCAGCTCGTCGCCTTCGCGCAGAGCAAGCACCTGGGCATGCTCTCGTTCTGGGAGGAGGGCCGGGACGCAAACGCGTGCACCGGCGCCACCTACAAGTGCACCAACATCTCGCAGACGCCGTACGAGTTCTCGAAGATCTTCGCGGCGTACACCGGATGACGGCGACGCGGACGTGACCGTCGGCGCCTGAAGTGACCTTCTACGAGCGGCCCTTCGCGCGTTCGGCGGCGAGCCGCTCGTAGAAGCGCAGCACCCCGAGGTCGTCCACCGAACCCGGGTTGACGGCCTTGTCGAGCGCGGTGCCCTGGAGGAGCCGTTTGACGGGGACCTCGATGCGCTTGCCGGTGAGGGTGTGGGGGACGCCGGGGACGGCGATGACCTCGTCGGGTACGTGGCGCGGCGAGAGCTGGGCGCGGATCGCGGTGCGGATCCGGTCGCGCAGCGCGTCGTTCAGTTCCGCGCCGTCGGCGAGCTGCACGAACAGCGGCATCCAGTAGCCGCCGTCGGGCTGTTCGATCCCGATGACCAGCGACTCGCGGATCTCCGGCAGGCGTTCGACGACCTCGTAGATGTCGGAGGAACCCATGCGGACGCCCTGGCGGTTGAGGGTGGAGTCGGAGCGGCCGTGGATGACGACGGTGCCGCGCGCGGTGAGGGTGATCCAGTCGCCGTGCCGCCACACGCCGGGGAACATCTCGAAGTAGCTCTCGCGGTAGCGGGCGCCGTCCGGGTCGTTCCAGAACCTGATGGGCATGGACGGCATGGGGTTGGTGACGACCAGCTCGCCGACCTCGTCGACGACCGGGCGGCCCTGCGCGTCCCACGCCTCCAAGTCGGTCCCCAGGCACGGCGCTTGGAGCTCACCGATGTGCACGGGGAGGGTGGGGACACCGCCCGCGAAGCAACTGCACACATCGGTGCCGCCGCTGACCGACGCGATCCACAGGTCTTCCTTGACCTCGTCGTGCAGCCAGCGGAATCCGTCGGGCGGCAGCGGCGAGCCGGTGGTGGCCACGCACTTGACGGCCGACAGGTCGACGTCACGGCCGGGGTGGATGTCCGCCTTGCGGCAGGCGATCACATACGCGGCGGAGGTGCCGAAGACGGTGGTGCCGGTCTGTTCCGCCACCCGCCACTGGGCGGCGACGTCGGGGTAGCCGGGGCTGCCGTCGTAGAGCACGACGGTGGAACCGGCCAGGAGCCCGGAGACCAGGAAATTCCACATCATCCAGCCGGTGGAGGTGTACCAGAAGAAGCGGTCGTCCGGGCCGAGGTCCAGGTGGAGGCCGGTCTGCTTGAGGTGTTCGAGCAGGATGCCGCCCTGGGACTGCACGATGGCCTTGGGCAGTCCCGTGGTGCCGGAGGAGTAGAGCACCCACAGCGGGTGGTCGAAGGGAACGGCCTCGTACGCGGGCGCGGTGTCGTCGGCGGTCAGGTCCGCCCAGTCCAGGGCGCCTTCGGGGGCGGGCGTGCCGAGCAGCGGGATGTGCACGGTGGCGCGCAACGAGGGCAGCCCGGCGCGCAGTTCGGTGACGACGTCGGTCCGTTCGTGCCGCTTGCCGCCGTAGCGGTAGCCGTCCACGGTGAACAGCACGACGGGCTCGACCTGTTGGAAGCGGTCGAGGACGCTGCGGGCGCCGAAGTCCGGGGCGCAGGAGGTCCATACGCCGCCGACGGCCGCGGTGGCGAGCAGCGCGACGACGGCCTGCGGGATGTTGGGCAGGTAGCCGCTGACGCGGTCGCCGGGGGTGACGCCGAGGCGGCGCAGGGCCGCGGCGAGCGAGGCGACCTGGCGGCTGAGTTCGGCCCAGCTCACCGTGCCGGTCTCGTGGCTCTCGTCCAGGTGCAGCAGGGCGGGGGTGTCCGCGCGGGCCGGGTCGAGGGCCGGGCGCAGCGCGTGTTCCGCGTAGTTGAGGGTCCCGCCGGGGAACCAGCGGGCGCCGGGCATCGAGGCGTCGGCGAGCACCGTCTCGTACGGGGTGCTGAAGCGGACGTCGTACCACTCGGTGATCGCGCGCCAGAAGGCGTCGGGGTCGCGGACCGACCAGGCGTGCAGCGCGTGGTAGCTCGCGGCGGGGTCGCCGGGCACGGCGGCCGGGGCGCCGTACCGCTCGGCCGTCCAGTCCTGGAACCGGGTCACCTGCGCGCGGGCGATCCGCTCGGGTCCCGGCGTCCACAGGGGCTCCGGGCTGTCGGCGGGCTCGGGCGTGGTGCTCATATGGGCGGCTCCCCGGACGGTACGCGTCGTCGCGTATCTGCGGCTGGTCCCCTGCGGGCGGAATGTCCCGCCCCGGGCCTGGGCAGGACGATGCCATGTGATCGTCTTCGGCGCCAGGGCGGGGTGGCCCATGGGTCGCGCGGCGGGGGTCGGCGGGGGCTCTGACGAGGGGTTCCGAGGGGGTGGTCCGGGCGGCGGGGCGGCGACGGGGTGGCTCTGTTTCCGGCTCCCGCCGGGGTTCCCGCCAAGATCCCTGGGAAGATCACTCACCGGGCCCGCGCGGGCCCGGCCCCGCCGCCGGGAGGGCACGGGCGCGCGGGGTGCGGTCCGGGTCGGCGGCGCCGGCGACCGGCGCGGGTCGCGCACCGCCCCCTCCAGGTGAACGGTGGCTGAACGAGCGGCGCGACCGGCGGTTTCGATGGAAGGGTGGGGGCATGAACGCTCGGGACCTGCTGCGGACGGTGCGGACGGCGGGTTCCGCCGAGGGCCGGCGTGCCACACGCTCGGCCTGGCGGCGGCAGCGCACGGACGCGCGGGATCTGCCGCGGCGCGGCGCCGAGCGCGCCCGGGTGCCGGGCGCCGCGCAGGAGGTGGAGCCGCTGCCCGGCGGCGGCCGGGTACGGTTCGCGCGCTCGGTGCTGCGGATACGGGTGGCGATCGGCGGCGCTGTCTTCTGCGGCTGGGACGGCGCGGATCCCGACCCGTCGTACGCGCTGGCCGGCGGGCGGCCCGAGGCGGATCTGCGGGCGATCCTCGAACCGGACAAGGACGGCTGGCGGGTGGTGTCCGAGCGCGTCACCGTCCTGGTGTCGCGGCACGGCGCGGTGGAGATCCGCACGCCCGGCGGCGTGCTGCTGCGCAGGGAGCTGCCGCCGCGCTGGTGGGAGCCGACCGGCGGTGAGCCGGGGGTGGGCGCGCGCTGGGTGCAGCGCTCGGAGACCCCGGCCGACGCGCGGGTGTACGGGCTCGGCGGCCGGGCCGTGGGACCGCGGCTGCCCGCGGGCGGCTACCGGCTGTGGAACACCGACCCCGACGGCTCCTTCGAGCCGGGCGACGACCCGCTGTACATCACCATGCCGGTGCAGCTCGTGGTCGCCGACGCGGGCTGCCACCTGGTCTTCCACGACAACACGTGGGACGGCAGGGTGACGCTGCGGGACGGTGAGGAGGGCGCGGGCTCGGGCCACGACCGGCCGGGCGGCTGCGAGCTGCGGATGGACGGCGGGCCGCTGCGCTACTGGGTGATCACCGGTACACCGTCACGGGTGCTCAACGGCTGGACGGCGCTGACCGGCAGGCCCGCGCTGCCGCCGAGCTGGGCGCTGGGCCACCACCACTCGCGCTGGGGCTTCGGCAGCGAGCGGGAGGTGCGGCGGGTCGTGGCGGGCTACCGCGAGCGGGAACTGCCCCTGTCGGTGCTGCATCTGGACATCGACCACTTCGACGGCCACCAGGTCTTCACCGTCGACAAGGGCCGGTTTCCCGATCTGCCCGGTCTGGCCGCGGAGTTGGCGGATTCCGGGATCCGGATGGTGTCGATCGTGGACCCGGCGGTGAAGGCGGAGCCCGGTGTGGCGGTCTACGACAGCGGCACCGAGGAAGGCGCGTTCGTGCGGGACGCGCGGGGCCGGGAGGTCAACGGCGTGGTCTGGCCGGGCGATGCGGCCTTCCCCGACTTCACCGACCCCCAGGTGCGGGCGTGGTGGGGCCGGTTGTACGCCGAGCGCCTCGATCAGGGCTTCTCCGGGGTCTGGCACGACATGAACGAGCCGGTGTCCTTCGTGTCCTTCGGCGAGAACACCCTGCCGCGCTCGGCGCGGCACTCTTTGGAGGGCCGAGGCGGCGACCACCGCGAGGCGCACAATGTGTACGGCCTGACGATGGCCCGCGCGGGCTACGAAGGGCTGCGCGAACTGCGCCCCGAGCAGCGGCCGTTCCTCTTCTCGCGCTCCGGCTGGGCGGGCATGCAGCGGTACGGCGGCACCTGGTCGGGCGATGTGGCGACCGGCTGGCCGGGGCTGCGCGCGTCCCTGTCGCTGGTCCTCGGGCTCGGCCTGTGCGGGGTGCCGTACTCGGGCCCCGACGTGGGCGGCTTCACCGGTTCACCATCGCCCGAGCTGTATCTGCGCTGGTTCCAACTCGCCGCGTATCTGCCGTTCTTCCGCACCCATTCGGCGATCGACGCCGGGCGGCGCGAGCCGTGGGAGTTCGGCCCCGAGGTGCTGGAGCACGCGCGGGCCGCGCTGACCGAGCGGGTGCGGCTGCTGCCGTATCTGGAGTCGCTGGCGCACGTCGCGCACCGCACCGGCGCCCCGTACGTCCGCCCGCTGTGGTGGAACGCGCCGGGTGACCGGGCGTTGCGCGAGTGCGATGACGCTTTCCTGCTGGGCGACGCGCTGTTGGTGGCTCCGGTGCTCGAACCAGGTTCGCTGACGCGGGCGATACGGCTGCCGCGCGGCCTGTGGTACGACACCGCGACCGGTACGGCGCACCGCGGGCCCGGTCAGGTGCTGCTCGACGCGCCGCTGGGCCGGATTCCGGTACTGGCGCGGGCGGGTGCGATCGTGCCGGTGGCCGGGGCGGACGGCGAGGTCGAACTGGAGGTGTGGGCACCGCGACTCGGCCGTACCGGGAGCGGTGTCGTCTTCAGCGGCGACCCGGAGGGCTGGGGCACGGCGCGGATGGAACGGTTCACCTCTCGGTGGGCGGACGGCGAGGTCGTGGTGGAGCGGGACGGCGCGGACGCCGGGGAGCCGGTCGGCTACCGGGTGCGGGTGCGCGGCACGGCGTCTTAGAAGCGGGTCGGCTACGGGGTGGCGGCACGGCGTCGTAGGGGCCGACCGGTTACCGGGTGCGCGGTGCCGTGTCGTAGAAGCCGGTCGGTTACCGGGTGCGCGGCGGCGTGTCGTAAGCGCCGTCGAACCAGCGGCGGGCGGCCAGGGTGTGCAGGGGGAAGCCCAACTCGGCCGGGCGCGGCAGAATCTGGTGCCCGTCGGTCTCGTCGGTAGGTACGGACGGCGGCAGTTCGGCCGCGTCGCGCTCCGGCAGCAGGCCGAACAGCAGCAGATATCCGCCGTCCTCGTCGGTGAGCGCGTCGGCGAGGGTGACGTCCGCCGCCGAGGCGCGGATGCCGGTCTCCTCCGACAGCTCCCGGACGACGGCCTGTTCCCAGCTCTCGCCGAAGTCGATGAAGCCGCCGGGCAGGGCGAGTCGGCCCAGGCGCGGCTCGATCGTCCGGCGGATCACGACGAGCCCCGTGCCGTCGGTGTGCCGTACCGGGAGCAGGGCGACGGCGACGGGCAGCGGGTTGCGGTAGCTGACGGCCCCGCAGTTCCCGCAGGTGCGCGGCCATCCGGGGTCGGCGCCGAAGGGCGCGCCGCATGACGAGCAGTGAGAGTCCTTGGCCACGGCGGGACCCTATCGGACAGCGGTCGTGCGGGTGGGGTGACGGGCCGCTTCAGAGGCGGCCTTGCGGGTCGGGCCGGCTTCTGGGCCGCGGGGCGGCTTGCGCAGGACCTGGCGGGTCGGGGACGAGGACTCCAGCAGGACGGGGGCGCCCAGGGCCGCGCCGATCGCGTCCGACCAGCGGCGCGGGTCGCGTCCGGGCGTGTCCCACAGGGCCGGGCGGGCGCGCTGGAGGCGCGCGGTGAGGGCGGCCTGGCGGGCCAGGTCGCCGGGCGGACCCGGCGGGAGGCGTTCGACGAGGGTGCCGTCGATGCCGTAGGCGCGGCAGATGCGCAGGCCGCGGGCGCGGGTGGGCGCGTCGAGGTGGGTGACGGCGAGGGCGTCCACTCCCCCGCAGACCTCCACGGCGTACGCGTGCGCGACGGCGTCGAAGTGGCCGGTGCGGAAGGCGCCTTGCCAGCGGCCGTGGCCGTTGTGCGGCTCGGGCAGCAGCGGTGTCAGCTCCGGGTCCTCGGTGACGAGCGGGCCCGGCCCGTGCCGGGTGGTGTAGGTGCGCACGACGCCCAGCCGCCGTGCCTCGCCCGGTGTACCCGCCTCGGCCAGCAGCGTCTCGGCGTTGGCGAAGGTGGTGGTGGACCAGGTGGTGTACGGGTGGAAGCCGTGCCATTCGTCCAGCAGGACGCCCTGGGCGCCCTCGAAGACCACCGGGCCCCGCCGCAGGAGGTCGTGCAGCGCGGCCCCGTCGGTCAGGGTGACCGTACGGGCGAAGGCGGCGAGGACTTCCGCGCAGTCCTCGACCGGCGGCGCGGAAAGCGGGCCCAACTCGTCCGCCAACCGGTCGCGCAGCAGGCGCAGTTGGCGCAGCAGCCGGGGGCGTGACGCGCAGTCGCCGACGGTCGGCGCGTCGCCGGGGTGGGCGAGCGCGTACGCGGCGGCCTCGCCCACGCCCATCCCGCAGGAGCCGTGCCGGTCGGCGCCGCGCGCCTGCTCCCGCAGCCGGTTGGCGGCGGCGTGGTACGGGGTGGCGATCGGCGCCGCACGGTCGACGGACAGCAGGGCGTACGGGTCGGGGACGCCGACCGTGCGCAGGTGGTCGGCCTCGGCGGCCAGCGCGAGCGGGTCGACGGTCATGAACCGCGACAAGTGGGTGCGGACCCCGCGCAGCGTGCCGGAGCCGAACTGCGCGAAGGTGTGGTGGCGGCCGTCTGCGGTGACGACGTTGTGCGCGGCCTGGGCGCCGCCGTTGAACCGGACGACCGCCTGGACCGTACCGTCCTGGCAGAGCCGGTCCACGGCGGCGCCCTTGCCCGCGTCCCCGAATCCGAGGTCGACGACGATGGTGTGCACTACAGCCTCGTGGTGGTGGCGGGACCCGCGTCGCCGTCGGTGAGGGGCGCGTCGGAGACGGCGAGGGCGCTGCCGCGGGCCGCGCCGTCCCTGCCCCGGTCGAGTCCGGCGAGCGCCCTGCTGACGCTGTCGCCCGCCGCCGAGCCGACGTCGGCCAGGTCGGCCAGGCCCGCGGCGAGGTCGATCGCCTCCTCGCCGAGGCCCACGGTCAGCGCGATGGTCTCGCAGACCGCGTCGAGGTCGTCCAGCTCGATGACGTTCTGGCCGAGCAACTTCCGCCAGATGCCGAGCACTTCGGTGTTGCCGACGTAGGAGGAGCCCGCCGGGAGGATGTAGTGGACGTGGTAGGTGCGCTGGAGTTCGGCGACGATGTCGGTGATCGGGATGTCCTGCGGGATGCGCTCGCCGAGGACGTCCCACACCTCGCGCGCCTTGACCTTGCCGTACGGCATCTCGTCGCCGATCAGGAACAGGTAGCCGCGCCGCCCGCGCTTCTCGTGGCAGTCCAGCGCGGTGTGCCGGGCCATGGTGTAGAGCGCGAGTTCGTACGACTCGCTCATCTGGCCGCCGCCCCCGCCCTCCAGGAGGATGTTGCCGAGGTCGTCGTCCATCCGGTTGTCGGACTCGAACTGCCCGATCTGGAGGGGCACCCGGTCGCAGGTGGCGTCGCCGACCGCGCCGAACATCACCTGCGGGTGCTCGGTGTAGCCCTTGCGCAGCAGCAGGCCGAACAGCTCGGGGAGCTTGGTCTGGAGCACCTGCGGCACGGTGCGCATCGAGCCGGTGACGTCGAAGAGCACGGCGATGGCGAGCGAGGTGGGGTGTTCCGCGGAGTCGCGGCTCTCCCGCAGGGTGATGTTCTTGGGGTCGAGTGACGGGTGGGCCGCCCAACTGCTGCGCGGGGACGAGCCGGTGACGTGGTCGCTGTAGGCGAAGGCGCCGGAGCCGGACGCGGCGCGGTAGCGCGCGGCGGCGTCGTAGACATTGGTGGACCAGCTTCCGCTGCCCATGGTGGTTCCCCCTTGTGTCGTGGTGGTGGTGTCGCGGTTGTCAGATGTGCGGCATGGCGAACGGGCGGAAGGTGCGCGGCCCGTAGAGCCGTTCCAGCAGGTCGTCCAGCTCGCCGAGGAGCTGCCAGGCGTCCTGCGGGCGTGCGTTCTGCGAGGGCAGTACGCACGCGCGCAGGAAGGCGCGCATCGGCGCCGGTGCCCGGTCGCCCATGAGCTGCCGCACGCAGAGCGCGGCGAGGTGGATGTCGGTGGCCGGGGAGGCCGGTCGGCGCTCCGGGACCTCGGGCGGATAGGCGTCCCTGTGCCGGTCGACGAGGACCGGCACATGGGTGTCGAAGGCGGTCGCGTAGCACCAGTCGACCAGGACCAGGCCGTGCAACTCGGGGTGGATGAGGACGTGTTCGGGGAAGACGGCGCCGTGCACCAGCCGGGCGCGGTGGGCCCAGCCGAGCGCGGTCAGCAGGCGGCGCCACATCCAGGCCGCGTCGCGCGGGTCGAGGCCGCCGGGGTGGGCGGCGGCGACCTCGGCGAGCGTGTGGAAGCCGGTGAGCGGTACGAGCGCGTTGACGTGCCGCTCGACGCCGTCGGTGTCGCGGTGCCTGAAGCTCTCGATCAGTTGCGGGGCGTACGCGCGGTGCCGCCGTTCGCCGACGGTGTCGAGGCGGCGCAGCACGTCGGCCTCGTGCTCCAACAGGTCGTTGTCGCCGGGCCGTTGCGGGATCTTCAGTACGGCCTCGCGCCGGTCGCCGTTCTCGTCGTAGTGGGCGGTCCGCAGGACGGCGAGGTCGCCGGTGGCCAGGACCGGGCCGAGGACGTAGCGGCGGTCCGCGGTGGTGACGGTGGGAGCGGTGGCCCTTTCGTCGGTGTGGTGGTGGCGGGCGGACAGCCGGGCGAAGGCCGCGGCGGCCTCCGCGGTGCGGCCGGGCGGTGCGGCGTCGGGGTGCAGCAGCCGGGCGAGCCGCCGGTAGTGGCGGACCGCGTCGTGGGCGTCGGCCGGGAAGTCGGCGTCGAGGGCGGCGAGGGCGTCCTCGAAGGTGCGTATGTGTGCGCCCGACGGGTCGTTGCCGGTGTCGCCGAGGGGTCCGCGACTCGCGCCACGCGTCGGGCCGTTGGTCCGGTCACCGGCCGGGTCATCGAGCGGATTCGTGGTGGCGGTCATCGGACGTCGTCCTCCCGGTCGGGGCGGAGCAGCGCCGGGTGCAGCAACCGGGCATCGCCTGCCCGGTAGAGACGGGCGCGCGGACCGCCCTTGCTGCCGGGGCGGCTGTCGGTCTCGCCGGTGGACTCCACGAAGCCCGGCACGGAGAGCACTTTGCGGTGGAAGTTGCCCGCGTGCAGCGGCGCGCCCCACACCGTCTCGTAGACCGCCCGCAATTCGCTGATGGTGAAGGTCTCGCCGAGGAAAGCCGTGGCCAGCGGGGTGTACTCGATCTTTCCGCGGGCGCGTTCCAGACCGTCCGCGAGGATGCGGTCGTGGTCGAAGGCGAGCCGGGGAGCGCTCCCGTGAGAAGCGGGCCGGCGGCCGGTACCACCCCCGTAGATTCCGGTCCGCCGACCCTGCTCGAAGGGACGCGGCGGCGCCGTGTCCGGTTGCCCTTTCGGGAGGATTGCTTCGACGGGGATCCAGGCGGCGCCCGCGGCGTCGCTCCCCGGCGTGGCATCGGGCAGTCCCGGCGCGAAGGCGAGGTACGCGATCGAGACCACGTGCATGCGCGGGTCGCGGTCGGGGACGCCGTAGGAGCCGAGCTGTTCCAGGTGGACCCGGCCGAGCGCCGTGGCGTCCAGGCCGGTCTCCTCGGCCAACTCCCGCGCCGCCGCCTCGTCCAGGGACTCGCGTCCCGCGCGGACGAATCCGCCCGGCAGTGCCCGCTCCCCCGCGAACGGCGGTCCGCCCCGCTCGACGGCCAGTACGTGCAGCCGGTCGGCGCGCAGGGTCAGCGCGACGATGTCGACGGTCACGGCGATCGGGTCGAAGGCGCGCGGATCGTAGGAGTCGAGGAAGTCCCGCTCCCGCCGCGCCGCCGACTCCCCCGCCGACTCCGACGTGTTCGCCGCGTCCGTCATGATCGCCCCCGTCTCGCGCCGAACCCACCCCGGATGTTGTTCTCAAGGTGAGTCATTCTCACTACGAGAAGACCATAGCACCGACCCCTGACACCGTCCAGCGGCGGCGCTACTCTGCGGTAATGACGAAGCAGACGTTCAGCACCTTCGAGGAGTTCTGGCCGTACTACGTGGCGATGCACTCGAAGGCCGCCACCCGCTGGGTGCACCTGACGGGCACGCTCACCGGCCTCGCGGTCACCGGGTACGGCCTGGCGCGAGGCCGCAAGCGGTACGCGGCGGCGCTGCCGCTGATCGGGTACGGAACGGCGTGGCCCGCCCACTTCCTGATCGAGAAGAACAATCCGGCGACCTTCGGGCACCCGGCGTGGTCGCTGCGCGGCGACGTCAAGATGATCACCACCATGCTCGCCGGACGGGACGCCGAACTGGCCGAGACGGCGGACAAGTGGCTGGCGGAGCAGGGCGGCACGGGCGACGACGCCTGACACCCCCTCGCACCGGCCGGTCCGGCCCGCCGACTTCGCGCGGTCCGACACTGTTCCGCCGGCGGGCCGCCCGTGGCACACTTCTGACGATCCGTCAGATGGCGAGCCGGGGAGGCCGCGTGGAGCAGCACAGGCGCACACCGCCGGTGGTCGAGGGCTGGTTCACCGAGGGGACGGGAACCGACTTCCGGCTGCTCGGCACCCGGTGCCGCGACTGCGGAAGCGTGTTCTTCCCCCGTGAGGACTCCTTCTGCCGCAACCCCGCGTGCGCGGGTACCGACTTGGACGAGTTCCCGCTCTCCAGGACCGGGCACGTCTGGTCGTACACCGACGCCCGCTACCGGACGCCGCCGCCGTATCCCTCGGACCCCGGGCGCGCGTGGCAGCCGTACACCCTGGTCGCCGTCGAGCTGGCGGACGAGCGGATGGTCGTGCTGGGACAGGCGGCGCCCGGAGTGACCCCGGCCGATCTCGCGGTCGGGATGCCGGTCGAGCTGGTGCCCGGGGTGCTCGGGGAGACGGCAGCCGACGGTACGGGCGGCGCCGACACCGGACGCGGCACCTGGAACTGGCGGCCCGTGGGCGATGCCCGATGACCGCCGACATCGCGGTCCTCGGCGCCGGCATGCACCCCTGGGGCAAGTGGGGGCGGCCGTTCACCGAATACGGGGTCGCCGCCGCCCGCGCGGCCCTCGCGGACGCGGGCCTCGACTGGCGCGAGGTGCGGTCGGTGGTGGGCGCCGACACCGTACGCGGCGGCTATCCCGGATACGTGGCGGGCGCGACCTTCGCGCGGGCGCTCGGCTGGCAGGGCGCCCGCGTCACCAGCGTCTACGCCGCGTGCGCCTCCGGGGCGCAGGCCATCGCGACCGCCCGCGCGCAGATCCTGGCGGGCCTCACCGACGTGGCGCTCGTGGTCGGCGCCGACTCCGCGCCCAAGGGCTTCTTCGCCCCCGCGGGCGGCGAGCGGCCCGACGACCCCGACTGGCTGCGCTTCCGGGTCCTCGGCGCCACCAACCCCGGCTACTTCGGCCTGTACGCGCGCCGCAGGATGGCCGTGCACGGCGACACACTCGACGACTTCGCGCAGGTCAAGGTCAAGAACTCCCGTGCGGGCGCGGCCAATCCACTGGCCCGCTACCGCGAGCCGGTCAGCGCCGAAGAGGTCGCGGCCTCCGCGGTCGTCGCCGATCCGCTGCGACTGCTGGACATCTGCGCCACCTCGGACGGCGGCGCCGCGCTCGTGCTGTCGAGCATGGACTTCGCCCGGCGGCACACCTCCGCCCCGGTACGGATCCGCGCGGTCTCCACCGTAACGCCCCAGTACCCGCGCACCGTACCGGACTTGCCGGACATCGCGAGTGACTCCGCCGTCGCCGTGCCCCCGCCCGACCGGGAGCCGCGCGCCTCGATCGCGGCGGCGGCGTACGAGGAAGCCGGGATCGCGCCGGGAGACCTCGACCTGGCGGAGGTCTACGACCTGTCGACCGCCCTGGAACTCCAGTGGTACGAGGATCTGGGCCTGTGCGCGGCGGGTGAGGGCGCCAAGCTGCTGCGGTCGGGGGCGACCGCGCTGGGCGGCGCCATCCCGGTCAACACCAGCGGCGGCCTGGCGTCCTTCGGCGAGGCCGTACCCGCCCAGGCCATCGCGCAGGTCTGCGAGCTGGTCCGCCAGATCCGCGGCCGGGCGGAAGGGCGGCAGGTCGCGGGCGCGCGGCTCGGAATCACCGCCAACCAGGGGCTGTTCGGGCACGGCTCCGCGGTGGTCGTGATGAAGTGACCGGGCACCGGGGGGCGCGTAGCGGATCGTACGGGCCGGGCGGACGCGCACCGGGCCGACCGGGTTGGTCGGACGCGCGCCGGGCCGCACGGGCCAGGCGGACGCGCACCGGGCCGGACCGTACCGACGCGTGTCGGGTCAAACGGTGGGGATCGGTCCCGGCTCCGTCGTGAAGTGACCTGATCGGTCAGGCTTCTTGACGCTCCGTCACCGCTGGAGAACACTTCCGGTGGCGCGGAGCCGGTCGGCGGGAGGGGCACCGGCCACCGGCGGTCCGCGCCGCCGCCCGTTCCCGACACGGTCCCGCGCGGACCGGGCAAG
Source organism: Streptomyces sp. NPDC088197 (assembly GCF_044741185.1). Classification (NCBI taxonomy): domain Bacteria; kingdom Bacillati; phylum Actinomycetota; class Actinomycetes; order Kitasatosporales; family Streptomycetaceae; genus Streptomyces; species Streptomyces sp. NPDC088197. Next base: position 20,684 of record NZ_JBIUSD010000027.1, read on the forward strand.
GGAGACCGACATGAGCGACCAGCCCGTGAGCTACGTAGCCGCCATCGACCAGGGCACCACATCCACCCGGTGCGTCGTCTTCGACAGCGGCGGCCGGATCGTCGCCGCCGACCAGCGCGACCACCGGCAGATCCTCCCCAGGCCCGGCTGGGTGGAGCACGACGCGACCGAGATCTGGGCTAAGACGCAGGCCGTGGCGGCGGGCGCGCTCGCCAGGGCCGGGCTGCGCCCCGACCAGCTCAGCGCCCTCGGGATCGCCAACCAGCGCGAGACGACGGTGCTCTGGGACCGCTCGACCGGACGCCCGGTGCACAACGCGCTGGTCTGGCAGGACACCCGCACCTCGGCGCTGTGCGCCGAACTCGGCGGCACCTACGGCCAGGACAGGTTCCGCGACGCCACCGGGCTGCCGCTGGCGCCGTACTTCTCCGGGCCCAAGGTGGCCTGGCTGCTCGACCATGTGCCGGGGCTGCGGCGGCGCGCGGAGAACGGCGAGATCGCCTTCGGCACCGTCGACTCCTGGTTGGTGTGGAATCTGACCGGCGGCGTCCACGGCGGCGTCCATGTCACCGACGTCACCAACGCCTCGCGCACCCTGCTGATGGACCTCGACACGCTGGACTGGGACCCGGCGATCCTGGCCACCATGGACATCCCCGAGGCCGTCCTGCCGGAGATACGGTCCTCCGCCGAGGTCTACGGCACCGCCGTCGGACGGCTCGCGGGCGTGCCGGTGGCCGCCGCGCTCGGCGACCAGCAGGCCGCGCTCTTCGGACAGACCTGCTTCGAGACCGGCGAGGCCAAGAACACCTACGGCGCGGGCAGCTTCCTGCTGATGAGCACCGGGGCACGGCCGGTGCCGTCCAAGAGCGGTCTGCTCACCACCGTCGGCTACCGGCTCGGCGGCGACCGGCCCGCGTACTGCCTGGAGGGCTCGATCGCCGTCACCGGGGCACTCGTCCACTGGCTGCGCGACCAACTCGGCCTCATCCGCAGCGTGGACGAGATCGAGCCGCTGGCCGCGAGCGTGCCCGACAACGGCGGCGCCTACGTCGTGCCGGCCTTCTCCGGGCTGTTCGCGCCCTATTGGCGGTCCGACGCGCGCGGTGTGATCACCGGGCTCACCGGCTTCGTCACCAAGGCGCACCTGGCGCGGGCCGTGCTGGAGGCCACGAGTTGGCAGACACGCGAGGTGGTCGACGCGATGCAGGAGGACTCCGGCGTACGCATCGCCGAACTGCGCGTGGACGGCGGCATGACCGTCAACAGCCTGCTGATGCAGCATCAGGCCGACGTGCTGGGCGTGCCGGTGGTGCGGCCGGTCGTCGCCGAGACCACCAGCCTCGGCGCGGCCTACGCCGCGGGTCTGGCGACCGGCGTGTGGGACGGCCTCGACACGCTCAGGGCGCAGTGGGAGCGCGACACCGAGTGGAAGCCGCGCATGGCCGAGCCGCGACGTGAACTCGGTTACCGGCGTTGGAAGATGGCCGTCGAGCGGAGCTTCGGCTGGCTGGAGGAGGACGACGAGGACGGCTCCGCCGGATAGCGATCGGCTCTGAACGGCGGCCGGTTGGCCGCCTCGCGAAAGAACCGGGCTCAGGCGGCGGCCGGGCTGCGGAAACGTCCGGCCCCAGGCAGCCGCCGGGCTCAGGTGGCGGCGGGCTCCTTGCGCCCCGTCGCCATCTGCGCCGCGTGTTCCACCACGGTGATCAGGACGTTCTTCGCCGAGTCCCGCTCGCGCGCGTCGCACATCACCACCGGCACCGAGGCGTCCAGGTCGAGGGCGTCGCGCACGATGTCCGGCGCGTGCAGTTCGGCGCCGTCGAAGCAGTTGACGGCGACCGTGAAGGGGATGCCGCGCCGCTCGAAGTAGTCGACGGCCGCGAAGCAGTCCTCCAGGCGGCGGGTGTCGGCGAGCACGACCGCGCCGAGCGCGCCCTGCGCCAACTCGTCCCACAGGAACCAGAACCGGTCCTGTCCTGGCGTGCCGAACAGATACAGCACCAGGTTGTCCCTGAGCGTGATCCGCCCGAAGTCCATGGCGACGGTGGTGGTGCGCTTGCCCTCCACGCCCTCGATGTCGTCCACCGGGCGGCCCGCCTCGCTGAGCGACTCCTCGGTGCGCAGCGGCCTGATCTCGCTGACCGCGCCCACCAGCGTGGTCTTGCCCACGCCGAAGCCGCCCGCCACCAGCAGCTTGAGTGCCACCGGCTCGTCGGCGGACGGCTTGCGGCGGCGATCCGATCGCGCGAAAGCCATGTTGTGTCTACTTCCCTGCCGGCGTTGTCAGTTGTACGTCGATCTGTACGTCGGTTGCGCTTCGTCGTACGTCTGCGGAGAGCCTAGTCCTGTTCGAACATGACCGGCACGCCGCAGTGGATCACGATCCACTACAGCGCGCGCAGCCCGTTGATGACCTCGCGCAGGATGTTCTCGTCCACCAACTCGGCCGGTGGGACCGGCTGGTGGAGTTGTACGTGCGACGCCTCCAGCAGGTCCCCGACCAGGACGCGGACCACCCCGACCGGCAGGTCGAGGTCGGCGGCCAGCTCCGCGACGGAGACGGCCTGGACCTGACAGCGTTCGACGATGTCGAGGTGCTCGGGTGACAGCGTGTGGTCGTCCTGCGCGCCTCCGTCGTCCCCGGCCTCGGTCTCCGTGATCACCAGGGCGATCAGGTCGATCTTCGTCTCAGCGGCGTTGCTGGTGCGGCCCCTTGTCATCGCATAGGGCCGCACCACCGGTCCTGCCGCGTCGTCGTACCACCGGTCCGAATCAGAAGTCATGACACCCGTCACCCCGTTGTCAGATCATCCGGTCAGCCGCTGAGTGCCGCGCCGCCGTCGTTCCGAGCCGCGGTGCCCAGGTGGGCACCGACCCGCTTGACCAGTAGCGCCATCTCGTACGCGACCTGGCCGACGTCGGACTCGGCCGCGCTGAGTACGGCCAGGCAGCTTCCGTCGCCCGCCGCCGTCACGAAGAGGAAGGCGTCGTCCAGTTCGACCATGGTCTGCCGGACGCGTCCGGCCTCGAAGTGCCGTCCTACGCCCTTGGCGAGGCTGTGGAAGCCGGATGCGACGGCGGCGAGGTGCTCGGAGTCCTCGCGGGTCAGTCCGTCCGACGCGCCGATGGCCAGGCCGTCGCCGGAGAGGACCAGGGCCTTGCGGATGCTGGCCACGCGCGAGACCAGATCGTCAAGGAGCCAGCTCAGCTCGCGTGTCGGGCTCGATGGTGCGGTCATCGACCGTTCCCCTCAGGTGTCGTTCTCGGTGCGGATGCCGACGGGTCGTCTTGCGTGCCGTCGTTCTCGGTCACTTCCCGGCCGCGCTGCCAGCCGCGCTGGAGTGCCGCCATCCGGTCGCGGACCTCGTCCGCCGACCGCTCGCGGCCGGCGCCCTCGCCGGTCGCGCCGCCGCTGTCGTGGGCGGTGGTCTCCACCCTCAACTGCGGCGCCAGATTGGCCTGCCTGACCCGGCGGGGCAGTGCGCTGCCGCTCGCGCCGGACGCGGTCGTCTTCTTCGCGGCCGTCAAAGGCTGGGAACCGGACGGGGGTTCGGGCGTGGGTTCGGACGCGGGCCGAGACGGGGACCGGCGCGCGGGCAGCGGCTGGGGCTCCGCCGGAGCCGGTGCCTGCGCCGGGGTCTGTGCCTGCGGCTGGCCCTGTGGGTACAGCTCGCCGCGGGCCTGCGCCTGCGCCACGGCCCGCTCCGCGGCCTGTTCCAGCGCTCCCCGGTCGGCCTGCGAGGTCTGCGCGGAGGGTCCGCCGACCGGTCGGCCGCGGTCGGAGACCAGTACGGGCGCGGTACGGCGGCGGCGCGGCAACGGCAGCGGCCCGTCGAGTTCCGGGTCGCCCGCCTCGCCGACCGGCGCGCCGACGGGTTCGTCCGCCGGGTGCGCCTCGTGCTCCTTCTGCGTCTCGCCGCCGATGCCGTCCAGGCCCCACTGCCGGAAGGTGTGCTCGGTGTCGGAGGGCACCCGCGCCGGGCGGGACTCGGTGAGGTCGCCGATCTTGGTCGCGCCGGTGTCGTCGCCGGTCTCGGTGAGCAGATTCGCCGGGATGAGGACGACGGCGGTGGTGCCGCCGTACGGGGACTGCCGCAGCGAGACCCTGACGCCCTGGCGCTGCGCGAGGCGGCTGACCACGAACAGGCCGAGCCGGTCGGTGTCCGACAGTTCGAATTCCGGGGTCTCGGCCAGCCGGAGGTTGGACTCCAGCAGCGCATCGGGCGTCAGGCCGAGGCCGCGGTCGTCGATCTCCAGCACGAAGCCGTTGGCGACCGGCTCGCCGTGCAGCCGTACCGCGGTGTGCGGCGGCGAGAACACGGCGGCGTTCTCGATGAGTTCGGCGAGCAGGTGGGTGAGGTCGCCGACCGCGGAGCCGGTGACGGCCAGCCGGGGCAGACGCCGTACCTCGATCCGCTCGTAGTCCTCGACCTCGGCGACGGCGGCGCGGACCACGTCCATGAGCTGGACGGGCTTGCGCCACTGCCGGGAGGGGGCGACACCGGAGAGGATGACCAGGCCCTCGGCGTGCCGCCGCATGCGGGTGGTCATGTGGTCGAGGCGGAAGAGGTCGGCCAGTTCCTCGGCGTTCTCGGTGCGGCGCTCCATCGCGTCCAGCAAGGTGAGCTGGCGGTGCAGCAGGACCTGGCTGCGGCGGGCGAGGTTGACGAAGACCTCGGAGACGCCCTTGCGCATGTCGGCCTGGCGGACGGCGGCCTCGACGGCGGCCCGCTGGAGGGTGTTGAGCGCCTTGCCGACCTGTCCGATCTCGTCGTCGGAGTACTGGAGGCGCGGCACCTCGGTCTCGACGTCGACCTGTTCGCCCGCGGCCAGCCGCCGCATGACGCGGGGCAGCCGGGTGCCGGAGACCTCCTGGGCCTCGCGGCGCAGCCCGGACAGGTCGCGGATCAGGCTGCGGCCGATCCGTACCGACACGATCAGCGAGGCGATCACCGCGACCAGACCGAGGACACCGATGACGGCGGCTTCGACGACCAGCGTGGTGGACAGCGGCCTGGCCTGCTTGCTGAACTTCGCGATGGCCTCGCCGTCGAGCTTGCCGAGGTCGGTCATCACGGTGGCGGCGGTCGCGGGCCACGCCTTCTGGGCGGCCACGACCGGCGCCTCCTCCACGCCCGCGACGATGATCGCGTTCTCGGCGGCCCGCAGCGCCTTGCCGCTGGCGCTCTGCCAGTACGTGTCGAAGGGCGCGCGCGCCTCGTCGGTGAGGGTCTTGAGGTCGACCGCGTAGTAGTTGCGCTGCTCGGCGACCGCGAAGGTGAAGGAGCGCAGTTCGTCCTTGCTGGTGTGGCCGGTGCTGATCGCGGCGGCCATCAGCGCGTCCTCGCGGCTGACCTCCTCCTGCGCCCGGTAGAGGCCGATCACCGCACGCCGCTGGCTGTCCAGCGTGACGTCGCTGAGCGGGAGGTACTCCTCGAAGAGGTCGAAGGTGGGATCGACCAGCGAGTTGTACGCCTGGTAGGCGTCGTCGCGGGTGATCCGCTGGTTGTCGATCCGCTGGCGGAGCGAGGTGAGGCCCTCGACGGTGTTGAGGAGGTCGTCGAGGCGGTCGCGGGACCGCGCGTTGAGGTCGTCGCGGACGCCGGACGCGTCGATGGTCGTCCGCATCTTGGCGATGGACGCGTCGGTGGCGTGTTCCTGCTTGTCGTAGGCGATCCGCGCCTCGGAGTCACGGGTGTTGGCCAGAAAGACCAGAGCGACCCTGCGCTCCTGCTGAAGGTTCCGAACCGCGTCGTCGGCGGGATAGCCGACATTGTCGACTATTCGCTGGATGTCCGGCCGTCCGAACACCTCGCGCCCGGTGATGGTGGCGGCGAAGGCCCAGATGAGGGTGAGGGACACCAGTGGGATCAGCAGCAGCGCCACGATCTTCCGGCGGATCGTCGTACCGCGAAAGCGCATGGCCTCCCCAACGTCTTCCCCGGTATGGGGATCGTCTGTCGCGTTTAAACGGCGTGAGCCTACTACTGCCGATGCGGTAACTCGAAAGCCAGTGCGTAGGGTTGGGCAGGTCTGGCCGGATACGTACCCCGGAATGCATCGTGAAGATTCGGGGCAGGCACCTTGTATGGACTTCGAACAAGGGCGGGTGTGGACCGAGGACCCGGTCGGCACTCCCCGAATGCCCGATCCGGTACGAGCGGCGGCGGTGCGGGCGGTGCTGATCGTGGCCGTCGCGCTGATCCTCGCGGTGATGGCCGTACTGCTGGCCGCCGGACACTCCTGGCTGTCGGCGCCCGCGCTGATCTCCGCCGTCTTCACCAGCGTCGTCGCCACGTGGGCGGTGTTGGACGTGTGGGTGACGCGACAGGTGTGGAACCAGCGCAACGGGGTGCTCTCCAGTCCGAGCAGCGCGGCCCGTGCCCTGCGCAGGGAGCGGCGCAGAAGGCACCGTGCGGCGCGGTCGGCCGCGCGCGGCAGGCCGACGCGGCGGGTGCACATACCGCGCCATCTGCCCCGGCACCTCGGGGTCTGACTCCGGCCGCTCGCGGTCTGCCGTCGGTACCTGGTGGTCGGGCGACGGTCCGGGAGCTGATCGCGGTCATTACCAGCGGCGGCCGGTAGCAGCGGCGGCCACCGCCGGCGGCGGTCCGGACTAGCCTCTGTCCGGCTGGAGTTCCCTGCCCGGTCCGGGCACGGCGGCGCGCGCGGACCCGGAAACGGGCACGTCCGATTCCCCGTCTCTCCCGTCCCGCTCCGGCTCGGGCGGCCGTCGGTACATCCGGGTGGCGGTGATCTCGCCGTGCACCTGCTCGCCCTGCGGGTCGGGGACCGGAAGTCCCGGCCGCAGGTGCTCCTCGACGCTGATGTATTTCAGGCCCGCCCGCAGATCCGCGTCATTGCGGAGCCTGACCACCAGCGGGAATTCGGCGAGTGCCGTGGTGTCGAACAGTCCCGTGGTGTAAATGAGCTGTACGCCCAAGGCGTCGGCCACCGCGCGCTGCAATTCCAGGAGATAGGTGGCGTTGGCGCGACCGATGGGATTGTCGAGGAACAAGGTGCCCGCGTGCCGCTGCTTGTCCCGGCCCCGGTCGTTGCTGCGCAGCGCGGCCATCGTGCAATAGAGGGCGATGGCGGCGGTGAGGAGCTGCCCGCCGGAGAACACGTCGCCCATCTGTCCGACCGGCACCCGCTCGGCGCGCAGCACCGCGTCCGGTTTGAGGATCTCCACGGCGATGCCGCGCGGTTCGAGCGCGGACCCGACGCCGCGCAGCAGCAGGGACATCCCGTCCCGCCGCAGGTCCGAATTCTTGCGTACGGCGGCCCTGGTGGCCTCGTCGATGACCTCGCCGAGGCGTTCGGTGAGAACGGACTGGTCCGGGTCCTCGAAGCGGATCCGCAGGAACTCCTGGCCCGACCATTCGCCGAGCCCTTCCGGCAGCCGTGACAGGCGCTGCGCCGAGCGCAGGGTGGCGAGCGAGGACTCGACCAGGCCGCGCAGCCGGTCCACGATGCTGTCGCGGTTGCGCTCCAGCTGGGTGAGCTCGTCGGTCAGCACGCGCAGCCGCGGGGCGAAGGCGGTCGCCCAGGCGGCGGCGTGCTCGGGCAGCGCGGCGGCGGGCAGTTCCCTGATCTGCTGGCGCGCGGGCGTCCTGACCTGCTCGTAGCGCACCGCGTTGGCGTGCCGGACCAGGACGTCGGAGGCTTCGCGGAGCTGGGTCTCCGCGGTGGACAGGTCGGCCGCGCAGCCGCGCAGACCGCGCCGGGCCTCCGCCGCGGCCTGCCGGGCCTCCTCGGTGCTGCCGGGGTACGGCTCCGGCTCGTCCTCGTCCTGCTGCCCCGGTGCGTTGTCCCGCAGCAGGTCGCGCAGCATCGCGGCGATCTCGTCGAAGCCGCCCGCCGCGTCCTCGGCGGCGCGGTGGGCGTGGACCATGTCGGTGTGGGCGGCCCTCGCCTGCTCCAACGCGTCGGTGCGGGACGCCAGTTCGGCGTTGGCGGCGCGCAGCAGCTCCTGCGCGTGCTCGGCGTCGCGCGGCAGCAGTCCGTCGGGCAGGTCGGTGTGCCGGTCGCCGTCCGCGGGCGCGAGCCGTTCCGCCTCGCCGCGCAGCCGCCCCAACTGCTCGCTGGCGGTGGAGGCGCGCGACTCCAGGGTCTGTACGAGCTGTTCCGCGCGGGCCGCCGCGGCCTGCCGTGAGGGGCCGTCGGCGCCGTCCGGGCCTTCGAGCAACTGGGCGGCGCGGCTGCGGACCTTGTTGGTGAGCCGGTCCAGTTCGACCAGGGCCGCGTTCTCGGTGCTCTCCGCGCGGGCCTGCTCGGCGCGCAGGTCGGCGCCGACACCGACCTTCTCGTACACCTGGGAGGCCGAGTGGTACGCCTCGCGGAGCGCGGGCAGCGACTCGGTGGCCGCGGGGGCCTGCGCCCGGTCCTGCGCGCTCTCGTCGGGGGCTCCGGCGATCTCGGACCGCTCGGCGCGCAGGACGCGGGCGGTGCGGCGGGCGTCGTCGGAGGCGCGCTGGGCGGCGCGGCGGTCCTCGTCCGCGGCGCGGGCCTGCGCCAGGCAGGTCTCGGCGCGGGTCTCCGCCTCGGCCGCGTCGGCGGCCAACTCCCGTGCCCTGCGCTGCCAGTTGGCGCGCTCGCGGAGCCGGTGGGCGAGACCGGCGAGCGCGTCGGCGCGGCGCCGGGCCTGCTCGGCGGCGGCGCGGCGGGCGTCGTTGTCCCGCGCGCTCTCGGCGGCGGCGGCCTCGGCCTCCGCGCGTTCGGCGCGCAGCGCGGCCAGCTCCGCGCGGGCCTGCTCCGCGCTCTGCCGCGCGGCGGTGACCTCCGCCTCCAGCTCGGCGAGGCGGTCCGGCGGGCAGGAGGCGCGCCACGAGGCGAGGCGGGCCGACAGCGTCCGGTCGTGCGCGAGCCGGGCCGCGAGCGTCCTGATGTCCTCCTCGCGGGCGGTGGCGCGGGCCCGCAGCTCCTGGCGTTCGCCGTCGGCGGCCAGTTCGTCGTGCATCGCCGGGTTCGGCGGGACCAGGAACACGTCCTGGTCCGCGCTGCCCGCCGCCGTCGCGGGCGGCGGCGCGAGCAGCGCCGCCGCGGTGCCGACCGCGACCGTCGAGCGCGGCAGCAGCGCGGCCTGCGCCAGCACGTCCCTGGCCCGCTGGTACGAGCCGGGTTCCGTGACCACGACGCCGTCGACCAGCTCGGGGCGGGAGGCCAGCACGACCGCGTGGTCCACCGGGTCCACGGCCTGTGCGAGGTAGCGCCAGCCGGGCAGCGCCGGAATGCCGTGCTCCCCCAGGAATTCGACGGTCGCCAGGACGTCGGGGCCCGGCGGCAGCAGGCCGCCGTCGCCGAGCGCGGCGAGGATGCGCGCGTCGTCGGCCGCCGCGGTCCGCAGCTCGAAGAGTTTGCGCTCGGCGGAGGCGACGGCGCTGTCCAGCAGTTCCCGCAGCGGCTCGGCGAAGCCGTCGAGCTCCGCGGCGGTGAGGGGACCGTCCGCGGACGGGCGCGCGGCGGCGGGGCGGAGGGGCGACGCGCCCGCGCCGTCCCGGTCGGAGGCTCCCGAGCCCTGGCCGATGCGGCCCGCGGCCGTACCCGCGGCGCCGGAGCCCGTACCGCCGTGCCGTCCTGCCGAGCCGTCCCGGGCGTCACGGCCCGTACCGCCGTGCGGCCCGGTCGCGCTGTCACCGGCCGAGGCGTCGGAGGTTCTGCCGGAGCGGGCGCCGACCGGGTGTCCGGCGTCCTGGCCCGCCGCGGAATCCGTGCCGTCGCGCGGGCCCGGCACGCTCAGCAGGGCGGCCAGGCGGGGGTCGGCGGCGAGCGCGGTGGCCGCCACGGTCGCGGCGGTTCTGGCGGCTTCCGCGGTGGTGAGGGCGTCGGCGGCGCGGGCGGCGGCCAGGTCGGCGCGGGCCTCGGCGGAGGCGGCCTCGCGGGCGCGGGCGGCGGCGCTGTGGGCGGTGTCGGTGGCGGAACGGGCCAGGGCCGCCGCGGTCTGTTCCGCGTCGGAGGCGGCGAGGGCCGCGCGGGCCGGGTCGGCGTCGGGTGCGGTGTCGTCGAGCCAGCCCGCGCTGACCGCCTCGGCGGTCTCCTGCTCGACCTCGGCGAGCCGCTGTCCGAGGTGTCCGCTCTCGCTGCGGGCGCGCTGCGCCTCGGTGGCGGCGGCGGTCGCGTCGCGGTGCGCGGCCTCGGACTCCGCCTGGAGCGCGGCGGACCGCTCCTCCTCGGCGTCGGCCTGCTGCTCGGCGCGTGCGGCGGCGGCGTGCAGGGCGCGTACGAGATCGGCGGCGGCGCGGGTGCGGGCGGCCAGCGCCGGGGCCGCGTCGCGTTCGGCCTCGCGGATCGCGGCGGTGACGCGGGTCAGCCGGTCGCCCGCGGCGCGCTGCCGCAGTACGGTCTCGGCCGCCTGCCAGGCGGCGTGCAGCGTACGGGCGTCGCCCAGCTCGCGGCGGAGTCCCGCGGCGCTCTTGTCCGCGGCGGCCAGCGCCAACGAGGCGTGCCGGTAGGCAAGTTCGGCGGCGATCAGGGCGCTGCCGCCGCGGGCCTGGTCGGCGTCGGTGACGCTGTGCGCGGCGCGCGCCATGTGCTCGGCCAGTTCGGCGGTCCTGCCGCGCTCCTGCTGGGCGCGGGCGGACAGGCGACGGGCGAGGGCGCGGGTGCGGCGTTCGGACTGGGCGTGGACGCCGCGGGCCTGGTCGCGGGTGGCGGCGGCCTCGACGATCCGCTCCAGCAGGTCGAGCGAGCCCGCGGTGAAGTCGCGTTCCGCGGTGAGTTCCGCGCGGCGGCCGAGCTTGTTGGCGAAGCCGTGCACGAGGTCGGCGAGGCCGTCGGTGTCACGGGTGTCGGTGACGGCGCGCAGCAGGAGGTCGGTGAAGTCGGAGTCCTTCTTGACGGCGAACAGGCCCGCCGCCTCGCCCTCGTCGGCGTTCATCTCCCGCTGGTAGCGGAAGAGTTCGGGGTCGAGGCCGAGGTCGCCGAGGTGTTCGTTCCACCGGTCGTGGATCTCCTCCCACACCACTTCCAGGTGCGGGTACGCCTTTCCCGCCTCGGTGACCGCGTCCCGGAAGCCCTTCATCGTGCGGCGCCTGCCGCGCGCGCCGGACATGCCCTCGACCGGCGGCCGTACGCTGGCGGCCTCGGCGACCGGCAGCGAGTCCAGGCTGAGGCCGGGTCCCGGCCGGAACGAATACCACGCCTCGGCGAATTTCCGCGGGTCGGTGGAGACCTGGCGGCCTCGCCACTCGCTGACCTTGCCGACCACGACCAGCTCGCCGGTCACGGTGTGCTGCCACTCCAGGGCGACGTGGCCGCAGTCCTCGGCCAGCAGGAATTTCCGCAGGACGCCGGAGCTGGCGCCGCCCAGGGTGTTGCGGTGGCCGGGCAGCATCACCGAGAAGATCAGCTTGAGCAGGACCGACTTGCCGCCGCCGTTCTCCAGGAAGAGCACGCCCGCGGGCGCCGGGCGGCGCGGCGGTCCTGCGGGCTCGTCGGCGAAGAACTCGCCCTGCGCGGGGGCGGGTTGCGGCACCGGCTCGCCGACGCCCCGCAGGTCCAGGACGGTGTCGGCGTAGCGCGCGCCCGCGGGCCCGATGGAGTAGAGGCGGAGTCGGGAAAGCTCGTACATGCGGCGGACTCTCGTGGCTCGTGGTTCAGGTCGGAAGTGGACTGGAGGTCGGGGGCGAGTGGGGGGGGTCGGGGGCGAGTGGGAGGCGGGGCGGGTGGGAGGCGGTGGCGGTGGCGGGTGGGAGGCGGGCCCCGGTCAGGTGTGGGCGTGGAACGGCAGACCGGCGTCCGCGGCCAGGTCGAGGCCGCTGTCGTCGGCGGCGGCCGGGACGAGGCTGGCGCTGCCGTCGCCGACCGGGACGATGCCGAGGTCGAGCAGTTCGGCCATGGCGGCGCTGCCCGCCATGTCGCGGACCTGCAACTGGTAGCGGGCGGTGGTGCGGTAGGTGCCTCCCGACTCGTCCCCGGTGCGCTGGAGGAAGCCGGAGTCGACGAGGAAGGCGACGGCCTTGCCGATGATGCCGGTGGTGGAACTTGCCAGCCTGCGGGCGTCCTTGGTGGCGCCGGTCGCGCTGCGCCGGGTGTAGACCCGCCAGGCGGCTTCCAGTCCCGGTGCGTCGCTGGCCGGGTCGGTGTTCTCACCGGTCTCGTCGGCCTGTTCCTCCAGGCGGCGGCAGGCCTGGCGGATGAAGGCGTCGATGCCGTTGACGGTGATCCGGCCGATGTAGCCGTCGTCGGCGAGGTCCTCGGGGCGCGGGAAGGCGAGCGCCGCCGCGGCGAGGTGGGCCAGGCCGTGCAGGAAGCGGTCACCGGAGTCGGAGGCGGCGCGGCGGGCGTAGTCGCCCATCCGGACGGCGAACACCGAGTCCTCGCCCGCCGCCAGGGCCATTCCGGCGCGGGGCGAGACCTCCAGCACGATCAGGCCGAGTCCGGCCGCGACCGCGTCGGCCAGGCGCGCGAAGGCGGGGTCCTCGCGGTGGCGGCGGATCAGTTCCGCGTACTCCGCGTCGCGGGCGGGCAGCAGCTTGGGCTGGAGCCCGAAGCCCACGAGGCGGGCGGCGTCCGCCGCGTCGCCGGGCGTCACTCCCCCGGTGCGCGCCGGTCCGGTGCTCCCGGCCTCGTACGCCGCGGCCTCGGGCGTGTCCGCCGCCGTCTCCCGGTACTCGCTCACTTCTCGCTCTCCTCGGTCCAGGCGATGACGCCGGTCGGCACCGCCGCGTCCGCCGTACGTGGTCGCCCGCCGCCGGGCCGGAAACGGCGGGCGGGCGCCGTGCCGGGCCTCACGCGGGCTCCGCGCGCGCGGCCGTCATCGCCGCCGCGTCCAGCCGCGCGGTGCCGACGATGAGGTCGGCGCCGCCGAATTCGTGGTCGTCCAGCGGCGTGCCGTCGTCCACCGCGAAGAGCAGGCGCTGTTCGCCCTGGCGGTAGGCGGTGCCGACCGGCGGGGAGGCGGCGTGGATCGCCAGCAGGGCCAGCAGATAGGGCAGTTCGGGGTCGCGGCGGCGGGCGTCGGCCAGGAGCCCCGACAGGCGGCGCGGCGCGTCGTGCGGCAGGTCGAGCAGATCGAGCGCGGATTCGAGCTGTTCCTCGCTGAACCGGCTGTCGTCCGGGGTGGCGACCAGGTCGGGCTCCGGCATCTCCGCGCCCAGGTGCTCCCGCTCCAGCGGCGGGGTGAGCAGCAGTTCGACCAGGTCGGTGACGCGTACGGCGGGCGGGGTGCGCAGGCCCGCGCCGCGGGCGAAGAACGCGTCGGTGACCCGTGACGCGCGCTCGACCGGGATCGGCAGCAGGGGCGCGACGAGCTGCCCGTACAGGTCGAGTCCGGCGCGCGCGGGGGGCGCGGCGAAGGCCTGCCGGTCCTGCTCGGCGCGGAACAGCGGTCCGGCCTCCAGCAGCCTGGACTGGAGCTGGGTGTGGCGCCGGATGCAGTCCTTGACGATGTCGACCAGTTCGGCGGCGCGGCGCTTGTGCTCCGGCTCCTCCGCCTCGTCGCGCGCCTTGCGGATGTTGGTGAGGATCGCGTTCTCGTGCCGGTAGCGGTCGGCGACGTGGTCGAGGGCCTCGGCGATCATGTCGGGGACGGTCCGCAGCCAGTCGACCGCCCGGACGTTGCGCCGGGTGGCCTCCAGGGTGCGGCGCAGCGTCTCCGCGTACTGCACGGTGCGGTACCTGGCCTGTTCCGCGGCGAGTTGGGCGTCGGCGAGCCTGCCGCGGCTGATCAGCACCTCCAGCTTGACCTCGGCGGCGATCTGCGCGCTGGTGACGTCGGTGTCGAGCGCGCCGACCAGGACGTTGACCGCCTCGTCGGTGGTGCGCAGGTAGACGCTGCCGCCGGGGCCCGGCACTTCCTCGATCAGCTTGAAGTCGTAGTCCCGCCGCACATATCCGCCGTCGGCGCCGAACGTGCCGTAGACGGCGCGGAATCCGCGGTCGGCGCTGCCGACGTTGATCAGATTCTCCAGCACCCAGCGGGCGACACGCTCGTGCTCGGCCTGGCCGCGGACGGGGGCCTGCGCGGCGACGCGGGGCAGGAGTCTGGCCACTATCTGGTCGTGGTCCGCGCCGGTGTCGAAGTCCATGTTGAGCGTGACCAGGTCGATCGCGGCCAGCGCGATCTCCGCCATCGCGTACACCGAGTACTCGCCCGCGAGGTTGGCCTTGCGGGTGTCGAGGTCGTGCAGCGGCGCCGTGCAGGCGAGCGCCTTGAGCCTGCGGGCCAGGCCCTCGTCGGCGGCCGGGCCCGGGGCGGGCCGGGCGGCGCCCGGCAGCGAGTACGGGATCGTGGTGGTCACGCCCCACACATTAGGCGGTGGCACCGACAACGAACGAAACGGCACGGATCGCCACGGGGCGGGCACCCGGCGCGTCGGCCCGCGGGAGTGCCATGATCGGTCCCGCGACAGGTACGGCACGGGCACGGAAGACTCGCGGGCGGCGCGCGGAGCACCTTCGGCGCCGTTCGTAGGCGGATACGAGGATACGAGGACGGGCTGATCATCATGGCGGACGCGGTCACCGGGGCGGCACCCGGCACGGCTCCTCGGACACCTCCCGGCGCGGCACCGGACGCCGACCCCGGCGCGGTCATCGATCTCAACGCCGACCTCGGCGAGGGCTTCGGCCGCTGGCGGCTGACCGACGACGAGGCGCTGCTGTCCGTCGTCACCAGCGCGAATGTCGCGTGCGGCTTCCACGCGGGCGACCCGTCGACGATGTGGCGGGTGTGCGAACTGGCGGCGGAGCGGGGCGTACGGATCGGCGCGCAGGTCTCCTACCGCGACCTCGCCGGTTTCGGCCGGCGCTCGATGGACGTGCCTCCGGAGGAACTGGCCGCCGAAGTCGCCTATCAGATCGGCGCGTTGGAGGTCTTCGCCCGCGCGGCGGGCACCACGGTGGCGTACGTCAAGCCGCACGGCGCCCTCTACAACCGGGCGGTGCACGACGCCGAGCAGGCGGTGGCCGTCGTCGCGGGCGTGCGGCTCGCGGGGGAACTGCCCGTACTCGGCCTGCCCGGCTCGCAGTTGCTGCTCGCGGCGGCCCGCGAAGGGCTGCCCACGGTCCACGAGGCGTTCGCCGACCGCGCCTACACCTCGGGCGGCACGCTGGTCCCGCGCCGCGAGCCGGGCGCGGTCCTGGAGTCGGAGGACGAGGTGGTGGCCCGCTCGGTGGGCATCGCCCGCGACGGGCGGGTGACGGCGATCACCGGCGAGAGGGTGCCGGTCGCGGCGCGGTCCTTGTGCGTGCACGGCGACACACCGGGCGCGGCCCGGCTGGCGGCCCGCGTCCGGGAGTCGCTGGAGGCGTCGGGTCTGCGGATCGCGGCCTTCGCGTGAGCCGGGCGGGTTCCGGGCCGGGTTCCGGGGCGGGCACGGGGCCACGGGTGCTGCGCGCCGGGGCGGACGCCGTACTGGTGGAGTCCGCGACCGGCGAGGAGACGGAGGCGCTGCACGCCGAGTTGCTGCGCAGGCGGGCGGCCGGGGAACTGGCCGGGGTGACGGAGATCGTGCCCGCCGCCCGTACCGTGCTGGTGTGCGGGCTCGCCGATCCGCGGGCCTTCGCCGCCGAGGTGGCCGCGTGGGACGTGCCCGCGGTGCCGCGCGGGAGGGGCGCGGCCGTGGAGATCGCGGTGCGCTTCGACGGGCCCGACCTCGCGGAGGTGGCCGGGCTGTGGCGGGTCTCCCCCGAGGAGGTGGCAGGGACTGTGACCTCGACGCCCTTCCGTGTGGCCTTCTGCGGCTTCGCGCCCGGCTTCGGCTATCTGACCGGACTGCCCGAGCACCTGCGCGTACCGCGCCGGGCCGAGCCCCGTACCGCCGTACCGCCCGGCTCCGTCGCGCTGGCCGGACCGTACGCGGGGGTGTATCCGCGCTCCTCGCCCGGCGGTTGGCAACTGGTCGGCACGACGGACGCCGTGCTCTGGGACCCCGAGCGGGCGCCCGCGGCGCTGCTGAGCCCCGGCACCGAGGTGCGGTTCACGGAGGTGCGGGGGTGAGGGAAACGGCGGCAGGGCACGCCGAGTTGGCCGTCGTACGGGCGGGGGCGCTCACCACCGTGCAGGACCTCGGGCGGCCGGGCCACGCGCATCTGGGGGTGCCGCGGTCCGGCGCGCTGGACGGTCCGGCGCTGCGGGCGGCGAACCGGCTGGTCGGCAATCCGGCGGAGGCCGCCGGTCTGGAGACGACGGTCGACGGCTGCGCGCTGCGGGCCTCGCACGCGGTGCTGGTGGCGGTGACAGGCGCGCCGTGCGCGGTACGGGTCGACGGGCGTCCCGCGGCGTGGGGCGCGCTCGTACGGGTGCCGGGCGGGGCGGAGCTCGACGTGGGGCGGGCGGAGCAGGGGCTGCGCAGCTATCTGGCGGTGTCCGGCGGTGTGGCCGTACGGCCGGTGCTGGGCAGCAGGTCGACGGACCTGCTGTCGGGGCTCGGCCCCGCGCCGCTCGCGAGGGGTGACGTGCTGCCTGTCGGCGGCCGGTCCGGGGACGTCATCGGGGGCTCCGACGTGAGCTCTGACGGAGACTTCGTCAGCCTCTTCGGCGAGGGCGATGTGGTGGCACTGCCCGGTCCCGGAGCCGAGTTGGTCCTTCCGTTGGCGCGCGGGCCGCGTGACGACTGGTTCGCGCCGGACGCCTTCCGTACGTTGTTCGGCGGCGGTTACACCGTCTCACCCGCGTCCAACCGGATCGGGCTGCGCACGCGGGGCCCGGCGCTGCGCCGGGCCCGCGGCGGTGAACTGCCCAGTGAGGGCATGGTGCTCGGCGCTGTGCAGGTGCCTCCGGACGGCTGTCCTGTGGTCTTTCTCGCCGACCATCCGACCACCGGCGGCTATCCGGTCATCGGCGTGGTCCCCGAGGGTTCGCTGCCGGCCGCCGCCCAGTCACCGCCGGGGACGCCGGTCCGCTTCGTGCCGCTCAGCACGCGCTGACCCGGCGCCGGTGGGCGCGGCGGGGTATACGGCCGCGCCGCCGGGCCCGGCGGGACCTTGAGCGCGGCGAGCGCCGCGACCGTGGCGCGCCGCGCGTCCTCCTCCAACACCGCTGTGCCGCCCTGCCGGTGGTGGCGCAGTTCGGTGCCCGCCAGCCGGATCAGGTCGGGCAGCAGGTCGGTGCAGCGGTCGGCGATCCACCGGGTGCCGCGGGTGGCCATCCACCACGCGGCGGCCCGTCGGCCGGGCGGCGCGCCGTCCGGCTCGGGGCGGGGCGCGGGCCCCTGGGCGAGGCCCGCGGCGGTGAGCAGGGCGTGGAAGTCGCGGGCGAGCAGCCGGTGTCCGGTCTCGCTGGGGTGCAGCCGGTCGGCGCTCAGCGCTCCCGGCATGGTCGCCCAGTGGCGCTCGGCGGCGTGGAGGTGGTGCGCGCCGTGGTGCGCGGACAGGGCGTGCACGGTGTCGTTGAGCGCGCGCATCCTGCGGCCCAGCGGCCGGGCCAGCGGCCACGGCAGCCCGAGCACGGTTCCGGGGTCCGGCAGGCACGCGGTGAGCACGTCGCAGCCCTCGGCGCGCAACGCGCCCATCACGACGTGCAGTTCGGCGGCCACCGCCTGGATGTCGAAGCCGCCGCGCAGCGTGTCGTTGCCGCCGACCAGCACGGACGCGAGGTCCGGCCGGTGCCGCAGCGCCGCTTCGAGCTGCGGACCCGCCACGTCGCCCGAACGGGCCCCGCTCCGGGCGAGGTTGAGCGTCCGGGTGTCGTACGGGGCCGCCGCGAGCCCGTCGGCGAGCAGCGCCGCCCAGCCGCGCCACCCGCCGTCGGGCAGCGGGTCGCCGACGCCTTCGCTGAGCGAGTCGCCGAGTACGGCGAAGCGCACGGCGCCGGTCACGGCCTGACCCCGTCGGACTCCGGTGCGGTCCGGCGGCGCGCGGACGGTGCGGCGGCGCCGACGGCGGCCCGGTGCGCGGTGAGGAAGGCGTTGACGGCGGCGGGCCAGGTGTACAGCTCGGCGCGGGTGCGGGCCATGGCGCGGCGCCCCTCCTCGGGCGCGGCCAGGATTCGCTGTACGGCGGCGGCGTACTCGGCGGGTGTGTCGGCGCAGCCGCCCGCCGGTCCGATGAGGGTGGGCAGCGCG
The DNA here is from genome assembly GCF_044741185.1 of Streptomyces sp. NPDC088197. Classification (NCBI taxonomy): domain Bacteria; kingdom Bacillati; phylum Actinomycetota; class Actinomycetes; order Kitasatosporales; family Streptomycetaceae; genus Streptomyces; species Streptomyces sp. NPDC088197. Next base: position 38,692 of record NZ_JBIUSD010000027.1, read on the forward strand.
GAGCGGGAGCTGGCCACCACGGGAGTGCCGCACGCGAGGGCTTCGAGGGCGGCCAGACCGAAGGTCTCGACGGGTCCCGGTGCCAGTGCCACGTCGGCGGTGGCGAGCAGCGCGGCGAGGTCGGCGCGCCGCGGCACGTGGCCGAGGAAGGTGACCGGCAGCCGGGCGGCCCTGGCCTGGGCGGTGAGCCGGGGCCGCAGGGGTCCCTCGCCCGCGACCACCAGCGCCGCGTCGACGCCGGAGCCGCGCAGGTGGGCCAGGGTCTCCAGCGCCATGCCCGGCCGCTTCTCGGGCGAGAGCCGCGAGCAGAGCACCAGCAGCACGGCGGCGCCGTGCCCGTGCGTCTCGCGCAGCCGCGGGTTCCGGGCACCGGGGTGGCAGCCTTCGAGGTCGACGCCGAGCGGGGCGCGTACGACGTTGCGGGCGCCGATCCGCTCGAATTCGGCGGCGGCCCAGGCCGTGGTGCACACCACACGTGTGTAGGCCAGCGCGGTACGGCGGTTGAGGGCGTCGGCGGCGCGGCGGGCGGGTCCCGAGGGCAGGCCCCAGGTGCCGAGCACACCGTCGGCGCTCTCGTGGGACACCATCAGGGAGGGGACGCGGTGCCGCCTGGCCCACTCCCCCGTCCAGCGCAGGGTGGTGCGGTCGGAGACCTCGATCCGGTCGGGGGCGAGCGAGGCGAGTACGGCCTCCACGGGGGCGCGGCGGGCCAGTACGCGGTAGCCGCCGGTGCCGGGGATCTCAGGGCCCGGCAGGGTGATCACCCGCCCCTGCGGCGTGAGTTCGTCGGAGGCGGTGGCGCCGGGGACGATCAGCACGGGTTCGTGGCCCGCCGCCGCGTAGCCCTCGCCGAGGTGGCGCAGCGCGGTGCGCAGGCCGCCGGAGACGGGCGTGACGAAGTTGGCGAGCCGCACGATGCGCAGGGCCGACTCGGGGTCGCGGTCGAGGGGGTGCGGGGCGGTGCGGGCGCCGCCGTCGGGTGACGCGAGGTCGTCCTGGCCGTACATGACGTCGTCCCTGCCGTCGGTGGGGTCGGTGCCGAAGTCCGTGACGGCGCCGGTTCGCGCGCCGCTCGCCGTACCGGCCGTTCGCGTACCGGTGGTCATGCGGTCGCCCGCACCGCTCATACCGTCGCCGTTGACGCCGCCGCTCATGTCGGTGGTCATGCCGCTGCCGCCTCGCGCTCGCCGAGCACCTGGTCGTAGTGGCCGAGGAGTTGGTCGCCGACGGCCTCCCACGTACGGTCGGCGACCGCTGTGCGAGCCGCGCTCCCGTAGCGCTCGCGCAGCCCGTCGTCGCCGAGCAGGAACTGGACGGCCGAGCGGACGGCCGCCGGGTCGAGCGGCGGCACCAGCAGGCCGGTGCGGCCGTGCTGGACGAGGTCGAGGGGGCCGCCGGCCGCCGGGGCGACGACGGGGACTCCACTGGCCATCGCCTCCTGCACGGTCTGGCAGAAGGTCTCGAACGGCCCTGTGTGGCAGAAGACGTCGAAGGAGGCGTGGATGCGGGCGAGTTCGGTGCCGGTCCTGCGGCCCATGAAGACCGTGCCCGGCAGGGCGGTGCGCAGGCTCGGCGCGCTGGGGCCGTCGCCGACGACGACCACGCGCACACCGGGCAGTTCGCAGAGTCCGGCGAGCAGTTCGACGTGCTTCTCCGGCGCGAGCCTGCCGACGTATCCGACGATCAGCTCGCCGTTCGGGGCCAGTTCGCGGCGCAGCGCCCCGTCGCGGCGCGCGGGGTGGAAGCGGTCGGAGTCGACGCCGCGCGGCCACAAGTGGACGCGCGGCACGCCCTGTTCCGCCAGCGCGCTGACGGACGCGGAGGAGGGGGCCAGGGTGCGGGCAGCGGCGGAGTGCACCGCGCGGATCCGGCGCCAGGCGGCGGACTCGCCCGCGTTCAGATACGTCCTGGCGTATCCGGCGAGGTCGGTCTGGTAGACGGCGACGGCGGGGATACGCAACCGAGTGGCGGCGGCCAGGCCGCGCGCGCCGAGCACGAAGGGACTGGCCAGGTGGACCAGCTCCGTCCGGTGCGCGGCGATGGCGGCGGCGGTACGGCGGCCCGGCAGCGCGACCCGCACCTGCGGGTAGCCGGGCAGGGGGAGGGAGGGGACGCGGATGACGGGACAGGGGTCGGGACCGGGGTCCTGGTCGGCCGGGCCCGCGGGCGCGACCACGAGCGGTTCGTGGCCGCGCCGGGCGAGGTGTTCGGCCGTGCGCAGGGCGCAGTGGGCCACTCCGTTGACGTCGGGTGGGAAGGACTCTGTGACGATGGCGACACGCATACCGTGGTTGTCGCCGCATTGAGCGTTGTCAGGGCCACGTGGATCTTTCCCGAAGTGGAACGCCCCATGAGCGTTAGGGCCCGCCCCGCGGATCATGGGCGGTCCGGGTGCCGAAGGGGCCGTTCGTGATCCGCCGGACACGCCCTAGAGCCCGCGCCGGGTTCTCCGTGGTCCGCCCGCGGGCCGGCCGCCTACCTGGACGTACCGCCGGAACTGAGCCGGCCGCGTACGGCGGTCTGCACTTCGGCCTCTTCCGCGGGGTCCGCGGCCAGTCTGCGCAGCTGCGCCAGGACCCTCACGTCACCGGACGTCGCGCGGTGCGCGGCCAGCTCGCGGGTGCTCTCCTCGCAGTCCCACAGGCACTCGACGGCGAAACCGGCGGCGAAACCGGGGTCGGTGACGGCGAGCGCGACCGCGGCGGTGCCGCGGAGCTGGGAGGACGACGTCTCCCGGTAGATGTGCCGCAGGACGGGCGCGGCCAGGCAGGCGGAGAGCCGGCCGACTCCCTCGACGAGCGCGTCGAGCCCTTCGGCGTCCGCGCCGCCGGTCTGTACGGTCCTGCGCAGCGCGCCCAGCACGTGCTCGGCGTCCTGCGGTCCGCCGTGGCGGGCGAGCAGCCGGGCGGCGGCGGAGCCGAGCGGGTCGGTGCGGGCGGCCCAGACACGGGCGCGGGCCATCGCGTCGTCGTCCCTGAGCCGTTCCAGGGATTCGAGGGCGGCGCGTACGACGAGGTCGTCGGTGGAGACCGCGGCCGTCTCGATCAGGTCCAGGCGCCGGGGGTCGCAGCGGTCGGTGAGGTGGCGCAGCGCGGCGGCGCGGGCGGCTGAGGGGCCGTGCAGGGCCGCTTCCAGCAGTTCCGCGTGGTCCTCGGGGCCCGCGACGGCGGCCAGGCAGCGGGCGGCGGGCTGGTCGCGTTCGACCTGGGGGTGGCGGGTCAGTCCCTGCTGCGCCCATTCGAGGACGGCGGTGACGCTCCAGCCGGGGGTCGGGCCCGCGGAGCGCATCTGGCGCTGCCAGCGGTCGAACGAGACCTGTTCCGCGGCCTTGGCCACGCGGGTCGCGGTGGCCGGTTGCGAGGCGTCCTCGGCCCAGAGCTGCCACGGGCGGGGTTCGTAGGCTTCGCGGACGGCGCGGGCCAGTTCCGCGTCGCCTTCGGGGGTGTGCGGGAAGCGGGCGACGACGGCGGGGCCCAGCGCGCGCAGTCCCGCCTCGTCGTCGCGGACCGCCAGCTCGTCGAGCGCCCATTCCCAGCAGCCGCCGGTGGCCGCGTACCGCCGCAGCAGGTGCAGCGCGTCGCGGCGGCCGTATCCGGCAAGGTGTCCGAGGACGGACAGGGCGAGGCCGCAGCGGTGCTCGTCCGGGGCGACCAGGTCGTCCGGGTGGAAGAGGTGGTGTTCGATCCCGTCGAGCGGGCTCTCCAGGTCCGAGTAGAGGCGCGCGTAATACAAGGAGCGCGACTCGACCCGCCAGTCGAGCCGGGGATCGCGCAGCACGCACTGCTCCAAAGCGGCGAGGGCTTCCGTCCGCGGCGCCGCCAGGGCATGCAGGGGCCCGTCTCCGCGTCCTCGCTGGAGGAGGCCGAGAAGGGATCCACTGGGCGCTATGTCTGGGTCGAACATGAGGTCAGCATCCGGTGCGGGGGGTTCCATGGCAACGGGATTTCCGCTACCGGTGCCCGGCATCCTTACCGGCCGTCGTCGGTTTCATGCCTGACGGGAACGGAGGATTCCGTGGGGACGGGCGGCGGAAGCCTACCGACTCGGGGTGTGCCGTGTCGCTTCCGGGCGGCGGGCGGGTGTCGAACGGGTGGCGCGGGAACGGCCGGTGGGGTGGCGCGGAGGGTGGCGTTATGCCGCTGGGCTGGTGGCATATGCCAGAAGCACCACCGTATCGGGTATCGCGGAAACCCTTACGGCCGATCGCTCCCTGTGCAACAGTCGTTACCGGTCCTTCCGTCCGCGACGGCCGTTCAGCGCCTGCCAGCAGACACGTTCGGAGTGTGTCATGCCGTTCCCCACGCACGCGGAGCACAACTCCGCGCAGCCACCGGATCCCGGTGCGGTGGACGCCCTGATCTCTCAGGCGCGTCGCCTCAGGACCCAGGTGGATTCGGTGCTGCGCGAGAGCGCCGCCGCCGCCGAGGACCCCCAGTTGCGCTGGCAGCGCGCCCTGTGCGATCTGGCCGTGCACCAGCTCGACGACGTGGACACCCACCTCGGCCAGCTCAGGGACGGCCTGGACACCGGGTATCCGGGCGGCGACCCGCTGACCGCCGACCTGCTGGTGGACCTGCCGTCGCAGACGTCCCTGCCGCCGGGGCCCGACGCGGTCAGCGCGCTGGGCCGGGCGGGCAGCGCGGAGTGGGACCTGCTCACCGATGACGCGCAGTGGTCGGACGAGCTGTACCGGATCTTCGGCCGGGAGTCCGCCGACGGTCCGCTGACCCTGGACGAGCTGCCCTCGTGGCTGTTCTCCGAGGACCAGCAGATCCTCACCGAGATGGTGACCGGCTGCCTGGTCGACGGCCGTCCGATCGACGGCGAATTCCGTATCGTGCGCGCGGACGGCTCCGTGCGTACGGTGCACATGGTCGGCGAGCCGGTACTCGGCGCCGACGGGGACACCGTGTCCATGTGGGCGGTGTTGCGGGACGTCAGCGACCTGCGGCGCAGCCAGCGCACGCTCCGGGAGACCCGTGACTCCCTCCAGCGGCAGCGGCAGATCGCGCAGACCGAGCGTCGGCTGGCGGTTGAGCTGCAGGAGGCCGTGCTGCCGCCCTGGCGCGGCACCCTGCGGTTCCCGCAGGACGGGGGGCCCACCACGATGGACCTGGCAGCGCATTATCTGCCGTCCGGCACCAGCGCCCTCATCGGCGGCGACTGGTACGACGCGATGCAGTTGCCCGACGGGTCCTCCTTACTCACGGTCGGCGACCTCACCGGACACGGGGTGGCCGCCACCTCCGGCATGGCGATGCTGCTGGGCGCGCTGCGCGGCATGGCCGTCGCGGGCCTCCAGCCCGGCCCCCTGATGGGCTGGCTCAACGAACTGCTCGACACCTCGGCGCAGCCCGCGCTCGGCAGCGCCCTGTGCTGCCGGTACGAGCCCTCGACCCGGCTGCTGCGCTGGGCCCAGGCGGGCCACCCCGCCCCGCTGCTGTTCCGCGACGGAGCGGGGCGGGTGCTCGAATCCCCCGAGGGCGTCCTGCTCGGAGCGACCTCCGGCGCCCTGTACGGGCAGGCCGACGAGCAACTGGCCGCCGGTGATCTGCTGGTGCTGCACACCGACGGCCTCGTGCCGCGCCGTTCCGCGCTGGACACCGACACCGAGAGCGGCTCGGGACGACTCCTGGCGATGGCACCGCTGTTCGCCCGCGCCCGGACCGCACAGGACTGCGTGCGGATCGTCGCCGAGGAGTTCGGCACCCCGGAGCGCGAGGACGACGCCTGTGTGCTGATCGCCAGGATCGCCTGAGCCTTCTTTCCTGCTTCCTTTCCCGTGGACACGTTCCGCGGACAGGTCGCGCGCACGAATTCCGTACGGCATTCCGTACGGGCATTCCGCGCGTGCGCTCCGCGGGTGAATCGCGGTCTTCTTTTCGAGACCCTTGAGAGCCCGGCAGGGATCTCATCCGTGCTGTCGTACGAGCTGTCCGACCCGTTCGGCGGCAGGCCGGCCGGTCGCTGTCACACGGAGCGGGTCTTCCCGGTGGTTCCCTTCCCCTTGGATTTCGGCAGTGCCGTCTCGATCTCGGTGCGCAGATCCTGGATCTTGGTGTAGCCGGAATACCGGCCGGTGAGCCGGTACATCTCGCGCAGCCGGTCCCAGGTGCGGTGCGAGGAGGTCTCCCCGATGGTGAGCAGCGCCATCCGGGCGTAGCGGTCGGCCTCCTCCGGGTCGTCGGCGATGAAGCAGGCCGACGCCAGCGACAGATAATCGAAGATCATCGACCGCTCGTGGCCGCCGCCCCGCAGCACCAGCGCCTTCTTGGCGTGGAGTTGCGCCTCGGCCGCGGCCGACGGGTCGTGGTCGGCCAGGGTGCGGAAGGCGAGCGCCTGCATCCCGTGCAGGTCGGCCTCGTCGAAATTCTGCATCCAACTGGGCGCCGGTACATCGCCCTTGTCGGAGACGAACAGGTCCTCGGCCTCGCCGAGGGTCCGCCGCATCGCCTGGCCACGGCCCATGGACGCCTGCGCCCACGCCTCGATGGTGCGCAGCATGGCGCGGGTGCGCGGCAGCGCGGACTCGCCGGAACCGGACTTGGCGAGCTTCATCAGGTCCAGCGCGTCGTCCGGCCGCCCCAGGTGCACCATCTGGCGGGCGGCCCTGGACAGCGCCTCACCGGCCCTGGGCCGGTCGCCGCCCTCCCGCGCGGCGTGCGCGGCGATCACGAAGTACTTCTGGGCGGTGGGTTCCAGGCCCACGTCGTGCGACATCCAGCCCGCCAGCACCGCGAGGTTGGCGGCCACGCCCCACAACCGGCGCTGGAGATGCGCGGGATGAGCGTAGGAGAGCATGCCGCCCACCTCGTTGAGCTGGCCGACCACGGCCTTGCGCTGGAGGCCGCCGCCGCGTGAGGCGTCCCAGGCGCGGAACACCTCGACCGAGCGTTCCAGCGACTCGATCTCCTGGGAGCCGACCGGTACCGCCTCGTACTGGTCGTAGGCGGCGGGGTCGGCGTCGAGCGGATCGTCGAGGACTGGCGCGTCGGCCGCGAGGGCCGGGTCGGTGTGCAGCCAGTCGTGCATGGCGGTGCTGAGTACGGAACCGGTGGCGAGCGCGGCGCCCGCGCCCACCAGACCGCGTCGGTTGAGCATGAGGTCCATTCCCGTGAATTCGGTGAGGACCGCGGCGGTTCGTTCCGGCGGCCACGGGAGGCCGTCTCCGGTCTGTCTTTTTCCCGTCTTCCGGCGCCGGTCGAACCCGAGATCCTCGATGGTCACGACACGGCCGAGACGCTCGGTGAACAGCGCGGCCAACACCTTCGGCACGGGATCGCGCGGCGACTCACCGGTCTCGATCCAACGGCGTACGCGCGATGTGTCGGTCGACAACTGCGGATGGCCCATGGCCGCCGCCTGCCGGTTGACCAACCGTGCGAGTTCGCCCTTGGACCATCCGGTGAGGCCGAACAGGTCCGCGAGTCGGGTGTTGGCTTCATTGCCCACGTCAAGCCCCCAGGTTCCTCGGCTGAATTGACACTATTCCCCCTGACAATGGCCTCGCGACTATTCGCCAGGGTTCGCCAGGGTCCGCTACGTGGTGTGCCACCCGCGGCCGGGTGTCAGGTAGGAACGCGCCACCCCGGTCCGTCTCCGCATTCCCCAGGGTGCGGTACCGGACCGGCCGTGGCGCCCCTGAACCGTTGGCACACGAAGGGATCTGCTTCTCCTCATGTATTCGGCATCGTCCTCCGTGTCCGCACCGCCCCGGCCGTCGTACCCCGCCGTCGCGGAATCCGCCCTCCGCCCCCGCCAGGCCACCGCCGTACGGCGCGTCGGCCGGCCCGCGGGCAGCTCCCATCCGCTCAGCGGGAGACTCGACTTGACCGGCCCACAGGGCGCCCAGTTGCGCACCGCCGTCGCCGCCGTGCAGCGCATCTGCCCCGAGTTCGCCCCGGTCCAGCTCCTGCGCCGCGGCGGCCGTACCGCGCTGCTGATCGGCACCTCGGGGCGCGCTCCGGCCGTCGCGAAGTGTCTGCTCGACCAGTCCCCCGCCTGGGCGGAGCGTTTCCGCCAGGAGATAGCGGCCTACCGCACGTTCGTCCGGCACCGGCCGCCGGTCCGGGTGCCGCGGCTGATCGCCGCGGACCCCGAGAGCTGCGTGCTGGTGATGGAGCGGATGCCCGGACGGGTGGTGTCGCCGCAGCGGCACCCGGTGCAGCCGCCGACCAAGGGCGATGTGCGGGCGGCGCTCTCGGCGTACTCGCGCGTCAACATGTGGCGCCCGCCCGCCGGTTCCTTCGACGCGCCGATCGACTATCCCGTCCGTATCAACCGCTACCACGAGTTGGGGCTGCTGACCGACCGGGACATGGGCGACCTCCAGCAGCTTCTGCACGGACTGGCCCATGTGCAGGGGCAGTTCTGCCACGGCGACGCGCAGTTGTCGAATGTGCTGCTGTCGCCCGCGGGTCCCTCGCTGGTCGACTGGGAGCACTCGGGCTGGTATCTGCCGGGGTACGACCTGGCGGTGCTGTGGTCGGTGCTCGGCGACGACCCGGCGGCGCGGCGGCAGATCAGCCAGCAGGCGCAGGCGCAGGGTCCGGCGGCGCGGGACTCCTTCCTGGTCAATCTGATGCTGGTGCTGACCCGGGAGATCCGCACCTACGAGACGGCCGTCCAGCGCACGATGCGGGCCGTGGGACCCGTGGCGCCCGGCGCGGCCGAGGCGGGCGAGGAGCAGCGGCTGCTGCTGCGCCGCCTGCACGACGACTGCGGCATGGCCCGCAGGGCGGTGCGCGCCGCGGTCGGCACCCGGTAGGAGCGGACCGGACGGGTACACCGTGACCGCGGCCGGCCACGAGTTCCGCGCACCGTCCCGCGCGCCCCACTGGTCCACACCACTGACGAGGAGCAGGCCAGCACGCCGCAGCGGGGAAACTTCCGAAATACGCCGCTGACGTGCGAAGACGGCCTCGTGTCCGGATGCCTGACGGATGGTTGACGGATGTTCCGGCAGCCGATACCTCTGTGGTGCCGATCGTTCGGCATCTCTTGGAGGAGGCTGCTTTGCGAGGATCCGCTCCCCCGTCCGACAGACGCCGTGGACGGCGCGCGCTGCGTATGGCCACGGCCGCCGCGGCTGCCGCCGCTCTGCTCCCGGTGTTCGGTGTCGCCCACGCGGCCGAGCCCGGCCCGAGTGCCGCGGGCTCGCTGCAACAGGCGTTCACGGACGCCGCAAAGGCGTACCACGTGCCGCAGAGCGTGCTGCTGGGCGTGTCGTATCTGGAGTCCCGCTGGGACGGCCACCAGGGCATGCCGAGTGTGACCGGCGGCTACGGGCCGATGCATCTGACCGACACCCGTACCGCCCTCGCGGACTTCCCGAGCAAGGGCATGGGGGACGGCGCGGACGACGGGCGCGGGGACGACACCCGGCCGATGATCAGTACGGCGACCGCGCAGGCGCCCGATCTGGCCGCGCTGCCCGCCTCGTACACCACGCTGGACCGCGCGGCGACGCTGACCGGGCTGTCGGCCGGTGCGCTGCGCGAGGACGCGGCGACGAATGTGGCGGGCGGCGCGGCGCTGCTCGCCGACACCCAGAAGTCGCTGGGCGAGCCGCTGAGTTCGGATCCCGCGGACTGGTACGCGGCGGTCGCCCGCTACTCCGGCGCCGACGACACGGCGACGGCCGCGGCCTTCGCCGACGACGTCTTCGACGTCCTGAAGCAGGGGCAGACACGGACCACCGACGCCGGGCAGCGGGTCACTCTGGCCGCGGCTCCCGCGGTGAGGCCCGCGGCGGGCCAGGCCGCCAGGATCGGCCTGAAGCAGGTCAACGCGGCGGGGACGGAGTGCCCGAGCGGCCTGGGCTGCGAGTGGATCCCGGCACCGTACGAGGACACCGGCGGCGGGGACTACGGCAACTACGACAAGGCCGACCGGCCGAACACCGAGAAGATCGACACGATCGTCATCCACGACACCGAGGGCTACTGGGACACCGCCCTCCAGCTCGTCCAGGACCCGACGTATCTGGCCTGGCACTACACCGTGCGCTCCTCCGACGGGCACATCGCCCAGCACCTGAACACCAAGGACGTCGGCTGGCACGCGGGCAACTGGTACACCAACTCCAAGTCCGTCGGCATCGAGCACGAGGGCTTCCTGACCGATCCGGGCACCTGGTACACGGAGTCGATGTACCGCACGTCCGCGCGGCTGGTGAAGTACCTGGCGGCGAAATACCACATCCCGCTGGACCGGCAGCACATCCTCGGGCACGACAATGTGCCGGGCCCGACCGCCTCGTACATCTCGGGGATGCACACCGACCCGGGCCCGTACTGGGACTGGGGTCACTACATGGCGCTGATGGGCGCCCCCCTGCGCGCGACCGCCGGCGCCTGGGGCGGCGTGGTCACCATCGCCCCCGACTACGACACCAACCAGCCGGTCTACACCGGCTGTGTGACGGCCGCGGCGGTCTGTCCGGCGCACGGCTCCGACGCGGTCCGGCTGTACACGGCGCCGAGCGAGGACGCGCCGCTGGTCAAAGACATCGGGCTGCACGGCGCGACCGGCGCGAGCACCACGGGCGTCAACGACGTGGGCGCGCGGGCCTCCGCGGGCCAGCAGTTCGCGGTGGCCGAGCGGCAGGGCGACTGGACGGCGGTGTGGTACCTCGGCCAGAAGGCGTGGTTCCACAACCCGGCGTCGCGGCCGACGGCCGTCAACTCGATCGGCCTGGTGATCACCCCGAAGAAGGGGCTGGCGAGCATCCCGGTCTACGGCCGCGCGTACCCGGAGGCGGCGGCGTATCCGGCGGACGTGCCGGTGCAGGGCATCTTCCCGATGCCGTACGCGATCCTGGCCGGACAGCGGTACGTGGTCGGCAATGTGGTGCCGGGCGAGTACTTCTACTCGACCTCCTTCGACACCAGCAACCAGAAGGTGGTGCGCGGGAAGCAGCTCTACTACGAGATCCAGCTCGGTCACCGGGTGGAGTACGTGATGGCCTCCGACGTGACCTTGCTGCCGTCTGTGCTGGGCGCTCCGCGCTGAGTCCGCCGGGCCCGCGGCGGCGGGCCCGAGAGTAGCGGGGCGAAGGGCGGCACCGGGATTCCGGTGCCGCCCTTCGCCGTGTCCTGTCGCGCCCGTGTCGCGAAGCGTGCGCGTGCCGAAGCGTGCGTGTCCCGAAGCGTGCGTGTCCCGAAGCGTGCGTGTGCCGAAGCGTGCGTGTCCTGGGCGTCCTGTCGCGTCCGCGTCCTGGGCGTCCGCCCCGCGGAGGTGTCCGCCGGGTCTCAGCCCGCCTGGAACATCTCCGCGGGCAGCGGCTTCAGAAGCTGGTACAGATCGTCGGTGATCGGCCGGTCCCAGGTGGCGATGGTGACCTGGACGCCGTCGCTGCGGTCGAACTGGGCGCAGGCGACCCGCGACTCGGAGATCTTGATCCGGCGCACGATCAGCAGGCTGTCGCCGTGCATCACGGGGGTGTCCTCGATCCCGGTGACCTCGGCCGGTTCGTCGTTGCCGAGCGCCGCGAGGAGCTGGGCCACCTCGAAGGGCACCTGGCCGTCGTCCAGCTCGCGGGCGGGCGAGCCGACCGGGAGGTTGCCGATCAGCATCGCGGGGCCGCGTCCGCCGAACAGGTCGTAGCGCAGATAGATGCCCTGGCAACTGCCGTCGGGGCCGGGCAGCAGCCCGGCGCCGAGGTCGCCGGGCCAGTCCCCCGGGTCCATCGCGAGGACATCGAAGTCCGGCCCGGTGGGCGTGGCTGCGCTACGGCGGCGGAGGAAGGACATGCCGCCATCGTACGGGTAGCGACCGCCGCCGGGGACCGGGCCCGCGCCCCTTCCGTGCCCTGGTCGCGTGCCGCCCCGGCCGGTGCGATCCCGTACGGCGGCCCGCCCATGGGCCGCTCCCCCGGCCGTCAGCGACCGTAGGCGTCGTCGTCCGGCGGCGCGGGCGCCGCGGGGATTTTGCGCAGGGCTTCCGGCAGCCCGGTGGGGTCGGTGCCGAGCTTGCGGTAGACGGCGTTCAGGGTGCGGACGACCTCGCGCTCGCCGGTGCCGAGGGCGGCGGCGATCCGGCGGTGGTCCTCGCCCTGTGCGGCGCGCAGGGCGGCGGCGTGCTCGCGGGCGGTGAGGGCGTCGGAGTCGGCCGAGTGCGGGTGCCGCGGGCGCAGCCCGGCCAGCTCCAGCTCCTGGCCGGCCCGGTCGGCCAGTCCGTCCGCGCCGCACGTCCGGGCGGTGTCGAGTCCGCGGTGGAGCTGTTCCGCGGCCCGCTCTGGCTGTCCCGCCCGGCGCAGCGCGGCGCCGTGGGCGACGAGCGAGCAGGCGAGCTGATGAGCGGAGGGCGACTCCTCCAGCCGGTCGACGGACTCCTCCAGCAGCTTCAGCCCGTCCGGGCCGCCGGTGACCTCGGCGGCGACCCGCAGCGCGTGGCCGACGGCGGAGGCGGCGCCGAACTGGCGGGCGCGGGCGACGGCGTCCAGCGCGGTCGCCCTGGCCCGGTCGGGGGTGTCGTGTGCCTCGGCGAGCGCGAGGTGCAGTTGCCAGGGGCTCCAGGCGGGGTTGCGCATCCCGCGCGGGTCGAGCCTGCCGCCGACGCCGGTCAGTTCGCCGACGGCTTCTTTGTACCGCCCCTGGGCGAGCAGCAGTTCGCCGTGCACGGCCTGGGCGTCGGGGAAGGTGACGGCCGCGGGGAACGGCTCCCGGAAGTCGTACGCGGCGGCGAGCGCGACGGCTTCCTCGGTCCGGCCGCGGGCCAGCAGGATCTCGATGAGGACGGCCACCGAGTACCACTGGACGGGGGTGCCGCGGCCGACCCGCTCGGCCAGCCGCAGCCCGTCGCGGGCGAAGTCCTCGGCCTCCGCGAGCCGCCCGCGGCGGTAGCGCAGGTAGCCGAGCAGCAGATAGCCGAAGGACAGGTGGGCGCCGCGCCAGCCGTGCCGCTCGAAGCCCGCGATGCCGGTGGTGAACAGCTCCTCGGCGCGGCCCGGCTGGTCGGCGTACATGTAGGTCATGGCGACCAGGACGGGGACCTCGAAGCCCCAGCCCTCGTTGGCCCAGGGCAGGCCGCCGTCCAGGGCGCGGCCCGCGTGGTGCAGGACGGTGGTCGTGGGCTCGCCGCGCAAGGTGGCGTCCCAGGCGCGCAGGCCGATGATGTACCGCTCGGTGAGGTCGCGGCCGGTGAGCCGGTCGGCGAGCCTGGCCAGCCGCCGGGAGCGGCTGGGCGAGTCGGGTTCGTCGGCGCGGAAGGCGTCCCACATGAACTGTTCCGCCTGCATCCGCAGCCTGGTGCGGGCGCCGGTGGCGGTACGGGCGGCGTGCGCGACGACGTCGGCGGCCTCGCCGAGCCGGTCGCTGTGGGCGAGGGACTGGGAGAGCCGGAAGACGATGCCGTCGCGCAGTTCGGGGTCGGTGATCGGCTCTTCGAGCGCGGCCCGCAGGTGGTTGACGGTGACCGAGGGCTCCAGGAGCTGGGAGGCGGAGCCCAGTTCATAGAGCACGGCGGCCCGGTCCTCGGGCGGCGGGGGTTCGCGCAGGGCGCGGCCCAGGTACGCGCGGGCCGCCTCGGGGGCGCCCGCGCGCAGCGTCTCCCGTGCGGCGGCGCGCAGTTGGGCGACCACCCAGGGGTCGCCCTCGGGGTGGGTCTCCAGCAGGTGGCGGGCCGCGGCGGCCGGGCCGAGGCCCTCGTCGACCACCGACCAGGCGGCCTGGCCGTGCAGGGCGACGCGTACGGCGTCCGGGATCGCCCGGTAGACGGCGGTGGCGATCAGCGGGTGGACGAACTCCAGGGTGCCGCTGCCGGTGACGATACGGGCGTCGCGCAGCCGGTCGGCGCAGTCGGCGGCCTCCTCGCGGCCGAGTCCCGCGACGGTGGCGGCCAGCGTCGGGGAGATCTCCGTGCCGAGGACGGCGGCGGCCCAGGCGAGGCGGACGGTGGAGGGGCCCAGGCGTTCGAGCCGCGCGATCAGACCACTGCCCTTGGCCGCGGCGGCCAGGTCGCGCAGCAGATGGGCGCTGGACTCGTCGGGGCGCAGCCCCCGGTCGCGGACCTTCTCGGCCAACTCAACGGCTTCGAAGGGGTTTCCGGCGGTGACCGCCCAGCACTCGCGGCAGAACGCCTCGTCGGCGTGCGCGCCGACCGACTCCCTGATCAGGTGGCGGATGGCGGTCGCGGTGAGCGGTTCGAGGCCGATCGGGCGGTGTCCCGCCCGGCCGGGCAGGCCGCGGAACGACTCGGCGCCCGGCGGGAGTTCGTCCGGCCGGTAGGCGACGACGATGAGCAGCGCCAGTTCGTCGGCGCGCGGCGCGAAGGCGGCGAGCCAGTTGAGCGACTGCGGGTCGGCCCAGTGCGCGTCGTCCAACACCAGCACGACGGGCGCGCGTTGGACGGCGATGTGGGTGAGGACCCAGTCCAGGCCGTCGCGCAGACCCTGCGGGTCGGGGGCGGCGCCTTCCGCCGTGCACAGTCCGAGGGCCGGGCCGACGATGCCGTACCAACTGCCGAGCCTGGCGCGGATTTCCGTCTCCGGGGCTCCGACGAGCTGGGGTTGCAGCAGTTGCCGCGCGACGTGGAAGGCGACCTGCTGCTCCTGGTCGCCGCCGCGTGCGGACAGTACGGTGCAGCCGCGTTCCGCGGCCCTGCGGCGTACTTCGGTGAGCAGTGTGGTCTTGCCGAGGCCGGCGGACGCGGCGAAGGCGATGAGCCCGCCGTGCCGTTCGGCGGGGCGCGCGGCGGTGCCCGCGTCCGTACCGGCGTCGTCGTCGGCACCTAAGCCGGTGAGATCGCTCAACGCCTCGTCCACGGCGACGAGTTCGGCGTCTCGTTCGAGCAGCGCGCGCCGGTTGCGCGAGTGGCGCTGCGACATGGTCAACCCCCCTGCCTGCCGGTGGTGTGCGCCCGGCGCACGACATGCGGGGACGTGCAGGACGGACAGCCGACCGGTGGCCTCACAGCGTACGCCGTCGGCTCCGCTGTGTAAGGGGGACGGCCGTGCCGGTTCGCCACTGGCAGGGGACGTGACCGGCACGGCGGGAGCGGCGGCGACCTGGGAGATCTTCCCGCCGCCCAGCACGGGCGAGACTGCCACGCGAGACGGTCGTCCCACCAGGCACCGCAGTCCCCGCACCGCACTGGAGCACCCGTGCGCCCCATGTGCGCCCCCCTTACCCGCCGTAACGCGCCGTCTCGTCCGCGGGTCCTGCCGTACGCCCCTCGTGCGCGCGTCAGCCCCCGCGGGATGTCGGCGCCTCTCGCTCATCGGCTCGCCGCGCACCTCAATCCGACGCGGGCCCCAACTCGACGCGGGCCTCAACTCGTCCCGCGCCTCAGCTCGCCCCGCGCTTCAGCTCGACGCGGGCCTCGACTCGAGCGGGCCTCGACTCGGCGCGCACACCCGCTCGATCCGCGCGTCACCCCCTCCCTCCGGTCAACTCCCCTGCCCAGCCCGCTCCTCGCGCTGCCGCGCGTGATGGCGGGCGACGCGGGCGCGGTTGCCGCAGGACGGTTTGCACCACTCCTGGCGGGCGTGCTCCTTGACGAAGTAGCGGACGCAGCGCGGGGCGGGGCAGGCGCGCAGCAGCACGCGCTCGGGTCCGGCGAGGAAGGCGATGGCGGCGCGGGCGAGGGCGGCGGCCAGCCGGTCGGCCGGAGCCGCGTCGGCGGACACGGTGTGAGCCGCCGCGGGTTCCGCGCCGTCCGGCCAGTCCAGGCGCGGGGCGACGGGGACCAGGGCGGACGCGGTGTTCAGTCGGTCGAGCGCCTGCCGGGCCGACGGCAGTCGTCCGGCGTCCGCGCGGCTGGGCGGACCGGGCAGCACGGCGCGGGCGAAGAGCGCGCGGACCGCCGTACGCACCTCGACGACGGCGGTGCGCGCGGCCTCGTCGGCGGTGAACCGCGCCGCCGAGCCCGGCACTTCACCGAGAACGCCGCTGAGCGCGTCGGCGTGCTCGCGCACCCACCGGGTCAGTCCGGCGGGGTCCGCGAGGTCGTCGGCGACGCCGCCGTGGCCGTCGTGCCGGATGGTGACGGCGAGGTCGAGCGCGAGATGATCACCGGTCATGTCCTAATGCTATCGTCGCCATAAGCCATTAACGACTGAGGGGGTACCTGTGTCCGACCTCCGCGAGATCCTGCGCGGTCTCGATGTGTTCGACGGCGACCTGCCGCCTTTCGACATCGCGGAACTGCCCGCGGATCCGCATGAGTTGTTCATCGAGTGGCTGCTGGCGGCCGTCGCGGCCGGGGTCCGCGAGCCGCACGCCATGACGGTCTCCACGCTGGGCGCCGACGGCGACCCCGCCGCCCGCGTGCTCATCGTCAAGAACGTGTCGGCGGCGGGCTGGGAGTTCGCCTCCGACACCGGCAGCCGCAAGGGCCGCGAACTGGCCGCCCACCCCGCGGCGGCGCTCACCTTCTACTGGTCGCCGCTCGCCCGCCAGGTGCGGATTCGCGGCCGGGTCGAGACCGCGGGCCCCGAGGCGAGCGCGGCGGACTTCCTGGCCCGCTCCCCCGGCGCCCGCGCCGAAGCGCTGCTCGGCCGCCAGAGCGCACCCCTGTCCGACCTCGCCACCCGCGACGCGGCCGTGCGGGAGGCCGCGGGCCGGATCGAGCGCGACCCGGACCTGGTGGCCCCCGGCTGGGCGCTCCACACGCTGCGCGCGGACAGTGTCGAGTTCTGGCAGGGCGACCGCGACCGCAGACACACCAGAGTCAACTACGTCCGCACCGAGGGTGGTTGGGAGCGAGGTCTGCTGTGGCCGTGACCGGACCCACGACCGGCCCGACGGCCGGAGGACCCGCGCTCGCGGCTGTGCTCGACGCGGGGCAGACCCGGCTGCGCACGCTGCTCGACGGTCTCGACGACGCCGCCGTCCGCGCCCCCAGCGCGCTGCCCGGCTGGACCCGCGGCCATGTCCTGACGCATATCGAGGGCGTCGGCCTCGCGCTGGCCCGGCAGGCGCGCTACGCGCTGCGCGGCAAGCTGATCGAGGTGTACGACGGCGGTCGCAGCGGCCGGGACGCGGCCATCGAGGCCGGGCACGGCCGCTCCGCACCGGTGCTGACCGCCGCGCTCGGCGACGCGCTGGACGAGATCGAGGCGTCCTGGGCCGCGGTCGGCCCGGACGACTGGGACCGGCCGGTGAGCTACCGCGACGGCACGGTGACCACGGCGGGGCTCGCCTGGTGGCGCGAGCTGGAGATCCACACGGCGGACGCGCTGCTCGGCCCGACCCCGGCGGACTGGTCCCCCGAGTTGTGTACGCACCTGGTCGACTTCCTGTCCGCGCGGGTGCCGGACGGGATACGGCTCACGCTCGGCACGCCGGGGGACGCGGCGGACGACACCTGGTCGTTCACGCGGGGCCAGGGCACACCCGTGCTCGTACGGGGTCGGCTGACCGACCTGGCGGCCTGGCTGGCCGGACGGGTGCCGCCGCGGGCGCTGACCGGCGATCCGCTGCCGACGCTGGGCAGTTGGCCGTAGCGGGCCCGCTGACCACGGTGACCCGCGGCGGGCGGCGGAAGCCTCCCGGCCGCGGGTGGGCGGCGGCCGATGCCGTCCGCCCGTGCTGGGCTCAGGTGAGGTCGAACTCGCCGTCCCGCGCGCCCAGTACGAAGGCGCGCCACTCGGCGGGGGTGAAGATCAGGGCGGGCCCGTCGGGGTTGCGCCCGTCCCGCATCGCGATGTAGCCCTCGACAAAGGCGATCTGTACGTCGCCGGTGCCCTGGCTGCTGGAAAGCCACTCCGCGTCCGTCAAGTCGACCTGCGGCTTCTTCCCGTTGGCCAACGGCTGTCCGATGGTGCTTTCGGCCACGTCCGCTCTCCTCCTACGTCGTCGTCCCTCCTCCAGCCTATCCACCGGATCCGGAGCCCGCACAAGTCCGCGGAAACCACCCGGCGCACGGTGTATTTCAGGTAGTGGGGGGCTCGCTGCCCACCACCCACATGGAGAAGAACTGCGACCCGCCGCCGTAGGCGTGTCCCAGGGCCCGCCTGGCGCCGAGGACCTGGTGCTCCCCGGCCTCGCCGCGTACCTGAAGGGCCGCCTCGGCGAAGCGGATCATGCCGGACGCGCCGATCGGGTTGGTGGACAGCACGCCGCCCGAGGGGTTGACCGGCAGGTCGCCGCCCAGCTCCGTGACGCCGGACTCGGTGAGTTTCCAGCCCTCGCCCTCGTCGGCGAAGCCCAGATTCTCCAGCCACATCGGCTCGTACCAGGAGAAGGGCACGTACATCTCGACGGCGTCGATCTCGCGGCGCGGCGCGGTGATCCCGGCCTGCCGGAAGACGTCGGCCGCGCAGTCCCGGCCGGCCCGCGGGCTGACGTAGTCCTTGCCCGCGAACATCGTGGGTTCGCTGCGCATGGCGCCGCCGTGCATCCAGGCGGCCGGTCGCGGCGCCCGGTCCGCACCCGCGGTGTCGGTGAGCACCATCGCGCAGGCGCCGTCGGAGGACGGGCAGGTCTCGGAGTAGCGGATCGGGTCCCAGAGCATCGGCGAGGAGCGCACCTTCTCCAGGGTGATGTCGGTCTCGTGCAGGTGCGCGTAGGGGTTGAGCAGGGCGTTGCGGCGGTCCTTGTAGGCGACCAGCGAGCCGACGGCGGCGGGCGCTCCGGTACGGCGCATGTAGGCGCGCACGTGCGGTGCGAAGAAGCCGCCCGCGCCCGCCAGCAGCGGCTGCTGGAAGGGGATCGGCAGCGACAGGCCCCACATGGCGTTGGACTCCGACTGCTTCTCGAACGCGACGGTCAGCACGGTGCGGTGGACGCGTGCGGCGACCAGTCCTGCGGCGACCAGCGCGGTGGAGCCGCCGACCGAACCCGCGGTGTGCACCCGCAGCATCGGTTTGCCGACCGCGCCGAGCGCGTCGGCCAGATACAGCTCCGGCATCATGACGCCCTCGAAGAAGTCGGGCGCCTTGCCGATCACGACGGCGTCGACGTCCGCCCAGTCCAGTTCGGCGTCGTCGAGCGCGCGGCGGGCGGCCTCGCGGACGAGTCCCGCGATGGACACGTCGTGGCGCGCGGCGACGTGTTTGGTCTGGCCGACGCCGACGACGGCCACGGGCTCCTTGGGCATGGGTTACTCCCCTTCCAGGACGGCCACGAGATTCTGCTGGAGGCAGGGGCCCGAGGTGGCGTGGGCCAGCGCGCGGTCCGAGTCGCCGCGGTGGATGCGGGCCGCCGCCTCGCCGAGCCTGATCAGCCCGGCGGCCATCATCGGATTGGCGGCGAGCGGCCCGCCGGAGGGGTTGACGGCCACGTCGGGGCCGAGCCGCAGCGCCTTGCGCAGGACGACCTCCTGCGAGGTGAAGGGCGCGTGCAGCTCCGCGGTGTCCACGGGCGCGTCGAAGGCTCCGGCCCGCTCGGCCGCGAGCCGCGTCGAGGGCGAGTCGGTGAGGTCGCGGACGCCGAGCGAGGGGGCCTCGATGCGGTGGTCCATGCCCCGGATCCAGGCGGGCCGCGCGCACAGCCGCCGGGCGGTGTCCCCCGCCGCGAGCACCACGGCCGCGGCCCCGTCGCCGACCGGCGGGCAGTCGGCGCGGCGCAACGGGCGTACGACATAGGGGTCGTCGGCGGCGGGCGCGGTGGTGAGCTGCGCGTTCGGGTTGGTGCGGGCGGCGGCGCGGCTGCGGGCGGCGATACCGGCCAGCTCGCGCTCGTCGGTGGCTCCCGCGTCGATCAGCGCCCGGGCCTGGAGGGCGGCGAGCGCGACGGAGTCGGGCCACAGCGGCGCGATGTAGTACGGGTCGAGCTGCCGGGTGAGGACCGAACGCAGGTCGCCGGGCGAGGACTTGCCGTAGGAGTAGACGAGCGCGGTCTCGGCCTCGCCGGTGAGGATCCGCACCCACGCCTCGTACAGCGCCCAGGCGCCATCGGTCTCGACGTGGGACTCGGAGATCGGCGGCCAGGCGCCGACGCCGTCCAGCGCCATGGTGAAGGAGAAGGCGCGTCCCGCGAGGTAGTCGGCGGAGCCCGAGCAGGTGAAGTCGATCTCACTGGTGGCCAGTCCGGTCTGTCCGAGCGCGTCGTGCAGGACGGGCATCAGCAGTTCGACCTCGGAGACCTCGTCGGTGCGCGCGCGGTGGCGGGACTGCGCGAAGGCGACGATGGCGACATCGGGCATCTAGACCAGCTCCCGGTAGGTGTCGTATTCGGCGTCCGGTTCCCCGGTGGGGCGGTAGTGGTCGGGGTAGCGTCCGCCCTCGGTCCAGACCGCCTCCACCCGCAGGCCCATCCGCACCTGGTCGTACGGCATTCCGGCGATCCGTCCGTGCAGCGGGAGGTCGGCGCCGTCGAGCGCGATGTGCGCGTAGACGTACGGGACTTCTATGTCCATGGCCTTCAGGTGGGCGCTCTTGATGTTGACGATGCAGAAGGTGGTGACCGTGCCGCGCGGACCGACCTCGACCTCTTCCGCGGTGGCGACGCCGCAGGTGGGGCAGGCGCCGCGCGGCGGGACGTAGACCTTGCGGCAGGACGGGCAGCGCTCGCCGACGATCCGCCGGTCCTCGGCGGCGCGCAGGTAGCCGGTCTGGGCGCGGCCGGGCGAGTAGGTGTAGTCGAGGCGGGCGGGGGCGACGATGCCGGTGACGGGGTCGGTGAAGACGCCGTCGTGGGCGGTGGCCGCGCCGCGCGTACGGCCGTCGTCGTACGGCTCGAAGCAGGCGATGTCGGTGATGGCGCCCTGGCGTTGCCCGGCCCAGCGGATCGTGACGCGCATGCCGGTGCTGACGTCCTCGGGCGCGGCGGCGTCGAGCGCGTGCAGCAGGGCGGTGTCGGCGCCGTCGAGGCGGACCAGGACCCAGGCGAAGGGCGTGGCCAGCGGCTGGTTGGGGCGCGGGTCGGGATTCCAGGCCCAGGTGGTGACGGTGCCGGTGGCGCCGACCTCGACCAGGTCGCGCACCTCGGCCGCGGTGACCGGGTCGTACTCGACGGGGGGTACGAGGACGCGGCCTTCGGCGGTCCGCACGCCGAGCACGGTGCGCTCGCGCAGCCCAGTGAGGAAGGCGCTCTGCACGGGGCCGAGCGAGCGGGTGAAGGGGAATTCCACGACGAGCGGGGCGCTGAGCACGTCCGGTGCGTGGCCTGGTGTCATGGGCTGGCCTCCTGGGGTGGGGCGGCTCGTCGGGGGTGGTGCGCGGTGGCTGTCCGAGCGCGCTGGGCGTCCGGTGCCGGGGGGGTCAGGTGCCCGGGTTCAGGCGCCGGGGGTTCAGGTGCCCGGCTTCAGGGGCCGGGCTTCAGGGGCCGGGCTTCAGGGACCGGGCTTCAGGGACCGGGGCTCAGGCGCGGCGGAAGACCGGCTGCCGCTTCTCGGCGAAGGCGCGCGGTCCTTCCTTCGCGTCGGCGGTGGCGAACAGCGGCCAGCCGCGCTCGAGTTCGAGTTTCAGCCCCTCGGTCTCGGGCAACTCCGCGGTGTCGTAGACGCTGGCCTTGACGGCCTCGACGGCGAGCGGGCCATTGGCGTTGATCAGCTCCGCGGTCTCCAGGGCCCGGTCCAACGCGGTCCCGTCGGGCACGACATGGCCGATCAGGCCGATGTCGCGGGCCTCGTCGGCGCTGTACGGGCGTCCGGTGAGCAGCATCTCCAGCGCGTGGGTGCGGGCGATCTGCCGGGTGAGCCGTACGGTCGAGCCGCCGATCGGGAAGAGGCCGCGACGGACCTCGAACAGGCCGAAGACCGCGCTCCGTCCCGCGATCCGGATGTCGGTGCCCTGGAGGATCTCGGTGCCGCCCGCCACGCACGGTCCTTCGACAGCGGCGATCACGGGTTTGCGCGGCCGGTGGTGCCGGAGCATCGCCTTCCAGTGCAGATCGGGGTCGTCCTTCAGCCGGGCCCGCGCCCGCGTGGCGGTCTCGTCGGCGCCCTCCGACAGCGCTTTGAGGTCCATCCCCGCGCAGAAGGCGCCGCCCGCTCCGGTCAGCACGATCGAGCGGATCGCGTCGTCCTCGTCGGCCTCGACCCAGCCGTCGTACAGCCCGACGAGCATCGGCAGCGAGAACGCGTTGCGCGCCCGCGGCCGGTTCAGGGTGAGGACGAGGGTGGCGCCCGCACGCTCCACGGTGAGGTGTTCCGTACCGCCCATCACGGTGCTCCTTCCGTCCGGTACTGGAACAGGTTGCAGTAGCCGCAGGCCGGGGACAAGAGTTTTCTGACTACTCGTCAGATTTGTTGGACGGGAGCCCTTCCCACCGCACGCCCGGACCGCTCTAATGACCGCGAGCCCACCGCCACTTCACCTTCACCGACGACCGACGCGGGACCGCGCGGGACGGGAGACGCCGTGGAGTACAACCTTGCCGACCTCTTCGAGTCGGTCGTCGACGCCGTACCGGACCGGGAGGCGCTGGTGTACGTCGACCACCCCGGCACCGGATCCGAGCGGCGGCTGACGTACGCGCAACTCGACGCGGCGGCCAACCGGCTCGCCCACCACCTCCTCGCGGCCGGGCTGCGCCCCGGCGAACACGTCGGACTGCACCTCTACAACGGGGTCGAATACCTCCAGACCGCCTACGCCTGCCTCAAGGCCCGCCTGGTGCCGGTCAACGTCAACTACCGCTATGTGGCCGAGGAGTTGGTCTACCTCTACCGGGACGCCGACCTCGCGGCGCTGGTCTTCGACGCCGAGTTCACCGACCGTGTGGCCGCGGCCCTGCCGCAAGCCGACCGGCTGCGGCATCTGATCCGGGTGGGCGGCCCGCCCGCCGCCGAGGACGCCGAATCCGCCCTGGAGACGGTGGAGTTCGCCGACGCGGTGGCCGCGGAATCGTCCTTACGCGACTTCGGCCCGCGGTCGGCCGACGACCAGTTCGTCATCTACACCGGCGGCACGACCGGCATGCCCAAGGGCGTGATGTGGCGTCAGGAGGACCTGTTCTTCTCGGGGATGGGCGGCGGCGCCCCGACCGGTGAGCCGGTCAAACGGCCGGAGGAACTGGCGGAGCGGGTCGCGGCCGGCGGCGAGGGCCTGGTCTTCTTCCCCACCCCGCCGCTGATGCACGGCACGTCCACGCTCACCGCCTTCATCGGCTTCCACTTCGGCCAGAAGGTGGTGATCCACCGGAAATTCGTGCCGGAGGAGGTGCTGCGCACCATCGCGAAGGAACGGGTCACCAGTGTCTCGCTGGTCGGCGACGCGATGCTCAGGCCGCTCGCCGACGCGCTGGCCGGACCGCTCCAAGGCACCGACTGCTCCTCGCTGTTCACCCTGTCCAGTTCGGGCGCGGTGATGTCGCAAACGGTCAGGGACCAGTTCCAGTCGCTGGTGCCCGGGGTGCTGATCCTCAACAACTTCGGCTCGTCGGAGTCCGGTTTCAACGGCACCGCGACGGCCGACGCGGGCCCCGACCGCGGCTTCCGCATCTCGGTCGACTCGCACATCGCGGTGGTCGACCCGGCCACGCTCGAACCGGTGACCGGCGCGGCGCCCGGCCGTATCGCGCTGCGCGGCCACGTACCGCTCGGCTATTACAACGACCCCGCCGCGTCCGCGGCGACCTTCTTCCGGCGGGACGACGAACGCTGGGTACTGCTCGGCGACATGGCCACCGTGGACGAGGACGGCGTGGTGACGGTGCTCGGGCGGGGCTCGCAATGCATCAACACCGGTGGCGAGAAGGTCTATCCGGAGGAGGTCGAGGAGGCGCTCAAGGCGCATCCCGACGTCTACGACGCGCTGGTGGCGGGGGTGCCGGACGAGCGCTGGGGCCACCGTGTGGCGGCGGTGGTGCAGCCGCGCGACGGGGCGGACCCGCTCACCCTCGAGGACGTGCAGGCGCACTGCCGTGCGCGGCTGGCCGGGTACAAGATTCCGCGCAGTCTGGTGGTGACCGACCGCATCCAGCGCTCCCCCAGCGGCAAGGCCGACTACCGGTGGGCCCGTTCGATCGTCGTACAGGGGGCCGGATCCGGCGGGTAGGGTCCGATCATGACCGTACATGATCACCAACGCGGCGCCGGGCGGAACTCCGGCCGCGAGTCGCCGCACGCGCCGCACTCCGCCCTGTCCCCGCTCTCTCCCGGCCTCGATCCGGCCCGCACCGCGCTGGTGCTGGTCGACCTCATGGACCGGATCGTCGCGTTACCCCTGGCTCCGCACAGCGGGCCCGACGTGCTCACCGCCGCGTGCGGCCTCGCCGCGTCCTTCCGGGACGCGGGCGCGACGGTCGTCGCCATTCGCGCGCAGCGCACCGGCCCCGCGGAACAGCCGCCGGGCAGCGGCCTGGTGGAGGGCGTGGCGCGGGACGGCGACCTGCTCGTCGTGAAGCGGACCGTCGGCGCCTTCCACGACACCGGCCTCCACGACCGGCTCCAAGAGCGCGGCATCGACACCCTCGTCCTGGCCGGGATAGCCACCAACATGGGCGTGGAGTCCACCGCGCGGGCCGCCGCCGACCACGGCTACCGGCTGGTCTTCGCCGAGGACGCGATGTCCGGCCTCACCGCCGCCGAGCACCGGGCGACGGTCTCCCTCGACTTCCCCCGGTTCGGCACCGTCGTCTCCGCCGCGGAGGTGGAATTCGCCGGTCCCGGCTGAACCCGCCGGTCTTCGGGAACCTAGGAGTGGCGGCGGGGTGGCCCGCCGCCTTCTTTTTCACCCTGGTTTCTGTACCTACTAGTATGTACACTCGGTTCCATGGACACGGCGGAGCGGTTGATCGAGAGCGCCCAGGAGCTGCTCTGGGAGCGGGGCTATGTCGGGACCAGCCCGAAGGCCATACAGGACCGGGCGGGTGCCGGGCAGGGCAGCATGTACCACCACTTCCGGGGCAAGCCGGACCTGGCGGTGACGGCGATGCGGCGCAGCGCCGCGCAGCTCAGGGCGCAGGCCGAGGAGCAACTGGCGGGCGGCGAGACGGCCGTGGAGAAGGCGCTGGCGTATCTGCTGCGCGAGCGCGACGCCCTGCGCGGCTGCCGGGTCGGCCGGATGGCCATGGACCCGGACGTCATCGACAGCGCGGAGCTGCGACAGCCGGTGGCGGAGACCTTCGGCTGGCTGTGCGACCGGCTCGCCGGGATCATCGCCGACGGCATGGACAGCGGCGAGCTGCGGCCGGGCCTGGATCCGTACGACACGGCCGCCGCGATAGTCGCCGTCGTCCAGGGCGGTTACGTCCTGGCCCGCGCCGCCGACTCGCAGGAGCCGTTCGACCGGGCGGTACGGGGTGCCACGGCGCTGCTGACGGCGGCGCGTACGGCGTCCTGACCACCGCCACCCTGCGCCACTTCTCGACCCGCCACCTGACAGGACCCGTCCCGCCGCACGACGGCGGCGCACCGCTCCGAGGCGGCGCCGCGGCACTCATGGGGGAGCCACCGACCATGCAGGCGATGAACTACCGCATCACCCTGCCCGCCGACTACGACATGGGGATCATCCGGCACCGGGTGGCGACCCGCGGCCACCTCCTGGACGATTTCCCCGGCCTGGGCGCCAAGGCGTACCTCATACGTGAGCGCGGGGTCGAGGACTCGCCGGTCAACCAGTACGCCCCGTTCTATCTGTGGAACACCCCGCAGGGCATGAACGGCTTCCTGTGGGGTCCCGGATTCCAGGGGATCGTCAGCGACTTCGGACGGCCGGTGGTCGAGCACTGGACCGGGCTCGGCTTCGCGCGGGGACCGTCCTTCGGCGCCGTTCCGCGCGCGGCGGCCAGGCGGGCGTGGCCGCTGGACCCGGGCGCCGAGCCCGCCGTCGTGATCAGGGCCGCGCTCGCGGAACTGCCGGAGTTGGCCGCACGCCCCGGCGCGCACAGCGTCGCGCTCGCCGTCGACCCCCGGCGGTGGGAGCTGCTGCGCTTCACCCTGTGGGAACAGACGGCCCCGCCCGCCCCCGGCGAGGAGCGGTACGAGGTGCTGCGTCTGTCGGCACCGGAGTTGGACACGATCGAGACGGGACAGCAGTGGTGACCACCCCTACGGCTGATACGGCGCGTACATCCCCTACGGTCCCTACGGCCCGTACGGTCCCTGCGGCCCCTACGGCGATGACGCCGAGCACGATCGACCGGGACGCGGGCTACCGGCTGCTGGCCGAAATGGCGGGCCCCTCCACCGTCGAGTCCACCCTCACCGGCCTCGACTCGCTCGCCCCCGGCTTCCCCGACTGGATCGTCACCGCCCTCTTCGGCGGCACCTACCAGCGCGAGGGGCTGGCCCTGCGGGACCGGCAGATCGCCAATCTGGCGGCGCTGACCGCGATCGGCGGGGTCGAGCCGCAGCTCGACGACCATGTCCGCAACAGCCTGCGGATCGGCATGTCCGCACGCGAGATCGTGGAGGTGATGGTGCACCTCGCACCGTACGTCGGCGTGCCGAGGGCGTTGGCCGGGCTGCGGGTGGCGGCCGACGTCTTCGCGGACGGGGCGACCGGCACGGGCAGCGCGGGCAGCGCGGGCGATGCGGGCGATGCGGGCAGCGCGGGCGATGCGGGCGATTCGGGCGATTCGGGCGGCGCGGACGACGCGAGCGGCGCGGACGACGCCGACGGCACGGCGCCGGGCGGTGCGCGATGAGCGGGCGGTCCGGGACGAGGGCGGTGCGTACGGTCCTCGGGGACATCGCGCCCGACCGGCTCGGGGTGTGCGACGCCCACGACCATCTCTTCCTGCGCATGCCCGCGCTCGCCGGACAGGAGCTGGACGATCCGGCGGCGGCCGGGGCCGAGTTGGCCGCATTCCGGGCGCTCGGCGGGGCGGCGGTCGCCCAGTGGACGCCGTTCGGCCTCGGGCGGCGAGCGGCCGAGCTGCCCGCGCTGTCGCGGACCTCGGGCGTGCACGTCGTGGCGGCGACCGGACTGCACCAGGCCGCCCACTACGCGCCCGAGCTGGTGGAGCGGCTGCGCGCGGACGGCCTGGCCGCCTTCTTCACCGCCGAGCTGACCCGGGGGCTGCTCGACGGCGACGACCCGGACGGCCCGCGCGGCACCGCGAGGGCGGGCATGATCAAGGTCGCCGGGATGTTCCACGGCCTCGACGGCCACGCCCGGCGGGTCCTGGCGGCGGCGGCCGAGGCCCACCACGCCACGGGTGCGCCGATCGGCGTCCACCACGAGCTGGGGACCGCCGCGGTCGACGTCCTCGGCGTACTCCACGGCGAAGAGGGCGTGCCCACCGCCAGCGTCCTGCTCGGCCACCTCAACCGCTTCCCCGATCCGGGCGTCCACCGCGAACTGGCCGCCTCCGGCGCGTTCCTCGCCTTCGACGGCCCCTCACGCGCCAACCACGCCACCGACTGGCGGCTGATCGACTGCATGGTCGCGCTCGCCGAGGCCGGCCACACCGCGCAGCTCCTGCTCGGCGGCGACACCACGACGGCCGCCGCCCGCTCCTCGACCGGCGGCGGTCCGGGGCTGCCATACCTCCTGCGTACGCTCCGGCCGCGCCTGGAAAGGGAGTTGGGCACGGCGGCGGCCGATGCGGTCTTCGTGACCAACCCGGCGCGGGCGCTGTCCGCCGAGTGGCACGACGGGGGCGGGAGCACGGGCGCCGACAGGGCCTAGCTGTATTGATCACGAGCGTTGTTGACATGTCCCGGTGCTTGATCATGGCGAAGACCTCCGGTGTGGTGGAGCTGTCTAGGACTGCACCGC
>NZ_JBIUSD010000028.1:0-39680 GCF_044741185.1 Streptomyces sp. NPDC088197
CGGTTACATTCCGAACCCGGAAGCTAAGCCTTTCAGCGCCGATGGTACTGCAGGGGGGACCCTGTGGGAGAGTAGGACACCGCCGAACAATCTTTGTAAAAGGCCCCGGCCCCCGAGTTTCGACTCGGGGGCCGGGGCCTTTCTGCGTTCCCTGGTCAGTCGGTGGTGACGGCGACGCTCGCAGCCGCGTTCGCGTCCGCATCGGTATTCGCGGCCCGCAGCAGCTCGATGTCGAGAGCCTCACGGCGGATGCGCTGGTCCATGTACAGCAGCGTGGTGACGCCGGCGCTGATCGGCAGGCTGAGCGTCGCGGCGATGGCGGCGCCGATTCCGCTGATGCCGAGGAACGCCCAGCCCGGGTTGGTGTCGCCGGAGAGGAAGGAGCCGAGGCTCTCACCGGTGATGCCACGAGCGATGAACATGAACGGCGTCTGGATGATGGCCGAGGCGATGTAGCAGAGGATCGCCGCGAGCGCCTGGACGCCGAGGACGCGCCACCAGGAGTTGCGTACCAGCTTCGCCGAGCGCTTCATCGCTGAGACGATGTCCTGCTTCTCGAGCATGAGGGCCGGTGCCGCCAGGCTCCACTGGATCATGAGCCAGAGCACGACGACGGAGGCGCCGATCAGGCCGAGGGAGGCGAGGGCGGCGCCGCCGCTCTCCGCACCCGCCAGGGCGATCAGTGCGCCGGGCAGGACGGCGCCCGCCAGGATTCCGGCGATGGCCAGCGGGATCAGCAGCGCGAGCCCGACCAGTTGGGGCAGTCGCGGGCGGGCTTCCCGCCATACCTGGGCGGCCGTGACCGGGCGGCCGAGCACGGCGCGGCTGGTGGCCATGGCGACCATCGCGGTCGCGGTGATCGTGCCGATGAGCATGACCAGAATGGTCAGGCCCGAGCTGGCGAAGGCACCGCTGACGGCGTGCATGATGTCGCCGACGCTCGGGTTGGGGTTGTCCCTGAGGTTCTCCAGCCGGGTGTCGTTGCTGAGGAAGAAGCCGTCGACCACCACGGCAAGGCCCTGGGTGACCACGGCGATGGCCAGGGTGAAGCCGAGGATCGCGCGCCAGTGCCGCCGCAGTACGGCCAGGGAACCGTCGAGGATCTCGCCCGCGCCGAGTGGGCGCAGCGGGATGACGCCGGGCTTGGGCGCCGCGGGCCTGCTCCAGGGGCCCTGCTGCTGCCAGCCGCCGCCGGGGTCGCCGCCCGGTGCTGTGTTGCCCCAGCGCGGGCCTGAGGGGCCGGGGTGGCCGCCTTGTGGCGGTTGCGGGGGCGACCACCGGGCCCAGCCGGCGCCGGGCGCCTGACCCGTACCCGTACCCGTACCCGTACCCGTACCGGAGGATCCGGCGGGAGGCGGGCCTGGGGCCGGTACGGTCGGGGGCCGGGTGTCGTGGGGGGTGTGCTGCCACTGCCCCGCGGGCGGCTGTTGGGCGGACCAGCCGCCGGGCGGCGGTGGCGTCGTGTCACCGGCGTCGGCCGTAGCGGGCCGGTCTCCCGTACCGGGAGCGGATGTGTCGCCGGAGTCGTCACCGGAGCTGTTGTCAGGACCGGCCGCGGACGTATCTGTTGACGTGTCCACGGGGGTGTCTTTCTGTGGTGCGGAGGAAGCGGGGCTGTCGCCGTCTTCCGGCTCGGAGGAGTCGGAGGATCCGGGCGAGGCCCAGCCCGGAGTGTTGGTCATCGGAGGCTGCCCCTTCACGTGGTGCTCGCTGTGGTACTGGCCGCCATCGTGCCATGGGCTGCCTTGGACCGGGCCGGGCAGGGCAGACTGGACGGATGGGTGATCAATACGTGCGACCTGTGACCGATGAGGCCGACGGTGCTTCCCGTACCATCCCCGCGCTGCGGTGGGAGGAACCTCCCGAGGGACCCGTGCTCGTGCTGCTCGACCAGACCCGACTTCCGCAGGAGGAGGTCGAGTTGGTGTGCACGGACGTGCAGGCGCTGGTTCAGGCGATACGTTCCCTCGCCGTGCGGGGCGCGCCGCTGCTCGGGCTCGCGGGGGCGTACGGCATCGCGTTGGCGGCGGCGCGCGGCTACGACGTGAACGAGGCCGCCGACCTGCTCGCGCACGCGCGGCCTACGGCCGTCAACCTCGGGTACGGGGTGCGCCGCGCGGTGACCGCCTTCCACGCGGCGCCTCCGCACCAGGGTGCCGCCTTCGCGTTGGCCGAGGCGCGGGCCCTGCACGAGGAGGACGCGGCGGCGAGCCGGGCGATGGCGGAGTACGGGGAGCGGCTGCTCGCCGAGTTGGTGCCGGGCGGCGGGTACCGGATTCTGACGCACTGCAACACCGGGGCCCTGGTGTCGGGCGGTGAGGGCACCGCGCTCGGTGTGGTCCTCGCGGCGCACAGGGCCGGGGAGTTGAGGCGTCTGTGGGTCGACGAGACCCGTCCTCTTCTTCAGGGCGCGCGGTTGACGGCGTACGAGGCGGCGCGGGCCGGGATGCCGTACACGCTGCTCGCCGACAGCGCGGCCGGCTCGCTGTTCACGGCGGGGGAGGTGGACGCGGTGCTGATCGGCGCGGACCGGATCGCGGCGGACGGCTCCACGGCGAACAAGGTCGGCAGCTATCCCCTCGCGGTCCTCGCCCGCTACCACCATGTGCCGTTCATCGTCGTGGCGCCGACGACCTCGGTGGATCTGAGCACGCCGGACGGCGCCGCGATCGAGGTGGAGCAGCGGGCCGGCAGCGAGGTGACCGACCTCGCGCCGTCACCGCTGGGCACTCAGGCCTACAATCCGGCCTTCGATGTGACGCCGCCGGAGCTGATTACTGCGATCATCACGGAGAACGGTGTGGTTTCGCCGGTCACCACAGAAGCTCTCGTAACTGTGTGTAATCACGAGACTCCCCGGGCAGGCTCTGACTAGGGGAGATCGGGCAGCGCATCTACGGCCATCGGCGGACAATGGTCGCGTAGCGTGACCTCGATCACCAAAGGTCACCGGTAACGATATGCAAATGGGATGATGGTCGGTATGAAGGGACGTGTGCTGGTCGTCGATGACGACACCGCGCTGTCAGAGATGCTTGGCATCGTGCTGCGCGGAGAGGGTTTCGAGCCGTCGTTCTGCGCTGACGGTGACAAGGCCCTGGCTGCTTTTCGGGAGTCCAAGCCGGATCTGGTGCTCCTTGACCTCATGCTGCCCGGACGGGACGGCATCGACGTATGCCGTCAGATCCGGGCGGAGTCCGGGGTGCCGATCGTGATGCTCACGGCGAAGAGCGACACCGTGGATGTGGTGGTGGGGCTCGAGTCGGGGGCTGACGACTATGTGATCAAGCCGTTCAAGCCGAAGGAGCTGGTGGCGAGGGTCAGGGCGCGACTGCGGAGGGCGGAGGAGCCGACTCCTGAGCAGCTCGCCATCGGCGATCTGGTGATCGACGTGGCGGGGCACTCGGTGAAGCGGGACGGGCAGCCGATCGCGCTGACGCCGTTGGAGTTCGACCTGCTGGTGGCGCTGGCCCGCAAGCCGTGGCAGGTGTTCACGCGTGAGGTGCTGCTCGAGCAGGTCTGGGGCTATCGGCACGCGGCGGACACCCGGCTGGTGAACGTCCATGTGCAGCGGCTGCGGTCCAAGGTGGAGCAGGACCCGGAGCGCCCGGAGATCGTGGTGACCGTCCGCGGTGTCGGTTACAAGGCGGGACCGGGCTGACATGTGCGCGTCGTACGAGCGGGAGCGGCTGGAGAGCCGGCTCGCGGACCCCATGCGGGGTCTCGCGCCGGTTTTCCGCTCGTTCGTGCGCTGGGCACGGCGACCGTTGCAGCCGGCGGTCCGGCTGTGGCGGCGCAATCTGCAACTGCGGGTGGTCGCCTTCACGCTGCTGATGTCGGTCGGCGTGGTGCTGCTGCTCGGCTTCGTCGTGATCGGGCAGGTCAAGAACGGCCTGCTCGACGCGAAGGAGAAGGCGGCTGAGAATCAGGCCACCACCGGCTTCTCCATCGCCCAGCAGCAGGCGAACAGGAGCCAGACGCAGGACGCCACCGGGGTCGGCTCGCAGAATCAGGCCGAGGACTCGGGCGCCTGGCTGACGACGCTGGTCCAGCAGTTCGCCAGCGGTGGCAACGGGGTGTACTGGATCGCCACGCTCAGCCCGGGCGCCGACGACGCGCGCTTCGGCGAGGGTGTCGTCAACGCGCACGGGCCGCGCAGCTCCGGCAGCCTGCTGCCGCAGGCGAGCATCCCCAAGTCGCTCAGCGACGCCGTCGAGTCCCACACCGGGGCGCTGAAGCAGTACACGACAGTGGTGACGGACGACGGGAAGGCGCCGCAGCCCGCGCTGGCCATCGGCAAGCGGCTCACGGACATCAACGGGAAGACGTACCAGCTCTACTACCTCTTCCCGTTCGGCCAGGAGGCCAAGACGCTCGGCCTGGTCAAGGGCACGCTGGCGACGGCGGGCATCTTCGTGGTGGTGCTGCTCGGCGCCATCGCCTGGCTGGTGACCCGGCAGGTCGTCACGCCGGTACGGATGGCGGCCGGGATCGCGGAGCGGCTCGCGGCGGGCCGATTGCAGGAACGTATGCAGGTCTCGGGTGAGGACGACATCGCGCGCCTCGGCGAGTCCTTCAACAAGATGGCGCAGAACCTCCAGGTCAAGATCCAGCAGTTGGAGGACCTGTCGAGGATGCAGCGCCGCTTCGTCTCCGACGTCTCGCACGAGCTGCGCACCCCGCTGACGACCGTACGGATGGCGGCGGACGTCATCCATGACGCGCGGACCGAATTCGATCCGGTGACCGCGCGCTCCGCCGAACTGTTGCAGAACCAGCTGGACCGTTTCGAGTCGCTGCTGTCCGACCTGCTGGAGATCAGCAGATTCGACGCGGGCGCGGCGGAGCTGGCCGCCGAGCCGATAGACCTGCGCGAGGTCGTACGGCGGGTGGTGGACGCCGCGGAGCCGCTGGCCGAGCGCAAGGGCAGCCACGTGGCGATACGCGGCGACGCGCAGCCGGTGATAGCCGAGGTCGACCCCCGCCGGGTGGAGCGCGTGCTGCGCAATCTGGTCGTCAACGCGATCGAGCACGGCGACGGCCGGGACGTGGTGGTACGGCTGGCCACGGCCGACGGCGCGGTGGCCGTCGCGGTGCGGGACTACGGCGTCGGGCTGAAGCCCGGCGAGGCGACACGGGTGTTCAACCGCTTCTGGCGAGCCGATCCGGCGCGGGCGCGTACCACCGGCGGGACGGGCCTCGGCCTGTCCATCGCGGTGGAGGACGCCCGGCTGCACGGCGGCTGGCTCCAGGCGTGGGGCGAGCCGGGCGGCGGGTCGCAGTTCCGGATGACGCTGCCGCGGACCGCCGGCGAGAGCCTGCGCGGGTCGCCGATACCGCTGGAGCCGGACGATTCGCGGCGCAACCGCGGGCTGAATTCCTCGGGGCTGCCGGTCCGGGCCGCGACGGGGTCCGTGCCGGTGCCGCGGACCGCGGGCCCGGCCGGGCCGGGGCACAACGGGCAGCCGGGCTCGCAGATACCGCAGATTCCCCAGCGGCCGCCTGCGGTGCCGCGGTCGCCGTCGGCCGATCCCGCGGCGTTCCCCGGCAGCGGTGCGCGGGTCGTGGGACGGATGGACTCGGTCCGGGAGGACGACAGCTGATGGGTGCGCTGGGGGGCAGGGGACGCCTGCTGCGGAGCTGGCCGGGTGTGGTGTGCGCGGCGTTGTTGCTGGCCGGGTGCGCGGCGATACCCAGCAG
This sequence comes from Streptomyces sp. NPDC088197, assembly GCF_044741185.1. Classification (NCBI taxonomy): domain Bacteria; kingdom Bacillati; phylum Actinomycetota; class Actinomycetes; order Kitasatosporales; family Streptomycetaceae; genus Streptomyces; species Streptomyces sp. NPDC088197. The sequence goes on from NZ_JBIUSD010000028.1 coordinate 5,701, forward strand.
CGGTGAGGTGCGCAAGGTCGGCGACGGACAGCACGCCGACGTGGACGCGCAGGTGCGGGTCTTCCCGTCGGCGCCGCACAAGGGCGAAAGCGCCTCCGACATCGTCAACGGCTTCATGGAGGCCACCACCAGCGGCGAGGCGGACTTCGAGACCGCGAAGAAGTACCTGTCCAAGGAGCTGGCCGGACACTGGGACCCCACCGCGAAGATCACCGTGCTCACCGGCACGACCCAGCCCCGGGAGGAGCCGGGCACGAGTCGCAAGGACTACGTGATGGTCGACCTGGCGGGCAAGAAGACGGCCGTCGTCGACGCCAAGCACGCCTACCGGCCGGACGAGGGCAACTTCGACACCTCGTTCCACCTGGTCAAGGAGAACAACGAGTGGCGGATCGACAGTCTTGAAGACGGCCTGGTGATCTCCGATCTGGACTTCAACCGGATATATCACCTGGTCAACATGTACTACTTCGCGGCGCTGGGCCCGGACGCGCATCGCTCGGGGAACGCTGACAAGACCCTGGTCGCCGACCCGGTCTACCTGCGCAAGCAGAGCGACTCGCTGGTGTCCACGGTCTCCGCGCTGCTGACCGGCCCCACGAACTGGCTGGCGCCCGTGGTCGAGACCGCGGCGCCCGAGGGCGCCCGGCTCTACGACAAGGCGCCCGACCACGGGGTGACGCTCGACGACTCCCAGCACCTCAGGGTGCGGCTCGACGCGCCCGCGCAGCGGTTCGCGGGGGAGCGCTGCGTGAAGCTGGCGGCGCAGCTCTTCACCACGGTGCAGGGCCAGGCCGCGCCGAAGGTGGACGCCGTCGACATCTCGGCGTCGGACGGCAGGACGGTCTGCTCGCTGCCCAAGGAACAGACGCTGGCGTTCAGCACGCAGAATCTGGTCGGCTCCTCGGACCACCAGTACTACATCGGGGCGCAGCCGCACCGGCTGCTGGAGGTGCCGTCGGACGGCGCTTCGACCACGGGTACGCCGGTGGCCGGGCCGTTCGGCGGGGCGAAGGCGGACCTGGAGTCGGTCGCGGTGCGCCGGGACGAGCAGATGGCCGCCGGGGTGAAGGGCGAGGGACGCCAACTGGTCACCGCCGGCCTGGACGCGGACGCCCAGCTCAGCGAGCCCGTGCTGACCAGCAAGGCGAAGGACGGTCTGAGCGCGCCGAGCTGGGACGGGCTCGACTACCTGTGGGTCGCCGACCGCGATCCGGGCGACCCCCGCGTGGTGGCGCTGCGCGACGGCGGCGGGCAGCCGATCCCGGTCTCCGTCAGCGGCCTGACCGGCCGTGTGGACGCGCTGCGGGTCGCCTCGGACGGCGTGCGGATCGCGCTGCTCGTCCGGCAGCCCAACGGGCTCGGGAAGTTGCAGCTCGGGCGGATCGAGCGGGGTGGTACGCAGGCGCATCCGACGTTCGCGGTGACGAATCTGCGCACGCTGACCCCCGCGGCCGACGGTGTCAGCTCGGTCTCCTGGGCGGGGCCGAGCCGCCTGGTGGCGCTCGACAGCGAATCCGAGGGTGTGCAGCAGATCAAGTACATCAGCACCGACGGCTCCCCGAAGCTGGCCTTCGAGGGGATCAGCCAGGCGTCGGTGGTGGCGGCCTCCGAGGACGTCTCGCGGGCGCTGCTGGCCTCGTACAACCAGAGCGTCTACCGGCTGCCGCCGGACTCCACGGGCAAGCGGGTCGAGCCGAAGGGCGACAACCCGGTCTACCCCGGCTGAGAAAACCACCGTCAGCCTCCTGACCTGCGAAACCGTGGAGTTATCCACAGGTTGGGAGGGGGGCTGGCGGCGGGCGCCGAAACGGGGCAGAGTGGACGTCATGCGGGGCTGGTGGCAGGAGATCACCGGGCTGGTCCTGCCGGTGGACTGCGCCGGGTGCGGGCGTCCGCGTACGGAGCTGTGCGAGCGGTGCCGGGTACTGATCGGTGGGGCGGCCGAATCGGTGCCGGTGCGGCGCGTGCGTCCGACGCCGGAGCCGCCGGGGCTGCCGCCGGTCTACGCGGCCGGGCGATACGGGGACGAAGTACGGGCCGTGGTCCTGGCGCACAAGGAGCGGGGTGCGCTGGGTCTGGCCGGACCGCTGGGCACGGCGCTGGCGGCGGCTGTGCGGCGGGTCGGCGTCCCCGGGACGGTTCTGCTGGTGCCGGTGCCCTCGGCACGGCGTGCGGTGGCGCGACGCGGCCACGACGCCACGGCCCGCATCGCCCGTGCGGCGGCCCGGGAGCTGCGCCGGTGCGGCGTACCCGCCAGGGCGGTGGCCGCGTTGCGCCAGCGGCGGCCGGTGGCGGACCAGTCCGGTCTCGGCGCGGCCGGGCGGCCGGCGAATCTGGCGGGCGCGGTGGCGGCGGCCGGCGGGTCGGCGGCGCTGCTGACGGTGGCGCCGGTCGTGCTGGTGGACGACCTGATGACCACCGGAGCCTCACTGACCGTAGCGACGCGGGCGGTGACGGCGGCCGGGGGCCGGGTCGCCGGGGCGGCGGTCGTGGCTGGTCCGCACGATCCGGAACTCCACTCGGATGCGCGTCGTTGCAGGTAGTAGCGACGCATATTCACTCGGAAGGGGGTATGGCGTCGCTGAGGATGCCGACCTCCACACTCCGGGACTATGTTCGGGGGATAGGGAAGTGAACACCATGGGGTGTTGATCTTCTCAGTGGGGCAGGAGGAGGTGAAAGCCGCAGCTTCGTGGTCCCCGGTCAGCCCCGGGAGGCGAAGCGGCAGCCAACGCAGCGCCGGACGGGACTGGTACCCGAGCTGGCCTCAGCGAAAGGGATCGCCTCCGGTAGCCCGGGGCGATCCGGGAACGGAGTTCTGCGTGGACATCGTCGTCAAGGGCCGCAAGACCGAGGTGCCCGAGCGGTTCCGGAAGCACGTGGCCGAGAAGCTGGACAAGATCCAGAAGCTCGACGGCAAGGTGATCAGCCTCGACGTCGAGGTGTCCAAGGAGCTCAACCCCCGGCAGGCGGACCACGCCGACCGGGTGGAGATCACGCTCAACACCCGGGGCCCGGTCGTCCGGGCCGAGGCCGCGGCGGCCGACCCGTACGCGGCGCTGGACATCGCGGTGTCGAAGCTGGAGGCGCGGCTGCGCAAGGCCGCGAGCAAGCGCCACACCCGTCGTGGGAACGGCCGGATCCCGGCGGCCGAGGTGGCCGCGACCGTGCCGGACGCGGCGACCATCAACGGGGACGGGGAGCTGGCCGTCGACCGGCCGAGCACGGACAGTGTGCCCACCACGAGGTTCGGTCCGCTGGAGGTGCACGGCGAAGGCCCGCTGGTGGTGCGTGAGAAGACCCACGCGGCCACGCCGATGGCACTCGACCAGGCGCTCTACGAGATGGAGTTGGTCGGGCACGACTTCTATCTGTTCGTGGACAGCGAGACCAAGCAGCCGAGTGTCGTCTATCGCAGGCACGGTTACGACTACGGCGTGATTCATCTGAACTCGGACGAGAGCACCGTGGAAGAACCGGCGGGCGCGGGCGGCGTACTGCGCCGCTAGTGGCCACGCCCGAGGGCGTGTCCGCGAAGTCGCGTCGTCCGCCCGGAGGGCGGGGCTGGCGGTGTCTGGTGCGTGCGATCGCAAGGCGGAGGGTCGTCCTCATAGTGGGCCTATTCGGATGAGCCCGACAACGCAGCGAGCGTGCGTGCCAGGCGCCGCCAGTCAGACGAGACTTCGCGGCCAGGCCCTAGGGCTGCAACCGGTGCCCCCGGGCCGTCCCGGGGGCACCACCGTGCCTGGACGTGAAATGCTGGACCAGTGGTCAACTCTGGTCTGAGGGGGAGGATCTGATGCCGGAGAGCTTTGAGCGCGGAACCGCCGGCGAGCGTGGTCAGATCCCGTACGAGGAACCTGCCGGTCCGGCGCGTGCGGAGCCCATCCGAGTGCTGGTGGTCGACGACCACGCGCTCTTCCGGCGGGGCCTGGAGATCGTGCTCGCGCAGGAGGAGGACATCCAGGTCATCGGTGAGGCGGGGGACGGCGCGGAGGCGGTCGACAAGGCCGCCGACCTGTTGCCGGACATCGTGCTGATGGATGTGCGGATGCCCCGGCGCGGCGGGATCGAGGCGTGCACCTCGATCAAGGAGGTCGCGCCCAGCGCCAAGATCATCATGCTGACGATAAGCGACGAGGAAGCCGACCTCTACGAGGCGATCAAGGCCGGTGCCACCGGCTATCTCCTCAAGGAGATCTCCACCGACGAGGTGGCGACGGCGATCCGCGCGGTGGCGGACGGACAGTCGCAGATCAGTCCGTCGATGGCGTCGAAGCTGCTGACCGAGTTCAAGTCGATGATCCAGCGGACCGACGAGCGGCGGCTGCTGCCCGCGCCCAAGCTCACCGACCGGGAGTTGGAGGTGCTGAAGCTGGTCGCCACCGGGCTGAACAACCGGGACATCGCCAAGGAACTCTTCATCAGCGAGAACACGGTGAAGAACCACGTCCGCAACATCCTGGAGAAGCTTCAGCTCCACTCCCGGATGGAGGCCGTGGTCTACGCGATGCGCGAGAAGATCCTGGAGATCCGCTAGGGCCTGTCCCGCGCCGGGCATCGCGGCCACCACGTGCTGGGCATTGCCGGGTCCGGGCGCGCCCCCGGGCCGCCCGGACCCGGCGCCGCCCGGACCCACCACCTCGGCCCCGCGGGGCCGTACCCGCTCAGCGGCGGTCGTGGGTCAGCTTCAGCGCCGCCTCCAGCGGCTCGCGCAGCGGCTCCGGCAGCACCCGCTCCACCCGCGCCTCCTCGCAGCCCACCCAGCCCGCCGCCTGCGCGATGGCGTCGGCCGCGGGCTGCACGGCCTTCGGGCCGTCGAGCGTGACCTGCCGGGCCACCAGCGTCTTCCCCTCGCGCGCCGGGTCGACGCGGCCGACCAGCCGCCCGCCCGCGAGCAGCGGCATCGCGAAGTAGCCGTGGATCCGCTTGGGCTTGGGGGTGTACGCCTCCAGCCGGTGCGTGAAGCCGAAGATCCGCTCGGTGCGCGGCCGGTCCCAGACCAGGGAGTCGAACGGCGACAGCAGCGTCGTACGGTGCCTGCCGCGCGGCTCGCTCGCCAGCGCCGCCGGATCGGCCCAGGCGGGCTTGCCCCAGCCCTCGACCTCGACCGGCACCAGACCGGTCGAGTCGATCACCGACATCACCTGCTCGCCCTTGAGCCGGTGGTAGTCCGCGAGGTCCGCGCGGGTGGCCACCCCCATCGCCGCGCCCGCCTGGACGACCAGCCGCCGTACGCACTCGGTGTCGTCCAGGTCGTCGTGGAGCAGCGCGTCGGGCACGGCCCGCTCGGCCAGGTCGTAGATCCGCTTCCAGCCGCGCCGCCGGGTGCAGACCACCTCACCGGTGTCGAGCAGCCACTCCACCGCGATCTTGGTCTCCGACCAGTCCCACCACGGTCCGCCGTTCTTCGCGCCGCCGAGCTGCGTCGAATTCAGCGGCCCCTCGGCCTTGAGCTGGTCCAGGACGGCGGCGCACGAGCGCTCGGCGTCCTCCAGGACGTGCCAGCGGTGACCGCGGGCCCGCCGCGCCCTGCGCCGGAAGGCGAAGTGCGGCCACTCCTCGATGGGCAGGATGCAGGCCGCGTGCGACCAGTACTCGAAGGCGTGGTCGCCCGACCAGTACGCCTCCTCGACCTCCTCGCGGCCGACCGCGCCCAGCCGCGCGTACGGGATCAGCTCGTGCGAGCGGGCCAGTACCGAGATGGTGTCGAGCTGCACCGCGCCCAGCGAGCGCAGCACCCCGCGCGTCCCGGCCCGCCGGTCGGGAGCACCGAGGAAGCCCTGCGCCCGCAAGGCGAGCCTGCGTGCTTCGTCGGCGGACAGGGTGAGCTGAGGAGGCGGCAGCGGTGTCATGCCGGACAGCGTAGGACCGCCCACTGACAAGCCCCGCTGACCTGCGTCAACCTCGCGCGGCCCGCGGCCCCCCGCTCCGTACGGAAACCCCTCGCGCCTCGCGCCCGCCCCCCCCGTGACGAAGGAGCCTCAGGCCCCCGCCCCCCGTGACGAAGGAGCCTCAGGCCCCCGCGCCCGGCGGATACGGCTCGTACGGCGTCTTGCCCTCGCGGTCCCAGTCCGTCGGCAGCAGGGAACCGCTCCAGGCGTCGCGGCGGGTGCCCGCGTAAAGGATCTTGGAGCGGACGGTGCCCTCCATGACGAAGCCGATGGAACGGGCGACGGCGCGCGAGCCGTCGTTGCCCGCCTCCGCGTACCACTCGATCCGCTCGACGCCGAGAGCGTCGAAGGCCCAGGCGCAGACCGCGCGCCCCGCCTCGGCGGTGTAGCCCTTGCGGCGCTGCTCCCTCGCCGTCCAGTAGCCCAGCTCCGCCTGCCGCTCGGGCCCGGTCAGACCGGAGGCGCCGAACCGCAGCAGGCCCATGGAGCTGACGAGCGCGCCGCTGTCGGCGGTGAAGACGCCGAAGTTGTACATGGTGTCGTCGCGCCAGCCCTCGGGGCAGATGCGGCCGACGAAGTCCGCCGCGTTCTCGTGGGTGTACGGCGAGGGCACCGCCGTCCAGCGCGGAATATCGGGATCCTGGCAGGCCACATAGAGCGCCTCGGCGTCGTCCGGGGTCAGCGGACGCAGCAGCAGACGCTCGGTGGTGAGGGTGATCGGCTCCATGGACGCAGTATTGAGGAGAGCCAACGGCTGTGGAAAACCGTTTTGGCACCTCGGGGCCTCCCGGCCCGCTGGTCTCCTCGCTTACGATGGCCGTTGCAGCGGGGCCATCGGCGGACAGCCACTGGCAGAAAGCCATCGGCAGACATCGGCAGATCAAACCCCGCTGTGCCGGGTGCGGGCCAACCGCGCCAGGCCCGACCGGCAAGGAGCCAGCCTACGTGTCCGTCTTCAACAAGCTCATGCGTGCAGGCGAAGGCAAGATCCTGCGCAAACTGCACCGCATCGCGGACCAGGTCAATTCCATCGAAGAGGACTTCGTCAACCTCACCGATGCCGAGCTGCGGGCCCTCACCGACGAGTACAAGGAGCGGTACGCCGAGGGCGAGTCCCTCGACGACCTGCTGCCCGAGGCGTTCGCCACCGTCCGTGAGGCCGCCAAGCGCGTGCTCGGACAGCGTCACTACGACGTCCAGCTCATGGGCGGTGCCGCCCTGCACCTCGGGTATGTCGCCGAGATGCGCACCGGCGAGGGCAAGACCCTGGTCGGCACCCTGCCCGCGTATCTGAACGGGATCTCCGGCAAGGGCGTCCACCTCATCACGGTCAACGACTACCTCGCCGAGCGCGACTCGGAGTGGATGGGCCGCGTCCACAAATTCCTCGGCCTCGAGGTCGGCTGCATCCTGGCGAACATGTCGCCCGCCGAGCGCCGCGCCATGTACGCCTGCGACATCACCTACGGCACCAACAACGAATTCGGCTTCGACTACCTGCGCGACAACATGGCGTGGTCGAAGGACGAGCTGGTGCAGCGCGGCCACAACTTCGCGATCGTCGACGAGGTCGACTCGATCCTGGTGGACGAGGCCCGTACGCCGCTGATCATCTCCGGCCCGGCCGACCAGGCCACCAAGTGGTACAGCGACTTCGCCCGTCTGGTGAAGCGGCTCAACCGCGGCGAGGCGAGCAGCCTCGGCAAGGAGGAGACCGGCGACTACGACGTGGACGAGAAGAAGCGCACCGTCGCCATCCACGAGAGCGGCGTCACCAAGGTCGAGGACTGGCTGGGCATCGACAACCTCTACGAGTCGGTGAACACCCCGCTGGTCGGCTACCTGAACAACGCGATCAAGGCCAAGGAGCTGTACAAGAACGACAAGGACTACGTCGTCATGGACGGCGAAGTCATGATCGTCGACGAGCACACCGGCCGTATCCTCGCGGGCCGCCGCTACAACGAGGGCATGCACCAGGCGATCGAGGCGAAGGAAGGGGTGGACATCAAGGACGAGAACCAGACGCTCGCCACGATCACCCTCCAGAACTTCTTCCGCCTGTACGACAAGCTCTGCGGCATGACCGGTACGGCGATGACCGAGGCCGCCGAGTTCCACCAGATCTACAAGCTCGGCGTCGTCCCGATCCCGACCAACCGCGCGCTGGCCCGGATGGACAAGCCCGACCTGATCTACCGCACGGAAGAGGCGAAGTTCGCCGCCGTGGTCGAGGACATCGTCGAGAAGCACGAGAAGGGCCAGCCGGTCCTGGTCGGCACCGTCTCCGTCGAGAAGTCCGAGTACCTGTCGGCGCAGCTCTCCAAGCGCGGCGTGCCGCACGAGGTGCTCAACGCCAAGCAGCACGACCGTGAGGCGTCGATCGTCGCGCAGGCGGGCCGCAAGGGCGCCGTGACCGTGGCCACCAACATGGCCGGCCGCGGCACCGACATCAAGCTCGGCGGCAACCCCGACGACCTCGCCGAGGCGGAGCTGCGGCAGCGCGGCCTCGACCCGGTCGAGCACGTCGAGGAGTGGGCGGCGGCGCTGCCCGACGCCCTGGAGCGTGCCGAGCAGGCCGTCAAGGCCGAGCACGAGGAGGTCGTCGACCTCGGCGGGCTCTACGTGCTGGGCACCGAGCGGCACGAGTCGCGCCGGATCGACAACCAGCTCCGCGGCCGGTCCGGCCGTCAGGGCGACCCCGGCGAGTCCCGCTTCTACCTCTCGCTCGGCGACGACCTCATGCGGCTGTTCAAGGCGCAGATGGTCGAGCGCGTCATGGCGATGGCCAATGTGCCGGACGACGTGCCGATCGAGAACAAGATGGTCACCCGCGCCATCGCGTCGGCCCAGTCGCAGGTCGAGCAGCAGAACTTCGAGATCCGCAAGAACGTCCTGAAGTACGACGAGGTGCTCAACCGGCAGCGCGAGGTCATCTACGGCGAGCGCCGCCGCGTCCTGGAGGGCGAGGACCTGCACGAGCAGGTGCAGCACTTCATGGACGACACCATCGACGCGTACATCGACGCGGAGACCAAGGAAGGCTTCGCCGAGGACTGGGACCTGGACCGGCTGTGGGGCGCCTTCAAGCAGCTCTACCCGGTGAAGGTCACCATCGAGGAGCTGGAGGACGCGGCGGGCGACCGGGCCGGGATCACCGCCGAGTTCATCGCGGAGTCCGTCAAGGACGACATCCACGAGCAGTACGCGGAGCGCGAGAAGAGCCTCTCCGAGGACATCATGCGCGAGCTGGAGCGCCGCGTGGTGCTGTCGGTGCTCGACCGCAAGTGGCGTGAGCACCTGTACGAGATGGACTACCTCCAGGAGGGCATCGGGCTGCGCGCGATGGCGCAGCGCGACCCGCTGGTGGAGTACCAGCGCGAGGGCTTCGACATGTTCGGCGCCATGATGGACGGCATCAAGGAGGAGTCCGTCGGCTACCTGTTCAACCTGGAGGTCCAGGTCGAGCAGCAGGTCGAGGAGGTCCCGGTGGACGCCGCCGTCAGCGACGCCCCGCAGGACGCGGCGCCTTCGCTGACCAAGGACGCCAGGCCGGAGATCCGCGCCAAGGGCCTCGACGCCCCCAAGCGCGCCGACCGGCTGCACTTCTCCGCGCCGTCCGTGGACGGCGAGGGCGGTGTGGTCGAGGGCGACTTCGCGGGTGTCGACGCCGCCGACGGCGGTTCCGCCGAGGAGGGCCAGACGCGCGCCGAGCGCCGCAAGGCCGCCAAGGGCGGCCGCCGCCGCAAGAAGTAACGCCTACGGGCGGGCTCGACCGGACACGGCCGCGGGGGGGGGCCCCCCGAGACACCGGGCCGGCCCCCCCCCCGGGCGCCGCCCACAACCCCCACAACGCCGGGGGGGGCCCCCGGCGGCGCCCGGCCCCCCCCCCCCCCCCCGGGGCCCCCCCCCCCCAAAACCCCCCCCCCCGCGGGGGGCCCCCCCCCCCCCGGGGGGGGGGCCCCCCCCCCCCCCCCCCGGGGCCCCCCCCCGCGGCCGTGCCGCGTCCAAGACGCTCACCTGCGGGAGGTCAGCCCGCCTGGACCGCCGTGCACCGCCAGCGGGCCTGCCCGTAGCCCGCCGAGGGCGGCGCGGCGGGCCCCGAGGGTTCGAGCCGGAAGGCCAGGGCGCGGAAGACGTCCTGGTCCAGGGCGACGACGGCCGCCACCTCCAAGGCGCCGTCCGCGGTGCGGAAACAGCGGCACCGGTACACGTAGGGGGTACGGCCGCGGGCCCGCAGCCGCCAGTCGGCGCGGGCGCCGTGCAGCTCCCACAGCCGTTGGTACGCCTCGTCCCTGACGCGTCCGGCCAGCGACGTCACGGGGCTGCGCCCGGTCAGCACGTCGAGCAGGCGCCCGGCGAACCACAGGTGCGGCGCGGGCGGGCGCGGCGCCGTCCCCGGCCGCGTCACGACCGCCACGGACCTCGCCGGGACCGGAACCGAGCCGGAGCCCCCGCTCGCCGCGCCTCCCGCCGGCCTCGCCGCGGCGCCTGGACGCCCGCCTGGACGCCCGCCGGGCCGTCGGCTGTCTCTGCGTCCGGGCGGACCGGCGCCGCCCGCCGTACGCCGCTCCACGCCCGCGGCGCGCGGCGGAGCGGGAGCGGGCAGGGGAGGTGCCGGGGTTCCGGGTACGGGCACGGTTACGGGCGGCTGCGGCGGCGTCGTCTGCACGGGTGCTTCCCCTGTGGTCGCTACTGGCGGGTAGGGCGGTGACAGGGCGGTTCTAGGACCCTCGGGGAGGGGCTGGCAAGCGGGGTGCCGTCCGACGCAGGGCGCGGAGGAATTCACCTATTCGCGTGGTGGCGCACGTATGCTTCACGCCATGCGCGTCTATATTCCAACGACCCTGGCCGGTCTCGCCGAGGCGTACAAGGCGGGCGAGCTGGGGCCCGTACCGCTGGACGCCTACGCGGTGACGCCGAGCCTGCGCGAGTGGTACGTCTCGGACGACATCGAGGAGCTGGAGTACGCGGCCCTCAACCGTGCCGCCCAGGCGTCGCTGCGGCTGCTGGCCGTGCACCCGGACACCCCGCGCCGCCGGGTGGTCGTCGCCGTGGACGTGGACGACGCCGCCGTGACGTACGACCCGGACCACGGCCTGGACCCCGGCTCGCTCGGCGAGGTCCGCCTGGCCCGCGCCGTGCCGCTGTCCAGGACGGCCGCGGTGCACGTGGACGCCGACGACGCGCGGACCGATGTGACGGCCGCCGCGGCGGCCGTGGGCGCGGCCGACATGGGCGACGACGACGCGCAGTTCACCGTGGACGGCGCCGAGGACCACGACCTGCTCTGGTACGCGACGCAGGAGATCCCCAACCTCATCTCCTGACCCCGGCGCGCGAGGACCCGAGCGTCCGACCGGCCGAGCGCTCGACCGCGTGAGCGCCCCGGCATCCGACCGCCCGGGCACCTGATCGGCTGAATCCGTTCGGCCCCCGCCCGGTCGTACGGCGGCCCCGCGTGGCCGGGACCCCACCCTCGGGCACCGGGCTGTCACACCCCGCGAGTACGGTTCGTGGAGTGAGCACGCATTCCGTAGGCACGCATCTGGTGTGGGACTGGAACGGCACCCTTTTCCACGACATCGACGCGGTGATCGAGGCGACGAACGCCTCGTTCGCCGAGCTGGGCCTGGCCCCGATCACCCTGGAGCGGTACCAGGAGCTGTACTGCGTGCCCGTGCCCCGGTTCTACGAGCGGCTGATGGGACGGCTGCCGACCGACGCCGAGTGGGAGGTGATGGACGCCGCCTTCCACCGCCACTACTGGGCGCTGGCCGGCCGCTGCGGCCTCGCCGAGGGCGCGGCCGAGCTGCTGGCCGCGCGCCGGGCCGCCGGGCTCACGCAGTCGCTGTGCTCGCTCGCCCCGCAGGACAATCTGCTGCCCGTGGTGACCTCGCACGGCATCATGGAGCACTTCGTCCGGGTGGACGGCCGTACCGGCCCCTCCAATCAGGGCAAGGCCGCGCAGATGGCCCGCCACCTCGCCGCGCTCGCCGACGTCGCCGCCGACCCCGGCCGGATCGTGGTGATCGGTGACGCGCTCGACGACGCGGTGGCCGCCGCCCACGTCGGCGCGCACGCCGTGCTGTACACCGGCGGCTCGCACAGCCGCGCCAGCCTGGAGAGCGCCGGGGTGCCGGTGGTCGACAGCCTCGCCGCCGCCGTCCTGGAAGCCGAGCGAATAGCCGCGGGCTAGAGCCTGTCCGGCGGACAGGCCCTGCCGCCGGGCTCCCGAATCGACGCTCGGGCCCGGTCCGCGCCCCGCTCCAACGCCGGAATCATCACCTCCGCATCGACTGTTCGCCGTCTCGTCCCGGTCCTGTTCCCGCCCGGTTCCTGTCCAGAGGGGCCAAAGGTGTGCAGTGCATTTGTACGAAGACGTCTCCTGACAGGCACCCGTGAGCGAGCGATAGCCTTGCGGCGTGATCAACGTTGATCAGTTCATCAGGGGCCACCGCGTGCGTACGGGCACGGCGGACCCCTCTTCCGGCATAGCGTCGTCCCGTAGCGGATACCCCGCGTCACGTGACGTCCTGCCATCACCCGACGTCACGCAATGGCGCGCGACAGGAGTCAGAGGACATGCAGACCAAGCTGGACGAAGCCAAGGCCGAACTGCTGGAACGAGCAGCCAAGGTCGCTGAGAACAGCCAGACGGGGGGACTACCCGGCCAGGGCCGCGACACAGAGGCGCTGACGGCGTTCCTCCGGGGTTACTATCTGCACAGCGCACCCGAGGACCTCAACGACCGCAATCCGGTCGATGTCTTCGGCGCGGCAGTCTCCCACTACCGGCTCGCGGAGGTACGCCCGCAGGGCAGTGCCAGCGTCCGGGTGCACACCCCCACCGTCGAGGAGAACGGCTGGCAGTCCAGCCACACCGTCGTCCAGGTCGTGACCGACGACATGCCCTTCCTCGTCGACTCGGTCACCAACGCGCTCACCCAGGCCGACCGCGGCATCCACGTCGTCTTCCACCCGCAGTTCCTGGTCCGCCGCGACGTGACCGGCAAGCTGCTGGAGATCGTCGCCCCGGGGTGCGGACCCGAGGACGGCTCGCTCCCGCACGACGTGCTGGTCGAGTCCTGGATCCACGTCGAGATCGACCGCGAGACCGACCGCGCCGACCTCAAGGAGATCACCGCGGACCTGCGCCGCGTGCTCTCCGACGTCCGCGAGTCCGTCGAGGACTGGGCGAAGATGCGCGAGTCCACCAAGCGCATCGCCGACGAGCTGTCCGCGACCCCGCCGCCGCTGCCCGAGCGCGAGGTCAGCGAGGCCGTCGAGCTGCTGCGCTGGCTCAACGACGACCACTTCACCTTCCTCGGCTACCGCGAGTACGAGCTGACCACCGACACCGAGCCCGACGGCTCCACCGAGGACGTGCTGGTCGCCGTTCCCGGCACCGGTCTCGGCATCCTGCGCTCCGACCCGGTGCACCCCGGCACCGACGGCACCGACCCGGGCCACCACACCCACCTCGGGCACCCCGGCTCCCCGTCGTTCAGCAGGCTGCCCGCCGACGCCCGTGCCAAGGCCCGCGAACACCGGCTGCTGATCCTCACCAAGGCCAACAGCCGCTCCACCGTGCACCGTCCCTCGTATCTGGACTACGTCGGCGTGAAGAAGTTCGACGCCGAGGGCAATGTGATCGGCGAGCGCCGCTTCCTCGGCCTGTTCTCCTCCACCGCCTACACCGAGTCGATCCGCCGGGTCCCGGTGGTCCGCCGCAAGGTCGAGGAAGTCCTCGAAGGCGCCGGATTCACCGCCCACAGCCACGACGGCCGCGACCTGCTCCAGATCCTGGAGACGTACCCGCGCGACGAGCTGTTCCAGACCCCCGCCGACGAGCTGCGGTCCATCGCCACCAGCGTGCTGTACCTCCAGGAGCGCCGGAAGCTGCGGCTGTTCCTGCGGCAGGACGAGTACGGCCGCTACTACTCGGCGCTGGTCTACCTGCCGCGCGACCGCTACACCACGGCGGTACGGCTGCGCCTGACCAACATCCTCCAGGACGAACTGGGCGGCCGAAGCGCCGACTTCACCGCATGGAACACCGAATCGGTGCTGTCCCGGCTGCACTTCGTGATCCGCGTCGAACCCGGCGCGCCGCTGCCCGACATCACCGACGCCGACGTCGAGCGGATCGAGAGCCGGCTCTCCGACGCGACCCGTTCCTGGGCCGACGGCTTCGGCGAGGCGCTGACCGCCGAGTGCGGCGAGGAGCGCGCGGCCGAGCTGACCCGGCGGTACGCGCACGCGTTCCCCGACGGTTACCGCGCCGACTTCGCACCGCGCGTCGCCGTCGCCGACCTCCAGCACATCGAGGGCCTGGGCGCCGACGACTTCACCCTCAGCCTGTACGAGCCGGTCGGCGGCGCCAGCGACGAGCGCCGCTTCAAGATCTACCGCACCGGCGCGCCCGTCTCGCTGTCCGCCGTCCTGCCGGTGCTCCAGCGGCTCGGCGTCGAGGTCGTCGACGAGCGGCCGTACGAACTGCGCCGCTCGGACCAGACCCGCGCCTGGGTCTACGACTTCGGGCTGCGCCTGGACCCCAGCCTCGGCGACCTCGGCGACGACGCCCGCGAGCGGTTCCAGGCGGCCTTCGCCGCGACCTGGACCGACAAGGCGGAGAACGACGGCTTCAACTCCCTGGTGCTGCGCGCCGGTCTGGAGTGGCGCGAGGCGATGGTGCTGCGCGCGTACGCCAAGTACCTGCGGCAGGCCGGGTCCACCTTCAGCCAGGACTACATGGAGGACACCCTCCGTACCAACGTCCACACCACCCGGCTGCTGGTCAACCTCTTCCAGGCCCGCTTCTCGCCGGACCACCAGCGGGCCGGCAGCGAGCTGACCGACGGGCTGCTGGAGGAGCTGGACGGCGCGCTCGACCAGGTCGCCAGCCTCGACGAGGACCGCATCCTGCGGGCCTTCCTCACCCTGATCAAGGCGACGCTGCGCACCAACTACTTCCAGCGCCGCGACGACGGGCAGCCGCACGACTACCTGTCGATGAAGTTCGACCCGCAGGCCATCCCCGAACTGCCCGCGCCCCGCCCGGCGTTCGAGATCTGGGTGTACTCCCCGCGGGTCGAGGGCGTCCACCTGCGGTTCGGCAAGGTCGCCCGCGGCGGTCTGCGCTGGTCCGACCGGCGCGAGGACTTCCGTACCGAGGTGCTGGGCCTGGTCAAGGCGCAGATGGTGAAGAACACCGTCATCGTGCCGGTCGGCGCGAAGGGCGGCTTCGTCGGCAAGCGGCTGCCCGACCCGGCCGCCGACCGCGACGCCTGGCTGGCCGAGGGCATCGCCTCGTACAAGACGTTCATCTCCGGCCTGCTCGACATCACCGACAATCTCGTCGGCGGCGAGGTCGTGCCGCCGACGGACGTGGTCAGGCACGACGAGGACGACACGTATCTGGTCGTCGCCGCGGACAAGGGCACCGCGTCGTTCTCCGACATCGCCAACGAGGTCGCGGTGTCGTACGGCTTCTGGCTCGGCGACGCCTTCGCCTCCGGCGGCTCGGTCGGCTACGACCACAAGAAGATGGCCATCACCTCCAGCGGCGCCTGGGAGTCCGTGAAGCGGCACTTCCGCGAGATGGGCGTCAACACCCAGGAAGAGGACTTCACCGTCGTCGGCATCGGCGACATGTCCGGTGACGTGTTCGGCAACGGCATGCTGCTGTCGGAGCACATCCGGCTGGTCGCGGCCTTCGACCACCGGCACATCTTCCTCGACCCGAAGCCGGACGCGGCCACCTCCTACGCCGAGCGGCGCCGCATCTTCGAGCTGCCGCGCAGCAGTTGGGCCGACTACGACACCAAGTTGCTGTCGTCGGGCGGCGGGATCTTCCCCCGTACCGCCAAGGCGATCCCGCTCAACGCGCAGATCCGCAAGGCGCTCGGCATCGAGACCGCCACCGCGAAGATCACCCCCGCCGAGCTGATGAAGGCGATCCTCCAGGCCCCGGTGGACCTGCTGTGGAACGGCGGCATCGGCACCTACGTCAAGGCGTCCACCGAGTCGCAGGCCGACGTCGGCGACAAGGCCAACGACGCGATCCGGATCGACGGCGCGGAACTGCGGGTCAAGGTCGTCGGCGAGGGCGGCAATCTGGGCTTCACCCAGCTCGGCCGGATCGAATTCGCCCTGAACGGCGGCCCGGAGGGGACCGGCGGCCACATCAACACCGACGCGATCGACAACAGCGCGGGTGTGGACGCCTCGGACCACGAGGTCAACATCAAGATCCTGCTCAACAGCGTCGTCACCGAAGGGGACATGACCGTCAAGCAGCGCAATTCGCTGCTCGCGGAGATGACCCACGAGGTCGGCGACCTGGTGCTGCGCAACAACTACGCGCAGAACGTCTCGCTCGCCAACAGCATGGAGCAGGCCCCGAGCCTGCTCCACGCCCACCAGCGGTTCATCCGCCGCCTGGTGCGCGACGGCCACCTGGACCGGGCGCTGGAGTTCCTGCCCACCGACCGGCAGATCCGCGAGCGGCTGGCGGCCGGACAGGGCCTGACGCAGCCGGAGTTGGCGGTGATCCTCGCCTACGCCAAGATCACCACGGCCGAGGAACTGGTCCACACCGAACTGCCCGACGACCCGTACCTGCGCTCCCTGCTGCACGCGTACTTCCCCGTGCCGCTGCGGGAGCGCTTCGAGCGGCAGATCGACAACCACGCGCTGCACCGCGAGATCATCACGACCGTCCTGGTCAACGACACGGTGAACTCCGGCGGCACGACCTTCCTGCACCGCTTCCGCGAGGAGATCGGCGCCACCACGGAGGAGATCGTGCGGGCCCACACGGCCGCCCGCGCGATCTTCGGTCTCGCCGAGATCTGGGACGCGGTGGAGGCGCTGGACAACATCGTCGCCGCCGACGTGCAGACCCGGATCAGGCTGCACTCGCGGCGGCTGGTCGAGCGCGCCACCCGCTGGCTGCTCAACAACCGCCTCCAGCCGCTCCAGATCGCCGAGACCATCGACTTCTTCGCCGAGGGCGTCGCCGCGGTCTGGTCCCACCAGCCCAAGCTGCTGCGCGGCGCGGACGCGGACTGGTACCGGTCGCTGCGCGACGAGCTGACCGCGGCGGGGGTGCCGGACGAACTGGCCACCCGGGTCGCCGGATTCTCCGCGGCCTTCCCGGCGCTCGACATCGTCGACGTCGCGGACCGCACCGGCAAGGAGCCGCTGGACGTCGCCGAGGTCTACTTCGACCTCGCCGACCGGCTGGGGATCACGCAGCTCCTGGACCGGATCATCCTGCTGCCGCGCGCCGACCGCTGGCAGTCCATGGCCCGCGCCGCCATCCGCGAGGACCTCTTCGCGGCCCACGCGGCACTCACCGCCGACGTGCTGACGGCGGGCCCCGAAGGGTCCACGCCCGAGCAGCGCTACACGGCGTGGGAGGAGCAGAACGCGGGGCTGATCGGCCGCGCCCGCACCACCCTCGAGGAGATCCAGGGTGCCGAGGAGTTCGACCTGGCGAGTCTGTCGGTGGCGATGCGGACCTTCCGTACGCTGCTGCGCACGCACCGCTGAGCCGTACGCACCGCTGAGCCGTACGCACCGCTGGGCCGTACGGTCGCGGCGGTGCGTGCGCGGCGGTGCGGCTGAACGCGGGCCCGGTGGGCGGCACTTGTGCGCAAGTGCCCGCCCGCCGGGCCCGACCGCGCTACGGCGTGGGCTGGTCCGGCATCTTCCACACCGTCAGCAGCGTGGAGTACGTCGGCATCGGGTCGGTCATCATGTTGCCGGACGGCGTGACGTCGGTGACTTTCAGCATGGCCAGATTGCCCTCCGAGGTCACCGTGCACAGCACCGTGCCCTTGGCGATGTACGTGTCCTTGGCGAGGTCGCCCCGGTAGATCTCGCCGGACAGCGCGTCGGCGCCGACCCCGTTCCTGCACGCCTGGTAGTCGGTGCCGTCGGCCCGGCCGAAGGTGGTGAGGAACCGCATGCTGCCGTCGGCCCAGTCCTGGTACTCGATCTCGTAGCCGTCGGTGTCGCCGATCTGGCCGTTCGGCTCGACCCTCGCGCTGTCCAGGTCCACATGCGTGCCGTGGTTCCAGGCGGGCGAGCGGATGGTGAACTTGCGGTCCTGGAAGAGGACTTGCGGCTGCCCGCCGCCGGGTGTGCCCGGGTCGGCAGAGGAGCCGCCGGGGGAGCCGGTCGGGGCGGTGCTCGCGGGGCCGGTGGTCGGAGCGGCGGCGGGGGACTGGGAGGTGGAGGTGCCGGGGCCGCCACCGAGCGGCGACGTGCCCTGCGGTCCCTTGTCGTCGCCCTTGCCGTCGGAGTGGGTGAAGGCGTAGGTGAGCGTCACCGCGAGGATCACGGCCAGGACGCTGCCGCCGATGGCCATCACCTTCTGCGTCCGGCCGCTGGGGACCCGGCTCTGCCCGTCGTGCCCGTTCCCGTTCCCGTCGTGCCCCTCGTTCCCGTTTCCGGGACCGCGCCCTTGCCCGTCTCCGGGACCGCTCTCGGGACCGCTCGCCCGACCGCTTCCGTCCCCGTGGCCGGTGGCTCCGTGGGCGCCGGTCGCGGGGCCGTCCACATTCGTCGGCCCGAACATGCCCGAGGTGTACGGGCCTGACGCGTACGGACCCGGCGTGTACGGACCCGGCGCGTACGGGCCGGAGGGCGCGGCACCCGTCCCGGCGGGCGGTGCGGCCCGCGGCGCCCCCTGCGGCATCGCGGGCGGTACGGCGGGCGGTACGGCGGGCGCCGGTATGTGCGGCGGCGCGGCGGGCGGTGCCGGGGCCGGCGGCAGGGCCGCGGCGGCCTCCCGCCGGGCTATCTCGGCCGCGAGCGGCTGCGGCAGCCAGCCGCTGAAGTCCCGGAGCGGGCGGCCCGCGCCGCGCTCGCACAGCTCGGCCAGCTCCGCGGGGGTGGGCCGGGCCGCCGGGTCCGCGGTCAGGCAGCGCTCCAGGACGGTCCGCAGCTCGTCGGGGTAACCGGACAGGTCGGGCGGCCGGACGGCGGTGTTGGCTATCTGCGTGGCGAGCGTGATCGCGCCCGCCGTGCCGTACGGGTGCCGTCCGGTGGCGGCGACCGCGGCGATCAGGCCGAGCGAGAACAGGTCGGTGGCCGGGGTGAGTTCGTGCCCGTTGGCGTGCTCGGGCGACATGTACTGCGGGGTGCCGATCAGGCCGCCGCTGCGGGTGAGCTGCGTGGAGTCCGCCGCGCGCGATGCCGAAGTCGATCACCCAGGGGCCGCCCGCGCCGAGCAGCACATTGCTGGGCTTGAGGTCGCGGTGGATGACGCCCGCCGCGTGCACCGCGCGCAGCGCCTCCGCCGCGCAGCCCACCAGTTGCAGCGCGGTGGCCACCGGCAGCGCCCCGTACCGGGCGAGCGCGTCGTCCAGCGGCAGCCCCGGAATGTAACTGGTCGCCAGCCAGGGCCGGTTGCCGGTGGTGTCGTGGTCGACGACCGGCACCACGTGGTAGCCCTGCACCCGGCGCGCGGACTGCACCTCCTGCTGGAAGCGCCGCCTGAACTCCTCGTCCTGCGCGTATTCGCGCCGGATCACCTTCAGCGCGACCGGCTGTCCGCCGCGGGTGTGCGAGAGGTAGACCGACCCCATCCCGCCCTCGCCGATCCGGGCCAGCAGCCGGTAACCGGCCACCTCGCGCGGGTCCTGCGGCTCCAGCGCCTGTAACGGACTCCCGCCCGGACCCTGATCAGAACCCGGTCCCGCGCCCGGCACCGGCACCGGACCCGCACCCGCGCCCGGCACCGGACCCGCACCCGGCACCGGACCACCGCTCGAACTGCTGTCGTGACTGGAGATTTCAGGCACCCCCCGGTAGGCGAACGGGGCACGATGCTACCGGGGGTGTGTACGAGGCGCGGACGTCGTATCGAACCCGCTGACGCCTTGGTGCCGTTCGGTGACATCACCCGCCGAGGACGGCCCCGGGCCGGAGGCCGGAACGGCATCGGGCCTCGCCCCGTATCCGCCTCAGGACTCGCCCGGCACCGGCGCCAGCCGCACCAGCCGGTCACCCGTCCTGGTCCCCGTCGCCACCAAGGTCCCGCCGGGCGGCACCTTCTGATATTTCGTCAGCAGCAACCAGCCGACCCCGTACCGCCGTTGGACCGCGGCGCGCTGCGCCGCCGTCGACTTCGGGTCCAGATACGTGCGCACGGCGGCGAATCTGCGGTCGCGTTCGGCGGCCGGGGTGGACGGGTCGGGCCAGGTGGGGGCGACCAGGAAGAAGCCGTAGGCGGGCAGGACGTGCGTGGCGTAGTACCCGTCGGTGAGGACCACCGCGTCGGCGGGCATGCGGTCCGCGGCCCAGCCGTAGCCCGGCCAGCGCACCGGGTGGTCGACGGTCACCGGCAGGAAGCGCTGCGGCACGACGGCGCCGATCTGCGCGGCCACGCCGAAGCAGAGCGCGACGGCGGCCACGGGCGCGAGCACCGCGCGCAGCCGGGTCCACGGCGGGATCGAGGCCAGTTCCACGGCGAGCGCGAACTGCGGCGGCACGAGCAGCAGCGCGAAGACCCGCCCGTAGGTGTAGTGCCCGCTCACCCACCCGTAGGCGACGATCAGGCAGAAGGCGGCGAACATCAGGACCAGCGGGTCGCGGACGCCGCGCCGGGCGCGCAGCAGCAGCGGCGGGAGGCCGACGAGCGCCAGCCCGTACCACTGCCAGGGGTGGATGTAGAGCCGCTTGTGCACCGCGTCGACCGTGGTGTCACCGGCCAGCGAGAACACGTCGTAGTACGGCCACGCCACGGCCACCAGCAGCGCGAGCGCGCCCGCCAGCAGCCAGCGCGCCGTCACCCGCCGCGACCAGCCGCGCTGCCGGGCCGTCAGCACCGCCACGATCCCGACGGCCGCGGCCAGCGCGGTGATCGGGTGGATGAGCAGCAGCAGCCCGCAGGCCACCCCGAGCAGGGCGTAACCGGCCCAGCCGGTGGTACGGCGGCGCGCCAGCCGGTCGGTGAGCGCCCACAGGTGGAAGGTGACGCCGACCGCGAAGGCGCTCGGGTACGAGGCGCCGCGGGTCAGCGACCACACCCCGCAAAAGCCGCTCCACTCCTTGCCCTGCACGCCCCACAGCAAGGTGAAGGCCAGCAGCGCGTAGACCGGCGCCATCGGCCGTCTGCTCAGCGTCCGCGCGTACACGCCGACGCCGGTGACCAGCACGGCCAGATTCACCGGGCCGCACCAGCGCACGACCTCCCGCCCGGCGGCGCCGGTGGCCCGCGCGATCAGGCCGAGCGCCACGATGTACGGCGAGAAGTACGGGCTGCCGGTGCCCGGCAGGTCGAGCAGCGGATTGGCCGGGTGCCGCCAGTCGGCCTTGACCCGCTCCACCGCCGAGGCGTGCTGCCCGAAGTCCGAGGCGATCGGCGTACGCCAGGCCGCCGCGGCGACCACCAGCCAGAAGAGCGTCCCGACGACGGCGTACGGCGTCACCCGCCAGGCCCGCGCCCGCTCCAGCAGCCGGGCCGGCAGACCGGCCCGCCCGGCCGCGACCGCGGCGCCGTCGGCCGTACCGGCCCCCGGCTCGTCGCCCGCGCCGTCGCCCGCGGTGACCTCTCCGGTCGTCAGTGACGGCAAGGCGCGGCCTTGAGGAGGGTGCGGTCGTGCGGCCGCGGCGGGTGTGCGGCGGGGGCCAATTCGCTCGATGTCATGACAAGCTCCGTGTTCCGGCGGCGGTTCGGTCAGGGTGTCAGGGGGTCAGCCGAGCATCAGGTCCGCCACGCGGGCGGCGGCCCCTCCGTCGTCCAGGTGGCAGAAGGCGGCGCGGAAGGCCGCGTAGGCGTCGGCGCGGCCCCGGACGGCGGCCTCCGGGTCGCGCAGCGCGGCGGTCAGCTCGTCCGTGGTGCGCAGCAGCGGCCCCGGCGCCTGGGCCTCGTAGTCGAAGGTGAAGCCGCGCAGCGTGTCGCGGTAGTGCGGCAGGTCGGGCGTGAACAGCAGCACCGGGCGGCCGGTGACCGCGAAGTCGGCGAGCACCGAGGAGTAGTCGGTGACCAGCACGTCGGCGACGAGCAGCAGCTCCGCGAGGTCGGGGTGGGCGGAGACGTCCCGCACGAAGCCGCCGGGCACCGCCGGGAGGGTGTCGGCGACCAGCGGGTGCGAGCGGACCAGCAGCACATGGCTGGTGGTCAGCTCCGCCGCCATCGCCGCCAGGTCGAGCGGCAGGTGCAGCCGGGCGTGCTCGGCGTCGTACGCCTCGTCGTCGCGGACCGTCGGCGCGTACAGCACGACCGTGCGGCCGGGCGGCAGGCCGAGCCTGGCCCGTACCTCCTCGCGCACCTTGTCGCGGTCCTCGCCGCTGAGCAGGTCGGTACGGGGCAGCCCCGTCTCGGCGACCTCGCCGTCGAAGTCGAGGGCGCGGCGCAGGACCGGGGTGCTCTGCGAGTTGGGGGAGAGCAGCACGCTCCACTGGTGGCCGAGGCTCGGCTGCGGCCACATGTGGGTGAGGTCGGCGCACAGCGTGCCCGCCAGGTCCTGGCCGATCCGCTTCACGGGCGCGCCGTGCCAGGTCTGGACGACCCGCTGGCCCTCGCGGCGGCGGAACCACGCGGGCAGATGCGTGTTGGTCACCACATGGCGGCCGCGGGCCAGCGCCTCGTACCAGTCGTCGCTGCCGCGCAGCACCGCGCGGGCGGTCGCGGGCACCGCCACGGTGTGGTCGCGCACCACCCACACATGGTCGAACGGGACGCCCCTGCGCACCAGTTCGTCGTGGACGGCGCGCGGCGAGTCCGCGCAGTCGCGGCCGTCGAAGCTGCTGTAGAGGACGGTGTCGGTCAACGGGCGGCGCAGCAGCACCGGATAGCGCCGCTCGCGCAGCATCCGCTGCCGGTACGGGCCGCGGTCCGCCGCGGGCACGGGCGATCCGGCCGCCACGAACAGGTGGTCGTGGAACCGCCGGTCGACCGTCACCGGTCGCGCGCCCGGCGCCGCCGGGAGCCGCAGCGGCAGCTCGGCGAACGCCTCCCGCGCGATCCGCACCGGGGCGTCGCCGCCGTCCGCCGCCCGCAGGTGCAGATACCAGCGCCCGGCGTGCGGCAGCGCCGACACGTCCAGCGCGGCGCTGAACCGGCGTACGGGGCCGGCCGGGCCCCGCCCCGCGGCTCCCTCCGCCTCCACGGCAGACGCCGTCCCCGCCACGGCCTGCGCCGGGGTTCCCGCCGCGACCGGGGCGTCGTCCCCCGCTGCCGCAGCGGCGCCCGCAGCCCCCACGGCCCCCGCCGCCTCGGCGGCAGCGGAGTCCGCACCCTTTGCCGCCAGCGTCACCTCGACGCCGACCTCGGCCGCGTACGTGCCGTGCCGCAGGACCAGCCGGGCCGGGGGCGGGGTGTCGGCGGGGAGTTCACCGGTGACCAGGAGGGTGCCGTTGGTGGCGCGCGCCACATGGGTGGCCAGCGGCTGGGGCGTACGGTCGCGCAGCAGCAGATTGCCCGCCGCGGTGGCGTCGACGACCAGCTCGCGCCGGGCCCCGGCCAGCAGCGCGTCGCCGCCGAGGTCGTAACGCCCCTGCGGCAGCGGCCCGTCGGCGGCGATCCGCGCGGTGCCGCCGTCGGCGAAGACCGCCTCGAACGACCAGGCCGCGGCCGTCTCCGGCGCGACCTCCTTGGGCAGCCCCTCGACGTCGGGGCGCGCCCCCGCGAGGTCGGCCAGGACCAGGCGCGCCGTCAGCCGCGTCCAGCCGTCGATGCCGGTGCTCTCCGCGTCGGCGGTCAGCGGGTAGTCGAAGGCCGCGCCCGTCGTCTGCTGCGTGGCCCGCAGCGCGACCGGGGGCTTGCGGTCGCGGACAGCGATCCCGAAGACGACCCCGCCGTCGCCGTCCGCCCGGTGACCGGTGATCCGGCGGGTGACCGGCTCGACCGACAGGTGCAGCCGGCCGTCCTTGTACCAGGGCACGAGCCGGGTGTCGTCGTCCAGCGGGAAGGGGACGGGCGAGGACCCGGCGCCCGCGTCGTCGGCGCGCGGCGCCGCCGGGCGGACCACCGAGCCCGCCGCCACGACGATCCCGAGCCGCCACTGCCCGGCCGTCCAGCCCTCCTTGCCCCGCAGCCGCTTGGGGTCGACGGTGATCTCGAAGCCGGACCAGTCGTACGAGTGCCGCTCCTGCGGTCCGCCGTCGGTCACTTCGGGGACCCGCACGGTCCGCACCGGCAGCAGCAGCTTGCGGCGGCCGGACATCAGCACGGCCGTCTTGAGCGAGGTGCGGCGCGCGCCCGCGTCCACATTGCGCACATACGCGTGGCCCCGGAGAATCAACTTGCCGTCCCGCCACTCCAGTTGGCTGAGCCGGGCGACGACCGGCAGGTCCTTCGTGCCGATGGCGGTCACCGCGCGCGGCAGCGGCACGGGCGAGCCGTCGCCGCGCACGACCACCGCGCGCTTGCGCAGCGGCGGCCCCGCGATGTCGAACACGGTGCGCCCGCCGTGCTGTTCGTGCGCCAGCACCTCCAGCAGGTCCGCCAGCCGCCCTTCCCTGATCAGCTCCCAGCGGATGCGCAGTTCGGCGGGCAGCGCGGGGAAGAGCGTCGGGTCGACGCGGCCGAGGTAGTCGCGGACGCGGTCGAGGAAGACCTGGTGGTATTCCGGTCCCGCCATCGGCAGGGCCTCGATGAAGTACAGCAGGTCGTCGGTGAGCACCGACCGGTCGTAGTCCCGCTTGTGCTTGCTCCAGCGGGTGTTGGCCGGGTCGGCCAGGAACCGCGAGACCCCGTCGACCGCCGCGATCCGGTCGCGTACGCCCTTGACGTCGGTGCGGCGGCGGGTGATCGAGCCCTCGCGGATCCGCCAGTAGTAGACGTGCTCGTGCAGCACGTCCACGGCGTCGGCGAGGAAGTGCGCCGGAATGGTCAGCGGCGTGTCCTCGTACAGCACGCCCTCGGGGAAGGCCAGTTGGTGCTTGTCCCAGAAGGAGCGGCGGAAGACCTTGTTCCACGCCACCCGGTCGGACAGCAGGCCCAGGTCACGGGTGATGTGCGTGCGCCGCACGGTCTTGTCCATGCCCCGGTGCTGCCACGCCTGGCTGCGGCCCTGCGTGGTGAGCCGGTAGACGTTGCCGGTCGCGAAGTCGGAGCCCGACTGGTCGAGCAGGCCGACCAGCTTCTCGTACGCGCGCGGCGGCAGCACGTCGTCGCTGTCCACGAAGGTCAGGTACGACGTCTGCGGCGCCGCGTTCCGCGCCCCGGTGTTGCGGGCGTGGCCGAGGCCGCCGTTGGGCTGCGCGACCAGCCGGAAGCGCGGGTCGCGGTCGGCGAACGCCTGGGCCAGTTCGGGGCCCGAGTCCGTCGATCCGTCGTCGACCATCACCACATCGAGGTCGGTGAAGGTCTGCGCCGCGATCGACCGCAGGCACTCCTCCAGATACTGCTCGACGTTGTAGACGGGGACGACGACAGTGAGGCGGGGCGTCATGGCGGGCAACGGTCCTTCCGGGACGGCGACGGCATACGGATGACGGCACGCGCGCGACGGCACATGCACGACGGCATGCGAATGCCGTTCCTTCAACTCGCCGAAGCGCCTTCCGGTCACCGCGAGTGAGCCGAACGAGCGAAAGGGTGAACCGCCGCAGGGTGTCCGGTTGGTACGCTCGGACGCTATCCCGTACCGGTACGTCTCGATCTGTCCAGGATGGTCATGCCCCGAATCACCGTCGTCGTCCCCGTCCACCGCGCCCAGGGCTTCCTGCGCGCCTGTCTGGAGTCGGTGCTCGGGCAGTCCTTCACCGACGTCGAGGTCGTCGCCGTCGACGACGCCTCACCGGACGCGAGCGGCGCGATCATCGCCGAATTCGCCGCCGCCGACCCGCGGGTCAAGCCGCTGCGGCTGGACCGCACCGGCGGCACGGGACCGGCGCGCGACGCGGGCGCGGCCCTCGCGACCGGCGACTACCTGCTCTTCCTGGACGCCGACGACCTGATGACGCCCGGCACGCTGGCCGCCGCGGACGCCCGGCTGCGCGCCACCGGCGACCCCGATGTGCTGCTCTTCG
Source organism: Streptomyces sp. NPDC088197 (assembly GCF_044741185.1). Lineage (NCBI taxonomy): Bacteria > Bacillati > Actinomycetota > Actinomycetes > Kitasatosporales > Streptomycetaceae > Streptomyces > Streptomyces sp. NPDC088197. The sequence continues at coordinate 31,593 of NZ_JBIUSD010000028.1, forward strand.
ACCACGAGCGCTTCACCGTCTGGGAGAACATCCAGGAGAGCGAAGACGCCGACTTCCTCGGCGAGGCGGGCGACTCCGTCTTCACCGCGTCCGACCGCCCCGAGTGCCTGGGCACCTACCCCGCGGTCTGGAACCGGCTGCTGCGCCGCGCCTTCTGGGAGGAGCGCGGCTTCCGCTTCGGCGAGGGCGCGTACGAGGACGTCGCCGTCGCCTCCCGCGTCCTGCTCGCCGCCACCGGCATCGCGTGCCTGGACCGGGTCGGCGTGCGCTGGCGCAAGCGGCGCGGGATCAGCGTCGGCACCACGCCCGGCCGCCACCACCTGGCCGTACTCGACCGGTACGAGGCGCTGTTCGCCGAGATCGACGGCGGCGACGAGGCCGAGGACCGCAAGCGGGAGCAACGCGCCGCGCTGTACGGGCGGATGGCCGTCCTGCTCGCGGCCGTCGGCGAGGACGGCTCGCCGCTGACGCCCGACGCCCGGCCGGAGTACGTCCGGCGCGCGGGACGGCTGCTGGGCCGCTACCGGCCCGCGGGCTGGACCGCGCCCGACAGCAACGAGGGCCGCTGGCTGCGGGCCGCGGGCACCGGCAGCTACGGCCGCTACCGCGCGGCGCTCGGCGGCCAGGCGTGGACGCGCAAACTGGCCCGCCGGATCAGGGCACGCAAGAACGCGCTGGGCCGCGCGGTCTACCAGCGCTACTACCGGCTGCGGCTGCGCCGCCCCGTCGACCCCAACCTCGTGGTCTACGCGGCCTATTGGAACCGCGGGGTGTCCTGCAACCCGGCGGCCGTCTACTACAAGGCCCAGGAGATCGCCCCGCACCTGCGCGGGGTGTGGGTGGTCAACAAGAAGGACCGCGAGGCGATGCCGCCCGGCGTCGACCACGTCGTGGTCAACTCCCGCCGCTACTGGGACGTGCTGGCCCGCGCCAAGTACCTGGTGAACAACGCCAACTTCACCGGCCAGGTCGTCAAGCGCCCCGAGCAGGTCTACCTCCAGACCCACCACGGCACACCGCTCAAGCACATGGGCATGGACCTGCGCGCCCGCCCGGCCGTCGGCAAGGGCATGAGCTTCGGCCGCCTGCTCGACCACGCCGACCAGTGGGACTTCTCGCTGGCCGCCAACCAGCACTCCGCCGAGGTCTGGGAGCGGGTCTACCCCAGCGGCTACGAGACGCTGCCCAGCGGCTATCCGCGCAACGACGTGTTCCACACCGCGGGCGCCGACGAGGTCCGCCGCGCCCGCGAGAGCCTGGGCCTGGCCCCCGGCACCACCGCGATCCTCTACGCGCCCACCCACCGCGACTACCAGCGGACCTTCGTCGTCCCGCTCGACCTGGAACGGCTCTGCCGCGAACTGGGCCCCGGCTACACGCTGATGGTCCGCGCCCACTACTTCTACGGGCAGAACGACGCGCTCGAGGCGCTGCACGCGGCGGGCACCATCATGGACGTCTCGCAACACCCGTCCGTCGAGGAACTGAGCCTCGCCTCCGACGCGTTGCTCTGCGATTTCTCCTCGCTGATGTTCGACTACGCCAACCTCGACCGGCCGATCGTCGTGCACGCCGCCGACTGGGAGGCGTACCGCGCCGCCCGCGGCGTCTACTTCGACCTGCTGTCCGGGCGGCACGGCGAGACGCCGGGCGTGGTGGCGGGCGACGAGGCGGGACTGGCCCGCGCTTTCCGCTCGGGGGCCTGGCGCGGCCCCGAGGCGGCGGCGCTGCGGGCCGCCTTCCGGCAGCGGTTCTGCGCGTACGACGACGGGCTCGCCGCCGAGCGCGTGGTGCGCCGGGTGCTGCTCGGCGAGCCCTCGCTGCTGCCGTACCGCCCGCTCCAGGACCGCCGTCCCGCCCCGGCCCCGGCCGGTGCGCGGGACGCGGACCCGACGGCGGGACCGGCGGGGGAGCGCCCGGCGGTCCCGCTCGGCTGAGGCGCGGGAGCCGCTGGAGCCAAGGCCGATCGCGTGAACCGCCCGGCTCGCGTGAACCGCCCGGCCCGCGGGAGCGGCCCGACTGGGTGAACCGCCCGCGCCGCCGGGGCCCTTGGGGCCGCTACAGGCTGCGCGGGTCGGGCCCCGAGGGCTCCAGCGGCGGCGGGCCGGACGGATCGGAGGCGTCCGCCGCGAGCGGGGCCAGCGCGCGGGCGCGGGACGGCGGCGGGGCCAGGTGCCGGTCCTCCGGCGGGATCACGGGCGGCAGCCCGCCGTCCTCGCGCAGGAACACCCGGCGCACCACGCGCTCGGCGGCGAGCCCGTCGTCGTAGGGACAGAACCGGCGCCGGAAGGCGGCCCGCAGTTCGGCCGAACGCGGGCCGCGCCAGGCCCCCGTGGCGAGGATGTCGGTCAACTCGTCCTCGCCGCGCGCCACCAGGCCCGGCGGGTGCGCGGTGATGTCGAAGTACGCGCCGCGGGTGGCCCGGTAGGTCTCCCAGTCCGCGGCGTGCAGCACGATCGGCCGGTCGAGGCCCGCGTAGTCGAACATCAGCGACGAGTAGTCGGTGATCAGGCCGTCCGAGGCCAGGCACAGCTCCTCCGCCGACGGGTGCCCCGACACGTCGATGACCCGCGGGTGCGGGGCCCGGTCGTCCAGACCGTCGCGCGGGTCGCCCGGCGGGTAGAAGTGGTGGGTACGGCGCAGCAGCACCACGTCGGGGCCCAGCGCGTCGGCCATCCGCGCCAGGTCGAGCGCGGGCCGGTAACCGCGCTGGTAGTCGCGGTGCGTGGGCGCGTAGAGGAAGGCGGTGCTCTCGCGCGGGATGCCGAGTTCGTCGCGCAGCCGCAGCACGTCGCGCGCGGTGGCCCGGTGGAAGATGTCGGTGCGCGGCTGGCCGTACTCCAGGGCCGTGAAGCCCGACGGGTAGGCGCGCTCCCAGACCAGCGTGGAGTGGCGGCTCGCCGAGAGGCTGTAGTCCCAGCGGTCGACGTGCCGCAGCATCCGCTCGAAGTCGGTGGTGCCCGCGGCGGCCGGGTGCTCCTGGAGGTCGATGCCCATGTGCTTGAGCGGCGTGCCGTGGTGGGTCTGCACATTGATCTGGCCGGGCCGCTTGGCGTACCTGCGGTGGAAGTTGACGTTGCTGACCAGGTACGAGGCGCGGGCCAGCGCCGTCCAGTACGCGGCCGAGCCCGGCTCCAGGCGCCGTACGCCCGGCGGCAGGGTGTGCGCGTGCTCCGCGGTGGTCACCCACGCGGTCCGCATGTGCGGCGCCAGTTCGCGCAGCCGCTCCTCGACGGCCGCCGGATTGCAGGAGTAGCCGCGGTCCCAGTACGCGGAGAACACCGCCAGGTCCGGGTCGAGCGCGCGCCGCCGCTGCACCCGGTAGTGCGCGTGCAGCGCCGTCGTCCGCAGCCTGCCGTACAGCGCCCTCGCCCGCTGGGTGGCGCGCAGCCGCAGCCGGTGCGCCCGGCCGAGCGCCTGGAAGGTGCGCCGCGCGCCCAGCGCGACCAGCAGGTACCGCACCCCGCTGCGGCCGGTGGGACTGGCCCGGAAACCGCTCGGCCGCAGCCGCCGGTACTGGGCACGGCAGCGGCGGAAGTACTCCGGGCGCGACGAATTCGGCAGCCGGTCGGGGAAGTTGAAGACGGTGGTGAGGTGATCCAGTATCCGGCGGAAGAGCACCGGCCGCCACCGCTCCAGCTCCGGGTGGCTGTCGAGGAACGCGAACAGCAGGTCGTACTGCTTGAAGATGTCGAAGTGCCGCCGGCTGGTGGTGTGCAGGATGCCGCTGCCGCGCCGCTGCCGGTAGTGCACGCAGACCCGGTCGAGCAGCGCGATCGACCCGGCGGCCATCAGCACCGGATACGTCCACGGGGTGTCCTCGTAGTAGCCCGAGGGGAAGGCGATGTCGGACTTCTCGATGAAGTCGCGGCGGTACGCCTTGTTCCAGGCCACCATGATCAGCCGCAGCAGCTCGGGCCGGTCGTCCAGCGTGCAGACCTCGGGGCCGGTCTCGCTGAGGATCGCCGCGAACTGATTGCGGTGGACATCGCCGTTCCAGTACGTGCGGGCGTAGTCGAAGACCAGCACGTCCGGCTCGCCGGTCCGCTCGATCCGGGCGGCGACGGCCTCCAGCGAGCCGGGGACCATGGTGTCGTCGGAGTCGAGGAACAGGACGTAGTCGCCGGTGGCGCGGGCGAGACCCGCGTTGCGGGCCCGGCCGAGGCCGATGTTCTCCGGCAGGTGCAGCACCTCGACGCGGGCGTCCCTGGCCGCGAACGAGTCGGCGATGGCGCCGCTGCCGTCGGGGGAGCAGTCGTCCACGACGATCAGTTCGACATCGGCGAAGGACTGGTCGAGCACGGATTTCAGACAGGCGTGCAGATACGCCTGCACCTGGTAGACGGGGACGACGACGCTGAAGCGGGGCACAGCACATCCAGGTTCGACACGGGGGCGAGGGGCGCACGGGCGCCCATGGCTTTCGCGCGGAGTGCCCGTTATATCCAGGGAACGCGTGGCCGCGCCGCTGGTTACGCTCCGGCGCGTCGCGAGTCGCGGATCCGTACAAGTGCTTTGGTGATGATCGGCGGCAGGACGTTGACCAGCAGACGGCGCGCCCGGGAGCGGCGCGGCGCGGGGGCGGCGGGGGAGGCGGCCGTCGGGGCCTGCGACTCGGCCCGCCCGGCGGGCCCCGCGGTCCGCGCGGCGGCGGATTCGGCGTGCTCCGCGGTCTGCGCCGCTGTCTGGGCCGCGGTCTGGCCTGCGGTCTGATCAGGGGCCTGTGCGGCGGCGGGCGCGTGCCGGGACGGCGGCTGCGACGGCGACACCGTACGGTCCCGGTCGCCCTTGACCCGCAGCAGCGGCGCGCCCGCCACCGTCTGCACCTCGTGCCACAGGTCGGCGCGGCCCGACACGTACGCCAGCAGCTCCGCGCGGATCTCGGCCGGATCCCCCCAGGTGGCGTACATCTTGCTCTCGGTCACGCAGATCGCGTGCAGCCCGCCGGAGGTGACCGCCTGCCAGACGGCGGCGGCCACGCCGGGACAGTGCGCCGAGCGGTAGTCGTCCAGCGCGACCACGCCGTGCGGGTGCAGCAGCTCGCGCGAGGTCTCGATGTCGGCGTGCACGTGCTCGTACAGGTGCGAGGCGTCGATGTGCGCGAACCGGCACGACACCGGCTGGACCCGGTCCCTGACCGTCGAGGACATGCCCTGGACGACCTCGGGCAGCTCGTCGTGGAAGGAGAGGTAATTGGCCTCGAACGAGTGACGGGTCAAGGTCGGGTACGACTTCTTCATCTCGGCGGAGTTGGCGTTGTCCTCGGCCGGGGCGTCGAACAGGTCGCAGACGGTGAAGGTGTCGCCCTCGCGCAGGTAACTCCCCATGAAGATGGCGCTCTTGCCGAGATAGGCGCCCACCTCCAGCAGGTCGCCGGGCTCGGTGCGGCTGACCTGCCGGGTCAGGAACCAGTCGAAGAGGACCTGGTCGACGGGGAAGAACCAGCCCTCGACCTGGGCCAGTTCGGTGGGCGCGGGAAGCCGGTCCTCGGCGGAGGTCATGGTCATGGGGGGATGTCCGTTCGGTACGGGTGTGGGGGGCGTCAGTGTAAAGCGCCCGACGCCCCCCGTTTCGTACCGAATATCCCGCCGCCCCGCGCGTGCGCCGCTCCCCGGTGGCCACCCGGTGGCTCCCGGGCGGCTGTTGGACGGCCGCTGGACGGCCGCTGGACGGCTCCGTGGCGGCTACTTGACGGCGCCCGCCATCACACCGGACACGAACTGCCGCTGGAAGGCGAAGAAGACCACCAGCGGGACCACCATCGACACGAAGGCGCCGGGCGCCAGGATGTCGATGTTGTTGCCGAACTGCCGTACCTGCTGCTGGAGGGCGACCGTGATCGGCTGCGCGTCGCTGTTGGCGAAGATCAGCGCGACCAGCATGTCGTTCCACACCCACAGGAACTGGAAGATGCCCAGCGACGCGATGGCCGGGCCGCCCAGCGGCATGACCACCCGCACGAACAGCCGGATCTCGCCCGCGCCGTCCAGCCGCGCGGCCTCCAGCAGCTCGCGCGGGATCTCCGCGAAGAAGTTGCGGAGCAGGAAGATCGCGAAGGGCAGTCCGAACGCGGTGTGGAAGAGCACCACACCGGAGATGTCACCGAAGATCCCGATGTCGCCGAAGAGCCGCGCGACCGGGATCAGCGCCACCTGCACCGGCACCACCAGCATCGCCACCACGGCGATGAACCACCAGTCGCGGCCCGGGAACTCCATCCAGGCGAAGGCGTAACCGGCGAGCGAGCCGATCACCACGACCAGCAGCGTCGCGGGCACGGTGATCAGCGCGGTGTTCACCAGCGAGTCGGTGATCGCGTGATTGTCCAGCAGCGTGCGGTAGTTGGAGACCGTCAGCTCCGACGGCGAGGTGAAGACCTTCCACCAGCCGCTGGCCGAGATGTCGCTCGGCGTACGCAGCGACGACAGCAGCAGCCCGATCGTCGGCATCAGCCAGAACAGCGCCACCACCAGCAGGAAGACCCGTACCAGGCCGCCGCTCGCGCGGGCCGCGATTCGCGCGGCCACACTCTCCTTCGGCCTCGGCGCGGCCTCGGGCACCGCGTCGCCCTTCGCCGCCTGGCCGCCCGTCTCAGGACCGCCCGCCATGGCGGCCGATTCCGCGCTCATCGCCGTCCCTCCCTGCGCAGCCGCCGGATGTTGAAGATCATGACCGGCAGGACCAGCAGCAGCAGGATCACACCGATCGCGCTGCCCACCCCCTGGTTGTCGCCGCCGCCGAAGGACGACAGATAGAGCTGGAGGGCCAGGACGTTCGCGTCCGACTGGGTGTTGCCGGGCGCGATGATGTACACGAGGTCGAAGATCTTCAGCACGTTGATCATCAGCGTGACCGTGACGACCACCAGGACCGGGGCCAGCAGCGGCACGGTGATCCGGCGGAACACCTGCCACTCGTTGGCGCCGTCCACCCGCGCCTGTTCCATCAGCTCCCGCGGCACCCCGGCCAGGCCGGCCGCGATCAGCACCATCGCGAAGCCCGCCCACATCCAGATGTAGCTGCCGATGATCGACGGCGTGATCAGATTCGGGCCGAGCCAGTTGACGCCGTTGTACTTGCCGGAGAAGTTCGAGGCGGGCAGCCGCAGTTGGGCCCCGGCGGCGGACGCGGGCAGCTTGTACGTGCCGTCCTTCCCGGACTTCGCCGTCGCCACCACCTTGCCGTCCTTGACCGCCTGCACCTTCACACCGGACAGCGCCTTCTCGCCCGGATCGATCACACCGGGCTTCCCGGTGCCGCCGGGCCTGAAGTCCAGCCATACGGTGCCGGTCACCGAATCCGGCTGCGACGGCGCGGGCTTGGCGTCCACGGCGTTCGAGGGCAGCTTGTTCTGCGGGATGCCGATCAGCGGCAGATCCGCGGGACTGCCCTGCCGGGCCGTGGACTTGGTGGTGAAGGAACCGCCCGCGCTCGGCGCGAGATCGCCGCCGGGACGCGGCCTGGCGCCCGGATAGGCCGCGTTGTCGGTGAACGTGTCATGGACCGCGACCACCACGGCGTTCGCGACGCCGCGCCCCGGGTCCTGCTCGTACACCAGCCGGAAGATGATCCCGGCCGCCAGCATCGAGATGGCCATCGGCATGAAGATGACCAGCTTGAACGCCGTGCTCCAGCGCACCCGTTCGGTGAGTACGGCGAAGACCAGACCGAGGGCGGTCGCCACGGTCGGCGCGACCACCACCCAGATCGCGTTGTTGCGCACGGCCGTGAGGATGCCGTGGTCGGTGAAGACCGTGCCGAAGTTCTTCAGACCGACGAAGGCGCTGCCGTCGGCGTCGAAGAGGCTGCGCTGGACGGTGTAGACGATCGGGTACACCACGAGCGCGCCCAGCAGGATCAGGGCGGGCAGCAGGAAGAGCGCGGCCACCCAGGGACGGGTGCCCATCAGGCTCCTGCGGCGGCCCGGTCCCTTGGCGGGCGGGCCGGGCAGAGGGCCGGGCGGGGGGGGGGGGCGGGCCCCCCCCGCCCCCCCCCCCCCCCCCCCCCCCCCCCGCCCCCCCCCCCGGGGCCCCCCCCCCCCCCCGGCCGCCCCCCCCCCCCCCCCGGCCCCCCCCCCCCCCCCCCCCC
>NZ_JBIUSD010000029.1:0-35964 GCF_044741185.1 Streptomyces sp. NPDC088197
CCCGCGGAGCGGGTACCACATCGCTGCGCGATGTGCAAGCGAAACGCCTCGCTTCGCTCAGCGTGACCGCGCTCCGCGCGGTCTGCCCGGCTTCGCCGGGCCAACCCCGGCGCTTCGCTCCAGCGTTGACGGCCCGCCATGCGGCGGGCTCCGCCCGCCTCCTGACGGCCCGAGGCCCCTCGCTCCGCTCGGCTCCAGGCGGTGCGGGAACAGCTGTTCGGCGCGGGCCGGTGGGGGCGGGCAACAAGCGGGCTGGCTAGGAGGGAGGGGGCGGGCGCGATCGGCCGACCCTGGGGCGGATGGGGGTCGGCCGTGGGGGTGGTGGGTGACTGGGGTGGTCGGGTTCGAGCAGGGGCTGGGTGGGGGTGATCGGGGTGTGTGCGGGGTCGGGGTCAGTTCCGGACAGTTCCGGTCGTGGGGCCGATCGGTTGTGCGTCAGTTCTGTGAGTGCGCTAGCCTCTGGAGTCAGACACCACCCCCGGAGCACACCCGCCCGGGGACCCTCCTCGGAAGGTAATCCTCATGGGGGATCAAAAAGGAAAGTCGTCTACGACTTCACTCGCTGATGTCTTGCAGCGCATCGGAAATCACCAGACGACTGCGGTGAACTCTCGGGCCCGCATCTTTTCCATTCTTGCTGCGGTCGGAGTGAACGCAGATGAGGCTGATGAGATGGTGTGCGCGATTGAGGCCGGTGCGGTGGCCGGTGTCTATTCCGCCGTCGTGGATATGGAGGCGGATGCGCCGGACGGGCGGGGCGAGGTGTACGGGCAGGGCTGGTTCGACGGTGTCCGGAAGGTCACCGACGAACTGGCAGGCCAAGCGGATCGGTTGTACGGCCAGCGGGGGCGGGCCGCGCGGTTCGGTCTGCGGGTCCCGGCGCCGGCCACGCTCGAGCGGGCGCCGGATCTCAGCGGACCGGCGGAGGTGACGCCGGAGTTCGTGCAGCAGGTCCTGGAGATCACTGAGCGGCACTACACCGAGCTGAGCGGGCGTCCGAGTCCGAGCCCGGAGGATTCCAAGGACACGCTGGCAGTGGTCCTGCCCACGGTCCGGGTCTCGGGAGTGGCCGGGTATCCGCAGCGTCTGGAGGAGTTCGCGCAGGCCAACCGGGTGCGCTTGGAGCGGCTGTTCCGCGTCTACGGGCCGGGGGGTCTGTATCCGGACGGGGTGTACGGCTTGGTGGAGTGGCCGGAGAGCATCGTGCTGTGCGAGCGGATCGAGACTGACCGGCTGTGGCTGGAGAGTGAGTGGGCTGATGCCGACTACTCAGAGCTGCAGTTGGACCGGCTGTGCGAGGCATGGCTGTACGGCACGAAGGGGGAACGGTGATGGTGGCCGTCGTAACGGGTGCGGAGCTCGTGGAAGAGACCGTGGCGATGACGCCTCTGCCGCACCAGATCGAGGCCTCGGATGCGGCGGTGCGCGCGCTCGAGCTCCAGCCGGGCCGGCAGATGCCCGCGCAGGGGCTACGGACCCAGGTCATCGCCGCGACCGGGTCCGGCAAGACCTTCATGGCTGTATTGACCGCGCACAAGCTCCGCGCCGGCCGCGTCCTGGTCCTCGTTCCCACCCTGGACCTGCTGACGCAGATGGCGGCCGCGTGGCGTGCCGGCGGCCGGACGGGCCCGTTCTACGGGATCTGCTCGCTGCGGGCGGAGGAGGCGCAGGGTCTGGCGGCGTGCACGACGGACGTGGACGAGCTGGTGGCGTGGACGCGCGGCCAGGAGGTGCTGACGGTGTTCGCCACGTACGCCAGCGTGGGTCTGGGGACGCTCCAGCGAGCGCATGAGGCGGGTCTTTCGCCCTGGTCGCTGGTGGTGGTGGATGAGGCCCACAGGGTCAGTGGTCGGGGGAGTAAGCCGTGGGCTGCGATTCACGACAACGCGAAGGTGCCTGCTGACCGGCGGCTCTACATGACGGCCACCCCGCGTGTGTGGGAGGCGCCGGAGACCGAGGAGGGCAGCAGTGGCGCGCCGGTGCTGGTCGCCAGCATGGAGGACGACCCGGACGGGCTGTTCGGCAGCGTGGCGTACAAGTTGACGCTCTCGCAGGCCCGCAATTTGGGCTTGGTCGCGGCGTGGCAGGTGGTGTGTGTCGACGTGACCGACCCGGAGCTCCAGGCGGCCGCTCTGCTGGAGATCGAGGCCCGGTCGGACAACGTGCGCGGCTCGCGCCTCGCGGCTCTGCAGACAGCCGCGGTGAAGACGGCTGCGGAGCGGGGGCTTCGCAGGATGCTCAGCTTCCACTACCGGACCAGCGAGGCGGAAGCGATGGCGGCCGGGGTGCCGGCCGTTGCTACGCGGCTGTGGGAGGACGACCCCGAGACGTACCCGGAGCCGGATCGGGTGTGGGCGGACTGGCTGTGCGGCGAGCACAGCCCCAAGCGCCGGCGGGCGACGCTGGCCACGTTCGCGGACCCGGTCGGTGAGCGCGTCGACGGCGACCTGGTCCCGATGCGGCTGCGGCTGCTGAGCAGTGTTCGAGTCCTTGGGGAGGGCGTGGACACTCCAGGTTGTGACTCTGTGTTCTTCGGGGACATGCGCGGCTCGGCCGTCGACATCCTCCAGATCGTCGGCCGGGCGCTCCGGATGAAACCGGGAGAAGGCAAGCTGGCGAGCTTGGTAGTGCCTGTTTTCCTGGGCAAGGACGAGGATCCGGACGCCATGCTCACCAGCAAGGGGTACAACTCCTTGGCCCGGATTTTGGCTGCGCTCCGTAGTCATGATGCGGACACCGTGGAGGCTCTGGCGGAGCAGCAGTCGAACACCCGGCACCGGAAGCCGTCGGCGTCGGAGCGTGACGCGGCGGGCCGGGGTGAGGAGCGCGGCACATCGGCCCCGGCGCAGAGCCTGCTTTCCTTCTCCACCCCGCGCGACCCCGCCGTGCTGGCGCTGTTCATGAAACTGCGGATTCTCCAGCCGGAAAACACGTACTGGCGTCAGGGAATCCAGGCAGCGACCCGCTACGTGAAAGAGAACGGGGATCTGAAAGTCCCGTATTCGTTCACCACGCCGGAGGAATGGCAGCCCGCCGGATTTCCGCTGGGAACATGGATCGCGGACCAGAGGCGGTTTTACAACGCCGGTGAGATGAAGCCCTCGCGGGTCAAGGAACTCGAAGAGTTGCACATGGTGTGGTCGCACTGGGACGTCGCTTTTCAGGAGGGGCTGTCAGCAGCGCAGGGGTGGGCGGCCGAACACGGCCACCTGCTGGCCCCTACGACAGCGGTCTACAACGGCCACCCGACGGGGGTATGGCTGAAGAATTTGAGGACCGCCGGTCGGAAGCTGGCGGAGATCGAGGCGCGCCGCGAGCAGGGGCTGCCGGTCGGCTCCACCGCCGGGGCGCTGACCGAAGAGCGCAGGGACGCGCTCGAGGCGATCGACCCGAGCTGGTGCCCGGCCTGGCCGGTGGCCTGGCAGCGCTGCTACCGGTTGTGCCGGGGCCTCATCGAGGCGGGCACCGAGCTGCCCACCGGCCCCGGGCAGATGACGCTCCAGGGCGAGGACCTCGGGGCGTGGGTCCAGGCGCAGCGCCTCGGCTGGGACCAGCTGCTGCCCGCACAGGCCTGGATGCTGGAGAACATGCTCCACATCGGCCCGGCGGAGCCTGACGAACGGCCTCCAGCGCCCCGCACGCAGGCCGGCAAGTGGAACGCGAACATGGCGGCAGCCCGGCAGTTCTACGCCCGTGAGGGGCACTTCCAGGTGCCGAGGAAACACGTCGAAGAGGTCGACGGCGTGCCCCACAAGCTGGGCATGTTCGCGGACAACGCCCGCAGGCGGGCCGACAAGCTGAGTGCGGAGCGACGGGCGGAACTCGACGCGCTGGGGATGCGCTGGTAGCAGCGCGCAGCGAAGGGCCGGGCCCGGGCATCCCGTTGGGGGACCCGGGCCCGGCCCTTGTGTGCCGCCATGGCTGCCCCGCTGACACGAGATGACCAACGGTGCCTGCCTGCTGCCACGAAGCCGCCACGCGGGCGTACAGCGGCCCTGACGGGGCTGTTGTGGTCGTATCGTCGCACCGGCTCGGCTGCCGCAGCCCTGGACGGGCGTTGACACCCCCGCTACGCTCCAGGCCCTCCCCCGAGCGAACGCGAGGCTGGAGCGAACCCCCGCTGTCAGGGGCGGAACCGCCCCAGGATCCGGTTCGCCTTGCGGGCGGCTTCGGCTTCGGCGGCTTCCTGCGCGGCCTTGGCCGCCTCGCGCCGCAGCCGGGCGGCTTCCTTCTTCGCGGCCTTGCGCTCCCGCTCCTTCTCGAGCGCCAGCAGCTTGCAGTCGCCGCACAGCTTGGGGTGGCTGTCCATCGGTGTGCCCCAGGCGTCCTCTTCGGATTCGGCCCACCGCTGGTCGGTGAACTTGGTGCCGCAGCGGGTGCACTTGGGCCGGCGGGCTTCGCGCTCAGCGGCCTCCCGCCTCTCGGCCGCAGCCCTCGCCCGCTGTCGCTCGGCACGTACGCGGGCGTCGGCGGCCTCCCTGCGGGGGTTGCCGACCGCGTCGTCCAGAGGCTGGAGCCCGGGGCGGCCGAAGCGCCAGAAGGCCGGCCCTGCGGGGCCGTGCTCGCGCAAGCGCTCCAGCGTGGTCGCCACGATCGGGATGCACCTGTCGTACATGCTGAAGTCGTCGTGCTCCTCGCCCTGCCAGTGCCGGCGGGTGCGGGCGGCGATCTGCTGCATGGTCGCCTTCGGGTTGCGGGGGCCGACCGGGTTGAAGACCAGCAGCACCGGCGGGTGCGGCGTATCGCCCAACCGGCCTTCCGGGGCGGTCCACTTCTGGCGCCACATCGGGATGTCCTGCCCGTCGGTGTCGGTGATCTGCCGGGCAAAGAAGCGGGCGTACTTGTCGAACTTGGCCGCCAGGACGGCGGCTTCCTCGAAGCAGTTGTCGACCTCCACGAACAGCAGCGGCACCCTGCCGTCCGGCACCGCTACGACGATGTCGGCCTGGACGCCGCTCCTACCCTGCGTCGACCAGGTCCCGGTGTAGGGCAGGTGCACCTCGGTGACGTACGAGCCGAGCGAGCCCAGTCCCGGCTGCGCGGCGGCGGCGCGGGCCGCTCCCATCGCCTCCGGGGGTTCGCCCTCAAGGAGCGACAGGTCCGGCGTGGGGCGCAGCAGGGCCAGGATCGTCTCGTTGACCGACATCGCGTGCTGCGCGCCCGAGCGGCCCGCGCCCCGGGCGGCGCCGCCCATCTGGTTCTTCGGCCGGCCCAGCGGACCCGTCGCGGAGTCCAGCCCGAGCTGGGTGAGCAGCCGCAGGCCTTCCCCGGTACGGGTGTGGCCGCCGAATAGCACCTGTCCCGAGGCGCGCAGGTCCGCCAGCGCTCCGCGGTGCGCGGCCGTGCGGGCCTCCTTGCGCTTGGCCGCCGTCGGCTTGGTCGTGTGCCGGTAGGTCAGGTGCGGGGCGGCCGTGCGCTGGATCTGGTCGGCGGTGGCGACCTTCACCACTCCCAGCACTTTCAGCACGTCCTCGCGCAGGGCGTTGGTCGACCCGGCGGGGTTGTCGGCCCGCTTGCGCCGCTTGGTCTGCTCGCCCGGCTGTGTGATCGGTGTGCCTGCCATCAGCCCTGCCTCCCCGCTTCGTCCACCACTCCCGCCAAGTCGCCGGCCGACCAACGGTCGGGCGGCCAGGCCCACCCCGGCCCGAGGGGCCCCGGGGCTGGGGAGGGGTCCCGGGTGCTCCCGGGAACCCGATGATCCCCCCGCCGTCTGTCATCACAGGGGGGAGAAGAGGGTTGTGACGAGCGGCGGACTTGCGGAAACAGGCGCTGAACTGCGGAAACAAAGTGCATGCGGATGATCGACACGTAAGTGGGTTCCGCAGTGGCAACCAAAGTGCCCACCCAAGGGGGTTGCCTGACCTGGCCCGGCCGGTTGCACCACCCGGCGGCCACCCGGTCCGCCCGGGCTCATCTGTCCAGCATGCACCCTGCGTTGACTCCGCGGGCGACCGCTGCGCACCCGCTCTCCCGCCTGTCACCACAGACTCCCTTCCGCCCGCCGGCCTCCATCCCCGGCTCGGTCGCAGCGTGGCGCCACCCCCCTTGTCCGCGGTCTGTTCACGGCGGGCAACCACTGCGGTCCAGGAGAAACGCCAGGGCCGACCGACCACAGCGCGGCGTAGTCAAGGGGTCGGACAAGGGGGTGGTCAAGGGGTGACCTGCCGTGAAGGCCCCGCAGCGCGACCCCCGTCCGGACGTCACATCAGTCACACCCGCCTCAAATTTGGTCACTGTCGCCGGGAAGCGCCGCCGGTTGTCACGGGGGGCGGCCTATGGGCGGGAGCGCAACCGGCCCCCGCTACCCGGCCGAAGGAGACGGCCATGAGGCGCAACCCGAGGATCGACCACCTGGCCCGGCTGGTGGACAACCTGCTGGACGGCCTGGCCGTGCACGGCCGCCCGGCGCCGACCGCACCCCAGATCCGCACGGCCCTGCGGGAGCTCCAGCGCGGCCGCGGCCGCCGTGCCCACCGGCGGCCGGGGACCCGCCGGTAACCGCACTGTTCCATCGCGCCCGTATTGCCCAATTCACCGCCCATACCCACCGTTCCCCACCGTTCCAGACCGATCCGCGCAGCCCAAGGGCGTGCGGGTGAGCAGCCGGGGCGGTTGCTCACCCGCACGCCCGGGTCGCCGCTTTCCATCGATCCAGGGCTGTGACCTGCGGTAGTGATGTCCGTGGAACGCGCGATGGGTCCGGGGGAACGCACTGTTCCACCGTGGAATCGAACGGGGAATCGAACTAGGTTGGAAGGGTGAGCGACGACCAGGACCAGGGGCACGGCGCGGCGCAGCCGGCCGCACTGCCGCCGGCCGACGGCCCCCTGGTCCACGTGACCCTCCCGGACGGGCAGCACCTGTACGCCGTGGTGAAAGCCCGGCGCAGGCGACGGCTGGTGGTACGACCTGCAGATCCACCTGCCCCACCAAGGCAGCGAACGGGGCCTGCTGCGCACCGCCGCGTAGGCGCCCCTACGCGCTCAGCCCGATTGGAGGACCTCGTTGCGCAGGGCGCGCAGCAGGGTCAGGGCGTCGGAGTCGTCGGCGTCGGTGAAGGCGTGGACCGCCCCCAGGATCGACATCCCGATGTGCTTGGCGGTGGCCAGGTCGTCGCCGGCCAGAACCGCCTGCTGACGCAGGGCCTCGGCCAGGAGGAAGGCCAGGCGGGCCTGCGGGTCGGCGTTGAGCTCCGCCAGCCGCGGGCCCATCTCACCGTGGCCGGTCTCGGAGATGATGCCGAACGCGGCGACCAGGATCCGCTCCAGCGTGTGCTTGCCGTACGCGGCCAGCAGCTCCGGCAGCGGCTTCTCCCCTCGCGCCGCCGGCCGCCAGGACAGCCAGGCCGGTGTCGTTGTTGCCGACGACGGCCTCCAGCGCGGCCAGCGCCCGCAGGTGCTCATCGTCGGTCAGGTCGATGTCGTCGCCCATAGCCGGAGACCGTACGCCCCGCCCACCACCCACCGCCGCGGGAACCGGTGAAACCAGCCGCCGGGGCATGTGCGGGATAAGAGGGCCCGGGACCGGGCCGCCTGCCGTCCGGCGGCCGCCTTGGCCGGTCCCCCTTCCCAGACCGGACCAGCGGGTCACTGCGGGGGCCGGGACCCGGTCCAGGCTCCAGCCGCCTTCCCGGGCGCCGGCGACCCGCCACACCGCCGCGGTCGGGCTGTGCGCGGCCAGCCGGGCCGCGGTGACGGTGGCGACGACCAAGCGGCGGTGCCGGACCGGCTCCAGGCCAGCCGCGCCGGCCAAGGTCCGCGCCGACAAGGCGTACTTCTCTGCCGAACACCTCGCCTGGCTCCGCTCACGAGGACTCATTCCGCGCATCGCACGCCCGGGCATCGAGTCCGGGGAGCGGCTCGGCCGGTACCGCTGGAAGATCGAGAGATCGATCGCCTGGCTGTTCGGCTACCGCCGTCTCACCGTCCGCTATGAACGCAAGGACAGCTACTTCCTCGCCTTCCTGGGCCTCGCCGCAGCCCTAACCTGCTACAAGTAACTCGCGAAACTCACCACGTGAGAAACCCTCTTACTGTGTAGCCTCCGCTCCCAATCTCCTAGCTCGCGACGCCCGCAGTTGCGCCAATCCCTCCAGCAGTGAGGTATCCGGCAACCACTCCACTACAGACCCCCGCAGTGGCGGCGATTCAGACTCCTCCACCGGTCAACGCTTCCGCTGATATTCCTAAATGCGTTATACCATGCAAGCGGTCGCTCACTTCTGAGGCGGCTTTGCCGCCGGCGCGATAGGCCACCTGCGGCGTCCCGCCTTAGAAGCGCTTCCCAATATCTTTGAGCATTCGAAAACTTTTGGCCCTCCAGGAAGCTGCAGCCAGCCATTGCTGGTCCTTGACGATACTTGAGCGGGTAATTCCTGCCCGGCCGGCGCTGTTGTGAGCCGGGGTCAAGTGATCGCTCATAATGCGCCAAACTACCCGCGCCATTGAAATCCCTAGGATTTTTGCCGCATCCGGCTGCGACACCCATTCCTCGTCCGGTGTCGCTACAGGAGGGTTCCCCCAGAATTTCATGACCTTGGGATAGGAACGTTCCTTCACGACTAGAGCGCTCGCTTTCTATCAGAGTGGTGACTCCGTCGGCCGCTCTTGAAGGCGGCCGACGGAGTCGTTGTCAGTGCAGCAGGAAGTCTTTCACGGTTCGGCCGACGTGCATTATAGCCGCACGCGGTATGCTGGATCTGGCCACCCCTTCAAGAGGGAAGTTCGGTTTGGCCCCGAGCGCGAAACATCCACCGGCACCCCGGCCGCACAGGGAACCCCAAAGGATACCCATACCTTCGCTCTTTGCCGTGCTTCCCAGATATTGGGCCATTCCCTTTCGCCGCTCCGTACCGTTGGATACAGCGTATTGACCCGCCAACCCGCCTGCGTAGAGCGCTGCGGCGCCGACGATGAAGAGTCCTGCGCCACAGGGTTCGAAGGCGATACAGGCCGCTGTACCCGTTGCCGCGAGCAGCCCCACGCCCTTTTCCACCAGCCAGTGCGGGTCGCTGACCTTGTCCTTGGTCTCTTCCCAGGCACTGCCAATACCGGACTTGATCTTGCCGAAGATGCTGTTCTTCTTCCGCCGCTTCTCTTCGGCGAGCTTCTTCGCGCGTGCCGCGGCCTGGGCCTTGATCCGGGCGGCTGCGGCGGCCTGCTGCTGGGCGCGGGCGTAGGCGTAGCCGTCGTCGATCATGTAGTGGGTGGGGTTGGCCTGGTAGGCGGCGTATTTCTGGCGGGAGGTCGTGTCCTTCTTCGGGGACTGCTGCCAGACCCATTTGCCGTTCTTGTAGGTGTAGCCGGCGTTCATGCCGCGGTCGTTGGCCCACTGGTTGTCGGTGGTGGTGCCGCCGTCGGTGGGGCCGAGGGGGCGGGTGCCGTCGGGGTCGGAGAGGGTGACCGGGTTGTTGTGAGCGTAGGAGTAGGCGTTCATCTGGGCCGGGTCGCCGGTGTCGATGACGGGGTCGACGGAGATGAAGCGACCGAGAACGGGGTCGTACTCGCGGGCGCCGAGGTGGGTCAGGCCGGTCGGGTCGGTGGTGCCGCCGACGAAGCCCTGGGTGCCGGGGAAGGTCCCTGAGGTCGCCCGGATCTGGCCGAAGGGGAGTTCCTTGCGGCGGGTGATCGCGAAGGTGGTCGAGTCGACCGCGGTGGTCGCGGTGTCCTGCTGATCGGTGAAGAGGTAGGAGATGGTGGCGCCGCTGCGGACGGCGACGGTGTCGCCGTTGTGCGTGTAGTAGCGGGTGCCGGTCTTGGTGGTGCCGTCGGCTCCGAGCTTGAGTTCGCTGCCGTCGGGCAGGGTCAGGGTTCCAGTGCCGTCGACGTTCTTGGCGATGAGCCGGTTGCCGTCGGCGTCGTAAAGGTAGCTGGTGGTCTTGCCGGCCTGGGTGAGGGTGGCCAGGTGGCCCTCCGCGTCCCAGGTCAGGTCCTGGACCTGGCCGCCGGTGGTGCGCTTGGTGGTGTTGCCCGCCTTGTCGTAGCCGAAGGTGCTGGTCGCACCGTTGTCGGCACCGCCCGCGACCGACGTCTGCTGCACCGCGTGCGGCAGCCCGGTGTTCGGTTCGGGCTGGGTGTAGGTGGTGACGGCATCGGTCCCCGCGGAGGCCCCGGTGCCGTGGTCGGTCTGCTCGCTGCGGTTTCCGGCCAGGTCGTAACGGAAGCTCTGCCAGTACGCGTCCGGGCCACCGACGGTGCTCGTGGCGGGCGCCTTGGAGCAGTCGGTCGCCGCCGTCCACGCCTCGGTGAGCTGTCCGAGCGCGTTGTCGGTGAAGCACTGCGTGTCGGTGGACTTGGCCGCGTCCTGGCCGCTGGCGGTGCTGCCGCTGGCGGTGCTGATCGAGGTGATGTTGCCGGCCGGGTCGTAGACGTAGGAGGTGTCGTCGATCCGCTGCGGTGCCAGGTCACGGTCGGTGGTCTGCTGGATGAGGCGGCCGGTGGACTCGTCGTACTGCTGCGACTGGTACACCTTCTTGCCGACCGTGCCCCCGAATTCGGTGCGCACCGGCCTGGAGAAGGCGTCGTACGTCGTGTTCGCGACCAGGACCACGCCGGCCCGGCTGGTGCGGATCGGCATGTCGTCGCTGTTGTAGTTGGTCGTGATCCGCTCGGACGGGACATTGCCCACGGCAGGTGTCAACGTCCAGTCCTGGAGACCGGTCTGGTCGTTGTAGCCGTAGGTCCAGGAGTAGGTGCCCGCCAGTCCGCCGGCCGCGGCCGGAATGGTCACCGAGGTGGAGGTCGGCTGGTAGCGGTCGTTGTAGCCGCCGGTCGCGGTGGTGTACTCGGCGCCGCCGACGAAACGGCTGCTGCTGGTCAACTGCCCCTTGGCAAGCGTGTCGTACGTCCAGGAAGCGAGCGTGGTGCCGCCCTGCTTCAGCGCGGTCTTCCTGCCGAGCTTGTCGTACTCCGTCGTCAGCGTGACGCCGCGGGCGTCGGTGCTGGTGACGGGACGGCCGTCGTTGTCGTAGCCGGTGGTGGACACTCCCTTGTCGGGGTCGTCCGCCTTCGTCTGCTGGCCGCGGTTGTCGAAGGTGTAGGACCACACGTTGCCGGCGGGGTCGGTGACCTTCACCGGCTCGTCGTACTTGCCGTAGGCGTACGTGGTGGTCTGCGATGCCGTCCGAGCCGTGTCGGTGTACTGCATGAGGGCTGTCTTGCGGCCGAGCGCGTCGGTGACGGTGGTGGTGGCCGTGCCGCCCTTCGGCGGGATCACCGTGGTGCGGTCGCCGTCGTAGGCCGTGGTCGTACGCCACTGCTCGTCACCGTACTTGACGGTGATCGCGTCGGTGATCCGCCCGCTGCCGTCGTAGACGTTCGAGGTGGCGTCGGGCACCTTGGTGTCGTCGCCGCTGACCAACGTGGCAGAGGGGGAGCCGGAGGCGTAGTAGGTGCCGTACGTCTTGCGGGTGAAGCCGCGAGTGTCGTAGAGCGTTTCGCTCACCAGCCGGTCCTGCGTGCCGGCGGCCGGCGTCTGCGTCTCGCGGGGGCGCAGCAGACCGTCGTAGAAGCTGTAGATGGTGCTGTAGGTGCCGTCCCTCTTGATCGCCTTGGTTGTGATTACATTCGCGGCGGTACGGGAGATGGAGTAGGCGTACTGGACCGATGGCTGAGTGGCGTGGGCGGCCTTGGCCCAGCCGGGCTTCCAGACACTCGTCAGTCGGCCGAGTCCGTCGTAGACGGCGTCGGTGCGCTTGCCGTTGGCGTCGGTCGAGCCGGTCACGACACCGCGTGTCGGGTCGTACTCGCTGGTGACGGTCTGGCCGAGCGCGTTGGTCTCGGTCGAGGACGTCGGCGCCGCGATGGTGGCAGGGGTGTAGGCGGTGGTCGTGCTGTGCCCGAGCGCGTCGGTCTCGGCCAGCTCACGGCCGTGCTGGTCGTAGGTGTGGGTGGCGGTGGTCAGATAACCGGTGCCGGCCGCGTCCTGCTCGTCGACGCGGGTGATGTCGCCCTTGGTGGGCGCGGCGGTCAGGCTGGTGGCGCCGTCGTAATAGTGGCGCTCCACGGAGACCAGGTCCGCGGGCAACGACGGAGTCGTGCCACAGGGTTTGGCGACGGTCCGGACCTCGGCGATCAGCGTCAGAAGATTCGCCGCGGCGTTGGGCGCGTACGTCGTCGTCGCACATTCCTCGTCACCGGACTTGGCGGTGTCGCCGAGCCGGGATTCGGTGAGGACCTTTCCGTCCGCGTCATAGGTGCGCTCGGTCCTGGTTGTGCGCCAGCCGGTGCCGACCGCGGTCGCGGTGGATTCCGAGCCGTTGCCGGTGGCGTACGACGACAGCGCGGACAGGCCGGTGCGGCTCATCTTGGCGGTCGCCGGGCCGTGCCAGGGCTCGTAGCTGGTGGCGGTTAGCAGTTTGCCGCCGTCACCGTTGTACGTCATCTCCTCGCGGGTCATGCCGGCGTAGGAGCTGTGGTCGGTGTAGGCGGCGCCGTCGTGGGTCGTGACCTGGGCGCCGTCGATGCCCCGGAAGTAGCGGTATTCCTTGAGCGTCTTCGGGTCCGAGCCGGCGCCGGTGCGGACCTGGACCAGGCCGTAGCCTTTCCGTTCGCCGTAGGTGAGGTACTTGGCCTTGGTGAACTCGTCCTCGTCCTTGCCCCAGGCCATGCCGCCCACATAGCTGTAATCGGTCTCCTTAGCGGGTGCGCCGCCGGTGTTGTCCTGCTCAATCACCTGCGTGACCGCATAGGTGTGGAACCAGTCCAGGTACGGCTCGTACTCGGCGCCGGGGGCCTGGGGCGGGGACCAGATAACCGGGTAGCAGCGGCGCGTGTTGGACGACGGGGACGGTACGTCGCCCGCCTTGCAGTCCCTGGCCGTGTAGGTGATACCCAGACTCGAGCCGGTCTCGCTGTCGATGCCGTAGACCCGGTAGCGGATCATCGGCGGTACCGGGTCGGGTGAGCCTCCGGTCGTGGCACCCTCGACCCGGTTGTGGAGTTGCTGGCCGAGGAAGGTCACCCGGGGCAGCGCGGCATCGCCGGTACCGGTGTGGCCCGTGCGGGCGATCGAGGCCAGCCACAGAGCGGGCGAGGTGCCGTCGCCGGTGGCCGGGAACTGCTGGGTCAGGTCCCAGGTGTCCACAGGCTTGAAGGCGGTGCCGACCAGCACCGAGGTGTCGATCTTCGTCAACCGCTTGCGGGTCCAGAACGACGGCGAGTAGTTCCCGGTGCAGGTCGCGCCGGTCGCGCAGTACTGGTCGAAGGGCACGTCGGGCCAGTTCGCCGCGTGGGCCTTGTCGAACGTACCGCAGTCGGTCAGGCAGCGCTCGGCGACGGTGAAGTCGACCTTCGCCGCGGGCGTCGCGTAGAAGTTGCTGGAGCGCAGGCCGTACTCGATGCGCTTGAGGTAGCCGCCGCGGGTGTAGGGGGTGGACGTGGCGGCGCCGGTGTCCGGATTGACGTTGCGGCCGTAGGAGTTGGACTCCTTGGCCCAGTAGTACGTCATCGCGTCGCCGTGCGGGTCGACCACCGCGTCCAGATTCCATCGCCACGCCTGTTGGCACCAGGAGTCCGCGAAGGCGGTGGCGTGGCAGGGCTCGTCGGCCTGGTTGCCGTACACCGGCACGGTCCAGGTGGAGTTGGTCTCGTCCTTGCCGGTGGTCCAGCCCGCCGGGCGGTTGAGGCCGAAGTAGTAGACGGTCCCGTCCGGTGTGGTCACCTTCCAGTACTCACCGTCGTTGTCACCGTTGTTGTCCGTGGAGCTGGTGAGCTTTTCGGCCTTGGTGCCGTCGTCGCTCTCCAGGTGCCACTCGCCAGTGGTGTCGTCCTTGACCAGTGTGTTGCTGTGGCCGTTCAGGTTCAAAACGGCGTTGTCCTTCTTCCAGCACTGGTCACCGACCTGGGCGGTGGTGTTGCTGCCCGACGTGTCGTCAGTGCAGGACACGTACTGCCGCTCGATGTAGCCGGGGTCCATCGACCAGCCGTCGCCGATCCAGTTCGCCTGGTTATTGGTGGCCGCGGTCCGGCCGTCGACCGACTGGGAGGCGTAACCGAGCGAAAGGTCCGGCTGCACACCGCCGGCCGCCTCGGGGGTGTCGATGCCATACGTCCAGGAGAAGCCGCCGTTGCTGCCGCCCGCCGACCAGGAGGCGGACGGGGCCAGCGACGTCGCCTTGAAGTCACCGGCGGCACCGGCCGCCGAAGCCGTCACGGCCAGCAGCACAGTGCCGTCGGTGGCGCTCAGGCCGGTCACGGAACGCGCGGCCGGCTGCGCCTTGCCGACGGGTGCGGTCTGCGTACCGGCGGTGGAGGCCGTCGCGGCCGTCAGGTCCACGGCCGCCGTCAGCGTTCCGGCCTTGGTGTCGTTGTCCGTCGTCAGAGCCTCGCCGGCGGTGCACGCAGGGGCCGTCGGGGAGGTCAGCGCGCAGGAGGGCAGCTTGCGCAGCTGCAGCCGGGACGCCCAGTCACCGCCGTAGGCACTGCGGAAGCCGGAGTAGTCGACCTGGACGTCGACTGCGCCCTTGGCGCCCTGAGCGGGCTTGACCGCGATCACGACGCCGTCGATGCCGAGCTTCTTCGCGGTGTCCTGGCCGAGCACCTGCACCTGTGCCTGCTGTGGCCCGGGGTCGGTGGCTCCCTTGGCCGTGTGTGTTCGGGCCGCGCTCTGCCGGAGGCGTACCGGGAGCGAACCGGCCGCCTTACGGGCCGTGCCCGCCGCGGGTATCGCCGCCGCCACGGTCCCGGCCGCGGGCACACGAGGTCCAGGACACGGCGGCGCAGGGCCCGGCGCAGCCGGGGCCCGGGAGGCAGCGACCACCCGCGGCAGTGACGGTGCACCGTACGTGCGCGGGTGCCCAAGAGCGCGGCGACCACGGACGCGTTGCGGGTGTAGGCGGCCAGGAGGAATGCCATCTGCGCCTGGTGGCCGGCCGGGAACCGCGCGGCCAACTCGGACTGCTCCTCCGGATGGAGGAAGGCATCATGGCGCTCGCAGCGCGGCGCCTTCCTGTTGGTGCGGGCGGGGCCCGGCGAGCTGGCGTTCATGGTGTGGGGAGCCTGCCTGAGGCTGCCTGTGGACAGCGGCGACCTGGCGGGCGCGGCAGGACGGAAGGCGGGACATCTGTGACTTTGACTCCTACTTGGCCACCTTTGACGTGCAGCTGGCCTCTGACCAGTCGTCACCACGGCGCTGCGCTGAGCAGCAGTTGGAGCCAGTTCGGGAGCTCCGCTCCTGCGGTGCTCCCCAGGCCCGTGGCGATTCCGCCGATGAAGCCGAGGATCACGACCGCGGCGGCGCGGCGTAGGCGGGAGGTCTTGCGCTGGGGAGCTTCTGGAGCCGTCCGGGTCATGCTGCGAGCTTGAGGTGCGCGGAGGGTGATGCGCAGCAGGCAACGGTTGCCAATGATGCGCAACGCGTTGCCAATTCGTGCGCAACAGTCTGACAGGGCCAAGTGGTGGCCGACACTGGGTCAGTGACGACCAGTAGACATCGAAGTGGGGCTGGCGCCCTCGGCCCGCTTCACCCGGATGCGGGCCCTGAGCGCCGGGAACTCGTCCTTGTTCTGCGTGAGTTGTTTAAGAGACTCGAGATGCCCCTGCGGAGGTACGCGGACAAGGAAGCGCGCGCCGCCAGCTCCGTAAGCCGCACCCTCAGTGGCGAGCGGCCCGCGCAGGAGGACTTCGTGAGGAATCTCCTCCACGACGCGGGCGAGCCCCCTCGGCCGCCGCTGTCCGAGGAGGAGACCGCCCGGGTGTGGGCGTTGTTCCGCAAGGACGAAGAGAGCCGTATGGATCCGGCGAGCCGCATCCGGCTCCTTGAGCGCAGCAGGCGCGAGCTGGAGGAGCGCCTGCGCGAGCTGGAGGACAGCCGGGCCTTCGCGGACACGGACAGTACCGCGGCCGAGCTGGACTCCCTGCGCCACCGGCTGCACCAGCGCGAGCAAGAGCTGGCCCAGGTCGAGCAGGAGCGCGATCAGCTGGCGCGGCGCATCAGGAAGCTGCTCTCCGAGGCCGGACGCCAGGACGGCCACAGGCCCGTGGTGATCCGCTCGCCGTTCGCCCGGTGGTACGACCCGGAGGCACGGCCCGATCGGAGGCGGTACTGGCCCGCGTACGTCGACCTCCTGAGGCGGCGGGGGTGGGCGGACCCGAGCATGGCAGACCTGGACGAGGCGACGGACCAGGTGGTGGAGAAGCTGGCCGACCCGAGCGCGGCTGAGGCCTACCAAGCTAAGGGCTTGGTGATCACGCCCGTGGGGTCCGGCGCGAGCGCCCACATCACCGGCACCGTGGCCAAGGCGGTCGACGCGGGCTACCGCCTGGTCATCGTGCTGACGGGACCGAGCAACACGCTGCGCTACCAGCGGCAGCGGACCCTCGACCGCGATCTGGTGGGGCGGGAGAACATCCTGCGCGGCGCAGACGAGTCCGAGGACTCCGAGTACGGGGACGATCCCGACTGGTTCAAGGCGGACGGGTTCCTGCGGCACGGTCGACGTCCCGCCTCGGAAGGTTCGTTCGACATAGTCCGTCTGACGACGCGCGACAACGACTACGCAGGCCTGCGCCAGAGCCTCACCGCGCTCGAGTTCGAGAAGCGGATGCCGCAGCTGCCGCTGAACGATCCTGAGAACCTGCACGCCACGGCCGTACGGCTCATGGTCGTGAAAAAGAACAAAACCATCCTGTCCAAACTGGTCAAAGACCTGCAGAGCATCCAAACGCCGCTGGCGGAGACCCCAACACTGATCATCGACGACGGCACCGAGTGGGATCCGGACGTCGTGAACACCCACAGGAAGGCGACCGGAACGGGGAAGGTGGGCCTCACGTCCGTCCAGACCGCCATGGCGGAACTGCTGGGCCTCTTGCCCAGGGCGCAGTACGTCGCCTACGCCACGTCACCCTTCGTCGGCACCCTCATGGACCCAGCCGCCTCGGAGGACCTGTTCCCGAGGGACTTCATCGTTTCCCTGCCGCGCCCCGCCGGCTACGTGAGTGTGGAGGACTTCCACGACATCGACTCGGACGTCCCGGAGGAGCAGCGGACCTTCGCCAACTCTCCGGAGAAGGCGCACGTCCGCAACCTCGTGCTCCGTGACAAGGACGATGACCAGGGCGAACGACAAGCTATGGACATGTTCGTGCTGACCGGCGCGGTGAAGCTGTACCGAGCCGCGCGTGGCGGGGGCGAAGTAAGAACCGATTATCGCCACCACACCATGATCGTTAACTCTTCGGATCAGGTCATCCGGAAGCGGGAACAGGCAGCGCGCTTGCGCCGCCTCTGGTACGAGGGCTCCTACGACCGGGCCGACGGTCTGGGACGGCTCCGCGAGCTCTACGAAAGGGACGTCGAGCCCGTTTCCTGCGAGCGAGCCGGCGGGCTGCCCCTCCCCGAGTCTTTCGACGAGCTCGTCCCGTACGTCGTTGCTGCGTGGTCGCGGATCGACTCCGACGGCAACGCCGTCGTGATCGAGAGCGGATCCACACACGACGAACACGGCGGGTACGAGCTGGATTTCACGCGGCGGCACATCTGGAAGATCCTCGTCTGCGGCTCACGGCTCTCCCACGGCGGCACCGTCGAGGGTCTGGCCGTCATCTACCAGGGGCCCCGCACCGATAGCGCGGTGGTTCTGGCCGGGATGGGACGCTGGGCTGGCTTCCGTATCGGCTACCGAGACCTGATGCGGCTCTACTTCGCGCGGGTCCCGAACGATGCCGATGGAGGCCTTTTCCACGCCTTCGCAGCAATCTTCCGCGACCAGCGCTCGTTCCAGGAGGATCTGGCGCGCTACGCCATCGAAGTCGACGGCAGGCCGCAGCTCACGCCCGCCCAAGTGCCTCCGCTGCTCGCGCAGCACCTGGGCTCGGTGGATCCGGAGCAACGACGAAACGGTCTCTTCAACGCCGAACTGGTCGAGATCCGCTCGCCCGGCCGGTGGATCGAGCCGCTCGCCCACCCCGTGGACGCGGCGGTGAAAGCCCGCAACGTCCAGCAGTGGCGGCCGCTGCTGGACGTTCTGGCGGAGCCCCGCGTGCTCAGCGGTCGATCCACCTCCCTCCGCGCCCGCACCGGCCTGGTCCCGCACGCCCGCCTGATGCATGTCTTCTCCGAACTGGAGGGCACCGGGCCGCAGTTGCGCCCACACCTCGCCTACCTGGAGCAGCTGGGGCGGGAGCCCGGGGGCCAGTGGCTGCTGGTCGTACCGCAACCCGCTGGTGACGGATGCACGGCGTCGGTTCTCGGCTTTGAATCGCTGTCCCTCTTCCGCCAAGCACGTCGGACCGACCGGGGGGACAGCTTCGGCAGGATCACGAAGCCGTCGCACGAGTCGGCGGTCAAGGCCGCAGTGGGTCGGGCCGACGGGGCGTTGCATCTCCTGGGGGCAGTGCTCCTGTACCCCATTCACGAAGGGGAGGACGGCTCCGTCAAGGACGGTAAGGCGGACCCATCGCAGATCGTCTTGGGGGTCGGCATCTACACCCCGGAGAAGGAGGAGGGCCCGTTGCTTCGCTTCCGGTCCGTACGCAGCCCTTGATACGACCGGCGTTGAAACCGGAAATATCCCCTCGATTCCTGAGTCGGCGACGGGACGCCAGCACGTCGCAACCAGACCCCCAACTTGGCCAGATACGCGTCACATTCCTGGCCAACTTTGAAGCAAGGTCGCAGCATCCGGCTGGCCCAGGTCCGCGCACCGCTTCGACCACCTCCCGGTCGCCGAGGACCATTGATCTACCCCCGTTCGGAGGCATGCGGGGGCGAAGCAGAGCCCTCGGTCGGTCGGACGTACCCGTTCGCCCTGGGCTGCGTGATCACCGCCTCTTAGCCGTCGAACAAGTCGAGCCGCCCGACACACGGACGCGCGCCGTCCTGCGAACGCGGCTGAGCTACCCGCACCCGGGGAGTCGGCCGCGTCGTCACGGACCGCCTGCGGCGCCCGCGGCAGGCGGTAGCGAGTGTGGGAGTCCGCCGTCTCGCGCGTCCCCGGCAAGCACGCACACCCCGGAACACCGGGGCCGAGGCGGGTGAGAACGCCACTCCGCGAACCACCCCGGCGACCTCCGGCGCGGCCGGATGCGGTGCCCCGGCACAGTGGTCGAAACGGCGCAACAGGTGGACTGGTCCGGCCGAAAGCCGTCGCGCCTGGCGCCGAACCCCGCGCCGAGGGCGACAAGCCGCGTCCATGGCCGTGTGAGCGGGCGGCCAGCCGCACCCTGGGCGCCACGGCGCGGCCGACCGAGCCGTGAGACAGCCACGACAGGCGATGTGCCGCCTCGGCGGTTTACCCACTGCGTTTCCGCGGCGTCCAGCTACGGGATCCGACAGAATGCGCCCTACTACCTCAACCACGCGACGGCGCCGTGCGGCAAAGACCGGTCGCGCCACCGCAGCCTCCGTCCTGGTCATCGCCCCGGACGTACTGAATGCCTCGCTCCATCCGGACAAGCTGGTCGGCCCCGATGCACAGCAGCAGGCATTGGCTGCTGACGGCCGCCCGCATCCGGCACCATGCCGACCCGATCGTCCCGCCCGGCCATCATCTACGTGACGGCAACGGCGGCCCGGCACCGTTGCGGGATCAATCGGCCAACTGGGCCGGGGGGCCGTCTTGCTGGCTCCGTCACCGGCAGCGGTTGGCCTGGGGAAGACGAGTCTTCGTCGACGCAGTTGTTCTCCGCCCGGGCCTTTGGCCCGCGACGCATGGCAGCATGGGACCTCATTGAGAGTCCGTGCGCTGAATGCACGCGGTGGGCGCGGTGGTGTCAGTGCGTACCGGTAGCGTTCCTGCATGCCGGAAACCGCCCAGCCGACCGAAGCCGAACGTCGCCAGGCCATCTCAGACGAGCTGGAACGCCTTGAGGAGAGTGCGAAGTACAGTGCGCAGTCTCAGTTCGAGCAAGCCAAACGCTGGCGCCTCATCAATCTATGGCTAGGTGTCCCGGCAAGCGGTCTGGCAGCCATCGCCGGTGCCACGGCCCTGGTGACGGCCGCCGGGCGCGTGATCGCCGGGCTGGTTGCCCTCGCTGCTGCTGTCCTGGGGGCGATCTTGACCACCATCAACGCATCGCACCGGATGAACCAGGCCGCCGCCGCAGCAAACGCCTACCTCGAGATCCAGACCGCCGCTCGCCAGGCCCGTGAGATCGACCTCCCGGCATGGACCGTGGAGGAGGCTAGGAGCGCGCTGGCTGAAATCACTGCGCGACGCGACGAACAGAACAAAACCGCCGAACCTCCCAGTCAGCGCGCCTACCTGCGGGGCAAAGCGAATATCGACGACGGCGGACAGTCCTACATAGTCGACACGTCCGCCAACCGGTCCGAAGGGCGCTAGCGAGCAGACATGGCACTCTCCGTGAATCAGGGGTTCGACCTCTTCTTGCAGCAGTTGACGCCCACCGTGGGTGAACGCGAGGCCAAGGCGCGCCATCGGCGCAGTGTGGAGACCTCGCTGCAGGCCGCGGCCTTCGGGGTGTCGCTGTTCAGGGAGACGGGATCGTTCACTCATGGGACGGGGGTCCGGGGATACTGCGATGTCGATCTTCTGGCCAGCATCAAGGCAGGTCGCCCGAACAGTTCGGACACCGCCTTGGGCTGGGTGAAGTCGGCTCTGCAGGCGAGTTTCCCCTCCACCGAGGTCGTCATACGGCGGCCTACGGTCCAGGTCCGATTCACTGAGGGCGCGGAGACCTGGGAGGTCCTTCCGGCTTTTCTCACGTTCCGTGGCGGTGACACGTCGGTCTACGACATCCCCGGAGCCGCCGGCGGGTGGATGGACACCGCCCCCACGGCTCACCTGGCGTACGTGAACGAGGTCAACCAGCGGCCTGTTGCGGTTGGCGGCGCCAACAAGCTCGCTCGGCTGGTCAAGGCTTGGAAGTACTACAACAGGGTACCGGTCTCCTCCTTCTACCTGGAGATGCGTGCCGCCCAGTACATGGCGGATGAGCCGAACTTCATCGCGGTCTGGGACATATGTGGGCTCCTGGAGAAGCTGGATGGCCATCAACTCGCCGGGATGAACGATCCCAAGAACAAAGCCGGACGCTTCGCCGCGTGCTCCAGCGATGCGACTCGCCGAGAGGCGCTCTCCAAGCTCAGGACGGGAGCGATCCGCGCCAGGAAGGCGCTCGACGCTCATCAAAAGGACGATCAGGCCACCGCGTTCACCTATCTCAGTCTCCTATTCGGGGGGCGTTTCCCTAGCCGCTGACTTGCTTTGTAGACGGCCCAGTCAACTATTTCGGTCAGCGTGAGGGATCCGCGCTGTATCTCAACTCGGTTCTCTGAGTGACTCGGCGGCGTCCCTGGAATCGTCCTCCCTCGTCGCCCTGTTGAGCAGGGCTCGGGAGCGAATGCGGCACAGCGGCGTGCACGTCATCCAGTCAGGTTGAACAGGCCCCGGCAGCGAGACACCGCCTTCTGGCTGCAAGGCCGTGTGAGTTGGGCGGCCCACCGACACCGGCAGGCATCGCATCTGCGAAAGCGCTCGCCGTCAATCGCCCAGGCCGAGGGCCGGTATCGTGGTCACGCCTGTGCGTCGCCTGAGGAATCTGCGCCGTTAGCACGTAACTGAGAGAGACGTTCCATGATCAGCCGTGACGAGATCGACGCGAAAAGCGCGGAGCTCGGAGTCGACCCGTCCCATGTTCAGCGGGACTACGTCTTCGGCTGGTTCCTTGCCGGGCTCTATGGAGAGAGCCGTCTCGCCGACCGTCTCGTCCTCAAGGGCGGAAACGCTCTACGGAAGGGGTATTTCGGAGCTACGCGCTTCTCCGAGGATCTCGATTTCGCCTCCCCCGGCCCCATCGACGCCCAGGACTTCCGTGAAGCGCTCAACGAGATCGGGCGGATGGCGCAGGTCAGGACGGGAGTCCAGTTCCATCTCGATCGCACTGAACAGCTCAGCAGGGACAGGATCAACCGCGAGCAGACGGTCTACACTTACCAGTTGCTCTTCACCGACTTCTACGGGACGACCAGCAGCATGCCGGTGAGCCTGCACCTGGACGTCACTGAGTTCACCCGCCTTCAGCTGCCCACGCAATCGCGCACGCTCATTCACCCCTACAGCGACCAGGCGGCCTGCACTGCGGACCTGACGGTGATCAGCTTGGAAGAGGCGCTCGCGGACAAACTCAAGTGTCTTCTGCAGCGCCGCTCCATCCGCGATCTGTTCGACCTCACCTACTCGACGTTCGTCAACAGGGAGATCCCTGTCGACCGGCGCAGCCTGGTGCGCACGTTCCTCCGGAAGACCATCTTCTCCCCCAGCCCCGCCGCGGCCCTGAACCTGCTCGCTGCCATTCCCTTCGACGACATGCAGTCCCTGTGGGACACGACGATCACCTGCGCCCGCGACAGTCTGCCTGAGTTCACCAGCACGGTGGCACGCTGGAAAAGCGAACTGGACGTGCTCTTCGCCGACTTCCGCACCGGCCACAACGCTCAAGCCGCCTTCTATCCGGCACACCTACGCACACCGATCATGGAGGCTGGTGCCGAGCGGAAACTGATGCTCCTGACATACGAGGGGCGGCAGCGCCTGGTCGAGCCCTATGCCCTGCGCTATAAAAGGCGCGAGGACGGGGTCGCACAGGAGTATCTGTACGTCTACGACCGCACCGGGGGGCGCTCCCGTCCCGGCATCAAGTCCCTCTTCCACCACCGGATCAGCGATCTGAGCGTCACGGACGACCACTTCGAGCCGCGATACGAGGTCGAACTCGCAAAGGCCGGCGAATTCAGCGACCGCCTCGGGTTCAGCCGCGGTCGCACCATCGGCCGCCGCCCCACCACAGCCAGGACCAGACCTCGCACGGGACGACGACGTTAGTCCGAACTCGGCCTCGAACCATTGACGGCATCTGCGAGTTCGGCCACAGCGGCGGGCCCGTACCTCGCTGGCTCCCAGCACTGGCACACCCTCGCCTGTCAGTTCGGCCATCTACGCTGGAATTTCGTGCGCGCCATGGGGCGGCAGAACGGTCTGAGGACGGCAGTGACGGGAAACGACAGCAGGGCACACAACTGGCAGAGCATCCGGGAGTGGGACGGAAGCCAGCACCGCGCCTTTGAAGAACTGTGCTTCCAGCTCCGAAAGCCGGCACCTCCGGGCTGGGAGACGATCAAGACGGCCGCCCCGGACGGCGGTGTCGAATGGTACGACCAGGCGCCCGACGGCAGTGCCGCGCACGGATACCAGGTCAAGTTCGTCCACAGCATCGAAGACCTGATCCCCCAGGCGAAGAAGAGCGCCGCGACGGTCGGCGAGAACATCGCGAACCGGAAGATCGTCCGACTTGAGTTCCTGACGCCGTTCGACCTTTCCGACCCCACCCCCGTCACCCCGCGTGGAAGGCCGCGCACCGGCGCAAGGGAGCGGTGGAACAAAAACGTCGCCCAGTGGAAGGAGCAGTTGCCCGGTCTCGCCGACGTCGACATCTGCTACGTCGGCGGAGGTGAGCTGCTGGAACGGCTGACCCGGCCTGGAAATGAGGGACGTCAGTGGTTCTTCTTCGAAAGGCGCGTGCTGGGCAGCGAGTGGTTCCGGGAACAGGTCACGCTTGCTGAGCGTCTGGCCGAGTCGCGGTACACACCCGAACATCATGTGGCGTTGCCGCTCGCTCAGGTGGCGGACGCGTGCGCCCTGCCGCAGGAATTCTTGCGGCAGGGCGTCCAGCGGGCCCGGGACCTGCAGGCCGCCGTTGAGACTCTCCTCGCCGAGATGACGCGGTGGCGCAGCCACTATCCCGCGCCGGACAGCAGCCCGGCTCACCAGGCGCTGTCGCAGTGGGTGCAGTCGTGGACGCTTCCGTTGCGGGAGGGCGCGCAAACCTTGGTCCACGACCTGTCCACGGTATCCGCGGCGTCCGGTTTCCCAGCTGAGCAGGCAGCTGCGGTGGCTGAGGACATGCTGGAGCGGCTGGGCGAATTCAGGGGCCTGGCCGACCGGTTCGCGGAGGAACCGCCCGAAACCGCTGAGGCTTCCGCGGCACCTGTGGCACAGCCGGGCAGGGGCGGGCCGGTGACGGCTTCGCAGAGTGTGGCGGCGTTGTGTGAGGGCGCTCTGGCTCGTGCCCGCAGCGCCTGCGCGCGGGTGGAGGACCTGATGCAGAGGGTCCCTGCGCAGGCAGCGCAGAAGAGAGCGTGGCTGCTGCTGGGGGAAGCCGGGCAGGGCAAGACGCACCTGCTGGTCGACGCCGCGCGAAGGGCCGTGAACGATGGCCGGCCGGCGCTGGTGGTCTTCGGGCAGGAGCTCAGCGGGCACAACACGTTGAGTGAGATCGCGCAGAAGCGCGGACTGGGCCCCCTTCCCGAGCGGGACTTCCTCCAGGCGATGGACGCCGCCGGCGCGGCCAGCGGCTGCCGCTTCCTGTTGATCATTGACGCCCTCAACGACTCCGACGATGCCGGGAACTGGAAGAGCGAACTGCTCGCTCTCCAGGGGCATCTGGCCGGGTACCGGCACATCGCATTGGTGGTGTCCTGCCGCTCGACCTTCAGGTCTCTGGTGGTTCCTGACCGTTTCGACGGGCCGGCTTCGGTGCATTCCGGCTTCGCCGGACGGGAGATGGAAGGTCTCGAAAGCTACCTTCGGGGCAATTCGGCTGCTCTTCCCAACACCCCCCTGCTTGCCTCGGTCTTCACCAACCCGCTGTTCGTGAAGCTGTATGCGGACAGCCTGAGCA
Organism: Streptomyces sp. NPDC088197; assembly: GCF_044741185.1. Taxonomy (NCBI): domain Bacteria; kingdom Bacillati; phylum Actinomycetota; class Actinomycetes; order Kitasatosporales; family Streptomycetaceae; genus Streptomyces; species Streptomyces sp. NPDC088197. The sequence goes on from NZ_JBIUSD010000029.1 coordinate 24,642, forward strand.
AGAGCCAGCACCGGGGCGCGGCCGGCTCGGGCGGCCATCCGCGTGACCGCAGCGCGGTGTTCGACGCCTATGTCGATCACCGGGCAGAGACCATCTGCAGCCGGCTCGGACTGGACCCTCTCGAGCGGCCCGTGCACCGCGCGGTGGACGCCCTTGCCTCACGCATGGCCGCCGTACGGCTTTCCGTGCTTCCGCGTGATGAAGCCCGCACCCTTGTCGACGCCTACGCTCCAGCGGCCACGGCGTGGCCGGACACCATGCTCGGACAACTCCTCGCTCAGGGCATCGTGTCCAACGAGCGGACCTACAAGGCCGCGGAAAGCATCGGCATCGGTTTCCCCTACCAGGCGTTGGGCGACGATCGCGTGGTGCGGTCCGTCTTCGCTGCCCACCAGGACGAGATCGACTCGCTGCGTGAGGGCCGGCCGCTGGACGCCGACTCGCCTTTGCGGAGCTGGCTGCGCCAGGCCGCCCCGAACTATCAGGAAGCTGCATCGATTCTCCTGCCCGAACAGGCCGGCACGGAACTCATCGACCTGCTGGCGTGCCCTCCCCCTCCGGCCACGGACACCGCCGGGCCCGGCCGCCGCGCGGACACGCAGGGCTACCGGCTGGCCCGGAGCTTCTTGGAAACGCTTCCCCTGCGCAGCACACGAAGCGTCAACGAACGCACCATCGCGCTCCTCAACGAGACGGCCGCCCGGCACGGGCGCACTGCCGACGTACTGGAGGCCGTTTTGGCGGTCACCGCGGAGCCGGGGCATCTGCTGAACGCCGACCGTCTCCACCGGGTGCTGGTGAGAAGGCCGCGGCCCGAACGCGACACGTGGTGGGGCGTCGAGACCTACGCGATGCTGTGGGACGTCACGGCGCTGCACCGGCTGCTGCGCTGGGCCGAGCAGTACACCACCCCGCATACTCTGCTCCCCGCATCCTGTCCGGCCCGGCCTCGGCTCGGGGATCGCACACGCCGGCCTGTGACAGCGCCTGGCGCCACGGACGAGGAAGTCGTCCGGCTGGTGGCGACGACGCTGGTGTGGACCCTCACGTCCTCCAACCGGTTCCTGCGGGACCGGGCGACCAAAGCCCTCGCGCAGCTACTCCTGGGCCACGGGGACGTTCTGGTGTCCCTCCTGGACAGATTCCTACACGAGGATGTCGAGAAGGTCGACGATCCCTACCTCTTCGAGCGCCTGGTGTGGGTGGCCTACGGGGTGGTGGCCCGGCGCGGCGAGGGCGAGGAGCAGCACGGCCTCCTTGGGCAGGTCGCGCGGCGACTCATCGAGTACCTCTACGGTGACATCGCCTCGCCCGCGCACGCCTCACGGAACGCGCTGCTGTGCGACGCGGCCACCCACGTCGTCACCATGGCGCACGGCACTGGAGCCATCACCGGCGAAGAAGCAGGCATGGTCAGGCATCCGCACGCCTGTCCCGAGGTCGGGCGGGCTCCTGCGAAGGAGGACCTCGACGTCCTCTTCCCCCGGCGGGAGCAGAACGAGTCACTGTGGGGATCGGTTCGCTCGTCCCTGTCATCGCTGGGAGACTTCGCGGACTACGAGGTCCGCCCGGCCGTCCACCACTTCAGCATGTTGCCGCTCGCCTCCGACTATCCCCGGAGGCCCTCGTGGCAGCGCCGCGATGATCCTGTCGTGGTGGACCCGGCCCGCATCCCGGCCTTCGCGGAAAGTCTCCCGGAGTCCGTCCGGCCAGCTCTGAGCACACCGGCCGCCGTCGAGCAGCTCCTCACCGGGTGGAAGGCGAGGCAAGTCCTCGACCAGGACCAGTACGCGCTGCTGCAGGACTGTCGGGTGCCGCCGGCTGTGGACGAACGCCTCGCCGATGCCCAAGTGGACGCGGAGTGGGCCGCCAGGTGGGTGCTCGCCCGTGTCGCCAGCTTGGGCTGGTCGCCCGCGCTCTTTGCGGAGTTCGACAATTCCCGGGGACGCATGTCCGGCTCCCGTCAGTCCCACAAGGGCGAACGGATCGGCAAGAAGTACCAGTGGATGGCTCTCCACGAGTTGGTGGAGCGGCTGGCGAACCACCGGCACCCCCATCGGAGCGGTGAGCACGACCCGGCCGAATACCCCGGAGCGGCATGACTGTCGTTGCTCGACATCGATCCCTCCCTTCCCCCGGCCCGGCACCCGTTCGCCGGTGCTGACGAAGAAAGCGGCAGCAACGAGGCCGACAACGCCACCTTTGCGCCCGCCGACCCTTCGCATCCTCTGGCACCGCCCGTCCCGGCGCTTCCTGACGCCGACGGTATCGAAGAGTGGATCAGCCATCCTGGCAACCTGCCTGACCTCGGTGAACTGGGTGTACGATCCGACGGCCAGGGCAGGAAATGGGTCGTGCTCCACGAGCAGGCCACCGATGACCACGACGGCCGAGGATGGAGCGCTACCCACGGCCAAGCTGAGCAGTGGCACCGCATCCACAGCTGGATCGTGTCCGACGATCAGTTCACCAGTCTGCTCACCTGGCTTGAAGGCCGTGCCCTCACGCATCGGATGATGCCTGATGGCCCCGACCGCCACAGTCTCCTCCTCGCCGACTTCCCCACCGTGCCCGGTCCTTGGACCGACCCCGAACCGGACTCCTGGCACGTGAGCACATTTCAGCATGAAGAACATGAAACCGCCCAGGACGCCCTCGACGTCTCGGCCGATGACGACGACCTGGCCTCGCCGGAGAAAGTCCCTGGACCGGCTGCCGACGTCGAGACCGTCGACGCTCTCGCCATGTGGCGGAAGAAGAGGGAAGAGAGGCAGGCCGAGTCGCTCGTCGACCTGGCAGAGCAGTGGGCGGACGGCCCGGTCGACCACAAGGACGACTGGCTCGAACGCGCCCTCGCCGCACAGCCGCGGGTCCGGATCGACCGCGCCACGGACCCCGCCGGACAACCCGTCACCGCCATCCCGACCGACCAGACCTACAGCTGGAGTGCGCAGAGCTCCGACTGCTCCCTTGACGCGCCCGTCTCCGTGACGCTGCTCAATGACCCGCTCCTGAGAGACAGCGGACTGCGACGCGACCCTGACCGTCCCTGCTGGTACGACGCCGACGGGCACCTCCGGGTGCAGTACCTGACGTGGGACCGTCCAAGCGGCACGGCCTATAGCCTCCTCGCCTCCAGAGAGTGGCTCGAACAGCTGCTCCAGCGCATCGGCCACTGCCTGGTCCAGGGAATGCTCGGCGAACGACAGACCGTGGCCGCCGAACACCCCTTCACCTGGAGAGAATTCAGCCAGAGCGCAGGCCACACCGCGCAGGGGCGGCGGACCTCGGGAACAGCCGTCACTGCACTCAGGAGAAGCCTCCGATAGCGCCCCGGCTGGGGCGGGGTGTATCTCCTCGCACGGTTTCAGCTGCTTACGGGCAGGTTCCTGGCGGCAGGTCACCTCATCGTGACCCCGTCCGGTGATCATCAGGGCGGTCCTGGCTCGGTGGGGTGCCGTCCGGGTGGTCGTAGATCCAGGAGAGGCCCCCCAGGTCAAGGCGTCGGTGGGTGCGGGTGACGGCGACGTAGGCGAGACGGGCCTCGGCGTCGTCGACGGGGTCGGGGACGGGCGCCGGTGTGCTTCCTGCCGGGTCGTCGGCGGTGTCGTTCGGGGAGCGGGCGAAGTCCTCGGCGATGAGGACGCTGGGCCATTCGCATCCCTTGGCCTTGTGGGCGGTCGAGACGGTGACGTGTGCGTGCGGTTCGGGGGCGAGTTGGGTGATGGCGGCGAGGATGGCGTCAGCGCCGTGGGTGTCGACGAGGTTGACCAGGGGCTGGAGGTCGCGGCTGGCGGGGTCGTGGGCGGCGTAGTCCTGCAGATCGCCCCAGGAGGGGAAGAGGAGCAGTTCGGGATGGTGGGTGCGGCGGCCTTCCTTGAGGTCGCGGGCCGCGAGGGCCAGGGCCTGCAGGCTGTCTCCTCCCCCGGCCAGGGCGACCCGGTGTCCGACTGCCATGTGGGTCATGCCCTGGGCCATGGCGCCCACGTTGGTGCGGCACAGGACGGCGTCCGGCTGTGTGACGAGGCCGAGTTCGGTGGGCACGGCGGGGGTGCCGGTGAGGCGGATCGGCGCGTCGGCCAGGTGCAGCCAACGGTTTGCTTCGGCGGCGAGGTCGGGGCCGAAGCGGAAGGACTGGGACAGGGCGAGCTGGGTGCCGTCGAAGCCGGTCATGATGTCCTTGGCGCCGCGCCAGTGGTAGATGGCCTGGGCGGAGTCGCCGACCATGACCAGCTGGGCGTGGTCGCGCTGGGCGAGGAAGATCTGTTCGACGACGGGGTTGGTGTCCTGGGCCTCGTCCAGCAGCAGGAAGTCGGCGTAGATGCGCGGCCGGGTGAGGGCCCAGATCTTCAGGTAGTGGTCGTGGTCGAAGCGGACGGCGCCGTCGTCGGGGTGTTGCAGGTCGGCCCACGCCTTGTGGGCGAACGGCACGATGTGGGCGGCGAGTTGGGTGTGGAGGTCGGTGTCGTCCAGGCCGCGCAGCCGGGGCACGTGATGGGGGGCGATGGCTTCGTCGGCGGTGTGGCAGAAGCGGGCGACGGTGCGCAGGGTGGCGTTGGAGAGGGCTCGTTGCGTCACCTCGCGGTCGCCGATGCGGACGGCTTTGTTGATGCCGAGCATCTGTCCGGTCTGCCAGGCGGGGCGGCGGGGTGCGTTCAGGCGGTGGGTGTAGCGGTGGCCGACGGCCGCGTAGGCCAGGGCGTGGGCGGTTTTGCACTGGACGGTGTCGGGGAAACGGCTGCGGGCGTCCTGGGCGATGGCCCGGTTGTAGGCGAGGTAGCGGCCGCGGCGTGTGGTGGCGTGGGCGAGCAGGGCCAGGGTGGTGGTCTTGCCCGTGCCGGCGCCGGCCTGCAGGGCGAGGTGCTGGCCGGCGTGGAAGGCGTCGGCCGCTGCCGTCTGTTCGTCGGTCGGGTTCATGCGGGGGCTGCTCCGGGGGTGCGGGTCAGGGCGTGGCCGACGGCTGCCAGGAGGTGTGCGGCCGTGGTGTGGGCCAGCAGTTGCTGCACGGCCCGGTCGAGCCGGTGGACCTCGTCGCTGGCGTGCTGGGCCAGCGCACGGTGCAGGGCCAGCTTCACGAAGATTTCCGGGCTCTGCCCCGCTTCATGGGCAGCCTGGCGGATCGCAGCATGGACGGCGGGTGGGAAGGCGACGTTGAGCAGGACCTGTCCTGCGGCATCCGGGTAGTGGGTGGTGATCACGTCCACGGGAAGCCGTGCGGCGAGGCGTTGGCGCAGCCGGTGCGCGGCGCGGTGGGGGGTTTTGGCGCGTACGAGGGTCATGAGGCGGGTTGTGTCGTGGTTGATGGCGAACGGCAGCCCGCGGACGGCTTCGCGGAGTTCGGCTGAGCTCAGAGGGCGGGTCAGGACGACTTCCAGGGCGTGGTGCGGCATCGTCACCGCTCTCTGCTGTCATGTGCCGGTGGACAGGGCAGATCGGTACGCAGGTGCTCGGCGTGCAGAAGGGGATCAAAGACCTGCCATCCGGCCAGTGCCAGATCGGCGGTGCCGTGGGGGACAGCGTGCGCGGAGCAGCGCTGGATGCGCCAGCGTCGTTGTTCGGCGTGAGGCAGCCGGCTGAGGTCGTAGACGGCCATCGTCTGTTCGGGCAGAGCAAGCTCGCCGCGCCGGGGGCCGACAGGCAGCAGGCTCCAGGATCCGGCCGGGCCGTCCGGGTCGAGGACGGGGCGGGGGCAGCGGCGGCGGTGGTTCGTCTGGGCTACGCAGCGGACGGCCTCCACGGGGCCGTCGGCGAGGTAGAGGCACAGCAGCATCCGTACGACCGGGTGGTCGGGGGAGCCGGTGCCGGTGGGCGCTGTTGTGGTGGGAAAAGCCGTGGGCGTGAAGGCGCCGGTGTCGATCAGGCGGCGGGTCCGTACAGCGAGTTGGCGGCGCGCCGACTCAAGGGGCCGGCTGATCCGGCAGATGGGGGTGCGCTGCGGGCAGAGCACGGCGTGCGGAATGCGGCACCAGGTACGGCCGTCGTCGTGCGGGTGGGCGATGCCGGAACTCGGTGCCAGCGGCAGGGGGCGGGGACCTGGGCAGTGGCGAGTTCGGCGGGATGCAGGGCGATGGGCCGCCCGTCCGTACGTGGGTAGAGGTCGATGCGGTTGCCGCATTGGGGGCAGCGGCGGCTCTGGCCGGTGCGCAGCAGGCGGCTGGGGCTGGTGGTGGCCACCCGCAGCGGACGGCGCACCGGTGCGGTGCGGGGGCTGCCGTCCCAGTGGCAGCCGGCGGGGGCGGTGTTGGGGCGCATGGCGAGGACCGTGCCAGGCGCCCCCTGCCGGAGGCGGGGCAGGCGGGCCGACAGTCCCCCGGCCGGCTCAGCGGTATCGAACGGCGACGCGGTTCTGCGAGTGTGCGTTCTACGCGTGCTCGCCGGTTCGGGTGAGTTATGCCGCGCTGCATGCCTGGCGCGACCGCAGTCAGTCGCCCTTGGATCCGGGCGGGGTGGCCTTCACAGAGCGAGCCGAGCAGCTTCTCGATGGGGACGTCAAAGGCGTGCGCGAGGGCATGCCAGGTGGTGACGGTGCCGGCGGCTCGGCCGTGTTCGAGGTCGATCGCGCCGGGCCAGGCCGCTGCGGCCGGCGAGTTCGTCGAAGGTCCACCCGCGCTCATTCCTCAACCGCGCCAGCGTCACACGCAGGGCGTCGCGGTCCGGGTCGGGGGGCAAGATCGTCACTCCACCATCCGACGGTGCAGACACCTGCCTGTCAGTGCGGATTTCTGCACTATCAGTGCAGGTGAGCGCACCGGGCCCCCACTTCTGCGCGAGTGCAGGAATCTGCACTACGGTGCGGGCGGCTCCCGCGTGCGCACCGGGAGACCACCGCGCGACGCCGGCGCAGACCAGAGCGGAGGGACAACGAGCCGATGCGGCTTGCCAGCACACACGCCACGGTGCAGCGCATCTGGACAGTGCGCCTGCGCCCGCAGACAGGCGGACCGGCCCTGGCCTGCCCCCGCTGCACGCACAGCCCCGTCCTGCAGGCCGTCTCCGCCCGCTCGGCCGCCCTCACTCATCTGGCCCGCCATGCCCGCGCCGACACGTTGCCTGGGCATCTGCGCACCTGCCAGTGCCGGGCGCTGGGCTGCCGCTGGCACCCCCGCCACCGCGGCTGTGCGGGGCCCGTTCTGCTCGCCCTGACCTGCGACCGCGGCGGCCGTACCTGGCGACTGGCCGATGCCTGCGCCGCCTGCGCGGCGGCGATGAGCCGCACCGCCGTCGTACCGCCCACCCTGCTCCGCGCCGACCGCACCCCGACGCACTCCAGTACGTCGCGCTCTGCGCGCATCGCACCGCCATTCGGCCCGGCAGAGCAGCAACGCGTACGCGAAATGCTCACCTACCTCGCCACAGCACTGCCGCGTTTCTCCTCCCCTGCGGCCCGGCTGCTCGCCCTGCAGTGCGCACTGCGTGCTGACCGCCAGGGGCAGATCCGCCTGCCCCACGGCTTCCTGCGCGGCATGCGGCTGCACGGCCGCGCAGAGCTGTGGCTGGAGCTGGAACACGCCGGCTGGCTGCACCGCTTCAGACGCAGATGCTCTCCCATCCAGGCGCAGTTGCTCGATGCCCCCGTCCTCCACCAGGATCCCGGACGCACCGCGCGCGTCCGCGCCGCCCAATGGGCGCTGCGCCCCGCCCCGCTGATCCTCTCGCCCGCCCTGCCCTCCGCTCTACGGCTGGCCGCACTGGCACTGGCCGCCCACAGCACCGCTGGGGCGGGCGGGGGTGAGCTCGATGCTCTCGCCCGCCAGTGCGGGCAGCCGCCTCAGCAGTTGGAGGACCTCCTCGACCAGTTGGTCCGCGCCCGTCTCGTGACCACCTGGCGCCTCCATCACGACGGTGACGAGGTGCGGTGGGAGCTGCCCAGGCACTCCTGATCGGGCAGAAGTCGTCCAGCGGGCCGAAGTCGGCTTCTTGGCAGGCGAGTTAAGCAGCCGAGCCGCCGCGCGGGATGGCGACCGGGCAGCGCCCGGCGTCCTTCGTTGTCGCCGACTTGTTCACCCTTTCAGGTGTATCCGGCAGGCGGGAAAGTCCTCGCAGCGCGGAGCGGAGCAGCATGGGCATGCCGGGCTACGGCAGCAGTCATCAGAAAGAGGCAGGGGCGGGTGAACAGGTGACGGGAGCTTGGCTGTCCGGCTCCTGCCAACCCGTGCCGGTGCGGGGGCAGTCGACGGCGGGCGGGTTTCGTGGGGCGGCCGGTGCAGGTCAGGGACTGGGCCCAAAGGGGCTGCCGACCGGACAGGTATGCGGGACCCTGCGGCGGCACGGCAAGGGGTGGGCAGCGTGAACGCGGCGGAGGGTCCCGGCGGCCTGATGGAAGGCGAGGCCGTGCCGAAGGCGGGGCAGGGTGTCGTGGTTTTGTACCGCGAGCCCTACGGGCCGGTGCGCCTGCGCAGCGCGGCCGGGCTTCGGGGCGTGGCACTGGAGGAGTTCGGGCCGGTGAGCGAACCGGTGCCCTACCGGGGCCGCAAGGGCATCATCACTTACTGGCCGGTGGCGACCCGGGAGCAGACCGTGGTGTGCGGCAGCCTGCGGCAGTGGCGGCTGGCGATAGAGCTGGACTTCGAGCCGGCCTGGGCGGCGTTCAGCGCCGGCCCGGTGGAACTGCGGTGGCGGGCCGGAGGACGCCTTCGCCGCTGGCGCCCCGATTTCGTGGCGCGCACGGCCGAGGGCGAGCGTGAGGTGCTGGTGCTGAAGCCGCCCCGACAGGAGAGCCTGCCCGCGGTGAGACTCGAGGTGCTTCAGGAGGTGGCGCAGGCGGCCGGGTGGCGGGTGCGGCAGGTGCGTGAACCGTCGGGGCTGCGCGCGCGGAACCTGGGCTGGCTGGCCGGTTACCGGTTTGCCGTGGGCGACGAGGAGGGCCTGGGGCGGGCGCTGCTGGAGGCGTTCCGGGCGCCGACCGGTCTGCGGGCGGGGGTGGCGGCCAGCGGGCTGGACGAGATGACCGGGCTGGACCTCGCCTACCGGATGCTTTGGCAGCGGCGGCTGCTGTTCGATGCCGCGTATCCGCTGCTGCCCGACGCCGTGGCCTGGACGGCCTGAACGACCAGGAGGGGGCACATGCCGGGAGCAGACGAGGGCCGGTCTGCGGGGTCGCTGTCCATCGGGGCGCTGGTGCGCTGGCACAGGCGCGAATGGGAGGTGGCGGAGTGGCAGGGACCGCTGGTCACGCTGGTGCCTCGGGACGGCGCCGAGGCGCCCTGGGCGGTGTCGTTCCGGTGGCTGGTGGGCGCGGAGGACTTCGCTGTCCTCAGTGGCGGTGCGGCACCGGCCGCGGGTGGGGCGGCTCTCGGCGGGTGGGGCCGGCCGGAGGGGCAGGAGGAGGCCGCGCTGTGGCAGGCACGCATGGTGGAGATCGACACCGGTCTGGCGCCGGGCCGAAGCGAGCATGCGCGGGGATTCGGGCCGGACACGACGCTGGCCCAGCGGTGCGCCGCGATGTCGGCGCGGCTGGCCGCCGACGGCGTCCGCTGCTCCGCCCACACCCTCGCCGACAAGCGGCGCAAGTGGAAGGCGGCCGGGGAGAACCCGGTCGTCCTGCTGCCCGGGCCGCGGGACAAACGCCTGGGGGGCTTCACCGACCCGCGGTGTCTGACCGCCATGCAGGAGGTGGTGGCCCGGCGCGCACACGCGTCGGATGTGACCATCGACGTGATCCGCGAGGAAGTCGAGGACCTGCTGCACTCGCGGTACGCCGAGGAACTCGGCTCGGCTGCCGTGGCGGCTCTGCTGCCCTCCCGTTCCACCTTCTACCTGCGGATGAAGGAGTCCGGCCTGGCCGATGCCCTGGGCCAGCCGACACGAGCCCGGGCCGCTCTGGCCTCCACGCCGCCGCTGCCCCATGGCGGGCGCGAAGTCGTGCTGCGGCCGGGACAGGTGACCCAGGCAGACACCACGCCGCTGCGGATTCTGGCCCGCGGCGACGACGGCCGGCCCACCGCCACGGAGCTGACCACGCTCATCGATGTGGCCAACCACAGCGCGTGCGCGCTGATGATCACGCCCAGTCGTCCCCAGGACGCCGAGAGCGGGCAGGCGGGCCAGGCGACCCGGGCGATCGACTTGACCCTGATGCTGGCCCAGGCTCTCGCGCCCTGGCCGGTGATGCCCGGCTGGGACCCGCTGAGTGCGGCCGCCGCCTCCAGTCTGCCGTTCGGGGCGCTTAGGGCGGCGGACGAGCGGTTCACCGAGGCCACCGCCGCCCGCCCGGTCATCCGCCCCGAGCTGATCATTTACGACCAGGGCAGCCCCTATGTGAGCGAGCACTTCACCGAGGTCTGCGACCGGCTGCGCATCGCCCGCCGCCCGGCGCGCAAGAAGACCCCGACCGACAAGCCGCTCCCCGAGCACTTCTTCGTCACCCTCGCGCACCGCTTCAGTCAGCACGTGACGCACGGCTGGCAGGGCCGCAGCCACAAGAAACGCGGCCGCGGCATCGACCGGATGCCGCTGTACACGATTGCCGAGCTCCAGCAGATGGCCCAGGAGTGGGTGGCACTGGAGTACCAGCAGACCCCCGACGCGGGGCTGCGTGACCCGTTCCGTCCCCACGTCGTGCTGTCGCCCAACGAGATGTATGCGGTCCAGGTGGCCCGCAGCGGCTACCGGGCGGTGCCGCTCTCCCCCGCCCAGAACCGCTTCTTCCTGCTGCGGCAGTGGGTCATCCCCGGCAAGGGCGGATTCATGATCGACTATCGGACCTATCAGCCCGTCGCGCAGGACGCCGCCCACTACCGGGAGATCGTCCTGCGCGGCGACTCGAAGCTGCCCGGCCGGGAGAAGCAGTGGGAATGCCGCTTCAACCCCTACCGTCCCGAGCGGGTGTGGGTGTACGGCCACACGGCCGACACCTGGGTGACCTGCGATTTCCGGCTGCGGCACCTGCTGCACGATCCGTGGACCGCGGACATGTGGCAGGAACACGCCGAGCAGCACCTGGCGGCCGGCGGCAGCAAGCAGGACGAGGAGGCGATCGCCCTGTCCCTGGCGCAGCGCGACCGGCGTCGTCGCAGTCGCAGACCGCCACCGAAGCGCACTGGGGCCGAACCGCCTTTCCAGGGGCTGGAGTTGGAGACGGAGCAGCCGTCCCAGGACCCGTACGCGGGTCTGGAGGAGTTCGACCTGTCGACCCTGCGGCCCTACCCGGCGCTGCCCATCTCCCCCATGGCACCCCCCTCTGCGCCCGCCACGTCGTGGGGGGGCCCCGGGCGCCCCCCCCCGGGGGGGGGGGCCGGGGCGGGGGGGGGGGCCCCAGCGCCCGCGCCGGGCGGGGCCCCCGACGGCGGCGGCGGCGGGGGCCCCGGCCGGTACGGGGCGCCGC
>NZ_JBIUSD010000030.1:0-33611 GCF_044741185.1 Streptomyces sp. NPDC088197
CCCCTGAACGCCCACCGGTCGGGCACCGTCATCGGCCTCAAGGCCGAAGTCGGCACCTCCGTCTCCTCCGGCGCCGTCATCTGCGAAATCAAGGAGTGAACGGGACCGCCCGACCCGCACCGGCTCAGAGCCAGCCGCGCCGCTTGAACAGGAAGTACAGGAAGGTCACCACCGACGCCATCAGGCCGAGCACCGCCGGATAGCCCCAGACCTGGCGCAGCTCCGGCATGTGGTCGAAGTTCATGCCGTAGATCCCGGCGATCATCGTCGGGGCCGCCGCCATGGCCGCCCACGCGGAGATCTTGCGCATGTCGTCGTTCTGCCGCACACCCACCTGCGTCAGATGCGCCGCCAGGATGTCGGACAGCAGCCGGTCGAGCCCTTCCTCCGCCTCGTTGACGCGCGCCAGGTGGTCGGCGACATCGCGGAAGAACGGCTTGGTGCGCGCGTCCACGAACGGCGCGTTGCCGCCGGCCAGCCGGGCCATCGGCTCCGAGAGCGGACTGATGGCCCGGCGGAATTCCAGCACCTGGCGCTTGAAGGAGTAGATGACACCCGCCACCCGCGAGGAGTCGCCGCCGGTGGGGGAGAAGACCTGCTCCTCCAACTCCTCCAGATCCACTTGCAGCTCCGCGGCGATGTCCAGATAGTCGTCCACGACCGCGTCGCAGATCGCGTAGAGCACGGCCACCGGACCGTGCCGCAGCACCTCGGGGGACTTCTCCAAACGGGAACGGGCGTCGGCGGCCGTCTTCGCGTGCCCGTGCCGCACCGTCACCACGAAGGAGTCGCCGATGAAGATCATCAGCTCGTCGGCCGTGACGCGGCTCTTCTCGTCGTCGTAGCGCAACGGCCGCACGACCGTGAACAGCGCCCCGTCGTACGCTTCCATCTTCGGCCGCTGACGGGCCTTGAGCGCGTCCTCGACGGCCAGCGGATGCAGGTCGAACTCGGTGGCGACCCGGTCGAACTCGCTCGTCGTCGGCTCGTGCATGCCGATCCAGACGAAGCAGTTCCCCGACGCGCGGGCCTCGGCGAGCGCGTCGGACAGGTCGTCTGGCGTCTTCTCGCGACGACCGTCCCGGTAGATGGCGCAATCCACGATCACGCGGTGATCCCTTCGGTGAACGTCCGCGGCCGTACCACCCACGCCCGCGCGGCTCCCGGGCCCGTCCGGCCCTGGCCCGCTCCTGCCCGGAACGCGCCGCTTCATGGCCGGATCGCGCCTCCGCCGCGCCACGCCACCGCGCGACCCGCCCGGTCGGCGCGGAACCCGGCGGCGCGGCTGACAGACTGGCCGCATGCAGGACACCTCCTTCTCGCTGACCCGTGTCCGGCTGCGGCAGTACCGCAGCATCCCGGAAGCCGACGTGGCGCTCGGCCCGCTCGTCTTCCTGATCGGGCCCAACGGCTCGGGGAAGAGCAACTTCCTCGACGCCCTGCGCCTGGTCTCCGAGGGACTGCGGACCTCCCTCGACGAAGCACTCGACCGGCGCGGCGGCGTCGCGCAGGTCCGCCGCAGGTCGGCGGGACACCCGACCCGCTTCAGCGTCGACCTCGACTTCCGCGGCCCGCACGGCGACGGCGGCTACGGAATCCAGGTCGCGGCCGAACGCGGCGGCGGCTTCCGTATCGTGCGCGAGCACTGCACCGTACGGGCCGCCGCCGCCGCCCGCGACGGCGCGGGCACCGCACCGGCCGAGGCCGCCTACCGGGTGGACGACGGGGTGCTGACCTCCAGCACCGAGTCCGGTATGCCCGCGGCCGACCGTCACCGCCTGCTGCTCGCCGACCTCGCCACCCGCAAGCCCTTCAAGTACGTCCACGACGGCCTCGCCGACATCGGCGTGTTCACCCTCAACCCGGAGGCCATGCGCGAGCCGCGGACGCCCGGATCCGGTCAACTCCTCCAGCGCGACGGCTCCGACATCGCCGCGGTAGTGCACCGGCTGGGCCGGAGCGCGCGCGGCCGGGAGGACAAGGCGCGGATCGAGAGCTATCTGCGGCAGATCGTGCCGGGCATCCACGGCGTGACCCGGCGCACGCGCGGGGGCCGCGAGATCCTGGAGTTCACCCAGGACGTGCCCGGCGCCAAGGCGCCCTGGCGGTTCGGCGCGCCCTCCGTCTCCGACGGCACCCTGCGCGCACTCGGCGTCCTCACCTCGCTGTTCACCCCCGCGGGCGGCGCCTACAGCACGGTGGCCGTCGAGGAGCCCGAGACCGCCCTGCACCCCACGGCGACCGGCGCGCTGCTGGCCGCGCTGCGGGACGCCAGCGACCGCCGCCAGGTCATCGCGACCAGCCACAGTCCCGACCTCCTCGACACCGACGAGATCGACCCGGCGGAGCTGCTCGCCGTCCGCGCGCCCGGCGGCCGTACCGTCATCGCCCCGCTCGACGCGCCCGCCACCTTCGCGCTCCGCGCCCAGCTCCACACCCCCGGCCAACTGCTGCGCGCCGACCAGCTCCTGCCGCACCCGTCCCCGCCCGCGGGGGAAGAGCGCACGCGTGTGAGGTGAGACGGGCCGCCGTCCGCCCGCCCCGCGCGTCCACCGGTGAGCCGACGGCCGCCACGACGGAGTGAAGGACCGGTCGTGGCGCGCCGGGCGGCGCGGCGGCTGCCCTAGGGTGACGACGATGACTACCACGATCGTGTTCGACATCGGCGAGACCCTGATTTCCGACGCGCGGCACTGGGCGGGCTGGGCCGACTGGCTCGGCGTCCCGTCACACACCGTCTCGGCCCTGGTGGGAGCGGTCGTCGCCGAAGGGCGCGACGACGGCGACGCGCTACGGCTGATCACCCCCGGCCTCGACATCCCCGCCGCCTACGCCGCCAGGGAGGCGGCCGGGCGGGGCGAGCACCTGGACGAGACGGATCTGTACCCGGACGTCCGCCCCGCGCTGGCCCGGCTGCGGGAGGCCGGAATCAAGGTGCTCGCCGCCGGCAACCAGACCGCCCGGGTCGGGGAGCTGCTGCGCGGCCTCGACCTGCCGCTCGACCTGGTCGCCACCTCCGCGGAATGGGCCGTCGCCAAACCGAGCCCCGGCTTCTACGCGAAGGTCGTCGAGGTCGCGGGGGCCGAACCCGAAGAGATCCTCTACGTCGGCGACCACCCCGGCAACGACGTCTTCCCCGCGAAGCGCGCGGGACTGCGCGTCGCCCACCTGCGCCGCGGGCCCTGGGGCCACCTGTGGGCCGACGACCCCGACGTGGCCGCCGCCGCGGACTGGCGGATCAACTCCCTGACCGAACTCGTCGCCATCGCGTCCCGCTGACCGGCATCGGCACCGGCATCGGAACCGGCACCGGCATGGGCACCGGCACCGGCATCGGAAGCCGTACCGCGCGCGGACCGCGACGGGATTGATCATCCGTTCCGTGGGGAGGCGGAGGAATGACGAGAGAGGGCGGGGACATGAGCACGAGCTACCAGGACGGCTGGATCGAGTGCACACCTGACGCGCTCCGGATCCGCGGCTACTACTTCCCCTGGGGCACCAAGACGATTCCGTACGCGTCGATCCGCACGGTCACCCGCGTGAAGATGGGCGTGTTCAGCGGGCAGGGCCGCATCTGGGGCACCGCGAACCCCCGTTACTGGGCGAGCCTCGATCCGCGGCGGCTGTCCAAGACGGAAGGTCTCGTCCTGGACACCGGGAAATTCGTCCGGCCCTTCATCACCCCGGACGATCCGGCGGCCGTCGAGAGCATCCTGCGCGAGCGCTCCGGCGCCGGACCGGACGACCGGGATTCCTAGGGCCTGACCGATCCCGTACGCCTGTCCGCAGCGGGGCCGATCGTACGGAGGGCGTCAGCCGAGCGCACCCGCCACCGTCACGGCGGGCCCGGTCCGGCCGACGTCACCGGTCCCCGCCGCGATCAGCGCCGAGGCGGCGGCCCGGGCGGCGACGGCCGCCGATGGGTCGCGGTCCATCCGGGCGGAGATCCCGGCGCCGTCGTAGAGCAGATGGAGCTGGCGGCCCAGCGACCGCGGGTCGGCGGCGCCCGCCTCACCGGCGAGGCGGGTGAACAACTCCCGTAGCCAGGCACGGTAGTTGTCCGCGGCCTCCTCCACGAGACTGCCGGGACCGGCCTCCGCGCCGGCCCGGACGAAGGCGCAGCCGTGGAAGTCCGGTTCCCCGAAGAGCGCGCCCTGCGCCTCGAAGACCGCCAGCAGCCGCTCGCGCGGAGTGTCGCGGCTGTCGACCGCGTCGGTGATCCGCTGGGTGATGCCCGCGTGGCGGCTGTCGAGGTAGGCCCGGATGAGCTGTTCCTTGCCGCCGAAGGTGTTGTACAGCGACGCCTTGGCCACGCCCGCGTGCTCGATGACCCGGTCGATGCCGACGCTCCGCACGCCCTCGGCGTAGAACAGCTCGTCCGCGGCGGCGAGCAGTCGCTCACGCGCCGACGGCTTCGTGGTGGTCCGGGAAGTCGCCATGGCCGTCACCTTTCGGACAGATCTGTCTGCGTTATGCCCCGGCGGCGGGACAAGCCCGGGGGCGGCGAGCCGGGACGGTCAGGGGGGCGGTCGCGCCCGGCCCGGGGTCCGAGGTCACACGGCCGGCCGGGGGGACTGCTCGGAGGCGGCCCAGGTCAGTTGCTTGAGCTCCATCCGGGCGGCCGGAGCCGTTCCGGGCAGCGACGCCCAGTAGGGATGGGTGGAGATCCGGACGGAGAGCCTTTGCAGGCGGCGCCGGAGCACGGTGGTCTGTGTACCGGCGGGAGCGTCGGCGAGCAGGCGGTAGGTGATGTACCAGTCGCGCTGCGCCTCGATGAGATCAGCGGGGAAGTCGTGCTGCTTCATGGGGGCAATCCTGGCACGTGTTCGAATATTTGTGCGAGTCCATCTCGTCACGTTCGTACGACAGCCGCCCCTCCGCCGCCGGTGGCCGGGGACACGGCCGGGTGGAGAGGCGGTGGAGGGGCGGAGAATGGGGGAGAGGGGGACAATCGGGGTGTTCGCCCGCGTGTCGCGGCTCACGCGCCGCGGCTCGCCCTCGGTGGAGGAGGTCCGGACATGAACGAGGCAACGCGACGGCAGGGCGCGACCGTGTGGGACCCGGCGACGGACGGCGGCACCGCGGGCCATGGCATGGGGGACCGGCCCAAGGGGCCGCACAACATCCAGAACCACTCCGAGGAGTTCGACCAGTCGGTCCGGGACGCGGAGACCGAGGCCGCCACCGCCGACCGGGCCCGCTTCCACGGCGTGTCCGTCCGGCTGCTGGAGTCGGGCACGGCGGTGCACGACATGATCCAGGCGCTGTTCAACAGGGAGACGACCGCCCCGGCCGATCTGCGGCCGGTGGCCGACGCCTTCCGTCGGCACTGCGCCGCCAAGGACGCCACGGCGGGGCGCGCGCTGGAGTCACACCCGCCGGTCGCCGAGGCGGTCAGGCGCGACCGCGAGGAGGGCGCGTACCTCCTCGCCCTCCTCGACGGCTCCATCGCGTCGCCGGGTCCGGCCGGAACGCGCGCCCAGACCGTCAACGGTGTGCTGGCCGACATCGACCAGTTCCTCGGCCACGAACAGCGCGACTTCATCCCGCTGATCGAGCGTGAACTCCCGGTCTCGCAGAGCAACCGCCTGGCCGCCTCCTTCGACGGCTGACGGCTGACTACTGACTACTGACGGCCGGAGGACGACGCGTACGCCTGACGCCTGCGACGCCTGCGCCCCACACCTGCGCGTACGCCCGAACCCCGCGCTCCGACCGGCGGCCCCGCTGCGGCCTCACTACCTGCCCATCAGCTCCCGCGCCGCCGACGCGACCGCGTCCGCCGTCAGCCCGAAGTGCTCGTAGAGTTCGGCGGCCGACGCCGACGCGCCGAACTCCTGGACGCCGATCGACCGGCCGTCGAGGCCGATCAGGTCGTACCAGCCCTGACCGACGCCCGCCTCGACCGCGATCCGGCGGCGTACGCCCGGCGGGATGACGCTGTCGCGGTACGCCGCGTCCTGCGCGTCGAACCACTCACGGCACGGCATCGACACGACGCGCGCCCGTATCCCGTCCGCGGCCAGCGCCCGCGCCGCGGCGACGGCGAGCTGCACCTCGGACCCGGTGGCGATGACCACGACGTCCGGGTCGGCCGGACCGGCCGACGGGTCCGCGACGGGCGCCTCGTACCGTACGTAACCGCCCCTGACCGCCTCGGCGGCCGAGCCGAACCCGTCCGTGCCGTCGGGGAAGACCGGCAGGTCCTGACGGCTGAGGCTGAAACCGGTCGGCCCGGCGGACCCGGCCGCGCCGAGCACCTTCCACAGGGCGACGGCCGTCTCGTTGGCGTCACCGGGCCGCACGATGTCCAGGCCCGGTATCGCGCGCAGGGACGCCAGGTGCTCGACCGGCTGGTGGGTCGGGCCGTCCTCGCCGAGGCCGATGGAGTCGTGCGTCCACACGTAGAGCGTCGGCAGCTTCATCAGCGCGGCGAGCCGTACCGCCGGGCGCATGTAGTCGCTGAAGACGAGGAAGGTGCCGCCGTAGGGACGGCTGAGGCCCGACAGCGCGATGCCGTTCATCGCGGCGGCCATGAAGTGCTCGCGGATTCCCCAGTGGACGGTGCGTCCCGCCGGGTCGGCGCCGGGCTGCGCGCTCGACGCCGGAAGGAAGGACGAACTGCCCTCCACCGTCGTGTTGTTGGAGTCGCCGAGGTCGGACGAGCCGCCCCACAGCTCGGGCAGTTCCGCCGCCGCCGCGTTCAACGCCCGCCCGAACGCCTTCCGCGTGGCCACCTGCGTGTCCGCCGCGAAGACCGGACGCGCGTCCTCGAAGGCGGCGGGGAGCCCCTTGGCCGTCAGCCGGTCGAGCAGCGCCCGCCCGTCCGGATTTCCGCGCGCCCACGCGTCGAACGCCGCGTCCCACTCCCGGTGGGCCGCCGATCCCGCCGCGCGCGCCGCCGACGTCAGCCGGTCGTGGAGATCGGCCGATACGTCGAAGGCGGTGTCCGGGTTCACGCCGAGGACGGACTTCGCCGCGCGGACCGCGTCGGCCCCGAGAGCGGAGCCGTGCGACTTCGCGGTGTTCTGCGCGCCGGGCACCGGCCAGGAGATGATGCTGCGCATCAAGACGATCGACGGCCGCGTCGTCTCGGCGGCGGCTTCCTCCAGCGCCCGCGACAGTGCGGACACGTCGATGTCGCCGTCGGCCGCGAGGCCGACCCGCTGCACGTGCCATCCGTACGCCTCGTAGCGGGCGCCGACGTCCTCGCTCGTGGCCAGGTCCGTGCTGCCCTCGATGGAGATCCGGTTGTCGTCGTAGACGACGACGAGGTTGCCCAGGCGCTGGTGCCCCGCGAAGGAACCGGCCTCGGCGCTGATGCCCTCCTGGATGTCGCCGTCGGAGCACAGGACGAACACCCGGTGGTCGAAGGGGCTTGTCCCCTCGGGCGCGTCGGGGTCGAGCAGGCCGCGCTCGCGGCGGGCGCCCATCGCCATGCCGACCGCGGTAGCGATGCCCTGGCCGAGCGGCCCGGTCGTGGTCTCCACACCCGGCGTGTGCCCCCACTCGGGGTGCGCAGGGGTGAGGCTGCCGCGCTTCCGGTAGGCGCGCAGGTCGTCCAGCGTGAGCGGATATCCGGCGAGGTAGAGCTGGATGTACAGCGTGAGGCTGGAGTGACCGCAGGACAGGACGAACCGGTCCCGCCCGCGCCACCGGGGGTCGGCGGGGTCGTGGCGCAGGAAGCGCCGGAATATCAGATGGGCGGCGGGCGCCAGGCTGACGGCGGTGCCGGGGTGACCGTGGCCCGCCTCCTGCACGGCGTCCATGGCCAGGACGCGGGCGGTGGTCACGGCCCGCTGGTCGTCCTCGGTCCAGGGTATGTGGGCATGCTGAACGTACGTGCTCGTCACGAGCGCTCCTTCGACACGAAAAGGGGGTGCGGGCGGGGCGGGGCCCGCCGGCTCACCAGAGGGTGTAGCCGCCGTCGATGACGAGGATCTCGCCGGTGACGAAGGACGAGGCGGGGCTGGCCAGGTAGAGCGCGGCCGGGGCGATCTCCGACGCCTGCGCGTACCGCTGCATGGGCACTTCGTCGATCCAGTAGTGCTTGTACTCGGGCAGGTCGATGTCCGAGATCTCGGTCTTCGTGTAACCGGGCGCGATCGCGTTGACCCGTACCGACCTCGGCGCCCACTCGGCGGCCAGGGACTTGGTCAGGTGGTGCACCCCGGCCTTGGACACGGCGTAAGGGGCGTGCCACTGCGGGCGGTTGATGATCATGCCGGACATGGAGCCGACGTTGACGATCGATCCGGTGCCGCGCTCGACCATCGACTCGCCGACGACCTGGCTGACCTTCCAGACCGCGTCGAGGTTGGTGGCCATCACACGGTCCCAACTGTCGTCGTCGATGGTCAGGGACTCGCCGTGGATGCCGATGCCCGCGTTGTTGATCAGGACGTCGACCGGGCCGAGCTCCGCGGTGACCCGCTCGTTCATGGCCACGATGTCCGCGCGGCTGGTGACGTCGGTCCTCGTCGAGATCGCGGTGGCGCCCAGCGCGGTGAGTTCGGCGACGGCCTCGGCGTTGCGCGCCTCGTCCCGGCCCGCGATGGCGACGGACGCGCCCGCTTCCGCCAGCGCGGTGGCGATGGCCTTGCCGATACCGCGGTTTCCGCCGGTGACGACGGCGACCTTGCCGTTCAGCCGGAACTGGTCCAGGACACTCATGCCGATTGCTCCTCGGTTGACGTCGGCGCTGACTGCGCGTCGGGCACCCGGACGATCCGGTCCGCGCGGGTGCGGGTTGCGTGAATGAGTTCTGCGTTGCGCTGGTCGGAGCCGTGCGACCGCTCGTACGCCTCCGCCGCCGACCGGCCGTACCGCATGTGCCGGGCGATCAGCCGTTCCATGCGCACGTCCTCGTCGGGGTCGACGTACCAGCACGCGTCGAGCAGCGGCTGTACGGCTCCCCACCGGGGCCCGTCGACCAGCAGGTAGTTGCCCTCGGTGACGACCAGCGGGACGTCACGGGGGACGGGCACCGCGCAGGCTATGGACTCCTCGATGGCGCGGTCGAAGAACGAGGCGTAGACGACCTCTTCGTCGCGGGCGCGCAGCCGGCGCAGGAGGTTGATGTAACCGGCCGCGTCGAAGGTGTCGGCGGCCCCCTTGGAGGCGTGGCGGCCGAGCCGGTGCAGTTCGGCGTTGGCCAGGTGGAAGCCGTCGAGGCTGACGAGCACCGCCTGGTCACCGAGCGCGTTCACCAGGGCTTCGGCGAGAGTGGACTTCCCGGAGCCGGGCGCGCCCGTGATACCGAGGATCCGGCGCTGCCCGGAAGTGATCAGCGCCCGGGCCGAGTCGATGAGGGCGTCGTAGTCCGCGCCGTCGGCCCCGGGATTGTGCTGGGGGTCGGCGGCCGGTCCTGGGGGGTTCAATTTTCGCCTTTCGAGAGATCCGTCGGTGCCGCGTGCGCGCCCTGCGGGGCGGAGTCCCCGGCGGGTGCTTCCACGCCCACGAGGGTGTCCGGCGCCTTGGCGCCGGTCATGACGGCGACGGCTTCTTCCATGCTGGTGTCGTTCTTGTCGACCAGGGCGATACGCCGCCCCAGCCGGTGGATGTGGATCCGGTCCGCGACCTCGAAGACGTTCGGCATGTTGTGGCTGATGAGCACCACCGGCAGGCCGTTGTCGCGGACGCGCAGGATCAGGTCGAGGACCTGGTTCGTCTCGCGCACGCCGAGCGCGGCGGTCGGTTCGTCCATCACCACGACGCGGGTCGCCCACGCGGCGACGCGCGCCACCGCGACGGCCTGCCGCTGCCCGCCGGAGAGCGTCTCGACCTTCTGCCGGATGGACTGGACGCGGATGCCCAGGTCCGCCATCTGCTGGGCCGAGCCGCGGCGCATGGCGCCCTTGTCCAACTGCCGGAAGACCGTGCCGAGTACGCCGCGACGGCGCTGCTCCCGGCCGAGGTAGAGATTCTGCGAGATGTCCAGGGCCGGGGCCACGCCCAGCTCCTGGTACACCGTCTCGATGCCCGCCCTGCGCGCGTCGAGCGGGCTGCGGAACTGCACTTCCTCGCCGTTCAGACGCAGGGTGCCGGAGCCGGGGACGACCGCGCCGGTCAGCGATTTGATCAGCGTCGACTTGCCCGCGCCGTTGTCCCCGATGACGGCCAGGATCTCGCCGGGCCGCAGGTCGAAGTCGGTGTTGTCCATGGCCACGACGTGGCCGTAGTGCTTGGTGAGGCCGCGGCCCTCCAGCACCTTCGGCTGGGACCCGGACTCGGCGGGCTGGGACCCGGTGGGGGTGTACCTGCCGGGAGCGGACCCGTCGGGCAGGGATGCGGAGTGCGTCATCGCGACTGCCTCCTTCGTACGAGTTGGTCGACGCCGACCGCGACGACCACCAGGACACCGGTGGCGACCTGCTGGTAGAGCGAGTCGATACCGGCCTGGGTGAGGCCGTTCTGCAGCACGGTCACGATCAGCGCGCCGATGAACGTTCCGATGACGCCGCCGCGACCGCCGAACAGGCTGGTGCCGCCGATGACGACCGCGGTGATGCTGTCGAGGTTGGCGGTCGAGTAACCGCTCGGGTCGGCGGTCGGGGTACGGCCGAGCGCCTGCCAGGCGGCGAAGACGTAGACGACCGCGGCGACCATGTACACCCCGAGGAGCAGGCGCTTGACCTTGATCCCGGCGAGTTCGGCGGCCTTGTGGTTGTCACCGAGGGCGTAGACCCGCGTGCCCCAGGAGGTCTGTCCGAGGGCGTAGGCCAGGACGGCGGTGAGGCCGATCCAGAGCATCACGCCGTAGGTGATCGTCACCCCGCCGACCGTCACACCGTTGTTGAGGCAGGTCAGCAGGCTGGAGTTGATCGGGTACGTCTGCGACGAGGTGTAGAGCCGGGCCGCCGCGGCCACCACGGACATCACGCCGAGGGTGACGATGAACGGTGGCAGTCTCAGCAGCGAGACCAGCGCGCCGTTGACCGAGCCGACCGCCACGCACACCACCAGGCCGACCAGCAGCGCCAGGGCCGGGTTGTTGTGGACGGCGATCTTGCCGATCACGACAGAACCGAGCACCATGATCGCGCCGTTGGCCAGGTCGATGCCCGACGTCAGGATGATCAGGGTCTGTCCGAGGGCGAGGGTGCCGACCACGACGGACTGCTGGGCGATCAGCGACAGATTCTCCGAGTTGAAGAACGTGCTGGTCGACAGCGTGAAGACGATCACCGCGACGATCAGGGCGGCGAGCGGTCCGGCGATCTGGTTGCCGGCGAAGGCGCGGAGCAGGCTGCCGCGCGAGATCCCCGTCTCCAGCGCCTCCGCGTCCGCGTCATGCGTCGTCGTTCCGGTCACTTCGGACCCCAGCAGTGGTCGAGGCCCCAGGCGGAGGTCTCGGAGGCGATGCCCTTGACCGGCTTGTCGGTGATCAGGACGGTGCCCGAGTCGGTGACGCCGGCCTTCGGCTTGGTGCCGTCCTTGATGTAGGCGGCGGCGGCCTCGACGGCCATCTCACCCATCTTGCTGGGGAACTGCATGGCGGTGGCGCCGATGACGCCGTTCTTCACGTCCTGGACGCCGGAGCACGCGCCGTCGACCGAGACCAGCGTGGTCTTGCCCGCGAGGCCCTTGTTCTTGATGGCGGTGTAAGCGCCGTGCGCGGTCGGCTCGTTGATCGTGTAGACGACGTTGATGTCGGGGTGGGCCGACAGCAGGTTCTCCATCGCGGACTGCCCGGTGTCGATCGTGCCCTGGGTGAGCGCGGTGCCCGCCACCTGCGGCGACTTGGCGGTGATGCCGTAGCCCTCGAGGAAGCCGTCGTGGCGTCCCTTGGCCGGACCGTCGGACAGGTCGAAGTCGAGCATCGCGATGTGCGGGTCCTGCGGCGAGGACGCCTTGGCCCACTGGCCGATGAGCTTTCCCGCGGCGACGTTGTCGGTCGCGTAGGTGGCGTCGGCGGCGCTCTCCGGCGACAGCGGCGAGTTGACGGTCATCACGAGGATGCCCTTGTCCCTCGCCTGCTTCACCACGCCGTTGAGCGCGGTCGCGTTGGCCGGGGTGAGCACGATGGCCTTGACCTTGTTGGCGATCATGTTCTCGATGGCGGTCACCTGGGTGGCGGAGTCACCGGGCACCTTGGCCTCGGCCTTCATGACCTTCCAGCCCTTGGCCTTGGCGGCGGCCTCGGTCGCCTTCTCCAGGGTGCCGAAGAACGGGTTGCTCAGGTTCAGCTCGACGATGCCGATCGTGACCGCTCCGCCGGAACTGCCGGTGGTGCTGCCGCTGCTCGAACTGCACCCCGCGACGGCGAGGGCACAGGTTCCGGCCAGGGCCATGACTCCGAGCTGTGCCGGTCTGCTGGCCCATCGGGTGATCTTCATGGGGTTCCTCCTGGATGCGGGGCCGTTAACTCGGCCAGTCGGCAGAGCACGGGGCGATG
This sequence comes from Streptomyces sp. NPDC088197, assembly GCF_044741185.1. Classification (NCBI taxonomy): domain Bacteria; kingdom Bacillati; phylum Actinomycetota; class Actinomycetes; order Kitasatosporales; family Streptomycetaceae; genus Streptomyces; species Streptomyces sp. NPDC088197. Next base: position 12,401 of record NZ_JBIUSD010000030.1, read on the forward strand.
ACAGAGATATTTCGCAATGTTTCACTGACTGTCAAGCAGAAATATTTATCTTTTGTCTTTCCACCGACAAAAGAACGTGCTTCACTAAGCTCTGGCCGACGTCCGAGACCGGGAGTGAGATGACTGCGACGACCAGTACGACGACAGGCGGCCCGTCACCGTGGCGGGCCGACGAGGGGCCTGGAAGAATCCTGGAACTCATCACCACGGGCCAGGCCCGCACGCGGTCCGCCCTCACCCAGGTCACGGGCCTGTCCCGGTCCACGGTCGGCCAGCGGCTCGACGCGCTGTTCGCCGCCGACCTGATCCGCGAGGGCGCGGAGAACGTGCCCTCGCGCGGCCGGCCGTCCAAGACGCTCCAGCTCAACCACGCGGCGATGCTGATGATCGGCGTGGACATCGGCGAGGAGCGGACCCGTATCGCGGTCACCGACCTCAACACCAACATCCTGGTCGACCGGGTCGAACGACTCGCCCTCGGTGAGGGCCCCGACGTCCTGCTCGACAAGATCACCGAGACCGTGCGCGACATGATCGTCCAGGCCGGACTGGGCGACATACCGGTGGCGGGCATCGGCCTCGGCCTGCCCGCGCCCGTGGACTACGACGCGGGCAAGGTGCTCGGCTGGTCGATCATGTCCGGCTGGGACGGCTACGACATCCGCGGCCACCTGCGCAGGACCTGGCAGGTCCCGATCCTGATCGACAACGACGTCAATCTGCTCACCCTGGCCGAGCACCGGCGGTTCTGGCGCGACGAGCCGCACCTGCTCTACATCAAGGCCGGTACGGGGGTCGGCAGCGGCATGGTGATCGGCGGCCAGATCAACCGCGGCGCCCAGGGCGCGGCGGGCGACATCGGCCACGCGCACATCGGCGGCTTCGGCGACCCCCAGTGCCGCTGCGGGAACCTCGGCTGCCTGGAGGCCCTGATCGGCGGCTGGGCCCTGGCCCGCGACCTGCGCAGCCGCCAGCACAGCGACAGCCACGACGCGCGCTATGTCGTCACCCAGGTCAAGCGCGGCGACACCGAGGCCGTCGCCAGCCTGCGGGCCGCGGGCCGCGTCCTCGGCGAGATGGTCGCCTACGCCACCAGCCTGCTCAACCCCGACGTCATCGTCCTCGGCGGCATGCTCGGCACCACCGGCGACCACCTGCTGGCAGGCGTGCGCGAGGTGATCTACCAGCGCTCACTCCCGCTGGCCACCCGGCAGTTGCGCATCGTGCCCACCCGCTACAAGTCCCGCGCCGGGATCGCGGGCGCGGGCTATCTCGTCCGCGACCACGTCCTGAATCCCGCGACCCTCGACATCACCCTGGCCGCCGGAGGCTCCCCGATCGCGGTGACGTGACCTCCGGCCCCGGCGGTTACGTGGTCGCCAGCAGCGTGGCGACCAGGCCGCGCGCCCATGCGCTGGAAGCGGGCCGGGCGCTGAAGATCGCGCGGTAGTACAGCGGGCCGAGCAGCGTGTCGACCGCGCGCTCCAAGGACGGGACCTTGCCGCCGCGCGCCTGCTCGCGCTCGATGATCGCGCGGAGCTGGTCGTGCCGGTCGGCCGTGCACGCGCAGCCGCCCTCCGGGCCCGAGCCGATCGTCGCGCGCATCAGCGCCAGCACGTCGGGGTCGGCGAGGTCGGTGGCGACGTCGCCCATCCACCGCTCCAGGTCACCGGCCAGCGAGCCGGAGTCGGGTACGACGATGTCGCCGCTGAACCTGCTGGTCGCGACGTCGGCCAGGAGCTGCGCCACCGAACCCCAGCGCCGGTAGACGGTGGTGGGGTGCACCCCGGCGCGCGCGGCGACGGCGGGAATGGTGAGCGCGTCGCCCGGTTCCGTGGCGAGCGATTCCTCGACGGCTCGGTGCACTGCGGCCCGTACGCGTGCGGAACGGCCACCGGGACGGGTCTGGACTGCTTCGGTCATGCGGAAATTATCGCACCAATCGCTGCGTTAGCATGAACGTCGCTAACGCAACGATCACTGCAATCGGAGAGTCGTATGACCGGCGCGCTGACGCCCCAAGAGAAGAGCCCCGCGTCCCCGGGTGTCACGTCCCGGGGCGCCGAGCCCGTGGCGATACCGGGCGCGGGGAACGGCTCCCGGCGGCGCGGCCTGAGCCGTCCCGTCGCCTTCGCCGCCATCGCCGCGATCTTCATCCTGTTCATGGCGGCGTCGAGCGCGCCGTCCCCGCTCTACGTCGTCTACCAGCACGAATGGAACTTCTCCGCGTCCATGCTGACCACCGTCTTCGCGGTGTACGTCGTCGGCATGATCGGCGCGCTGCTGGTGCTCGGGGCGCTGTCGGACCACATCGGCCGCCGCCCCGTCCTCGTCTCGGCCATCGCGCTCGAAGCCGTCGCGATGCTGCTGTTCATCGTCGCGGGAGACGTCTCCGTGCTGCTGGTGGCCCGCTTCGTCCAGGGCATCGCCACCGGCGCGGCCATGACGACACTCGGCGCGACCCTGGTCGACCTCAACCCGCCGCACGCACCGCACCGCGCCGGAGTCATCAGCGGCGCCGCCCCCACCTTCGGCCTCGGAGTGGGCGCGCTCGGCTGCGGCTTCCTCGTGCAGTACGGCCCGCACCCGACCCGCCTGGTCTACGTACTCCTGCTCGCCGGTCTGGTGCTCGCGGGCCTGCTCGTCTCCCTGCTGCCCGAGACCTCGCAGCGGCGGCCCGGCGCGGCGCGCTCGCTGCAACCGCGCCTCGGCGTCGCCCCCCGGCTCCGCGCCGACCTCGTCGGACTCGTGCCGATCCTCGTCGCGAGCTGGGCGCTGGGCGGTCTGTACCTCGCGCTCGGCCCCTCGGTCGCGGTGGGACTGTTCGGCCTGTCCAGCCACGTCATCGGCGGACTCGTCGTCACCCTGCTGTGCGGACCGGCCTCGATCACCGCCTTCGCCCTGCGCGGCTGGCCCACCGAACGCACCCTCGCGCTCGGCGCCGCCCTGCTGGTCACCGGCACCGCCGTCGGCCTGGCCGGAGTGCAGGCCGAGTCGGTCACCACGGCCGCCCTCGGCACCGCCGTCGCCGGTGTCGGCTTCGGCGCCGCCGGTCTGGCCAGCTTCGGCACCCTCGCCCGGATCGCCGAACCGGCCGAGCGCGGCGAACTCTTCGCCGTCGCCTTCGTGATCTCCTACCTCGCCTTCAGCATCCCCGCCGTGGTCGCCGGATTCGCCACCACCGACGTCGGCCTCCACCGCACCGCCGTCGTCTACAGCGCGGCCGTCATCGTCTTCGGCGCCCTCGCCCTGATCGCCCAACGCGTCCGTATCAGCCGCACGGCGGCGAACGCGTAGCACCGACGCGCGGCGCCCACCCGCAGCACCCGCGGTCCTCGGCCCCACGGCCGAGGACCGCCGGGCGTCAGCGGGTGAGCAGCGCGGCGACCGCCCGGGCGGTGGGGAGGGATTCGCCGTGGGTGAAGACCGCGTTGACCGCCTCGGGCAGGACGTCCTCGGTGCCCGGCCAGCCGAGGCACACGACGACAGCGCCGGGGGAGAGGGCCAACTGCCGTGCGAGCGCCGCGTCCTGGGCGGGATCGCTGCCGGGCGTGCCGACCAGGACCACATCGGCCGGGATACCGGGGGAGGCCGTACCGTCCTGCGCCTCGCCCGGTGTCAGGTCCCCCTGCTGGGCCCGGCCCTCGACGGTGGCCGTCCGCGCGAAGACCGCCTCGACGGTCGAGCCGGGCAGCCGGTTGAGCAAGGCGTCCGCGACCAGGTCGGAGAGCCGCCCGGTCGCCACATTGCGCCGCCTGCGCACGTCCACGACGCGCACCGCCCCGCTCAGCGAGCCGGCGACCTGTCCGCGTACGCGCAGCGCCCGCCGCGCCGCGGCGGCGTTGGCGTCCGTCACGTCCGACGTCACCGAAGCTTCCGAGACGTCGCCGCCTCGGGCCCCTTGAGTCCAGTCCGCGAGGGCGTGGACGCGGGCCGCCGCCTCTTCGAGCCGGGCCACCGGCAGGCGGCCCTCGGCGACCGCCCGCGTCACCGCGTCCAGCACCGCGCGGAACTCCTCCTCGTCGGTGGGCGTGCCACCGGTCAGCGGCAGGCCCGGATTGCCCAGGCACACCAGATCGACGCCCGCGGCCAGCGCCCGTACCGCGCTCTCGGCGAAGCCGATGGTCTCGGCGACCGCCAGCATGCTGATCGCGTCGGAGACGATCACGCCGTCGAAGCCCAGACCGTCGCGGAGCAGGGCGACGACGGCGGGACTAACCGTCGCCATCGCGCTGTCCAGCGCGGGGAAGACGATGTGCGAGGTCATCACGCAGCGCACCCCTGCCGCCACCGCGCCCGCGAACGGCACGAGGTCCCGGCTCCGCAGCGTCTCCAGATCGACCGCCACGACCGGCAGGCCCACATGCGAGTCGACCTTCGTGTCGCCGTGGCCGGGGAAGTGCTTGGCGCAGGCCGCGACCCCCTCGGCCTGCATCGCGGTCACGAACGCGGCCGTGTGCGTGCCGACCAGACCGGGGTCCGCGCCGAAGGAGCGCACCCCGATCACCGGGTTGGCGGGGTCGGAGTTGACGTCCGCCACCGGCGCGAGCGCCAGGTCGATGCCCGCCGCCCGTACGTCACGGGCGATCCCGCGCGCGACCGCCGCGGTCAGCGCGAGGTCGTCGGCGCGGCCGAGCACCGCCGCTCCGACGTGCGGAGAGCCGCCGCGCACATGCAGCCGGGTGACACCGCCGCCCTCCTCGTCCATCGCGATGACCGCCCGCCCGGCCGCGTGGATCCGCTCCGACAGCGCCGCGGTCTGCTCGGGCGACTCCAGATTGTGCCCGAAGTAGCAGACGGAGCCCAGGCCGTCGCGCAGGGTGTCGAGCAGCCACGGCGGCGCCGACGTACCGGTGAAGCCCGGCATGAGGACGGCGTGGACCAGCCGCCGGGTCCGCTCGTCCACGGGGGGCGCCGTGCTCGTGGTGCTCCCGGAGGTCCCGGTGTTCACAGATGACATGGAGTCCTCACTTCACGGCGCCGGCCACCAGGCCCATGGTCAGCCGTCGTTGGGCCAGCACGAAGACGATCACGACCGGAATCGTCACCAGCGTGGAGGCCGCCATCAGGCCGCCCCAGTCGTTGGTGTTCTGGCCGAGGAACTCCGCGAGGCCGACGCCGACGGTCATCCTGTTCTGGTCGGACAGGAAGGTCAGCGCGAAGGTGAACTCCTCCCAGGCCAGGACGAAGGAGAACGCGCTGGTGGCGATGAGTCCCGGCACGACCAGCGGCAGCAGGATCGAGCGGAACATCCGCCACCAGGAGCAGCCGTCCAGGTAGGCGGCCTCCTCCAACTCGACCGGCACCGCGGCCACGAAGCCCCGCAGATTCCAGATCGCGAACGGCAACGCGAAGGCCGTGTAGACAACCGCCAGGCCCAGCAGCGAGTTGAGCATCCGCAAGTCCTTCATCTGAAGGAACAGCGGGATGACCAGCGCCTCGGCGGGCAGCATCTGCACCACGAGGATCAGCACCAGCACGGTGGTGCGCAGCCGGAACCGGAAGCGCGCCATGGCGACCGCGCCGAGCAGCGCGAGCACACCCGAGGCGACCACCACGATCACGGTGACGATCGCCGAGTTGACCATGTAGCGGCCGAAGCCGCCCGAGGCCCCCGAGGACATCACCTTCGAGAAGTGCCCCATCGTGAAGTGCGTGGGGAACAGGCTGTCCGTGCCCGAACTCGCCCGCCCGTTCAGGGCCGTGGAGAGCATGAAGTACACCGGGAACAGCGTGAACAGCAGGACCAGCGCCGTGGCCGCGAACTTGCCGGTCCTGACCCAGTTGGAGGATCTGGCAGTCATCGGATCTCATCCTCTTTGAACAGCACCCGCAGGTACACCGCGGTGATCGCCAGCAGTACGACGGTGAGCAGGACGGCGATGGCCGCGCCCAGGCCGTACTGGTTCTGGTTGATCGCCTTCATGTAGGACCACACACCGAGGTTGAGCACGTCCGGGTTGGAACCCGCGCCGCCCGGCATCAGGTAGATCTGGGTGAAGACCTTGAAGTCCCAGATCGTCGAGAGCACGGTGACCACGGCGAACACCGGCCGCATCACCGGCACCGTGACGTGCCAGAACCGCTGCCAGGCGCTCGCGCCGTCCAGCCGGGCCGCCTCGTGCAGTTCCTGCGGCACCGTGGTCAGCCCGGCGAAGACGGTGATGGCGACGAACGGGTAGCTGTGGTGGATCACGTTCAGCTCGGCGATCGAGTAGAACGACAGCCGGTCGGTGAACCAGTTGTACCCGTCGGGACCGAGCAGCCCGACACTCTGGAAGGCCCGCCGGGCCAGGCCCGAGTCCGGGTCGAAGATCCACACCCAGACATAGGTGCCGGTGACCGCAGGCAGCGCCCACGCGATGAGCGCGGAGGCGATGACGGCGGCACGCGACTTGGGACCCAGGGTCTGGAGCAGCAGCGCCACCAGCGTCCCGAAGACGATGGTGCCCGCGACGGCGACCAGCGCGAAGAGCACGGTGTTCGGCAGCACGGTGTGCCACAGATACGAGCCCGCCAGCGCCTCGCGGTAGTTGTCCACACCGATGTACGTCGGGTGGCCGGAGATGATCTCCTTCAGGCCGTAGCGCTGGAACGACAGATAGGTGACGCGCACGATCGGGTAGAGCAGCAGCGCCGCGATCACGGCCAGCGGCGCGGCGAGCAGCAGCCACGGCCGCAGCCGGGCCACGAGCGGCGGCGTGCGCCGGACCGGACGGCGCGCGTCCTCCGCGAGTGCGGGGACGGTGCGCACGCCGTCGGTCACGGTGACGTCCTCCACGTCAGCTCCCCTGGAGCGTCTTGGTGATGGAGTCAGAGGCTGTCGTGGTGGCCTTCTGCACCGAGGTGCCGGTAAGGATCGACTGGAGCATCTGCGTCACGGTCTGGTCGCCCTCGACGGCGCCCCACTGCGGCGCGCTCGGCACGTTCTTGCCCGCTTCGAGCATCGTCTTGGCGAACGGCGCCACCAGCGGGTCGGGGCTGTTGGCGTACTGCTTGAGCTGCGTGGTGGTGCTGGGGAAGTAACCCGCCTGGTCCGCCCACTGCTTGCTCAGGCCGCCGGTGGTCATCATCTTGATGAACTTCCAGGCCAGATCGGGGTTCTTGCTGGTCTTGAGGACCGCGAGGTTGGAGCCGCCGAGGAACGCGGGCGCGATGCCGCCGTCCTTGCCCGGGATCGGGAAGGCGCCGATCTTGTCCTTGAGGGTGGGGTCGGTGGCGACCGCGGTCTTCGGGGTCCAGTTGCCCTGGATCACCATGGCGGCCTTGCCCTTGACGAAGGAGTCGAGCAGGTCGGTCTCCTTCCAGGTCGAGGCGCCGACGCTGGAGGAGTCGTCCTTGAGCGCGAGGTTGGTGTAGAACTCCAGGCCCGCCCGGGCCTGCGGCGAGTCGAGGGTGCCGGTCCACTTGCCGCCGCTGTCCTTGGCGAAGTCACCGCCCGCACCCCAGATGAAGGGCGCCGAGGCGTACGAGCTGGCGCCGGCGATCGGCATGGGCATCATGTCGGGCTTCTTCTGCTTGAGCGTCTTCACGGTCTGCTCGAGCTCGGCCCAGGTGGCCGGGGTCTTCAGGCCCAGCTCGGTGAAGACGTCCTTGCGGTAGACGATCGCCCGCACACCGGCGTACCAGCCGACGCCGTACTGCTTGCCGTCGTAGGTCGCGGAGTCCTTCAGGGCGGGGATCAGGTCCTTGGAGATGCCCGCGGAGTCGATCTGCTGGGTGAGGTCGGTGAGCCCGCCCGCGGCGGCGAACTCCGGGGTCCAGGTGGTGCCGATCTCCGAGACGTCGGGACCGCCGCCGCCCGCGAAGGCGCGGACCAGCTTGTCGTGGGCGTCGGCCCACTGCACTTCCTGGATCTTCAAGGTGGCGCCGGTCTCGGCGGCGAACTCCTTCTTCGCCGCGGCGTAGAAGGCCGTCGCGTCCGGGTTGGTGCCCTTCATGACCCACCAGGTCAGCGACTTGCCGTCGGCGGAGGAGGGGGAAGAGGAGGACGAGCCGTCGTTCCCGCACGCGGTGAGCAGGAAGACGGCCGCGGTGAGCCCGGCAATGCCTGCCTTGCACATAGATCTCATCGAGCTGTGTCTCCTTCGCGGTGCGGTGCCAGAGGTGTCGGACGGGGACCCCGGCGGCGCCGTCCCCCGTACGCGCAGCCCCGCCCTTCGGGCGTACGGCATGGCCGGACGGTCCGGCTGCGGACCGCCCTTGGGCTGCGGTGATTCGGCAAGTATGGAGATGACGGCCTGACGCGTCAATAACTACCGCGAGCGGCGGTCATAGTGTTCGTTTTTAACATCATCTCCGGGCTACGCTGTCGCTGACGTCATCTGGAGGAAGCCATGGCCAAGCGCGCACTGTTGCCCGTGCCCACCGCGCAGGACGCGTCCGCCGCGGTCCCTCCGACCGCGGCGGCCCCTCCCGTCTCCGGCGTCACGGCGCACCGGGCGCCCGACGACGCGCTCGCCGGTGACGTACTGGTCAGGATCCGTGGCGCCGTCCCCTCCCTCCAGCCCGCGGAGAAGCGGGTCGCGGCGGCGATCCTGAGCGATCCGGCCGGGGCGGCGCGGCTGTCCAGCACGGCGCTGGCCGGGCAGGCGGAGACCTCGGTGACGACGGTGATGCGCTTTTGCCGGACGATCGGGCTGCGCAATTACCCGCACCTGCGCGTGGCGCTGGCCGGAGCGGCGGCGCGCGAGGACGCGCAGAGCGCGGACCGGCTACGGGCCAGCGGCGACATCAGTGAGGCGGACACCCTCGCCCAGGTCGTGGACAAAATCGTGTACAACGAGGCGCGGGCGCTGGAGGAGACCGGCGCCAACCTCGACCTCGACACCCTGGAACTGGCCGTACGGGCGATATCCCAGGCCCGCAGGATCGACATCTTCGGCATCGGGGCGAGCGGCTTCGTCGGCCAGGACCTGCACCAGAAGCTGCACCGCATCGGCCTCATGGCGTTCATCTGGACGGACGCGCACGCGGCCCTGACCGCCGCCGCCCTGCTCGGCAAGAACGACGTGGCGGTCGGCATCTCCCACTCCGGCGCCACCGTGGACACCGTCGACCCCCTGGAGGCCGCCGCCGAGCGCGGCGCGACCACCATCGCCCTCACCAACTTCGCGGGCTCGCTGCTCACCCGGTCCGCCGACCTGGTGCTCACCACCGCGGTCCGCGAGATGCCCCTGCGGTCCGGCTCCACCGCCAGCCGGATCGCCCAACTGGCCGTGGTCGACTGCCTGTTCGTCGGCATCGCCCAGCGCTCGTACGACCGCGCGACCGCCGCGCTCGCGCAGACCTACGGCGTGGTGCACCAGCGCCGCCCCCACCCCCACCCCGGCCGACGCGCGTCAGCCGAGGACCACTGACCCCGCCACACCGCTCGACTCGCCCGCCGCCACCGCCCTGCCGCCTTCTACGCCGACGCCCTCCGTGCGCGGTACTGCCCTCAGCCCAGCGCTCCGGTGCCGGCTCCGCGGCCGTCCGAGCCCCCTTCGAAGCACCTGACGAGGCCATGGCGGCCGGGCAGGACGTGAACTGACGGTGACGCCCGGTCAGTCCGGCTGCTTCTCGATGTGGTCCAGGATTCTCTTGGAGATCAGAGCGAGCGTGCTGAGCTGACTCGGGGTCAGGGCGTCGACGAACAGGCGCCGTACGCGCTCCACGTGCATCGGCGCGGCGTCTTCGATCGCCTTGTAGCCGGCGGGAGTCGCGACGACGAATGCTCCACGGCCGTCGTCGGGGCATTCCTCCCTGACGGTGAGCCCGCGTTTCGTCATCCGCGAGACCTGGTGGGACATCCGGCTCTTCTCCCACTCCACGGATTTGGCCAGATCCAGGAACCGCATGCGCCCCCCGCCCCTTTCGGTGAGGCTGGAGAGCACGATGTAGTCGGACGCGGACATTCCGGAGTCGGTCTGGACGTGGCGGGACAGCCGTCCGATGAGGGTCTCCTGCATGCGGATGAAGCTGTCCCAGGCGGCCTTCTCTTCCGGCTCGAGCCAGCGTGGCGTCACGTCCATGCGCACAGTCTATCGATGTTGTTGACATCTCACCTGCTTCCGTGGCAAGCAGGACGCGACCCGATGTCCCCACGTCAGGCCCGCGGATCCGCCGTATGAGTCGCGAGCGCGGGCGGTGTCGGCTGAGCGTGGGACGGCTCCTTCAGTTTCCGTTCGCGGCCGAGCGTGATGACTGCCGTTCCTGGTTCCGGAACTGTGCGGGCGATGAGCCGACGACGCGGCGGAACGCGGTGCTGAACGCGCTCTCGGACCGGTAACCCGTGGCGCGCGCCAGCTCGGAGATCGACAGAGTGTCGCGGGCGAGGGCGTCGCGGGCGAGGCTGATGCGCCATTGGATCAGGTACTCCAGCGGCGGGACACCGACGTGGCTCTTGAAGGCATGGGCGAACGCGGAACGTGACATGTGGCTGATCTCGGCGAGCTCCTTGAGGGTCCAGGAGTGGGCCACGTCCGCGTGCACGGCGCGCAGGGCGGCACCGATGCCGTCCTCGTTCAGGGCGCCCAGCCAGCCGGTGGGCCGGTCGGTCTGACCGGCGTGGGCGCGGAGCATGTGCACGAGCAGGATTTGCGCGAGGTGGTTCTGCACCAACGGGCCACCGGCGGCGGTGATCCCGACCTCGGTGGCGAGGAGATCGATCAGCTGGGCGAGCCGCCCGCCATGAGGATCGCCAACGCGGACGATCACGAGCGGCGGCAGAAGATCGGTCAGGAGTGCCGCGTTCCTGTCGTCGAACGCGATGTGCCCGACGCAGAGGCAGAGGTCCTCCTCGGACTCCGGGCCGATCCGCACGAATCCGTCGTCGGCGCCCGCCCATACCGGCTCCGCGGGGCGCGGGCTTGCGTCGAGCGTGCTGGCCAGCACGTAAGGCTGCGGGTTGCCCAGCATGAAGGTGTCACCCTCCCGCAGGAGCACCGGCTCGTGCCCTTCGAGGATCAACCAGCACGTGCCGCGTACGAGGCCCCCGACCCGCACGTGAGGAAACGTGTCGAAGCGCAGAGCCCACTTTCCCGAGGCCCGGAGATTGGGCCCGATCACCGTGCGGGGCCGGAGCAGGCTGATCGCGTCGGCCACCGGATCCCCGAACCCGAGCATCGACGACACCTCCTGGACGATACGTAAACAATGGAGGACTATCCGTGATTGATCGTACTCCACTGCTCCCGCAGTATCGATGTCGTACAGATGGGCACCGGGACAGTGAGGGAGACATCCACATGGGACAGCTGGAAGGCAGGACGGCCGTGGTCACCGGGGGCAGCACGGGTATCGGTCTGGCCACCGCGATCCGGCTGGCGGACGAGGGCGCGTATGTCTTCGTCACCGGCCGCCGCGCGTCCGAACTGGAGGCCGCCGTCAAGACCATCGGAGCGGACCGGGCCACCGCCGTCGTCGGCGACATCGCGAAGCCGGAGGACCTGGACCGGCTCTACGCCGCCGTCCGGGCGCGAGGCAACGGTCTGGACGTGCTCGTGGCGAACGCGGCGATCGGCGCGTTCGTGACACTGGAACAGACCACCGAGGAGCACTTCGACCAGACCTTCGGGGTCAATGTCCGAGGCACGCTGTTCACCGTGCAGAAGGCGTTGCCGCTGCTCAACGACGGAGCGTCGGTCGTCCTGGTCGGCTCGACGGCCGGCGACCGCGGCGTGGAAGCGTTCGGCGCCTACGCGGCGTCGAAGGCGGCCGTCCGGTCCTTCGCGCGGACGTGGTCCAACGAGCTCAAGACCCGCGGCATCCGGGTCAACGTGGTCTCGCCGGCATGGATCGAGACGCCCGGGGGCACCGCCGCCTTCGGCGACGAGGAGACCGCCCGGGCCGTCAAGGAGAACGTCGCCGCGACCGTGGCCAAGGGCCGCATGGGCCAGCCCGAGGAAGCCGCCGCGGTCGTGGCCTTCCTCGCCTCGGAGCAGAGCAGCTACGTCGTCGGCGCGAACATCTACGTCGACGGCGGCACCAACCAGATCTGACGTGGACGGGACGATCCCGAGGTCACCTTCGGCGTCGCAGCCGACGAGCCCGTACGGAAGCGCCACGGGGCGTGCGATGTCGGCCCCCAAGGCCGAAGCGGCCGAGACGTGCGGCGGATCGACAGCGCGTCGGGGTCGGTCACCAGGTCGACCGGGAACGGTCCGTCGTGCGAGAGCGCCCGCCTCCGCAGTACCCCTGCATCTGCTCGGAGGTGCTGATCATCTCGCGGTATTCGCCGCACTCGACGAACAGCCGTTCCAGGTGCTCCTCCTGGAAGAAACCGGTGCCGATCTGACGGGACGGGATGGGTGAGGCGAGTGCCAGCACGGGTGCGCCGGAGCGGTGCGCGTTCCTGGTGCGAGCCGAGTCACAGGCCGGGCGGTGGGGAGGGCCGGCATGAACGCGTGAGCGATCAGTCTTGAGGAGCCTTGAGTTCGAGACTCGCCGGGAGCGCGGCGACGGTGCGGTTGAGGAGAAGGACGAGACTCTCCGCGCTGTCGCCGTCCTCCGGGCGCCGCATCCAGACTCGTTGGGCGTCACGCGAGGCGACGAGGAAGAGGTCGAGCAGGAGCCTGGGCCTGGGATCGTCCGCATCCGAAATGCCCAGGACCGGTGCCAGGGTGCTCAGCGCAGCCTGAACGGCCTCGTCGCAGAACCGGAGATTGTGCGCGGTGAACGACGGGTGGACGGCGTCGAGCCCGAGCGCAAGGAGCGTGAGCCGGGTCCAGTTCGCGTCCCGAGCCGCACATTCGCGGATGGAGGCGACCAGGGTGTCGCGCAGGACGGAGAGGACTGTCGCGTCGGCGTCGCGGGACTGCGGCTCCGAATCCAGCCGCCGCAGAAACTCGCGCCACAGATCCTGCAACGGCGTCATCGCCGCGTCTTCCTTGCTGGTGAAGTACCGGAAGAACGTGCGCTTCGAGACGCCCACCTGAAGGCACAAGTCGTCGAGGGTGACAGCATCCGCGCCGTGAAGGGTGAAGGACTCCAGCGCATGGACCACCAGGTCCCGGCGGGTCTGCGCCTTCTTGCGCTCCCTGAGTGTCTCCGGCCGGGCTCCGCCCTGCCCTCCGACCGGTCTGGCGCCATCCACCCGTGCAGCCTACCGTGAAACCCTCGATCTGCCACTTGGTAGCATGTGCCTCTCAGTGGCACATTGAGGAGGGCTTCCGTGAGAGCACTGATGGTCGACCACACACGCGGTACGGCGCTCCGGGTGGGCGAGGCCGAACCACCTCGGCCCGGCCCTTCCCAGGTCCTGGTGAAGGTAGACGCGTTCTCGCTCAACTACGGGGAGATCGTGACCGCGCGCGACCTGCCCGACGGTGCCATTCCGGGGTGGGAAGCGGCCGGACATGTCGTCGAAGCCGCACGCGACGGCTCCGGGCCCCCGGTGGGTACGCCTGTCATCACACTCGACGAGGCGAACGGCTGGGCCGAGTACAGGGTCGCGGACACCGCGATGATCGGTGTGGTTCCCCGGAACGCGGATCTCGGCGGAGTGAGCACCATCCCGGTCGCCGCCAACAGTGCTCTGCGCGCGCTACGGCGCATCGGCCCCATCCTCGGCCGAACCGTCATGGTCACGGGCGCCACCGGGGGAGTCGGACGCTACGCGGTGCAACTCGCGCGCATGGGCGGGGCCACGGTCGTCGCCGTCACCGGCTCGGCCGCGCCGTACGCCGCCGAGCTGCGCTCTCTCGGTGCCGCCGAGGTGGTCTCTCGCCCCAGTGAGTACGCCGGATCCGTGTACGGAGTCGTCGAGTGTGTCGGTGGCGCGCTCCTCGTGGAGGCGTTCGACCTCCTGGAGCGGGACGGGGTGCTCGTCGCCCTGGGGCACGTCGCTCCCGAGCCGGAGTCGTTCCCGCCGGGTGCCCTCATCGCCGGCCCGGCGCGTCACAACCGCAGCATCGTCACCTTCCACCAGCTCGACGGCGCTCCGCTGCCTCCTGACCTCAGCTGGTTGAGCGAGCGGGTCGCCATGGGGGACCTGACTCCGTCAGTGGCGTGGCGCGGCTCCTGGCACCGCGTCGACGAAGCGATCGACCGGCTCCTCACGCGCACCCTCCACGGCAAGGCGGTGGTCGAAGTCGGTCGCACAGAGGCTGACGGAAGCATCCGGCCGACCTCTGGCGCGTGAGGCGGGCGGAGTCGTTCGCGGCGCTGATGACGAGAACTCAGCCGAGCGGTGTCCCCACTGCGCGGGCCGGGGCGCCGGTCGTGTCACTGACCGCAGGGCCCCGCGTGGTCGCAGTACGGCTGGAGGCGGCTCTGACCGCAGCCGCACAACACGGCCCTGGTCTCGGCGCGCACCCCTTGCGGCGGTGTTGGCGGTGGTGATGTGCGGCAGCATCCACGCGTTGGCGGGATAGACGAGCCCGGCCGCGCCCGGGCCTCCCGGATTGGTGAACAGCACACCCCGGCGCTTGGACGGCTGATCACTGGCCAGTCTGGAAACCGCGATCTCGATCTGGCGGCCGTCGGGCCGGCTGTAGTCCAGGGGGACGTGCAGGGTTCCGCACTCCAACCGCGGCGCGGCGGCTTCTTTCGGGCACGGTTCCCACTTCAGGGGTGCCGCGGTGTCCTTGGGCGTGTCCGTCGTCGCCGCGGAAGCGGCCGCGAGCGCGGTCGCCGCGACCGCGACGACGGTGAGGGTGAGAGTGAGTACCTTCCTGCGGGGCCGCAGCGGCCCCGCAGGTGGGCGGCACGGCCATGCGGGCCCGCGTCAGGCGAGGAATCCTCGTCAGGGGCCGGAGGTCTGTGCCCGGCCTCCCCTCCATCCACTGCTGGCGAGGGTGTCGCACCGGAATCTAGTTGACATCTCAACCATAAGAGTGGCATGGTTTACATGTCAACTAAAGCGACGGTGGTGCGGTCGCTGCACCTGACCGGCGGGGAATCCGCACAGGTCGCCCGGGACGGATGTCCCGCCCGGCGGTCACGAACCACGCATCGCCATGCCCCGACCCGACGAAAGCGTTGAGCGAGTGAGCACGATGGACGTTTCGCAAATCGAGTTCGGCATCGACAGCTTCGGGGACCGGCCCCGGGACGACCAGGGCGTCATCGTCTCGCACGCCCAGGCCATCCGCGCCGCGGTGACCGAAGCGGTCCTCGCCGACCAGGTCGGTATCGACGTCGTCGCGTTGGGCGAGCACCACCGACCCGAGTACGCGATCTCCAGCCCCGAGACGGTGCTGGCGGGCATCGCGACGGCCACGAGGCGCATCCGGCTCGCCTCGGGCGTGACCGTGCTGTCCTCGGACGACCCGGTGCGGGTGTTCCAGCGGTTCGCCACGGTCGACGCGCTCTCCAACGGCCGCGCCGAGGTGATCCTCGGGCGCGGTTCTTTCACCGAGTCGTTCCCGCTGTTCGGGTACGACCTCAAGGACTACGACGTGCTGTTCGAGGAGAAGATCGACCTTTTCCATCGACTCCTGGACGAGAAGCCCGTCACCTGGGACGGCACCACGCGTGCCGCCCTGCGCGATGCCGACGTGTACCCGAAGACGGAGTCGGGACGTCTCAACACCTGGGTAGGGGTGGGCGGGACGCCGCAGTCCGTGCTCCGCACCGCGCGATACGGCTTCCGGCTCATGCTCGCCATCATCGGCGGCGCTCCCGACCGGTTCGCTTCCTACGTGGATCTCTACCGGCGTGCCAGCGACGAGTTCGGCACAACGGCCCAGCCGATCGGGACCCATTCGCCCGGCTTCGTCGCCTCCACCGACGAAGAGGCCAAGGAGCTCTTCTACCCCGGGTACAAGGAGATCCGCGACCGCATCGGGAGGCAGCGCGGCTGGCCGCCGCTCCGCCGGGAGGAATTCGACGCGGAGGTGGACCGCGGGTCGCTGTACGTCGGCTCGGCCGAGACGGTCGCGGCGAGGATCGCCCATGCCGTACGAGTCCTGGACGCGGGCCGGTTCGACATGATCTACTCCGCCGCCGGCACCGTCTCGGCCTCCGCGCGCCTGCGTTCGGTCGAGCTGTACGGCACCCAGGTCATCCCTCGGGTCCGTGAACTTCTGTCCGAGCGGCCCGCGGCCTCGGCGGGAGCCACGCGATGACTGACCCTGTCACCACGGTCGGAATCCTGGGAGCCGGGAAGGTCGGCACTGTCCTGGCACGCCTGGCGGTCGCCGCCGGCTATCGAGTCCTGATCTCCGGGTCCGGCGACCCCTCGAAGGTCGCGCTCACCGCCAGGGTCCTCACGCCCGGAGCGACCGCCGTATGGTCGGCCCGGGCCGCCGATGCCGCCGACGTGGTGGTCCTGGCCCTCCCGCTCGGCAAACACCGTGACCTCCCGGTCACGGAGCTGAAGGGCAAGCTGGTCGTCGACGCGATGAACCACTGGTGGGAGGTCGACGGTCCCCGCGACGAGATCCTCCCGCCCGACACGTCGTCGAGCGAGGCCGTTCAGCGGTTCCTGACGGGCGCACGTGTCGTGAAAGCCCTCAACCACATGGGCTACCACGATCTCGAGGACGGGGCCCGTCCGGTCGGCTCCGTCGGACGCAAGGCCATCGCGATCGCCGGGGACTCGCCCGAGGATCTCGCCGTCGTCGCTGACCTGATCACCGCACTCGGATTCGACCCCCTCGCCATCGGCGGCCTTGCGGCGGGCGTCCGGCTCGAGCCGGGAACCCCCGCCTTCGGAGCCAACGTCGACATCGACCGGCTCCGCGCGCTCACCGCCGCCCCCGCGTCCGGCACGGCTGCTTGAGCACTCGTCGCAGAAGAACAGCGGCGCCTCGACCGGACCGGAGAACCGCGGTCACGTCGTCGCCTTCCGCGCGGAAGGACAGTCGGACAAACCGTCGTGCGGCGGTGCCCGACGCCGATTGCGCATGGAGGACGGATGCGGCCGATCATTCCCGACTATCTTGCAGAGGCACTGCGCCCTCTCAATCCCATGATCAACGTTGGTGCGATCACCGTGCACGCACTCGCCGGCGCGGTGAACCTGCTTCCGGCGGAGCGCGTGGCCTCACCGAGGACCCCGAGGCCGTCGTGGACGGTTGCATCCGGCAGTGTTCTGTACTCGTCACCACGCGGGGTCGGCATTCCGGCGAAGAGCGGGATGGCAGGGGGCCTGATCGGCGCGCTCCCCGGACAGATCGGCATGGCCACGTTCTCACCACGCCTGGATCGTCACGGGAACAGCGTTCGCGGGGTGTCCCTGTTCGAACCATTCTCCGGGGGCATGGGACTGCGTGTGATGGAGGTCCCCGCCGCCGCGCGTGCGGTGGTGCGGTCCCACCATGACGTGGGCAGCGGACCGAACGCGCTCCGGGTCCTGCGACTGCAAGGCGGCATCGGCTTCGCCGCGGCCGAGAGGGTCGTTCAGGAAGCCATGGCCGTTCCGCCTTCGGCCGTAAGGGTGGCCTTGGACCTGACGAGGGTCCATTCGATGGACGGCGCGGCGCGGCGCGTGCTGCTGGAGGTCGTGCGTCGGCTGACGCTGAGTTGTCACGAGGTGTATCTCGCCGACCCGGAATCGATCATGCCCGATCCCGATCCCGGCGACGGTGGCCGCGTCACCGTCGTGGACACCGTGGACCAGGCCGTGCGTCCGCCGAGGGGCGGCCCGGCACGGGAAGCGGTCGGCGGCGGAGCGGGGAATCATCCGACTCGCCGCCGGTGAAACGGAGTTCTCGCACAGAAATCGAGCCATCGGGCTCAAAGACACGGGTCGGCGTTCGGTTCGTCGGCCGGAAAGGGAAAGAGACCATGGGTTACATCACCGTCGGCACGGAGAACAGCACGCCGGTCGAGCTCTACTACGAGGACCAGGGTTCCGGGCAGCCGGTCGTCCTGGTCCACGGCTACCCGCTGGACGGGCACAGTTGGGAACGTCAGACGCGCGAACTGCTGGCCCAGGGCTATCGGGTCATCACCTACGACCGCCGAGGCTTCGGCCAGTCCTCGAAGGTGAACTCCGGTTACGACTACGACACCTTCGCCGCCGATCTGAACACGGTCCTCGAGACCCTCGACCTGCGGGACGTCGTCCTTGTCGGTTTCTCGATGGGCACGGGGGAACTCGCCCGCTACGTGAGCCGGCACGGTCATGAGCGTGTCGCGAAGCTCGCCTTCCTCGCCTCACTGGAGCCGTTCCTCGTCGCCCGCGACGACAACCCCGACGGCGTGCCGCAGGAAGTGTTCGACGGCATCGCGGCGACCGCGAAGGCGGACCGGTACGCCTGGTTCAAGCAGTTCTACGCGGACTTCTACAACCTCGACGAGAACCTCGGCACCCGTATCAGCGAGGAGGCGGTGACCGGTAGCTGGAACGTCGCGGTCCTCAGCGCTCCGGTGGCCGCGTACGCCGCGGTCCCGGCATGGATCGAGGACTTCCGCGCCGATGTCGAGGCGGTCCGTGCGAGCGGCAAGCCCGCGCTGATCCTGCACGGAACGAAGGACAACATCCTCCCGATCGACGCCACTGGCCGCCGATTCCACAAGGCGCTCCCCGAGGCCGACTACGTCGAGGTCGAAGGAGCACCACACGGCCTGCTCTGGACCCACGCCGACGAGGTCAACACCGCGCTGCGCGACTTCCTCTCGAAGTGACGGTGGCCTGACGGACGCGGCGCGGGAGCCGAGGCGCTGGAAGGCGTGGCCAGGAGCCGCGTCTCCCAGACGATGTTGCGTCAGCCAGCGCCGCATGGGCCGTCGGCTTTGGTGTCGCGCAGGGAATGGATCATGCTTTGCAGGATTCGGAACGCGCCTGACTGCTCGGTGTCGGTCAGGCCGGCCAGCATTCTCACCTCGACGGAACGGACGGCCACGGTCGCCTTCTCCAGGCTCCGTCGGCCGCGCGGCGTGAGCCGCGTGGGGAGGACCTTCCCGACGGGCGCCGCCGCGGGCCTGGTCACGTAGCCGTCCCGTTCCAGGGTCTGGAGCAGCACGTTCATCGACTGCCGTGTGACGAACGCGCCGCGCGCGACCTCGGCGCCTCAGAGGCGTTCTACGAGCAGCACCTCGGCCTCGTCCGCTCGCAGGCCGGACCTCCGCACGCCGTCGTCTTCGAGACGAAGCCGATCGCGTTCGCACTGCGCGACATCGTTCCCGGCACCGATCTCGCGTCCGTCGCCCAGCCCGGCATCGGTGCCGGGATCTGGCTGCACGCCACCGACGTCCAGGCCGTCCATGACGCTCTTGTCGCCGACGGTCACACCATCGTCTCCGCGCCGGTCGACGGCCCCTTCGGTCGGACGTTCACCCTCGCCGACCCCGACGGCTACCAGATCACGCTCCACGACCGCGCCTGATCGGCCGCTCATCGGCGCACGGCTCAACGGCGCACGGCTCAACGGCGGTACGCACGAGGCGATGCCGCCCAGCGTGTCCCCCCCGGGCCGTCGGCGGTCGCCAGGCGGTACGGGTCAGACCGGCGGCAGGACGGCGAGGCGGCGCGGGCTCGGGGCCGGTTCCGGCAGCCGGAGCGGCGCGTCGCCCGGAGTGATCCGGCCCAGTACCCGCGGGGTCGCGGAGCCGGTCGCGCCGGGGGCCACACCAGGAATCCCGTGCCAGGTGAGGAAGCCCAGCAGCGCCATCAGATACGCCTCCTTGTCGCCCGCGGGCAGCCCGCGCTCGTCACTGGTGACGAGGACCGCGGGGCTCAGCCGCTCGCGCAGCGCCGCCATCAGCGCCGGATTGCGCACCCCGCCCCCGGAGGCGACGACCTCGGTGAGCCCGTACCGGCGGCAGGCGTCCGCGACGGTCACGGCCGTCAGCTCCGTCAGCGTCGCCATCAGATCCTCGTCCGACACCGGCGGCAGCCCCGCGCACCGCGGCTCGAGGTAGTCGGCCCTGAACAGCTCGCGGCCGGTGGACTTCGGCGCCTCCCGCCGGTAGTACGGCTCGTCCAGCAGTCGGGCCAGCAGGTCCGGGCGTACGGTCCCGGCCAGCGCGAGGCGGCCGTCGAGGTCGCTCCCGGCCCGGCCCCCGGTGACGCGGTGGGCGGCGGCGTCGAGCAGGCAGTTGGCCGGACCGGTGTCGAAGGCGACGACCGGCTCGTCCCGGCCGCCGACCACCGTCACATTGGCGATGCCGCCGAGGTTCAGCGCGGCCCGGCGGGTCGGTACGGTCCCGGCACCGGCCGACGTGTCGTCCGCGAGCCACAGCGTGTCCAGCGTGCTGGCGAGCGGCGCGCCCTGGCCGCCCGCCGCGATGTCGCGGGCCCGTACGTCCGAGACGACAGGGAGTCCGGTCGCCTCGGTGATCCACGCGGGCTGGCCGAGTTGCAGGGTGCCGAGGGCGCGGCCGTCGGTGATCCAGTGGAACACCGTCTGGCCGTGCGAGGCCACGAGGTCGGCCCGGCCGCCCGAGAACCGCTCGATCGCCCTGACGACCGCCGCCGCGGACGCCTGCCCCACCAGCGTGTCCACCTCGCACACCTCGGCGAGTCCGACAGTGGACGGCGGCAGCAGCCCGAGCAGCCGCTCCCGCGTCTCGGGCGGCCACGGGTACTCCTCGGCCCCGAGCGGCCGCAGCGTCAGCACCTCCCCGTCGAAACCGAACTCACCGACGGCGACATCCAGGCCGTCCATCGAGGTGCCCGACATGAGACCGACGACGATCACGTGACTTCTCCAGGAGTGCGGGGTCTGCGGTCGCCCCAGTATGAGCGGACGTGTCCTCCCCGCTCACCCGGGGCTCCGCGCCGTCACGCGGCCGACGCGCGCGGCGGCACGAGGGCCGAGGCGGCGTGGACGAGCGGACGGCGAGCGGAGAGCACGGCGGCTCGGGTCTGCTCGGCACACGCCGCCGGGTCGCCGCGCTCGACGGCGAGGTCACCGTGTCCAGTCCGGTCGGCGGACCGACCGTCATCCAGGCGGAGTTGCCGTGCGTGTGGTGATCGCCGAGGACAACGCGCTGCTGCGCCAAGGGCTCGTCCTGCTGCTCACCTCCTCGGGGCACGAGGCGGTCGACGTCGTCGGCCCCGGCCCCGAGGCGCTGCCCGCGCTGCTCGAACACCGCCCGGCCATCGCCGTGCTCGACGTCCGGATGCCGCCCGGCTTCCGGGACGAGGGCCTGCGCGCGGCGTGCGAACGCGAAGTCCTCGCACTGATGGCGGAGGGCCACGACAACACCACCCTGCGGTCGTAGCGAGGCGGCCCTGTGCGGGACCTAGGTGTATTGACCTGGAGGGTTGTTGACGCGGGTGATGGGTGGCTGGCCGCCGAGTGCGGTGTGGGTGCGGTGGTGGTTGTAGGTGTGGAGG
>NZ_JBIUSD010000031.1:0-12172 GCF_044741185.1 Streptomyces sp. NPDC088197
CGGATCTTCCGCAGATCTCGGTGCAGCCCCAACCGCATGACGTCAATCGCCAAGGCCGTCCTCACCCTGGAGCGGCAACGCTGAAGAAGCTCAATCAACGATCAGATGATCCTCAAGAAGCGCCCTAGACGAGGGGCAGGCCGCCGCCGAGGTGCACGCCGAAACTGCGGTGGCGGAGAGCAGGACGGGCAGGGTTCGCCGCAGCCGGGATTATGCCGCCTGGGGCGGGGCTCGCCCGCAACACCGTGTTCAGTTCGGCGAGCAGGACGCGGTGACGCCGGAAGGCAATCAGGAGGCGGGAGTTTTAGTCAACATCGTTGCAGTTGACACTGGCGCCTTGGTCGCTGCCATCTGAGTAGTCCCAGCCCACTACGGCATAGCACTCTGCTATGTGGCTGCCCGTCCAGTAGTAGAAATGAGTGCTGGCGTTGAAATACTCGCCGTCGGGCTGCTCGACCGAAACTGATCCGGCATCCCAGTACAGCGCACCGCGAGGAAGGTTGCGGTTGCTAATGCCCGGACTGCCGTCCGGAAAATGCTCGATTTCGATATCATTATCGGTGTATGGGTCAGTGGATGTGACCTCGCTCGATGCGTGTGAGGTATCGAAGTGAAGCTCCGCGTAGGCGGTCTTGTTGCACTGATCGAAGCCCTGGTAGAACACGCCGATGTGTTGACCGTCGGCCACCAGACTTTTGATCTGACCCACCGTGCGAAGGCAGGATGCGGCGCTTGCGGATTCGGCCGTAAGCAGAGGCAGCGAGCCTCCGGCGAGGGCCGTAATCGCGGTGACGGCGAGGAGGCCTGATGTTTTCCGGAGCCTGATCACGATCTCTGTTACCTCCTAGAGGGCGACAGGTCTGGCGGTAGTTCGCAGAGAAGCGCGGGTCCTGGGTGCGTCCGGTGCGTCAGCCAAGACGTTGTCCGGAGAGCGCCCACCCGTGAAGACGCTAAGCACAGGGGTCCTTCGACCGTCCTAGATTCGTCCTAGTGCGTGGTCAGCCGGGTGCATCATCGACTTCTGGCAGCCAGTGAGCACGGCAGCTTGCGCGCCGCCGTACGCCTCGGGCGCCACGAGGCAGACACATCGGTGCCGGTGACCGACGACCCGGAAGTGGCCCGCATCTGGTACGAGTCGCTGCGGGCACAGAGGGTGGGGCCACCGTGGCTAGGTCATTTCCTTCGGATCATCTGATCGTTGGTTGATGTGTGTCGTTGACTGATGCGCAGTGGGCGCGGATCGAGCCGTTACTGCCGGACCGGAGACCGAGACGCAGAGGGCGGTGGCGTGATCACCGGCAGGTGATCGACGCGATCGCCTGGAAGTTCCAGACCGGGTCACAGTGGGTGCATCTCCCCGCGGAGTACGGTTCGTGGAAGGGCGTCTATACGCGGCTGAGGAACTGGGCCATCGACGGCACCTGGGATCGAGTTTTCACCGCCCTACTGGCCCAGGCCGATGCTGACGGCGAGTTGGACTGGGTCGTCGCGGTGGACTCCCCGGTCGTGCGCGTGCACCAGCATGGTGCCGGGGCCCGGAAAAAGGGGGCCTCGGCTGACGAGCGGGCCGACCACGCGATCGGACGGTCGCGTGGTGGGCTGACCACGAAGGTCCATCTCGCCGCTGACATCCGCTGCCGCCCTCTGTGCTTCGTGCTCACGCCCGGCCAGGCAGCCAGCAGCTCTGTCAACGCCAGCAGGTCCTGCGACCGAATCTCCGCCAGTGATCCGTAAGAGAGCTCCTAGAGCCGGACGCGGTCATGGCCGGGGCGCGGGGGAGGACGGGAGCGAGAACGCATGGCGTCCCGAGCCCACGCCGAAGGGCGCCCGGCCGTCGGGGAGGCGCACCTCGGCGCGGGTGTTCGGCGGGACCACGGCCGTGACGGTGAGGGTGCCCACCCTCGGTCCGCCAGCCGGCCTCCGCCCTGCCGTACGGCGTCTCGTGCGCGGCGGGGGCCCGGGTGAGACCGGCGCCGGGCACGGGCGCGACCCGGATGTGCCGCCAGCCGGGGGAGGCAGCGGCGAGCCCGGCGACCGTGCGGTGCAGCCAGTCGGCGACGGCGCCGAGCCGTTGGCGCTGGGTCGGCGGCAGCACGCAGCGGATCGCCAGCGCGTACGCCGTCTGCGTGTCGCAGGACAGCCGTCGGCCGGGCGGGACGAACTCCTCGGCGAACGCCGCCCGCGTGCGCGCCGCCAGCCTCCGGTACCCGCTCGCGTCCCGCTCCTCGCCCAGGATGTCGGCGATCCGCGCGAACACGTCGGCCGACCGTACGAGGTAGGCGTTGGCGACCAGGTCCCCGTCGGTCCTGGCCGGGCCGGGATCTTCCGCGGGCGCGGCCGGGTCGAGCCAGTCGCCGACCTGGACGTCCTGCCGCCACAGACCGCCCCCCTGCTCGGCCAGGGCGGCGGTCGCGCCCACCCAGGCCGTCATGCCCGCGCCCCGGCCGAGCTGCCGCGCTCACACAACGACGGGGCGGCGGCGGGCGGATGACCGGGGGGCGGGGACGCCGAGCAGGTGGGCGGGCGGTGGGGAATCGGGTCCTCCTCGGCCGGCTCTGGCGCACGAGCCTGCCCGTCGGGGCGGCTCGCAGGGGTGCGCGCTCCATGGTGACGGGAACACCTGCCCGCGGGCGGTGCGGAACGGGAAGCGGCGGCGGCCGGGTCCGGCAAGGGCGCTCGCCGCCGACCGGCGCCGTCGCGCCGCGCTCGCGGATTCGCACGCCGGACGCGGTCAGGGGACACCGACCTGGAAAACGTGCGCGAGCCGCGGTGCGGAACGTAGTCTCGAACACGTGAGTCGGCTGACGGGTGTTGAGCA
Organism: Streptomyces sp. NPDC088197; assembly: GCF_044741185.1. Taxonomy (NCBI): domain Bacteria; kingdom Bacillati; phylum Actinomycetota; class Actinomycetes; order Kitasatosporales; family Streptomycetaceae; genus Streptomyces; species Streptomyces sp. NPDC088197. Next base: position 2,819 of record NZ_JBIUSD010000031.1, read on the forward strand.
AGAAGAGTGCGTGCGGTGCGCGGAGCTGGAGGCCCGGTTCAGGGATCCGTCGACCGTCAACCCCGGTGCGTATCTTTACGGTTGGGCCACCCACCAGCTCGACGACCACGACGCCGAGCCGGAACCCCTGCCCGACTGCCCCGAATGCGGCAAGTACGCGGCGGGACCCGGCACCGTCCACGCGCGGGTGTGGCAGCGCTGGGCGCAGACGCACTACATGCAGTGCGCGCTCGCCCCGTACTGGAAGCCGTAGCGGAAGTCCGGCGGAAACCGTTCGCACCGCCACTGAGCTGGGAAAACAGTGTGCTGGGAGTCGGCCGCTGCGGGCTCCGGAACGGTCTCGAATGGCGCAATATGGACATATCCGATGTCATGGTACTAAGCGTGTGTCTCTCGTGACGCACAGCGACCGCCGGGGAAGTCTCACCCCTGGTAGTTCGGCAAAGGAATACGCACCATGTCATCTGATCCCAGCTCATCCCCCGACGAGCGATCCCCCATAGCCACGCGCGACGAGCCCAGGCACACCCTGCTCCGCACCGCGGCGACCACCCGCCCGCTGGCCGAAGTGGCCAGTCTGGTCAACCTCCTCAAGCAGAACGGCGAGTCGCCGAGTCCGGCCGACGAGGCACTACGGCTGGCCGCCGTGTCCCGACCGGTCGACGAGGTACGGCAGTTGGTCGTCCTGCTCAACGAACCGCCGCACGCGGACGGCGAGGCCGGTACGACCCTGCGCGCGGCGGCGATGGGCCGTCCCATCGAGGACGTCGCCCACCTGGTCACCATCTTCGGCCCGGAGAGCGACGGCTCGCCGATCCGCGGCCCGGAGCCGACCGGCCCCGACACGTCAGGGCACGCCTGGCCGGAACAGCGACCCGAGGGGGAGGGGCGGGGCACCGACGAGCCGCCCGCCACGGGCGGCGGCGCGGGCCGCCTCGCCGGGCGCCGCCCCGGCTCGGGCCCCGCGCGGACCCGCCGCGCGGCGCCCGCCCTGGCCTCCGTCCTGCGCTGGCCCGCCGCCGTCGCGCTCCTCGCGGTCGCCGCGATCCACCTGCCCACCGACATCGCGGGCCTGCGCGCCGGCGACCTCGCGGCGGGTGTGTCCCTGGCCATCACCGTCCTCTGCCTGGTCCTGGCGGTCATGCTGACCGTGCAGGACACGGTCTGGACGTGGGCGGCCAGCGCGACCGCGGCCGTGGGCACGCTGGTGCTGCACTCGCTCGCCGCCGGCTTCGGGCCCGTGCACCTGCTCAGGGACAGCCTCGGCCGCTCCTTCGCCGGGTCCACCACAACGGTGCTGGCCTGCGCCGCGGTGGCGGCGGCCCTGGCGGGCTCCGCGCTGCTCCGCAGGCACAAGCCCGCGGTCGCCGCGACCGACGCCTGACGGCCCACAGGCGGTGCCAGCGGGCTGACGCTGACGGCCCACAGGCGGTGCCAGCGGGCTGACGCCCGGCCGGTGCCGCCACGAATGGCGGTGGTCATTCGCCCGTCGGCGTGCGTGCAGCCGCCACGTGTGCCAAGGTAGAAGAGGTCCCGCAGCCACCCCCCCCGGCTGCGGGACCTTCGCTTGTCCGTTCCGCGGGTCCCGCGACGCGACACCACGGCCCTCGGACGCGCCCTGTGCGGACGCACGTCCTCCGCATACGGTACGAACCGACACACCCCCTGCCCCGGCCCCCGCGCCGGGGCATCGTGCTGCCGCCCGGGCCCCCGCCAGGCCCCGACACGCGCCCCCGCCGCGCCCCGTCCGCCCCTTCCCGCCCGTCCCTCCCGTGCCGCCTGGACGATTCGGGCGTTGCCGAGGCACGACAGGGCGTACGGTCACTGGTGCGCCGAGCGGGGCGGCGGCGACAATCTGCTGACCAGGCGATCGACGTGCACAGCGCACGACGGGCCACACCAACGCGCACCGCCGGACGCACGACCGGGCGCACCGCGAGGAGCAGCCGTGATATCCGAGCCGGAACTGACGGGCGGACTCGACGAGCCCACGCCCGCGGACATGGTCTCCGACGGGGACCCCGCCCCCCGACCGGCCGCCTTCGGCCCGGGCGGCAGGCGCCTGTGGGCGGTCGGCCTCGGCGGCGCCCTCGTCGCGTCCGCCGCGTGGGCGGGCGGCCTGTACGCGTACGGCCCGCGGCACAGCGGCGCACCGGACATGCACGGCTACGTCCTGCACGGCAGCCCGTGCGCGGGACTCACCCTCAAGCCGCTCACCGACGCGCTCAAGGCCACCGACACCCAGACCGTCTCACCCGCAGTGGTCCACCTCGGCCCCGCGCTCGACCAGATCCGCTGCACGATCGAGACCACGTCACCGATCCCGCTGCGCGGCGGCACGGCGCGTTACGAGGTGGTCGTCGGCGTCGACCTGCACAAGGCGACCGACCCCGCCGCCGAATTCGAGGACCAGCGCGATCTCGACACCGCCGACCTCATCCCCGTCACGACCACCGAATCCGTCCCCGACCTCGGGGACAAGGCGTACTTCCTCACCATCAACGCGGGGTCGCAGCAGCTCAAAGTCCTCGACGGCGGCGCGGTGTTCACCCTCACCCTCAACGGCTACAACTACCTCGCCACCAGCGTGGACGGGCAGCAGGGCGACAGCACCTCCGAGACCGACCTGCGGGCGTACCAGCCCGCGCTGATCGCCACGGTGCGCAACGTGATGAAGGGGCAGAAGTAGCGGACACGGCGGCGGTGACGTCCCGGACGGACATGACAGTCGGGGCGGAGGCGGCGGCCACGCCGACCCGGGCCCTCGCCCCTATCGGGTGTCCTTGAGAGCCCCGCCGCCGGAGTACCCGCCGGGTCGCGGTCGCGTTGGGTAGTTTTGTGGCACGTCCTTCACAGCGGTCCAGGCCGGACCGCCTCCGGGCCGGCGACCGCCGTCCGGCGGCCCGGCCGCGCCGCCCACGATGCGGAGCAGCGCGATGACCACACCACGAGACCTGATCGTCGTCGCCATGGACGTGCCGCCCGACCTCCTCGTGGACCGCGGCGACCTCTCCCTCGCCCTGGCCGGGGCCGAGCTGATCGACCTCATCGCGGCGAAGGAGCTGACGCTGCGCGGCGACCGCGTGGTGCCCGTACCCCGGCCGGAAGGCGAGCGGCGCACCGCGGACCGGCTGCTGGGGGAGGCGCTGACGGCGTACGAGACGGCGACGCGCTCCGCGGAGGCCGCCGACCGCGACCCGGGCAGGGCGACGGACAAGGCGACGGAAAGAGCGGCGGGCGAGGCGGCGGACAGGCCGACGGGGAAGCGGGCGGAACCGGCCGCGGAGAGCGGCGCGGACGACAATCCGGGGGAGCGCGTCGAGGACTGGCTGTGGCGCCGGGGCCGGGACCTGCCGACCGCGTACATCGCCGCGCTCGAAGAGGACGGCACGCTGGTCCCCGAGCGGCACCGGCGCTGGGGCCTGCTCCCCACCAGCCGACGCGTCCTCGCCGACACGCCGGGTCGGCGCCGGGCGGCCCAGCACTGGGCGTCGGACGCGCCGGTCCTCAGGGCGCTCGCCACCCTCATCGGGGTCAAGGGCGACGAGCCGCCGCCGGACGAGGTCCCCACGGGCAGCCCGTCGCGGGTGGTGCTGCGCGCACTCCGGCACGCCGTCGAGGAGTTGGCCGAGGAGCGCCGTCTGCGCACCACCCGGCTCGATCGCGCCAACGCCACCTACCGCAGCCGCGGTTACTGACGGTCTGACGGTCGGTCACCCGCTCCCGATCAATCACGATTCGGGGGAGTGGACGGCCTGTTACGGGGTAGGCGACTCTTGCCCCGTGACACGGGGTGAGCAATTTTCCACGAGAGGCTGTGACGATGTCGGCCCACCCTGCCGCGCTGCGTGAACTGGTCGAGCGGTACGAGCACTTGAATTCCCAGAGCCCCGAGGTCCGCTCCGAGCCGCGGATCCGCGACCTCCTGCGTGACACCGCCTACACACTGTGCGTGGCGACCGGCACCGGCGAGATCGGCGCCGCGCTGGCCGCCGCCCGCGCCCTGCTCGCCGAAGCCGGGGACACCGAGGCGCTGGACGACGAGGCCGGAGACGCGACCACCGCCCTCGAAGCGGCGGCTTAGGGCCCCTCCCGAACCCCACGTCACCTCCAGAACCTCACGTCACCTCCCGCGCCCACGGGCGGCGGTACGCGGACCGGCACATATCAGCTCCAAACCCGTTGTGAACCGGCCCGACGGGGCACACTCACCGCATGGCTGATCTTGACGACGACCCGGTGATGGTCTGCGCCGAATGCGGGCGCACCAGCGACTGGAACCCCACGACCTTCTGCTCGTGGGCGTGCTTCGACACCGAGCCGCGGCCGGGCGCACCCGAGGCGATGGCGTACTTCACCGGCGCGGCCCCCGAGGACCCGGCCGACAGCGAGGAGTGAAGGGCCGCTTACGCGCTGCGCCCCTCGCGTCCCGGCGTGCCGACAAGTCGGTTTCAGGCCGCTGCCCGCGCGTCCCGGCGTGCCGACAAGGCGGTCCCAGCCCGCCGCCAGCCCGCCCCGCCATGCCGTCCTGCCCGCCGCGATACGAGCCCGGCCCGCCCCTGGCGTGACGCTCGCGGTCACCCCCCGACGCGACGGCCGCACCCGCCCCCCTGTCCGATCCCTTGACGCGCGGGAGAGCGCTCTCATATGTTCCCCACGCACCGTATGAATGAAACGATTCACTCGCGTCTGCCGTTGAGTCACCCCCCACCTCGCACGGAGGCCGGAGCCATGTCCTTCCCCCATCCGCCGGGGCGACGATCGCCCTTATCCGCTTCCCGCCGCTTCAGGGTCGCGCTGTTCCTCGCGACCCTGTGCGCCGCCGTCGGCCTGTCGACCACGCCGCCCGCGTCCGCCGATGCCCGCACCTCCGAAGCCCGTACCGCCGCGGCCCCCGCGGTTCCGGCCGCCGCCCCCACCGGGCTCGCCGGCCGGTCGGCGGGCGACGCGTACATCTACGCCCCGCACAGCAGGACGCTCGCCCCGGTCGCGGTCAAGGGCACGTCCGGGTCCGTCACCTCACCGGGGAACGTGCTGTCGGGCGCCTCGACCCGCATCTCCGGGACGAACGCGTATCTGGTCCTCGACTTCGGCAAGGAGGTCGGCGGGCTGGTGACGCTGAGATTCGCCGGGGCGAGCGGCAGCGGGCAGCGGGTCGGCCTGGCCTTCAGCGAGTCGTCGCTGTACGTCGGCCCGGTCAGCGACTTGAGCAGCGGCACCGTGTACTCCGGTTCCGGCACCGACGGCGCGCTGACCGCGACCGTCGACGGCGCGGGCACGTACACCATGCCGACCGACAAACTGCGCGGCGGCTTCCGCTACTTGACGGTCTTCATGGGGACGTCCGGCTGGGTGGACCTCAACGGGGTCTCGCTGGCGTTCACCGGCGCGGCCGGGATGAGCGACCCCGCCGCGTACACCAACTACTTCTATTCGAGCGACCCGCTGCTGAACAAGATCTGGTACGCCGGGGCCTACACCGTCCAGATGGACACGATCGCGCCCGACACCGGCCGCGCCTATCCGCCACCCGCCTCCGGGTGGGAGAACAACGCCGTGATCGGCACGGGAGCGGGCATCCTCAGCGACGGCGCCAAGCGCGACCGCGCCGTCTGGCCCGGCGACCTCGGTGTGTCGACGCCCACCGAATACGTCTCGACCCATGACATCGCGTCCACCAAGAACGCCCTCAACAGCCTCTACCAGCACCAGAATTCCTCGACCGGTGAGCTGGAGTACGGCGGTCCGGCCGTCAACTTCTACGGCTCCGACACCTATCACACGTGGACGCTCATCGGGTCGGCGTCGTACTACACCTACTCCGCCGACAAGGCGTGGCTGGACTCGGTGTGGAGCCGCTACCGGCTCGGCATGTCCTTCATCACCGCGAAGATCGACGGCAACGGCCTGCTGAACGTCACCGGGACCAACGACTGGGCGCGCGGCGGCCAGGGCGGCGAGAACATCGAGGCCAACGCACTGCTCTACGCGGCCCTCACCAGCGGCTCGACGCTCGCGACCGTCGAGGGGGACACGGCGGACGCCACCGCCTGGCGTCAGCGCGCGGCCACCGTGAAGTCCGCCGTCAACCAGCGTCTCTGGAACGGCGCGGTCGGCCTCTACCGCGACAACCCGACCAGCACGCTCTATCCGCAGGACGGCAACTCGCTCGCGGTCTGGTACGGGCTGACCGACAGCGCGGACAAGGACACCGCCATCGCGCATGCGCTCGCCGCCCGGTGGAACGACCACGGCGCGGCCAGCCCCGAGAAGGACGGCGGCGCCATCGGCACCTTCCCCGGATCGATGGAGGTCCAGGCCCACTTCGCGGCCGACGACGACATCAACGCGCTGGCCCTGATCCGCCGCGAGTGGGGCTACATGCTGGGCAGCCCCACGGGCACGGGAAGTACGTTCTGGGAGGGGTTCCGCTCCGACGGGTCCTTCGACTACGGCGGCACGTACATGAGCCTGGCGCACGGCTGGGGGACCGGACCGACCTCCGCCCTCACCTTCTACCTGCTGGGCCTGTCCCCGACCGGCACCGCTGCCTACGACTTCGTGCCGCACCCCGGCGACCTCGCCCACACCGAGGGCACCATCACCATGCCGCAGGGCACGGTGACCGGCTCCTGGGACCGGGACACGGCCGCGGGCACCCTCACCGAGTCGCTGACGAGCCCGGCGGGGACCACCGGCCGGATCGGCGTACCCACCAACGGCTCCGCCGACGCCACCGTCACCGTCAACGGCGCCACCGTGTGGAGCGGCGGCGCCTTCCACCCGGGCGCGGGCATCAACGGCGGGTCGAGCGACGGCCGTTACGTCTACCTCACCGGCGTCCCCGCCGGGACGTACGCGGTGTCCGCCACCGGCCTCGGCGCCCCCGTGCCCTTCGCCACCTCGGTCGCGGGCACGACGCTGCCGACCGGCTACACCCTGTGCGCCGTCGAGGGCGGCACCTGCACCCCGTCCGGCAGCCAGGTCATGGCCTACGGCGCGGGCGCGTACGCCTACCGGTCCGTCAGCGGCGCGACGCTCTGCGCGGCCTCCGCCTTCGGCGGCGCCGACCCGGCCTACGGCGTACTGAAGTCCTGCTATCTCGCCCCGTCCGGCGGCCCCGCGGGCTACACCTCGTGCGCGGCGGAGAAGGGGACCTGCGCGGTCAGCGGCACCCGGGAGGTCGCCTACGGCGCGAACGGCGCCTTCCGCTTCCAGGTGGTCACCGGCAGCGTCGCCTGCACCAACCACGCCTTCGGCACCGACCCGTTGTACAACACGGCCAAGAGCTGCTGGGCCGCCCCGAACGGGCCGCCCGCGGGCAACTGGACGCAGTGCGCGGCCGAGAAGTCCGTCTGCGCGGCCACCGGATCGCAACCCGTCGCGTACGGCGCCGCGGGCGCGTTCTGGACCGGCCGCTCCAACGGCCCGACGACCTGCGGCAACGACACGATGGGGGTCGACCCGGTCTTCGGCGTGGCCAAGAGCTGCTCCACGTACGCGGGCGCCCCGCCCGGCTTTCCGGCGACCTGCTCGGCGGAGAACGGCAGTTGCGCCTTCACCGGCCGCAGGACCGTGGCGTACGGGGCGGCGGGCGACTACCTCTACGCGACGTTCACCGGGGGCACGCCCTGCACCACCGCGGCCTTCGGTGGCGGTGACCCGATCCCGAACGTCGCCAAATCCTGCTACCTGACGTCGTAGGGCGGACCCAAGCGGCGGACCGCGCAGGGGAGTTGCGAAACCACGCAAGTGGAATCCATGCATCCTGCGCGGTCATTTCTCGACCACGTCTTCCCCAAGGCGAACTGACGAAGGCAAAGCGGAGGTAGAGACTTCGCCCGGTCCCTGTATTGACGTGACCGCGTCATCCATAGTGGCGGTTCGGTGCCTCAGTCACCCCATCTGGCACCGCAGGCACCACTGCATCCGCAGGCCCCCAGGTAACCCACCACAGGAGGCAGTTCGTTGCGCATCACCCTGAATCCGGCGATACGTCGCGCCGGTCTACCCCTCACAGCGGTCGCCGCTCTGGCCGCTTCCGCGCTGGCCCTCACCCCGTCCGCCGTCGCGCAGACGCCGGCCGCCGCGCAGCCCGTCCACACCGCGCGGGCCTGTGCCACGCCCGCCAAGGCGGGCGACATGGCCTGTAAGGCGCTGCGCGTCACCAGCGGCACCGTGCACGCCGCGCGGACCACCACGGTCTCGCCGGACGCGGCCACCGCCGCCACGCCGTCCGGCTACGGTCCCACCGACCTGCGCGCCGCCTACGGCCTCACCTCGGCGGCGTCCACCAACGGCAGCGGCGAGACGGTCGCGATCGTCGACGCGTACGACGACCCCAACGCCGCCAGTGACCTGGCCGCCTACCGGTCGTACTACGGTCTGCCCGCCTGCACGGTGGCCAGCGGCTGCTTCAAGAAGGTGAGCCAGACCGGCTCCACCACGTCCCTGCCCAGCGCCGACTCGGGCTGGGCCGAGGAGATCTCCCTCGACCTGGACATGGCCAGCGCCATCTGCCCGAAGTGCAACATCCTCCTGGTCGAGGCCAGTTCCGCCTCCATGGCCAACCTCGGCAAGTCGGTCAACGAGGCCGTCGCCCTGGGCGCGAAGTTCGTCTCGAACAGCTACGGCGGTTCCGAGTCGTCCTCCGACACCAGCTACGACTCCTCGTACTTCAACCACCCCGGTGTCGCGATCACCGTCAGCGCCGGTGACTCCGGCTACGGCGCCGAGTACCCCGCGGCCTCGAAGTACGTGACCGCGGTCGGCGGCACCAACCTCAAGAAGTCGTCCACGACCCGCGGTTGGACGGAGACGGTCTGGTCCGGCTCCGGGTCCGGCTGCTCGGCCTACGACGCCAAGCAGTCCTGGCAGAAGGACACCGGCTGCTCCAAGCGGACCATCGCCGATGTCTCGGCGGTCGCCGACCCGGCCACCGGTGTCGCGGTCTACGACTCCTACGGCGTCACGGCCGGCTGGTACACCTTCGGCGGCACCAGCGTCTCCTCGCCGATCATCGCCTCGGTCTACGCGCTGGCGGGCAACCCGTCCTCCGGCTCGTACCCGACGTCCTTCCCGTACGCCCACACCACGGCGCTCAACGACGTGACCAGCGGTTCCAACGGAAGCTGCTCCGGCAGCTACCTGTGCACCGGCAAGGCCGGTTACGACGGTCCGACCGGTCTCGGCACCCCGGCCGGGACGACGGCCTTCGCGGGCTGACCTCCCGTTCCTCGCGGGCGGGGGGGGGCCCCCCCCGGGGCCCCCCCCCCCCGGGGGGGGGGCCGCCCCCCCCCCCCCCCCGCGGGCGGGCCCCGGGGCCCCCCCCCCGCCGCCCCCGCCCACGCCCCC
>NZ_JBIUSD010000032.1:0-8180 GCF_044741185.1 Streptomyces sp. NPDC088197
GTAGACGTAGTCGACGTTTTGGCCGTCGTCGGTGGTCTGGTGGGTCAGTTCGGTCTGGCTGGTGCCGGCGTAGGTGTAGGTGCCGGTTCCGGTGGAGGTGGTGGCCGCGGTCATCTGTCCGGCGCCGTTGTAGGTGACCGAGGACAGCGACGGGGTTTTCGTGAGGTTCCCGGCGGCGTCGTAGGTGTAGCCGCTGGTGGTGATCTGGTTGGCGGCGTTGTGGGTCAGGGTCGTGGCGCCGGTGGCGGTCGTGCGGTTGCCGCGCGGGTCATAGCCGTAGCTGTACGTGGTCCCACCTCCCGAAGTCGCCACTGACGTCAGCCGGTTGCCCGGGTCGTATCCGTAGGTCGTCGTTTTCCCCGTCAGGTTGTCCTTAGACCACTGCAGGAGGCTGCGGTCGTCGGTGGTGGCGGTGGAGCAGGTGGTGCCGGGTGTGCCGTTGGTGGTGCGGCAGTAGGTGACGTCGAACTGGCGGGTGGGTGAGGTGGCGGGGCCCTGGTCGGCCCAGACTCGTGAGGGGCGGCCGGAGGCGTCGTAGTCCTGGTGGACGTGGGCTTTGTAGAGGGTGTGGTCGGTGTCGGTGCCGTACCAGGTGTCGGTGCGGCGGCCGTGGTCGTCGTAGGCGAAGCGGATCTTGGTGGAGGTCGGCGCTGCGGTGATGAGCTGGGTCAGCAGGTTCGCGTCGTCGTAGCTGTAGAGCAGAGGAGATCCCGAAGAGTGGGGCGAGCTGGCGCATCGTGAGGTTCGTCCGGTAATACACGGCCACCAAATGTCTCCACCCACAACGGCTCAGCCCGCAACACCCCACCCATACAGAAGGAATGCCCCATCACGGACGTTCTGCAACAACCTTTAGGACTGACACTGCTGCAGCCTCCGCCAGTGCGATTTGAGGCGCAGGCGACGTGTTGTGCTGGAGAGAAATGAAGCTCCAGACCCGGCGTCCCGAGCCAGGCCGCTGCTGAATAGGGCGACAACACGAACGCTGTCGTCCTGAGCGGCCGAGGAGCCGGCCCACCGTGGGTATCCGCGGTGGGCCCGGGTGCTTGAAGGTGACAGACGCCAGACGGACTACCGCATGGTGAGTCACAGACGAGAGCAGTCGCAAAGCTGATTCTGGGCGGACTTGATCGACTGTCAGTAGCGTGTGGCATGCATCCCGAGATGCCACAAAGGTCCAGACAGATGTAGCCTGACGTCACGATGCCGGAATGGACAGAGCGGACTGCAGCAGCCCATGCGAAGGCAATAGCCGCCTTGAGAGCTGGGGCCCTACCGCCGTGGACCGATCATCAAGAATTTCTCCTTACGTCCTAGCTGGTGCGGGAACGGCTGCGCCGTGAACTTCCCGAACCCGACAGCGCGGGCGGGCGGCTCTATGTCCTGGGATTCCAAGGTCTTCGCTCCGTAGTCAAGGTGGGATGCACTGCTTTCCCGGAACGGCAGGTCAGCAACTATGAGACTCAAGCGCGCAATCTTGGGTTTGCCTTGGTCGACGGATGGATATCCGGGCCGGTCGGGACGAAGAAGCAGGCGCTCGCCCCTTCCACCTCGGCGACGTCCAGTTCCCCAGCCCGGGTACGCGACAACGGCAGGCCGATCGGCACGATGTGGGACCAGCCGTGCAGGGCCCGCAGGTTCCACAACAGGGCGGCGTCCGGGACGCTCTTGTGCTCGCAGAGGACGTAGACGTTGCGGCCCAGGTCGCGGGCTGCCGCACCGGCTTCCTGCAGCCAGTCGTCAACACCGTTGGTGCCCACCCACACAGGGCGGGGTGTCAGGGACATCCGGCTCAGTCCCACGGGCGTGACCTGCCGGCACCGCGCCAGCAGCTCATCCACCCCCAAGCTTTCGGGGGTCTGCCGCTCGAGGGTCAAGACATCGGAGAACTGCAGATCATCGCGGGCTCTTGAGTACGCCAGCAGGTCTTCGTCGGGCCGGTGCGGCAAGCGCCCCAGCATGACGCTGTACACCAGCTCCCAGGGATCGCCCGCCGGTGTGCCGGTCACGGTCACCGTACGGAGACTCTCGGCGTCCCCCGCCCCGGCAATCATGAGAACCGGTATCTCTTCACCCCGTCCCGTAGGCAGCCGCATCGCCTCGCCCAGTTCGCGGCATCGCTGCTGCCAGGCCTGTGACTCGGTATCAGGGACGACGACCGTCAGGTAGTCGAGCTCGCTGCGCAGCAGCAACGTCCGGTACAAGTCGCTGACGCTGCCGTCGGCAGCCACCGGAACAATGAGGTCGCCGACCCCGCCCCATACCTGGCAGGCACGTTCGATCACCCGCAGCAGGCCTGCGTAGTCGTCGTCGCGAATCAGATAGGCACGTCTGAAGGGACGCACATGGCGGCGTGCCAGGACCGTTCCCTCCGTGGCAGTCCGGCTCAGAACATTGCGCATGCCGAGATCCCCCTTGCCGCCAACTCCCGCACCCGCGACGGTCGCCCGAGCCGTCCGCAGCTTCCTCAACAGATCATCCCGCGCCCGCGAACGTCCCGATGCCGGGACGGGGCAGAAGCTGTGCGCGGACCGCCATGCGTCGAGGGCCGGAACGGTCCGTGAACCGACGGCGACTGCCGCGACACCAGGCTTGAGCCGGGTTATGCACGATGTGGAGACGCCGCTGCTCGTGGACATGCACGGCCAGAGCCGCCTGCGTGGCTCGGTGGATTGGTTTGTGCTGGTCAGCGATTGAGCGCACTTTCGGTGGGCGCCGGGCGGCCCGGCTGCGCTGTGCGCTGACGGATTCGGTGGGCTGGCTGATCGGGCGGGGGCTGTCGCGCCGGGCCGACTGCGGGTGTCTGCGGTGAGACGAAGACCTGCGGATGGATACCGGCGGCCCCTGCGGCTCCCTGGTTGCCGATCGGTGCGGCCTGCGCCTCAGGTGGCCGCGAAGGGAGATGAGGCCCCGCCTCATGCTATGGCTATGGCGGAAGGGTCGCGGGTGGCGTACGGGCAGCAGCCGCGTGAGACGGTCTGCGAGCAACTGGTGCACCCAGGGCCGGAGAGAGGGTGCCGTCTTTGAGCGCGAACAGCGTCGGGAGGCCCTCGCGTGGCCCGCGCCGAAGCCGAGGCAGCTGGGCAGGCCCGGCGCGCGGCCATGCTCTGGCTGCGGCAAGCAGGATGCGGCCGGGGGTGTGAGGCTTATGCGAACCTCAGCGCAGTCGAGGCCCTGATCGTCGAGACGGCGCTGATAGCGGCCGCCGCGGGGGCGGACGTCAACGATCGCGCCGACGTCGATGGCGTCCTGGCGCACGGGAGGCGACCATCCGCACCGATTTGGACCAGGTGCTGGCCGACGCGGCCGCGGAGTACTGGTGTTCCGTTCTGCCGGCGCTGGCCCGCAGCGAACCGGCCGAGGCGGAGGCCCGGCTGGCGTACGGGGCGAAGATGTGCTCATCGGCGCACCGTCGACAACTCGTGCCGCGGCCGAGGAAGCCGCCGCTGAGGTCGCCCAGCAGGCCTGTGAGCGCACCGCTCGGCATCTGCCGTCCACTCGTACGGCCGCGGTGCGCGCCGGGAAGTATGCCGGCGTCGCCGTGCTGGCTGCCGGCGGTGAGCTGTACCCGTACGCGGCGGGTGCTGCCCGGGCGCGTGCTGCGATGCGCGGCCGAGCACGGCCGTGAGGGCCCCTGAGAGACGGGTTTCGGTTGAGCGGGAGCCGCAGAAGCGTGGCGATGGCCCGTACTGCCTGTCGACGGCGTGGTTCTCGGTCACTAGATTTAGAACGAAAGTTCGAACATTGGGGCGAGTGGAGCAGTCGGCAACCGCAGCAATACCGAGCAACGGGCCCCGGTACTTGCCGGATGCGGGCATCGTTGGGCAGCACGCCGCGCTTGTCCCTGGTGACGGTGTGAAGACGCGCATGGCAGGAGGAGACCCGTGAGTGATCGCAGCGCCATCGAGTGGACTGAGGCGACGTGGAACCCGACGACTGGGTGCGATCGTGTGTCGGCCGGCTGCGACAACTGCTACGCGCTCACCCTGGCGAAACGCCTCAAGGCGATGGGGTCGGCGAAGTACCAGAGGGATGGCGATCCGCGGACCTCCGGGCCGGGGTTCGGCCTGACCGTGCATCCGGATGCTCTCCAGATCCCTTACGGCTGGAAGAGTCCGCGGACGGTGTTCGTCAACTCGATGTCGGACCTATTCCACGCTCGCGTACCGCTGGACTTCGTTCGCCAGGTTTTTGAGGTGGTCGCCGACACGCCGCAGCACACCTATCAGGTGCTGACCAAGCGGGCGCGGCGGCTACGGCAGGTCGCCGACGGGCTTGAGTGGCCGGCGAACCTGTGGATGGGGGTGTCGGTGGAGGGCGAGAAGGAACTCGCTCGCGTCGACGACCTGCGCCAGGCGCCGGCTGCGGTGCGGTTCCTGTCGTGCGAACCGCTGCTGGGACCGCTGAAGGGCCTGGACGTTTCCGGCATCGACTGGGTGATCGCCGGCGGGGAGTCCGGTCCGCGCTTCCGGCCGCTGGAGCCGGAGTGGGTGACCGGTATTCGCGACGTCTGCCAGGAGGCCGATGTGCCGTTCTTCTTCAAGCAGTGGGGCGGCCGGACCCCGAAGGCGGGAGGCCGTCTGCTGGAGGGACAGCAGTGGGACCAGCTTCCGCTGGCCGCGGCGGTCAGTTCAGGCTGATCCGGCTCTTGCGGGTGAGCTTGCCACTGCTCAGCACCGTCACGACGCCGTCGTTGCGCAGCTCCTGGACAGCGGCGAGCGCATGCTTGGGCAGCCAGCGGGAGGTCTCGGTCAGCAGCCACTGACCGATGTCCTCCACCGTCGCGACTCCCTGGGACAGACGTTGGTGGACCAGTTCCAGCAGCTCTGGGTCGACCACGTCCGCGCCGGCGAACAGCGTGGACTGTCCGGGGAGGACCCCGCCGCGAGTGCGGGGGTCCTTGAAGCTCATACCGTCGCTGACGTCGACCTTCCACATGGCCTCTTTCATCGCCTCCAGGCCCCCGTGGGGTGGCCGGTGCCGAAGACGAGGTACAGAGGCTGGCCAGTGCGGGGCACGAGCCGGAACTGCAACTGGGAGCGGAACCCCGCCCGGCGCAGCGCGTCACGGTAGGTCGACAGCCACACACGCCACCGCTCGTCAGGCCGGAGTTCTGCATCAGCGGGCGACCAGAACTCGCGGCCGCCGAAGACCATGTCGAGGAGCTCCGGGTTGAACTCCTCACTGGCCATCTGCCGCCCCTGCTCGCGGCTGAACCAGTTGGGACCGAAGGTGGTGATGACTTCGCTGGAGGGGTTGTGGGCAATGCGGCGCATGAGGGACAACAGCACGTTGATGTTGCCCCAGCTGTCAAAGATCCCCAGGACCGGGTGGCCCCAGGCGTCCAGCTTGGTCAGCAGTTCGCCGCTGTCCTGTCCGGCCTCGCCGTGATGCACTTCGACGTGTACGGGCAGGTCTTCTAGCGGCCCGAAGCAGCGGACGAGCTCCGCACGCAGATGCTCGTAACGTGGCCGCTCCTTCTCGATGAAGATCAGACGGACACGCTGCCGGCTGAGGTTCATGCGGTCGACCGCAGTGTGGTTCAGCAGCTTTCTCAGGATGAAGACGGGCGAGCCCTCTTCTCCGCCCAGGTAGCGGCCCGGGCCGGCGAAGGCGTCCAGCAGCGTGACGCGAGGACGGGAGTATCCGGTGCGGGCGGAAGTCTGCAGAAAGATCGGCCACCAGGCGTCCAGGTACTGCTTGTACAACCGGTGCTTCGCCTCGGTAGCTGGCTCCAGCTTCCACAAGACGCCCATTTTGACCCCCTGTACGCGTCGTCCCCCACGCAGTCGGCAGCCCGACCGACTAGACCCTGATCACCGATGGTGAGTGCATATGCTCTGCGGGTAAAGACCGCGTACCAGCCGCACGTGAGCAGGGGGGCTGGGGTCAGTCCAGGGGGGAGGGGGCAACGATGCCCAGGACCTTCCAGTCCTGAGTGCCGGTGTCGCGTTGTACCCGCAGGCCTCCCCGGCGCAGTGCGTCGACGAGTCCGCGTTCCAGGGCATCGATGGCGCCACACAGGTGCTCCGCCCTGCCGTCGCTGCCCTGTGTCTCCGCGACGTCGAACAGCTTGTCGCTGACATTCCAGCTGACGGTGACGTGGTCGGCCGGCTCTCCCGGCTTCCACACCTCTTCACGCCTCAGCGCCACACCGGGCATGCTGTGGCGTTCGGCCACCGGCAGGTGCAGAAGGAAGCAGACCAGTCTGATCCTCTCCACCAGTTCGGTCGGCAGGTCCATCTCTTCGGGCGTGTAGCCCGGCCAGTCGTCGGTGTCGGTGTCATCGGCCACGGCGTACAGCCTCCCCGACCAGCCCGCCGCCGCGCTACGGCATCACCACGTCCTTCACTGCCGGGTGCTTCGGCGAACTCTTCTCGCCGTTCATCGGTCTGTTGGCCCACAGGACGAACACCTTTGTGCCGGCCACCCGGAGTCAGCCCCGGCACCCGCACGTCACGTCCGTGGCCGCCGACAGCACCACCAACCGGCCTCACTCCTCACCTGAGCAGGTGATCACCGCAAGTCGTCCTCGGGCCCTTAGCGCGTCGGGACGGAGTCCACGGACGGCCCGGGGCTGTCGGGAGGGATACCCAACTGGGCTCCTGTCCTGGACATGCGGGTGTGCCGGTTATGTCAGATACCCGGCCCAACTAGACAGCGGACCCCGCCGGGGCGGGCTCCGACCATCCGGCAGCCGAGCCAGTGAGGGTCGGCCCAAGCTTCACCGCTCGCCTGCGGCTGGTTTCCAGGGGCCGAGCTGGGCTGTCGCGGCTTTGAGCTCTTTCTCGGTGATGTTCTCGCTGCCGCTGTGGATCGCGATGACGGCGGCGGTGGAGATGACGTAGCTGAGGGCTTTGAAGTAGCCGCCGGTGAGCTGGTGCAGTTGGGCGGCGTGCTTACTGAGGGCGTTTTCCTCGAGCCGGTACAGCCTCAAGTCGGCCTCGAAACTAGCCAGTACGCGCCGGAACATCTCCTGTTCCTCGGCCTTGGGGCCCAGGGGCAGGGGGTGCAGCCAGGTCACGGGCAGCAGCGCAGTGGGGGAGGGCGAGACGAGATCCGCCGGGCGGCCCGCCTGTTCGAGCCGTACCCGGTTCTCCGCGCTGACCCGGGTCAGGTCCTGGGCCAGGATGCGGGCCTGGTGCAGGAGGTGGCTGGCGCCGGTGCCGCAGAAGATGAGCGAGATGCCCAGCTTGTCGCGCAGGTAGTCGAAGTGGGGCAGCACGTTGGCCAGTTGCTGTGGCGAGGCCCGGTCGATGTCGTCGACGAGCAGCAGACGGGTCTGCGCCGTCTCCAGGACGTAGTTGACCGACAGGGTCACGTCCTGGTGCCTGCGCATCTCCAGGACTTCCGCGAGGCTCTTCGGCTCGGGGTTGAGACCCAGGTAGGAGCCGATCTCCCAGATCCAGTTCACCTTCAGCTCCGGGTCCGCGGGGGTGGTGATGTGCACCACCGGGATCGTGTTGGGCTGCCGGCCGTTCGTGGCGACTTCGATCTCCTGCTGGGCGGTGCGTCCGATCGCTCGCAGCAGGCAGGTCTTGCCGGTGCCTGCGGGCCCGTCGATGACATGGTCCATCAGGCCCTCACGGCTCCCGCTGTTGCGGTGGACCGCCTCGACGACCGTCTTCTGCATGTGCGTCATCGCGTCGGTGGGCACCATCCGCAGGTGCCGGTGGTAGGCGATGGCCTGTTCGTCCGTCTTCCTGTCCTCGGCGGCACTGTCGCCTGGCGCCAGGACGGGCGGGTTCACCTCCTCGTCGACGAAGTGGGTCCAGCCGGTGAGCTGGAACAGCGGCAGAGGCCGCATCGGGGTGTCCCTGGCTGCGTCGTTCACGGCCCCTGCCCCAGGTCGCCTACACATCCCATACGTCGTTCTCGGCCTCGTCATCGTCCGGATCGGAGTCGTCGAGGAGCTCTGCGTCGACGACCTCGTCTACAGATGCCGGTGCTTCGGCCGTGAAGGCCTGCGGCCCGCTGCCGTCGCCGTCGTCGGGGAAGAGCGCTGCGAGCGGATGCGGAGCCAGCCCGCTGCCCGAAGTCGGCCCCACGTCGTGGGGGGGCCCCGGGCGCCCCCCCCCGGGGGGGGGGGGGGGGGGGGGCCGGGGGGGGGTGGGGCGCGCCCGGGAGGGCCGCCGGGGGGACAGGGCGGACAACACCCGACCCCCCGACGGGTGCAGGGG
>NZ_JBIUSD010000033.1:0-6190 GCF_044741185.1 Streptomyces sp. NPDC088197
GTAGACGTAGTCGACGTTTTGGCCGTCGTCGGTGGTCTGGTGGGTCAGTTCGGTCTGGCTGGTGCCGGCGTAGGTGTAGGTGCCGGTTCCGGTGGCGGTGGTGGCGGCGGTCATCTGGCCGGCGCCGTTGTAGGTGACTGAGGACAGCGACGGGGTTTTCGTGAGGTTCCCGGCGGCGTCGTAGGTGTAGCCGCTGGTGGTGATCTGGTTGGCGGCGTTGTGGGTGAGGGCGGTTGTCCCGGTGGCGGTGGTGCGGTTGCCGCGTATGTCGTAGCCGTAGCTGTACGTGGTCCCACCTCCCGAAGTCGCCACTGACGTCAGCCGGTTGCCCGGGTCGTACCCGTAGGTCGTCGTTTTCCCCGAGAGGTTGTCCTTAGACCACTGGAGAAGGCTGCGGTCGTCGGTGGTGGCGGTGGAGCAGGTGGTGCCGGGTGTGCCGCCTGCGGCGCGGCAGTAGGTGACGTCGAACTGGCGGGTGGGTGAGGTGGCGGGGCCCTGGTCGGCCCAGACGCGGGAGGGGCGGCCGGAGGCGTCGTAGTCCTGGTGGACGTGGGCTTTGTAGATGGTGTGGTTGGTGTCGGTGCCGTACCAGGTGTCGGTGCGGCGGCCGTGGTCGTCGTAGGCGAAGCGGATCTTGGTGGAGGCCGGCGCTGCGGTGACGAGCTGGGTGAGGAGGTTCGCGTCGTCGTAGGTGTACGTGGCGGTGCCGCGGGCGTCGGCGACAGTAGTCAGGTTCCCTGATTTGTCGTATCCGTAGGTGAGGGTGCCGCCGCCGGAGGTGGCGGTGCGGGTGGCCAGGTGCCCGAGGTCGTCATAGGTGTAGGTGGTGGTGCCGGTGGCGTCGGTGCGGGTCCGGACGCGGCCGAAGCTGTCGTAGGTGTACCCGACGGCGTGAGTGCTGTCGGAGTAGGTGACCGAGGTGATGCGGTCCGCGTCGTCGTAGGCGTAGGTGGTGGTGATGTTCCGGCCGTCCTTGGCCGTGGTCAGGCGTCCGTACTTGTCGTAGCTGAAGGTCTGCCCGCCCAGGGAGCCGCCGGTCACCGGGGTGACGGAGGTGGTCTGGTGGGTGGCGGAGTCGTAGCCGTAGGTGGCGCTGGTGCTGTTGCCCGGGTCGGTGGAGGTGGCGACGGTGCCGTCGTTGTTGTAAGTGACCTTGGCGTTGGCGGCGTTGGCGTCGGTGCTCTCGTCGCGCTGCCCGGCGCCGGTGTAGTGGTAGGTGCTGGCGTTGGACTGGGCGTCGGTCGAGGAGGACGGCAGGTACTTGCTGGCGGGGGCGGTGTTGCCGTAGAGCGCGGACTGCGACGAACCCGTGGGGGAAGTCGTCTTGGTCAGCGACTCACCGCCGTTGGCGTTGTACTCGTTCGACGAGGTCGAGGCTCCGCTGCCGGACCCGACGGTGCTGGTGGAGGTGTCGAAGTTCGCGGTGTACGTCTTGGAACGGACGTTGCCGTCGGCGTCGGTGGCCTTGGTGACGTGCGCGGTGTTGTCTGCGCTGAGGTCGTAGGTGGTGTGCGGAACCGTGGAAACCGACTGCGTCTGGTCGGTGTTCGGCGCAGCCAGCAGGGTCTGCGTGGCAGACGGGTAGGACAGCCGGGTGATGGAGTCGCCGGGGGAGCCGGTGGCGGTGTTGTGCTGGGTGACGGAGGTGACCCCGCGGGCGCCGTAGGTGAAGTTGGTGATGCCGCCGCCGGGGTTGGTGATCGACGTCAGTTGGTGCGCGGTGTAGCCGAAGGACGTGGTGCGGTTGAGGGTGTCCTTGACCGAGGCCAGGTCGCCGCTGCTGTTGACGGTGTAGGTGACGGTGCGGACCGAGCCGTCCGAGGCGGTCTGCTTCAGCGTCGTCACATGACCCGACGCATTGGCGTACACGCCGGTGCGCTGGCTGGTGGTGCCGCGGGTCGCCACGATCGAGGCCGGCAGGCTGCCGCTGTAGCCGAGTGTGGTGGTGTTGCCGTTGCGGTCGGTGATCTTGGTGAGCTTGCCGGAGGAGTCGAACGTCTGCTTGGTCTGGCTGGAGTGGTCGGTCAGCGTGTAGGTGCCGTCGCTGTTCTTGACCAGGTCCGCCTTGAACCCGCCCGGCGCGGTGAAGCTGCTGCCGTTGGACACGAACAGGCCCGTTACACCGGCCCGGCCGCGGTAGGACACCGATCCTTCCTCATGCACCGTCAGCGAGACGTCGTACGGGGTGAGCAGCCACCCGTACCCCGCGGCGGCCGAGGTCGAGGTGAACCCGGATCCCACCGACTCGCTGTTGTACGACGCGCCGAGACCGACATCGCCGTTGATCCCGGGCAGCGTCAGATCGCTGGTGGACACCAGTACATTCCCCGAGCCCACGTCGACCTGCGCCGAGACATGGTCGCCGGCGGAGAACGACAGCCGCGTCGCACCCGGCCGTGCACCCGCGCCCAGCATCGGCGAGACATGCGTGTCCTGAAGCGTCGTCAACGCCGAGCAGGTGCCGCTTTGGCAGGCCTGCACCTGCCAGTCGAACTCCGTGCCGATCGGCATCGACGTCGGCAGCGTCAGCCGGGCGACCGAGCCCGACGCGACCGTGACCGTGCCGCCGTTGACCAGATCCCACGCGCCGTTCGCGGCGTAGGTCCCGGCGAAGAACTTCGCCGTGACCTGCCCGCCCGACGGGCTCGACACCTTCGCCGTCAGCACCGGCTTGACACTGTCGACCAGCGCCACCGCCTGCGTCGGAACGTCCGGCGCGGCTGCCACCGCCGGCGCACCCGCCGCGATGACCACCCCCGTGGTCGCGACGCCGAGCGCCGAGCCCCAGCGTCCGAGTATGCGTTTCCGCACTTGCAGTCCACCCCCATCACAGTCCGTGCCGCACCAGTCGGCGGGCACGCCTGAAACATCCTGGAGGGGCCCGGCAGTGGAACGTTGTCCTCCGGCAAACGAATGCGATGCGTGACAGTGATGGCATTCGGTCACCTCAAGATCTTTCGCGCGATGCACCGCGGTTTCGACGGAGCAATGGTGCTCCAATCCAACATGTCGCAGCGCTAATTGGCGTGTCGACCGAGGATTCGACCGCGCCATCGCCCGGGGTGACGTTCTTCACGGCATAAGCCCACTCAATCCGGGAATCGCACGCGAGTACGATTCTCTTGAAGTTCTGTGCACAGGGGTGGGCTAAGGACTGTCCCGCAACGTTGAGGCGGGTGGTTGAGTGACCGATAGGTTCGCCGCATATCCTCCTGTGGTGCAGCTGCCCCGGGACTCGTCGAACGTCGCCCCTGCGCTGACGGCAGCGTTTCCGACCCGTCTTGCCGACGACGTGCGCACCGTCCTGGCGGTCATGCCGGAGGCCAGGCATGCGCCGATGATGCCCTTCGAGGTCGAGGTCGAGGTCGAGGTGCAGGGCGAGACCGTCGCCATCCCGTCGCGCATCTACAACGATGAACCGGGCGTCGGCTCGGATGGGCAACTGTCCGGGACACAGCAGGTGATTCTGCACTGCCTGTACTCCCGGCACCATGATGGCCTGGTCCGCCAGCGGCACCTTGAGCGGATCGTGGCGTCGGACGAGCCGTGGGTAGTCCCGTTCGTGGTGCAGTTGGCCGGCGAGTACGTGCTGGAGATCATCGAGGCGATCGGCCGGGGCCTTCCCGGGCTCGCGGACCCCGGCTCGGTCCAGCGCCGTGCCTACGGTGAGTTCATCGCTCGGAATGCGGCCTTCTTCGCGCGCACGGAGCGGCGCGTGGTGAGCTACTGGTCGTGCTACTACCGCTGGAAGTACCAAGCTTTTGGGACGTACCCCGGAAGCGTCCTTTTGGAAGCCTTCCGAGCCGCTGTGGTGGAACAGGTGGGAGCGCAGTGGCCGCGACACACTCCGCGCCCGCCGACGGACGCGGGTGAGAACCTGCGCGAGTTCGGCTGTGGTCCTATCCGGCAAGGTTGAGGTTGTGCAGGCGGGCGATGCCGCGCTTGGCATGGTGGACGCCGTCGCCTTTGAGCCGGCAGTCGCGGAGGATCTTCCAGGTCTTCATTCGGGCAAAGGCATGCTCCACTCGTGCACGGACCTGCTTGTGTGAGCGGTTGTGCTCCCGCTTCCAGTCGGGCATTTCCTCGTGCTTGGTGCGGCGGTGCGGCATGATCAATCCAGTCCCTGGGTAGCCGCCGTCAGCTATCACGGTCGTCCGTCCGACCGCTGACTTGGCCCCTGATTCCTCCCACGCCTTGCAGCCGTTCCGGTTGCCGGGCAGCGGCCGTCCGACCACGACGACCAGACGGGTGTAGGCATCGATGACTACCTGGTGGTTGGTGGAGTACCGATAGTTCTTCGACTGCTCGGCCACCGCGTGATCGCGGGTGGGCACCAACGTCCCGTCCACGATCAGAACAGTGCCCCTCGCGAACCGGCGTCGGGGCGGCAAGGCCAGCAGGGGCCCGATGTGGTCGATGATCCGGTCGGCCGCCGACTTCGAGGTCCCGAACAGCGGAGCCAGTTGGCGCATGGTCAAGTTGGTGCGCCAGTAGGCGGCGACCAGGAGAATACGGTCCTCAAGCGAGAGGCCCCACGGACGACCCGTCCGTGGTTCGGCTGCGCTCTCGCGCTGCACCGCGGTCACCAACCTGCCGAAGGAGCGTGGGCTCAGCCCGGTGAACGGACGTATTCAAGACGGCTCCGACGCCGTGACACACCAGCCACGTCAAGATCATCTCACCCATGACCGGCAGTTACGGGACACCTCTTAGTCAAGTTTTCCGAGTTCTGGAGTGTCCGCATCGGATTTGAACTGGGGTGATGCGTTGCGTGCGTGTCCGCGACGTGTCTGGTCCGGATGGTGAACTGCGCGATGGCCTCGCCCCCGTCAGGGGGCGAGGCCATCGGTGTCATTGAGGGCCAGCCCCCTCCGGGTGCGCTGCGGCGCCGACAGTCTCAGTGTGCGGGCCCTTCCCAGGTCCTCTCATCCCCTGCCGCCCAGACACCCGGCTGAGGGCTATTCGCCTGTCGGTGGTCATTTCGGCGTTGCAGCACCGAGTCGGCCTTCGCCGCCTGCAGTGCAGACTCGATGAGGAACAGGCGACCAAACTGGTAGTCGCCCTCGGAGAGGAGTTTGTGGCCTTCGTCGACCACGAAGCGCCTCGACCCGTCCATGTAGCCGTGGACCACCGGAGCGAGAATCTCGAACTGTGCATAGCGCGCGTAGTCGATCCCGAGGCTGATGACGCGCATAGCGCGCTGGATCGCTTCTGTCGCGTTGCTGACCTTGTCCAGTTGGCGAAGGGTCTCATCACGTGAATTGCGGTGGTCGAAGGGACGGTTGGTGACAGTGGGACCGAATCGGAAGGGGGACCTTGCTCCCCGTGTTCGATGTTCGGTGTAGTGGTCGATAAGTTCGGTGAAGGCAATCCGCAAGCCAGCCATCGCGGATGGGAAGTCCCCGACGAGGGCATGGGTGTGCGCGTCCTGCAGGAGTTGGACGGTCTCCACCCTCGTCACTAGGTCGATCATGTCGATCTCCGTGAAACTCCCACCGAAGACCAGTTGGGTTGCGTCGGTGAAGAACGTCGTCACGTCCGCCTTGACCTGAGCGATGTCCGTCGGAGACGGAATTGCTCCGTGGTGCTTGAGGTTGACCCGGAGCTTGTTCATTCGCTCCATGGCCTTTTTGCTGGGCAGTTCAGAGCCGGAGGGAAGCTTCGGGGCGAGCTTTCCCCAGTACTCGGAGAAGTTGATCTGAGTGGGCAGGTTGACCTGCAGGTGTTCGCCGGCGAGGACGAGGAAGAGCTCGACACTGTCGTGGAAGGACAGCACCGACGTAGCCGCGATGGGCTGGGGCTGGCCGGCCTGGGCGGTTCCCTGCTCGTAGAGGAAGCGGATGAACGCAAGCCGTTGGACGGTCTGCGGGGTGAGGGGTGTGGCCATGCTTTTCCGTTCACTCTGGTCCTCAACGGAGGCGCTTCCCCATCTGCGACGTGCTCCAGCCTTCCGCTGACATGATCCTCGCGGGTGAAGGTCTCCGGCAGCAGTTTTGAGAACGAGGGGCCAGCGCCGCAGCTCCCGTCAGCGCGAAGCCCCGAGAGGCGCTGACGAAGGACTTGCTTGACGACAGCATGCAGCTCAAGACACGTCGCCTAGGTGTATTGACCTGGAGGGTTGTTGACGCGGGTGATGGGTGGCTGGCCGCCGAGTGCGGTGTGGGCGCGGTGGTGGTTGTAGGTGTGGAGG
>NZ_JBIUSD010000034.1:0-5978 GCF_044741185.1 Streptomyces sp. NPDC088197
CAAAATTATGCTGTTTGACGAACCGACATCTGCGCTGGATCCGGAAATGGTGAAAGAAGTGCTGGATACTATGATTGGGCTGGCGCAATCCGGGATGACAATGTTGTGCGTGACGCATGAGATGGGTTTTGCCAGAACGGTGGCAGACCGGGTGATCTTTATGGACCGCGGTGAGATCGTTGAACAGGCCCCACCGGATGAATTCTTTGCGCATCCGAAGTCGGAACGTACGCGTGCATTCCTGTCGCAGGTGATTCATTAGTCATTTGCTTTGCCGGGTGGAGGCTTTGCCTTACCCGGCCTACCGTTTTTTCTGCACATAAACGCAAAAAGGCCATCCTTTCGGATGGCCTTTTCACTTATTTGATGCCTGGCAGTTCCCTACTCTCACATGGGGAGACCCCACACTACCATCGGCGCTACGGCGTTTCACTTCTGAGTTCGGCATGGGGTCAGGTGGGACCACCGCGCTAAAGCCGCCAGGCAAATTCTGTTATCTGTATCAGGCTGAAAATCGTCTCTCACCGCCAAAACAGCTTCGGCGTTGTAAGGTTAAGCCTCACGGTTCATTAGTATCGGTTAGCTCAACGCATCGCTGCGCTTACACACCCGACCTATCAACGTCGTCGTCTTCAACGTTCCTTCAGGAGACTTAAAGTCTCAGGGAGAACTCATCTCGGGGCAAGTTTCGTGCTTAGATGCTTTCAGCACTTATCTCTTCCGCATTTAGCTACCGGGCAGTGCCATTGGCATGACAACCCGAACACCAGTGATGCGTCCACTCCGGTCCTCTCGTACTAGGAGCAGCCCCCCTCAATTCTCCAGCGCCCACGGCAGATAGGGACCGAACTGTCTCACGACGTTCTAAACCCAGCTCGCGTACCACTTTAAATGGCGAACAGCCATACCCTTGGGACCTACTTCAGCCCCAGGATGTGATGAGCCGACATCGAGGTGCCAAACACCGCCGTCGATATGAACTCTTGGGCGGTATCAGCCTGTTATCCCCGGAGTACCTTTTATCCGTTGAGCGATGGCCCTTCCATTCAGAACCACCGGATCACTATGACCTGCTTTCGCACCTGCTCGAGCCGTCACTCTCGCAGTCAAGCTAGCTTATGCCATTGCACTAACCTCCTGATGTCCGACCAGGATTAGCTAACCTTCGTGCTCCTCCGTTACTCTTTGGGAGGAGACCGCCCCAGTCAAACTACCCACCAGACACTGTCCGCAACCCGGATCACGGGTCTACGTTAGAACACCAGCCATTAAAGGGTGGTATTTCAAGGTCGGCTCCACGCAGACTGGCGTCCACGCTTCAAAGCCTCCCACCTATCCTACACATCAAGGACCAGTGTTCAGTGTCAAGCTATAGTAAAGGTTCACGGGGTCTTTCCGTCTTGCCGCGGGTACACTGCATCTTCACAGCGAGTTCAATTTCACTGAGTCTCGGGTGGAGACAGCCTGGCCATCATTACGCCATTCGTGCAGGTCGGAACTTACCCGACAAGGAATTTCGCTACCTTAGGACCGTTATAGTTACGGCCGCCGTTTACCGGGGCTTCGATCAAGAGCTTCGCGTTGCCGCTAACCCCATCAATTAACCTTCCGGCACCGGGCAGGCGTCACACCGTATACGTCCACTTTCGTGTTTGCACAGTGCTGTGTTTTTAATAAACAGTTGCAGCCAGCTGGTATCTTCGACTGATTTCAGCTCCACCCGCAGGGGCTTCACCTACATATCAGCGTGCCTTCTCCCGAAGTTACGGCACCATTTTGCCTAGTTCCTTCACCCGAGTTCTCTCAAGCGCCTTGGTATTCTCTACCTGACCACCTGTGTCGGTTTGGGGTACGATTTGATGTTACCTGATGCTTAGAGGCTTTTCCTGGAAGCAGGGCATTTGTTACTTCAGCACCGTAGTGCCTCGTCATCACACCTCAGCGTTAAAAGGTACCGGATTTACCTGGAACCTCCGCCTACATGCTTAAACCGGGACAACCGTCGCCCGGCTAACATAGCCTTCTCCGTCCCCCCTTCGCAGTAACACCAAGTACAGGAATATTAACCTGTTTCCCATCGACTACGCCTTTCGGCCTCGCCTTAGGGGTCGACTCACCCTGCCCCGATTAACGTTGGACAGGAACCCTTGGTCTTCCGGCGAGCGGGCTTTTCACCCGCTTTATCGTTACTTATGTCAGCATTCGCACTTCTGATACCTCCAGCAACCCTCACAGGCCACCTTCAACGGCTTACAGAACGCTCCCCTACCCAACAACACATAGTGTCGCTGCCGCAGCTTCGGTGCATGGTTTAGCCCCGTTACATCTTCCGCGCAGGCCGACTCGACCAGTGAGCTATTACGCTTTCTTTAAATGATGGCTGCTTCTAAGCCAACATCCTGGCTGTCTGTGCCTTCCCACATCGTTTCCCACTTAACCATGACTTTGGGACCTTAGCTGGCGGTCTGGGTTGTTTCCCTCTTCACGACGGACGTTAGCACCCGCCGTGTGTCTCCCGTGATAACATTCTTCGGTATTCGTAGTTTGCATCGGGTTGGTAAGCCGGGATGGCCCCCTAGCCGAAACAGTGCTCTACCCCCGAAGATGAGTTCACGAGGCGCTACCTAAATAGCTTTCGGGGAGAACCAGCTATCTCCCGGTTTGATTGGCCTTTCACCCCCAGCCACAGGTCATCCGCTAATTTTTCAACATTAGTCGGTTCGGTCCTCCAGTTAGTGTTACCCAACCTTCAACCTGCCCATGGCTAGATCACCGGGTTTCGGGTCTATACCCTGCAACTTAACGCCCAGTTAAGACTCGGTTTCCCTTCGGCTCCCCTATACGGTTAACCTTGCTACAGAATATAAGTCGCTGACCCATTATACAAAAGGTACGCAGTCACCCCATAAAGAGGCTCCCACTGCTTGTACGTACACGGTTTCAGGTTCTTTTTCACTCCCCTCGCCGGGGTTCTTTTCGCCTTTCCCTCACGGTACTGGTTCACTATCGGTCAGTCAGGAGTATTTAGCCTTGGAGGATGGTCCCCCCATATTCAGACAGGATACCACGTGTCCCGCCCTACTCTTCGAGTTCACAACCTGTGCATTTTCGTGTACGGGACTATCACCCTGTACCGTCGGACTTTCCAGACCGTTCCACTAACACACAAGCTGATTCAGACTCCGGGCTGCTCCCCGTTCGCTCGCCGCTACTGGGGGAATCTCGGTTGATTTCTTTTCCTCGGGGTACTTAGATGTTTCAGTTCCCCCGGTTCGCCTCGTTAACCTATGTATTCAGTTAACGATAGTGTGTCGAAACACACTGGGTTTCCCCATTCGGACATCGCCGGGTCAAAGGTTCATATCACCTCGCCGGCGCTTTTCGCAGATTAGCACGTCCTTCATCGCCTCTGACTGCCAGGGCATCCACCGTGTACGCTTAGTCGCTTAACCTCACAACCCGAAGATGTTTCTTTCGATTCATCATCGGTTTGCGAAAATTTGAGAGACTCGAACACACATAAACTGTGTGTCGTTTCAATTTTCAGCTTGATCCAGATTTTTAAAGAGCAAATATCTCAAACATGACTCGCAAGTCAGTTTTGAGATATGACGGCAGGCGACTTTCACTCACGAACCAGCAAGTGGCGTCCCCTAGGGGATTCGAACCCCTGTTACCGCCGTGAAAGGGCGGTGTCCTGGGCCTCTAGACGAAGGGGACACTGAAGTCTCAATCGCAAGACGCCTTGCTATTTACTTTTCATCAGACAATCTGTGTGAGCACTGCAAAGGCAGGTTCTTTAAGGTAAGGAGGTGATCCAACCGCAGGTTCCCCTACGGTTACCTTGTTACGACTTCACCCCAGTCATGAATCACAAAGTGGTAAGCGCCCTCCCGAAGGTTAAGCTACCTACTTCTTTTGCAACCCACTCCCATGGTGTGACGGGCGGTGTGTACAAGGCCCGGGAACGTATTCACCGTAGCATTCTGATCTACGATTACTAGCGATTCCGACTTCATGGAGTCGAGTTGCAGACTCCAATCCGGACTACGACGCACTTTATGAGGTCCGCTTGCTCTCGCGAGGTCGCTTCTCTTTGTATGCGCCATTGTAGCACGTGTGTAGCCCTACTCGTAAGGGCCATGATGACTTGACGTCATCCCCACCTTCCTCCAGTTTATCACTGGCAGTCTCCTTTGAGTTCCCGGCCGGACCGCTGGCAACAAAGGATAAGGGTTGCGCTCGTTGCGGGACTTAACCCAACATTTCACAACACGAGCTGACGACAGCCATGCAGCACCTGTCTCAGAGTTCCCGAAGGCACCAATCCATCTCTGGAAAGTTCTCTGGATGTCAAGAGTAGGTAAGGTTCTTCGCGTTGCATCGAATTAAACCACATGCTCCACCGCTTGTGCGGGCCCCCGTCAATTCATTTGAGTTTTAACCTTGCGGCCGTACTCCCCAGGCGGTCGACTTAACGCGTTAGCTCCGGAAGCCACGCCTCAAGGGCACAACCTCCAAGTCGACATCGTTTACGGCGTGGACTACCAGGGTATCTAATCCTGTTTGCTCCCCACGCTTTCGCACCTGAGCGTCAGTCTTTGTCCAGGGGGCCGCCTTCGCCACCGGTATTCCTCCAGATCTCTACGCATTTCACCGCTACACCTGGAATTCTACCCCCCTCTACAAGACTCTAGCCTGCCAGTTTCGAATGCAGTTCCCAGGTTGAGCCCGGGGATTTCACATCCGACTTGACAGACCGCCTGCGTGCGCTTTACGCCCAGTAATTCCGATTAACGCTTGCACCCTCCGTATTACCGCGGCTGCTGGCACGGAGTTAGCCGGTGCTTCTTCTGCGGGTAACGTCAATTGCTGTGGTTATTAACCACAACACCTTCCTCCCCGCTGAAAGTACTTTACAACCCGAAGGCCTTCTTCATACACGCGGCATGGCTGCATCAGGCTTGCGCCCATTGTGCAATATTCCCCACTGCTGCCTCCCGTAGGAGTCTGGACCGTGTCTCAGTTCCAGTGTGGCTGGTCATCCTCTCAGACCAGCTAGGGATCGTCGCCTAGGTGAGCCGTTACCCCACCTACTAGCTAATCCCATCTGGGCACATCTGATGGCAAGAGGCCCGAAGGTCCCCCTCTTTGGTCTTGCGACGTTATGCGGTATTAGCTACCGTTTCCAGTAGTTATCCCCCTCCATCAGGCAGTTTCCCAGACATTACTCACCCGTCCGCCACTCGTCACCCGAGAGCAAGCTCTCTGTGCTACCGTTCGACTTGCATGTGTTAGGCCTGCCGCCAGCGTTCAATCTGAGCCATGATCAAACTCTTCAATTTAAGTTTGATGCTCGTGAATTAAACTTCGTAATGAATTACGTATGTTCACTCAGAGACTTGGTATTCATTTATTGTCCGAGGACGTTAAGAATCCATGTCACTTTGAGTGCCCACACAGATTGTCTGATAAATTGTTAAAGAGCAGTTGCAACGCGGCTTTCGCTCACCGTTGCGAGGTGGCGTATATTACGCTTTCCTCTTTCAGAGTCAACCCGTTATTTCAGGATTTTTTCTCTTCAACCGACCGGGTTGTCTGTGAAGTGATTCACATCTGCCGTGTCGATGGAGGCGCATTATAGGGAGTTCTCCGCAGGCCGCAACCGCTAAATGACAGAAAAATGACTGACTGCTGCATTCCACAGCAAAACCCCGCCTTATACCCTTTTACACACAGACTTATCCACAATGATACGAAAAAGTAAAAATGTGCGAGCGTTGCGCAAACGTTTTCGTTAAAATGCTCGCGCTTCACAAGGATGCCTCGTCAGGTGTGTTAGATGAGTTTTTCGCAGGAAAATTCATCTAACGCTCTCTGTAATCGTGAAATCCAGGGGATTTACCATGCAACAACGTCGTCCAGTCCGCCGCGCTCTGCTCAGTGTTTCTGATAAAGCCGGTATCGTCGAATTCGCT
>NZ_JBIUSD010000035.1:0-1447 GCF_044741185.1 Streptomyces sp. NPDC088197
TGGTGGTGGGCTGGTTGTTTCAGAACCACACAGTGAACGCGAGCAACAATGGACAAGCCCTCGGCCTATTAGTACCAGTCAGCTCCACCCCTCACAGGGCTTCCACATCTGGCCTATCAACCCAGTCGTCTACTGGGAGCCTTAACCCCTCAAAGGGGGTGGGAGTCCTCATCTCGAAGCAGGCTTCCCGCTTAGATGCTTTCAGCGGTTATCCCTCCCGAACGTAGCCAACCAGCCATGCCCTTGGCAGGACAACTGGCACACCAGAGGTTCGTCCGTCCCGGTCCTCTCGTACTAGGGACAGCCCTTCTCAAGACTCCTACGCGCACAGCGGATAGGGACCGAACTGTCTCACGACGTTCTAAACCCAGCTCGCGTACCGCTTTAATGGGCGAACAGCCCAACCCTTGGGACCGACTCCAGCCCCAGGATGCGACGAGCCGACATCGAGGTGCCAAACCATCCCGTCGATATGGACTCTTGGGGAAGATCAGCCTGTTATCCCCGGGGTACCTTTTATCCGTTGAGCGACGGCGCTTCCACAAGCCACCGCCGGATCACTAGTCCCTACTTTCGTACCTGCTCGACCCGTCAGTCTCACAGTCAAGCTCCCTTGTGCACTTACACTCAACACCTGATTGCCAACCAGGCTGAGGGAACCTTTGGGCGCCTCCGTTACCCTTTAGGAGGCAACCGCCCCAGTTAAACTACCCACCAGACACTGTCCCTGATCCGGATCACGGACCGAGGTTAGACATCCAGCACGACCAGAGTGGTATTTCAACGACGACTCCCCGATAGCTGGCGCTACCGGCTCACAGTCTCCCACCTATCCTACACAAGCCGAACCGAACACCAATATCAAGCTATAGTAAAGGTCCCGGGGTCTTTCCGTCCTGCTGCGCGAAACGAGCATCTTTACTCGTAGTGCAATTTCACCGGGCCTATGGTTGAGACAGTCGAGAAGTCGTTACGCCATTCGTGCAGGTCGGAACTTACCCGACAAGGAATTTCGCTACCTTAGGATGGTTATAGTTACCACCGCCGTTTACTGGCGCTTAAGTTCTCAGCTTCGCCCTGTCGAAACAGGACTAACCGGTCCCCTTAACGTTCCAGCACCGGGCAGGCGTCAGTCCGTATACATCGCCTTACGGCTTCGCACGGACCTGTGTTTTTAGTAAACAGTCGCTTCTCGCTGGTCTCTGCGGCCACACCCAGCTCAAGGAGTACATCCCGTCACCAGACATGGCCCCCCTTCTCCCGAAGTTACGGGGGCATTTTGCCGAGTTCCTTAACCATAGTTCACCCGAACGCCTCGGTATTCTCTACCTGACCACCTGAGTCGGTTTAGGGTACGGGCCGCCATGAAACTCGCTAGAGGCTTTTCTCGACAGCATAGGATCATCCACTTCACCACAATCGGCTCGGCATCAGGTCTCACCCTTCG
>NZ_JBIUSD010000035.1:1541-2831 GCF_044741185.1 Streptomyces sp. NPDC088197
TGAATGACACGACTTCGGCGGTACGCTTGAGCCCCGCTACATTGTCGGCGCGGAATCACTTGACCAGTGAGCTATTACGCACTCTTTCAAGGGTGGCTGCTTCTAAGCCAACCTCCTGGTTGTCTCTGCGACTCCACATCCTTTCCCACTTAGCGTACGCTTAGGGGCCTTAGTCGATGCTCTGGGCTGTTTCCCTCTCGACCATGGAGCTTATCCCCCACAGTCTCACTGCCGCGCTCTCACTTACCGGCATTCGGAGTTTGGCTAAGGTCAGTAACCCGGCAGGGCCCATCGCCTATCCAGTGCTCTACCTCCGGCAAGAAACACACGACGCTGCACCTAAATGCATTTCGGGGAGAACCAGCTATCACGGAGTTTGATTGGCCTTTCACCCCTAACCACAGGTCATCCCCCAGGTTTTCAACCCTGGTGGGTTCGGTCCTCCACGACCTCTTACAGCCGCTTCAACCTGCCCATGGCTAGATCACTCCGCTTCGGGTCTTGAGCACGCTACTACACCGCCCTATTCGGACTCGCTTTCGCTACGGCTACCCCACACGGGTTAACCTCGCAACGCACCGCAAACTCGCAGGCTCATTCTTCAAAAGGCACGCAGTCACGACTGAAGTTCCGAAGAACAACAGCGACGCTCCCACGGCTTGTAGGCACACGGTTTCAGGTACTATTTCACTCCGCTCCCGCGGTACTTTTCACCATTCCCTCACGGTACTATCCGCTATCGGTCACCAGGGAATATTTAGGCTTAACGGGTGGTCCCGCCAGATTCACACGGGATTTCTCGGGCCCCGTGCTACTTGGGTGGCTCTCAAGAGAGCCGCCAGTGTTTCGGCTACGGGGGTCTTACCCTCTACGCCGGACCTTTCGCATGTCCTTCGCCTACACCAACGGTTTCTTACTCTCCGGCCAGTCGGCAGACTGACCAAGAAAGCTCCCACGACCCCGCATGCGCAACCCCTGCCGGGTATCACACGCATACGGTTTAGCCTGATCCAGTTTCGCTCGCCACTACTCCCGGAATCACGGTTGTTTTCTCTTCCTGCGGGTACTGAGATGTTTCACTTCCCCGCGTTCCCTCCACATACCCTATGTGTTCAGGTATGGGTGACAGCCCATGACGACTGCCGGGTTTCCCCATTCGGACACCCCCGGATCACAGCTCGGTTGACAGCTCCCCGGGGCCTATCGCGGCCTCCCACGTCCTTCATCGGTTCCTGGTGCCAAGGCATCCACCGTGCGCCCTTAAAAACTTGGCCACAGATGCTCGCGTCC
>NZ_JBIUSD010000036.1:0-1023 GCF_044741185.1 Streptomyces sp. NPDC088197
CCGGTGCTTGATCATGGCGAAGACCTCCGGTGTGGTGGAGCTGTCT
This sequence comes from Streptomyces sp. NPDC088197, assembly GCF_044741185.1. Taxonomy (NCBI): domain Bacteria; kingdom Bacillati; phylum Actinomycetota; class Actinomycetes; order Kitasatosporales; family Streptomycetaceae; genus Streptomyces; species Streptomyces sp. NPDC088197. The sequence continues at coordinate 47 of NZ_JBIUSD010000036.1, forward strand.
AGGACTGCACCGCACGGAGGTCTTCGTGTCCCACCGTAATGCCCGGCTGACCGTTCACGGCAGACGGATCCTTGTCGAGCGTGTCCGCTCGGGCCGCCCGGTGGCGCATGTCGCAGCCGAGATGGGGATCTCGCGGACCACGGCCCATAAGTGGGTCAGGCGGTGGCGGGCCGAGGGCGAAGCCGGTCTGCACGACCGCTCCAGCCGGCCGCACAGGACACCGCACCGCACCCCGGCCGCGGTCGAGGCCCGCGTGTGCGAGCTGCGCCAGGCCCGCAAGCTCGGGCCGGCCCGGATCGGCCCGGTCCTGGGCATGCCCGCCTCGACCGTGCACCGGGTCCTGGTCCGCCACGGCCTGAACCGCCTGGCATACATCGACCGGCCCACCGGCGACATCATCCGCCGCTACGAACGCGACCGCCCCGGCGAACTGATCCACATCGACGTCAAGAAACTCGGCCGGATCCCCGACGGCGGCGGCTGGCGCACCCGCGGCCGCCAGGCCACCCGGGCCGGGAAACCGGGTGCCGGCTTCGACTACATCCACTCCGCCGTCGACGACCACACACGCCTGGCCTACAGCGAAGTCCACCCCGACGAGAAAGCCGCCACCTGCGCAGACTTCCTCCGCCGCGCAGCAGCCTTCTTCGCCACCACCGGCATCACCCGCATCGAACGCGTCCTGACCGACAACGCCTGGTCCTACCGCAAAAGCGCCCTGTGGAAGCAGGCCCTGGCCGACCTCGGCGCGACCGGCAAACTCACCCGCGCCTACCGCCCGCAGACCAACGGCAAGGTCGAACGCTTCAACCGCACCCTGCTCGACGAATGGGCCTACCAACAGCCCTACACCACCAACGACCAGCGGACCGCAGCCCTGGCAGACTTCCTCCACACCTACAACCACCACCGCACCCACACCGCACTCGGCGGCCAGCCACCCATCACCCGCGTCAACAACCCTCCAGGTCAATACA